>DASSBC010000025.1:0-42419 GCA_035699125.1 Anaerolineales bacterium
CAGGAGAAGGAATGTCGCAACTTGAAATCAAGAATTTACACGTCAGCATCGAGGGAAAGGAAATTCTCAAAGGCGTAGATCTGACAGTGGAACAGGGGAAAGTCCAGGCAATTATGGGTCCGAACGGGACCGGCAAATCTACATTAGCTTACACCTTGATGGGGCACCCCAGTTACACGGTCACCGGAGGCGAAGTCCTTTTTAAAGGGCAGAACATTCTCGAGCTGGAGCCCGACGAGCGCTCGCGGCTCGGTATTTTCCTTGCCTTCCAGTATCCGGTTGCTATCCCCGGCGTGACCGTCGCGAACTTCCTGCGAACGGCCTTGAACGCGCGTCGACGTGAAGAGAACCCGGACGACAAAGGCATTCCCATCCCTGAGTTCCGCAAGATGCTCAAGGAAAAGATGAGCCTGCTCAAAATGGACCAGAGCTTTGCCGGCCGGTATCTCAACGAGGGCTTTTCGGGCGGTGAGAAAAAGCGGGCAGAGATCCTGCAAATGGCGACTCTCTCTCCCGAGATCGCGATCCTGGACGAAACCGACTCGGGTCTCGACATCGACGCTCTGCGTATTGTGGCAGATGGGGTGAACGCCCTGATGAATAGAGACATGGGCGCGTTGGTGATTACGCACTATCAGCGTTTGCTGAACTATATCAAGCCTGATTACGTCCATGTGATGCTTGGCGGGCGCATCGTCGAATCCGGCGGCCCCGACCTGGCACTGCACCTCGAAGAAAAAGGCTACGAGTGGATCCGCGAACGATACGAAGAGACCCCTGCCTAGTTTCCTGGTCACAAAGGAAGCTTTAAACTTTAACCTTTGTGATAAAGGTTTTGGAGATTGCTATGAGTGAAGATGCAAAAATTCTAGAAGATATCGGTCAGTATAAATACGGCTTTCATGACCGTGACGATAATTACACGTTTAAGTCACAAAAAGGCTTGAACCGGGAAGTCGTTGAGAATATCTCGCGCATGAAGGATGAGCCGCAATGGATGCTTGAGTTCCGTCTGAAGGCGCTTGAGCACTTCCAGAAGCGGCCGATGCCGAACTGGGGTCCCTCGCTGAAAGACCTCAACTTTGACGAGATTTACTTTTACGTCAAACCGACCGAAAAAAGCGAAAAATCATGGGAAGATGTCCCCGATGACATCAAGCGCACCTTTGACAGACTGGGCGTGCCGGAAGCCGAACGGAAGTTCCTGGCAGGTCTCGGCGCGCAGTATGAATCGGAGATGGTCTATCACTCGATCCAGGAGCATCTTGAGAAGCAGGGTGTGATCTTCCTGAGCATCGAAGATGGTTTGAAGCAGCACCCCGATTTGTTCCGGGAGTATTTCGGGACCGTGATCCCGATCGAAGACAATAAATTTGCTGCGCTGAACAGCGCAGTCTGGTCTGGCGGCTCGTTCGTGTATGTGCCGAAGGGCGTCAACGTAGATTTGCCCTTGCAGGCTTACTTCCGCTTAAACACAGCTAATCTCGGACAGTTCGAACGCACCCTGATTATTGTAGATGAAGGTGCGCAGGTCCATTATGTAGAAGGTTGTACCGCGCCGCAATATACCACCGACTCGTTCCATTCCGGTGTAATTGAAATCATCGTTAAGAAGGGTGCACGTTCGCGTTATTCGACGATCCAGAACTGGTCCACGAACGTGTATAACCTCGTGACCCAGCGTGCCAAAGTCTTCGAGAATGGCACCCACGAGTGGGTCGACGCCAATATCGGCTCGAAGGTCACGATGAAATATCCGTCCTGCTATCTGATGGAGCCCGGCGCGCGCGGCGAGATGCTTTCGATGGCGTTTGCCGGTCCCGGTCAGACGCAGGATGCAGGCTCGAAGATGATTCACTTTGCGCCGAACACCTCGAGCAAGATCACATCCAAATCCATCAGCAAAGGTGGCGGGCGTGCTTCTTATCGCGGACTGCTCAAAGTGTACAAGGGTGCGAAAGGTGTTAAGTCCAGTGTGGTCTGCGATGCCCTTCTCCTCGATCCAAAATCCCGCTCAGACACGTATCCCTACATCGAAATTGATGAAGACGATGTCACCATCGGTCACGAGGCTTCGGTGAGCAAAGTAGGTGAGGAGCAGCTCTTCTACCTCATGTCCCGTGGACTCAGCGAAGAGCAAGCCACGACTATGGTCGTCTCTGGCTTTATTGAGCCTCTTGTCAAGGAATTACCGATGGAATATGCCGTCGAGATGAACCGTTTGATTGCACTACAGATGGAAGGAAGCATCGGATAACATGCAGGAAAAACCCAAAGTTGTCGTTTCAAGGACTCGACGGGCTGATGCTGCTACCAGAGATTTCGCCTTTACCGAATCCGATGTCCGTGCCCCCGGGAATGGCATCGCTTCGTATCGCACTTTAGCCTGGAATGCATTCAAACGACTTCCCCTTCCTGACACAACGCAGGAAGCCTGGCGTCGGACCGACATCCACAACCTACCCACGGACAAGTTCAGGCTGGCATTCGAAAATACGAATGACCTTCCCGCTGTGCGCGAAGATTTGCTCATACCTTTGGTGGCTGACCAGCACGGTGGACAGATCATTCTCACCCCGGGCGAAGCAAAAGTCGATCTCGATGAAAAACTGGCGCAAAAAGGCCTCATCTTTACAGACTTAAGAACCGCAGAGCAGGAGTACCCCGAATTACTGGGGAGAATGATCGGCAAGACCGTCAACGTGGAGGAAGGAAAGTTTTCTGCGCTGGCTGGTGCATTTGCGCAAAATGGCGTCGTGTTGTACGTGCCGAAGGGCGTCGTAGTGGATGAGCCATTACATTCTGTGCTCTGGGGACCGGGCGCAAACCTTGCTCACGTGTCCCACATCCTCGTCCTGGTGGATGAAGGCGCTTCAGTAACATATGTGCATGAATCGGCGTCACCGGATGATATGGCGTCCAATTCTATGCACGCCGGAATCGTCGAAATCCAGGTGATGCAAAATGCGTCAATGAAGTTTGTCGAATTGCAATCGTGGGGACGCCACGTCTGGAACTTCTCTCACGAACGCGCCCGCGTTGAGCGCGATGGCAATCTTGATTGGATCTTTGGCGCGATCGGTTCGCGCCTCACGAAAAACTTTAGTGAGCTCGACCTTGCCGGCGAGGGTGCGCAGGGACGCATGTCTGGTTTCTACTTTACGGACGGAACCCAGCACCTCGACCATGATACACAGCAAAATCATTTAGCGCCGCACACGACCAGCGATTTGCTGTTCAAGGGTGCTTTGAAGGGCAAGAGTCGCTCTGTCTGGCAGGGCATGATCTATGTTGCTCCCGCCGCCCAGAAAACAGATGGTTATCAGGCGAATCGTAATCTGGTGTTGAGCGATGGTGCTCGCGCGGATTCGATCCCTGGGTTGGAAATCCTGGCAGACGATGTCCGCTGCACACACGGCGCGACCGTTGGCAAGCTTGAACAAGAGCCGCTCTTTTATCTCAAGTCGCGTGGCATTCCGCAGGCTGAAGCGGAAAAAATTGTAGTGGAGGGATTCTTTGATCCTATCTTCCAGCGCATCCCCTTTGAAGGTGTGCGCGAGCGCTTCCAGGAATATATCGCCAGTAAGATGGCTTAACAGTTTCTCAGGTTTAAAGAGTTTGAAAAAGAATTGAGAGCATTTATGCCAGTAAAAACAAAAAAAAACAAAGTTCAGGAAAAGTCGAAGAAGGTCGTGGAAGCTCGGGCCGTGACGAAACCCAATGGCACCCAGACAAAAGCTGGCATCGCAGAAAAGCCCCGGGTGGTCAACCGAATTTCGCCACCGCACGCGATCGCTAATAGCGATGTCGTGCGTCCCAAGTCAGCACGCACGCCACAGTTCGCCTATATGCGCGCACCGGGTGGGGAGCACGATTTTCAAGTCGGGGATACGGTCGAAGTCTATTGCGACCACGAAAAGAATAAGGAACGTGTCCGCGGTTGGATTCGTGGCATCGTGGTGCAAGTGGACAACAAAATGGTTGCTGTCCAGTTCCGTTCGAACGTCTTTTTAACAGACGGTTGGATGGTCCCGGATCGCATCCTGTGGTATCCACTCAATTCAGAACATATTCGCCCCGTAGCGAAGAAGTCAGTCAAGCGCGAAAAGGCAATTCCGGATTATTAGGGAAGACGCAAGTAGACAGGTAGACATGTACGCATGTTTACTTGTCTACTTGTATACCTCATGCTAGATGTAAGCAAGATTCGTAACGATTTCCCGATCTTCAAGCGAGAGACCAGACCCGGCACTCCGCTGGTATATCTGGATTCTACGGCGACCTCACAGAAACCTCTCCCGGTCATCGAAGCGATGGATTCCTACTATCGCCGTTCGAACGCGAACATTCATCGCGGCGTGCATATGCTTGCCGAAGAAGCGACCTCTTTGTATGAAGAAGCACGCGTAAAAATCGCTAAGTTCATTAATGCACCCTCGGCACACCAGATCATTTACACTCGGAATACGACCGAGTCGATCAATCTCGTTGCATACTCGTGGGCACGCGCCAACTTACGGTCAGGCGATCTAGTCATCCTGACGGAGATGGAGCACCACTCCAACCTGGTTCCCTGGCAGATTCTCCAGGCGGAACGCGGCATCGAGCTGAGTTTCGTCCCTGTGACAGAAGATGGTTTGCTCGATCTGGATGACTACAAAACGCTACTGGCGCGCGGCCCGAAGCTCGTTTCGTTTACGCACATGTCCAACGTGCTCGGGACGATCAACCCTGCGGCGGAGCTCATTCGTCTCGCCCATGAAGCTGGAGCCGTGACGTTAGTAGACGCAGCTCAATCTGTGCCCCACCTCGAGGTAGATGTGCAGGCTCTCGACGCGGATTTCCTTGCCTTCTCCGCTCATAAGATGTGCGGTCCCACAGGCATCGGCGCCCTGTATGGTAAGGTCGATTTATTAGAAGCTATGCCTCCATTTTTGGGCGGCGGCGACATGATCAAGGAAGTGAAGCTGCATTCGTTCCGCACCAATGCACTGCCTTATAAGTTCGAAGCAGGTACACCAGCCATTGCGGAAGCGGTTGGGTTTGGAGCCTCAGTAGATTATTTGTCTTCCCTCGGAATGGATGCGATCGCCGCGCACGAGCATGCGATCACTGAGTATGCTCTCGAGCGGTTGGACGAAATTCCGGGACTGAAGGTGTTTGGACCCAGTGCGCAACACAAAGGTGGAATTGCGGCGTTCACTCTTGATGGAATCCATCCCCATGACGTAGCGCAGATCCTAGACAGGGATGGGATCGCTGTCCGTGCCGGTCACCACTGCGCACAGCCTCTCCACGAAAAGTTTGGCATTCCCGCCACCTCGCGTGCCAGCTTCTATCTGTACAACACGAAAGAAGAAGTGGACCTGCTTGTGAACGGGATATATAAAGTAAAAGAGTTGTTTGGATAATTCTGTGTCGAGTGTTCCAGGCTCAGGTGTCATTCCTTCCGCCTGATCCATGACACTCGAAACTTGGCACCGGAGAACGTATGGACGACCTCTATCGCGAAGTCATCATCGAGCACTATAAGCATCCCAGTTATCGCGGGCGACTCGATCCCCATGATATACAATTTGCGGACAGCAACCCCTTGTGCGGCGACCACATCGAGATCACACTTCGCACAGACGATCGGGGCCACGTGGCAGAGGCGCGCTTTGACGGACGCGGTTGCGCTATTTCGCAGGCGTCAGCCGATCTGCTGATGGAATCTATCATTGGTAAACCCATTGAAGAACTCAAACAATTGAATAGGCAGGATATCCTCGATATGCTGGGCATTGACCTGGGACCTGTTCGTTTGAAATGCGCCTTGCTTTCGCTCAAAGTGCTGAAAGCCGGTGTGTATGGGTTGGGCGAAGCCGGCGAAGAGTTAGTCGAGTAAACAAGGAGAGAGTAGACAAGAGAGACTTGTCTGCCTGTATACTTACATGATGTTCAATTACACCACCTACGACGAATCCAAAGCTGAATTTCTTGACATTGCGCCCGCCTCCGAGCTCCCCAACGGGGAGCGATTGTTTGTGGAAGTGGAAAGCAGGTCCCTTGTCATTTTCAATATTGCAGAGCAGTTTTTTGCTATTGCAGACATCTGCACGCATGACGATGGACCCCTGGGGGATGGGGATCTCGAAGGCTATAACATCGTCTGCCCGCGCCATGGCGCCGAGTTCGATGTACGCACAGGTCAGGTCATGCAAATGCCTGCTGTAGTCGATGTGCCAGCTTATCCTGTAAGAGTAGTGGATGGAATGATTCAGGTGGGGATCCCAAAAGAATAACATTGATAGATAAATAAAAAGAGGAAAGACGGGAGTCTTTCCTCTTTTTATTTACCAATCCCCTGCATATTCAAGGTTGAGCGGCTTCGTGATGTTTTCTATCTTTACTCGTCTGAGTTCGATAAGTTGGCGCATATGCAAGTTATCATGTGCTACCCAGCAAGCGAACATCTCTCCCGCGCTTGTCGAGCCATACTCTGAGGTGTACATGGTACTCCAGTCTGCATTGGACATTTCCAGGAGCCAATCTAAAGACTTCTGCCGTTCTGCGAAAAACTTTTTCTGTATCTCGATAAATTCCTGGTCATTATAGTTCCGCTCCCTGACCCAGGCTTGCGGATCAATTTGATGCCAATCTTCATTCTGACGATTTAAAATGAAATCCACATGCTCTCGAAAATCTTCGCGTTCCTCATCATACAAATGACAAACCACTTCCAGCATTGACCAGGACTCTAGATTCGGTTTAACTTGTGCTTCCTCTTGAGTCACCCCCAATAATAAAGCACGGATCATCTCCGTGCTCCTTTGCAGCTCCTGATATAAAGCATGGAATTCCATGGCTCTCTAATCTCCAAATGTCCCAACGATCCTCAAGATATCAAATCCCTCCGCAAATGGACGTTCTGCCAGGGCGCCGTGGCGCACCATAATGGAACGTGTCAATTCGCTGTTGAAGTAATACCGATCGCGGTACGTTTCATATTTGGCAAGCGCTTCGATCTTTTTGTTTACATCCTCTTCTGTGACTTCAACGAGGAAGTGAGGAAAAAAACCGTAAGAGGAACGCACAACGTCAAAGCCCAGGACCGTGATGCCGCGAAAAGCACGCAAGGCTTCGTCTGTCATGGTATTGTGATCCTGGTGCACATCCTGTTTGGAATGGATGAAAATCAGGTCGGGACCGAACTCCCTGCGAAGTTTGAGAAAATATTCGAGGATTTCTTGCCGTGAGTCATGAAACACGCGTGTGGTGAAGGGTCCCAAAACAATCTTTTCCTGGGGAACCCCCAGCACTGCCATAGATTCGAAGTGCTCATTTTTTACATTCTGCAGGTTCGGATTCTTTTGATTGTCTGAAAGTGTGACGCATAAGACATCTGTCTGCCTGGCAATACGATGGAGCAAAGCACCGCAGCCTAATTCAATGTCATCCGGATGCGCCCCGAGGAACAAGACACTTCTGCCAAAAAAATTCATTTGGTTACGCTCCCAGCACAGCGTATGCTCGAACGGGGAACGTGCCGAATGCCCGGACTTTTACCGGCGCTGCATGGAAGCGGAATCCTCTGTCGGGAAGATGCTCCAATCCACACATGTGCTCACAGATCGGAATGCGATTGCCCAGCAGGATCGTATGCGCGGGACGCGTACCGTCGGTCGTGTCATCGATGTTGTAGGTATCAATTCCAACGAATGCCGCGCCAGAATCTGCCAGGAACTGTGCTGCACCTCGTGTGAGGAAAGGATGACCTTCAACGTACTGGTCTGTCCGCCAGTGACGTGACCAACCCGTATGGATCAGCACAGCTTTGCCTCGAAGATCCAATCCTGTAAAGCCTTCTGCAGAAATCGCTCGTCCGGTTCCGCTTGCACGAATCACGATGCCCTCCAAGTCTGCTAATGACTCTAGCGGAAGCTCTGCCAGGTCGATCCCATCCGCAAAGCGATGAAATGGGCTATCCACATAGGTTCCTGTATTCGCGACCATCTCGATCTTGCCGATGTGGAATTCCGTTCCTTCCGCATAATGCTTGCGCGATTCCTCGCGGGAAAGAAAGTCACAGATGATCGGAGCGGGAAGTCCCTTATACGTGATCATCCCGTGTTCCACTTCATGGCTGAGATCGATAAGTTTATGGTTCGTCAATGTTTCACCTCGTTGAGGCTGGATGGAGCCAATTACTATTTACCAGTTACCGCACTACTTCGTCGCCAAAATTCCCCCGACCACCTTCGTCATCACCAGTTTTCCATCTCTCTCAAACCAGTGTGTCGCCACATCGGTGATTCTTCCGATTAGGGTTTCATATTCCTCTTTCCCATTGAACATGGATGTCCATAGCTTGCGGTCTTCGCTTAGCGAGGCGCGTACGTATTCAATAAACGACGCGACTTCAGGGAAGGTTAGGTGATTTTCGAAGGTGTGGAGTTCGGTTTTGGCAAAGATCCGGTCGATTGTATTGAAGATCTCCCCTTTGAACCGCGAAGAACCAGGCATAGGAGGGATGGGCGTGTTCGTTGCCTCCCGGATGATCTCATAGAACATTTTTTTGTTCTCGGGCAAGGGTCCGGAGACGAACAGCCGCCCGCCTGGCTTGAGGACACGATGAGCCTCGCCGAATGTAAAAGCGAGATTCGATGCGTAGTAAATAGCGAAGGCGCTTGTACATAAGTCAAAGGAGTTATCCGGGAACTCAAACGTTTTGTTAAAATCGAGAAATCGGAATTCGATATTCGAACCGCGCTCCTGGTTTTTTACCCGCGCCTTTTCCAGGAGCTCCTCCGAGAAATCTCCTCCGGTGATTTTCGCTTCTCCTTTAGTATAATCGTCGAACAGGAAGCACTGTTTGCCAGCGCCACATCCAATATCCAGTATGTTCATGCCAGGTTGCGGTTTGAGTAGCTCGGTCGTCCACTGATCGATGTTGGCGGAACCATATTTTTCGTGGATGTCAATGCGGGTGAGAAGATCTTTTGATGTTTCCTGATAGTTGATTTCCATTGCAGCTCCTTATGTAACAACGACTGAAGTCTTTGAATTTAGGCGACTAAAGCCGCTACTACGATATAAAATTATACCAAAAAGAAATCAAAGTTCAATCGTTGAATTTTGGACGGTGTATCGATGAAGAAAGTTATTCAATCCGTAAAGGGCACACGAGATTTTTATCCTGAGCAGATGGCGGTTCGCGTCTGGTTATATAACATGGTGCGTGAGGTGGCGGAGTCCTTTGGATACCAGGAATATGAAGCACCGATCCTGGAGTCACTCGAGCTTTACGCGGCGAAGTCTGGGGAGGAGCTGGTGAAGGAGCAATCCTACGTGTTTATGGATCGCGGCGGCTCCGAGATCACACTGCGACCGGAGCTCACGCCCAGCCTGGCGCGCATGGTGGCGCAGAAACAAAACGAAGTGAACTTTCCGGTACGGTGGTGGTCGTTCGGACCATTCTGGCGCTATGAGCGTCCCCAAAAGGGACGAACGCGCGAGTTCTTCCAATGGAACGTGGATATGCTCGGAGTCAGCTCTTCGGAAGCCGATGCGGAGACCGCGGCGGTTTTGGCGACATTCTTTCAGCGCGTTGGGCTCACTCCGCAACAGGTCATCATCAAGGTCAATAACCGCCGCCTCATTGATGATCGGTTCAACGCCCTCGACATTTCTGTCGAGAAACGTCCAGCGGTTTCGTCCTGGGTTGACCGCCGCGATAAGTTGTCGCCTGAATCATGGACGGAATATGGGAGAAATATAGGGCTTTCTCCTGAACAAATTACCAAGATCAAGGAGATGTTGGCCGATAACGATCTATGGAAACAGTCAGCCGAGCTCACGCGTTTCTTCGCAGTCGTGGATGCGCTGGGATTACGTCAGTTTTTCGAATTTGATGCCTCTATCATGCGCGGTCTTTTATACTACACAGGCACGGTCTTTGAAGCCTGGGAGGTGGGCGGCGACATCAAGCGCTCGATTCTGGGCGGTGGTCGCTATGACAACCTGACCCGCGATGTGGGCGGCGATCCCATTCCGGGTGTTGGTTTCGCCATGGGAGATGTGGTCATTGGCTTGATTCTGGCAAAATATGATCTGCTGCCAAAAGACTTGAATATTAATCCTGCGCCTGTTCTGGTGACAGTGTTCAACGAGGACTGCCTGCTTGAATCCTTTAAGCTTGCCAGTGAACTCCGCCGCGCGGGGCTTAAGGTGGTCTGCTACCCAGAAGCGGTGAAGCTGCCCAAACAGTTCAAATATGCAGACCGCATCGGTGCAAAGGTGACTCTTGTGCTGGGTCCCGAAGAGATAGAGAAAGGCGATGTGGCGGTCAAAAATCTGATGAATGGTGAGCAGGTCTCGGTGCCGCGCGAGATGTTAATAGATACTGTCAGGGACATGATCGGTGCCTGAAATCCGGCCGGTCACCAAAGACAACTGGAGGGAGTTGATCCGCCTCAAAGTGCGTGAGGATCAGAGCCATTTCGTCGCCTCCAATTTGTATTCCATCGCCGAGGCTCAATTCGGCGATGATGACGAAGGACACTGGGATTTCTATCCATTTGGAATCTACGATGGAAATACGCCGGTGGGATTCGTAATGTATGGCTATAACTTTGAACACACGAAGCAGCAAGCCTTTATTATCCGATTAATGGTGGATGAAAGCCACCAGGGCAAAGGCTACGGACGTTTTGCCATGGAGAAGCTGCTGGAAATATTTCGTGGGGATGAGCGAATCCATACCGTGGGGATTAGTTATGAGCCAGAAAACGAATTGGCACGCCAATTGTATGCGCGCCTCGGTTTTATAGAGACCGGTGAATTTCTGAACAACGAGACGCTGGCTGAACTGAAACTAGACTGATTGTGGTAAAATATCGCCCGCAACAAATATGGTGGATGTAGCTCAATGGCAGAGCATCGCACTGTGGATGCGATGGTTGTGGGTTCGAGCCCCATCATCCACCCCTAGAAAATTAGCACTTTTGTAGGATCGGAGATCCAGGAGAAAAAAAGCCTGGGTCTTTCGATTTTAAAAACTTAATCGTATAGCCATTTAGTGACGGAAAAGTGACGGCGTTAGAAATGACAATAAAAACTTGTACCAGATGTGGTTGACCTCAAGACGAGGAAAAAGATTTCTCCTGGCCGATTTTTGGAATTAAAAGACATCCAATACCCGCGCACAAGAACCTTGTATGGAGTCAGATATCGCTGGGATAAACGCGTTTTCACGCGCCAGATGTACTATGTCGTTTTCAATGGTCATAGCCCTGAGATATGCCAGGAGTGAAACTGCTGCCATATCTGAATGATGTGCGAATTAACTTAAGAACCTCTTTGTTTTCGTTGTACAATTGATACATGTCTCAAACCATCAATGTGCTTTTCCTGGCAGCCGAAGCTGAGCCGTTTGTGAAAGTAGGTGGGCTGGGAGATGTAGCAGGGACACTACCACGTGCTTTGCGGGCGCTTTCCAATGATGAAATCAAACTAGATGTGCGGCTTGTATTGCCGCACCATATGGCCATACGGTCGGATCCTTTTCGTGCCGTAGGGATCTATTCGATTCTGCGTGGCAGGCAAGAGCTGCAGGTGCAGGTATACGAAGGGAGTCTGGGGGGAATGCCAGTGTATTTTATCAACGGCGACCCGATCCGCGCCAGTGGCTCGGTCTATTCCTCCAATACGATTCTGGACGCCGAGAAATATACATTTTTTTCGCTCGCAGCCTTAGAACTGCCTCGCCAGATCAATTGGGAGCCGCACATCATTCACGTGAATGATTGGCATACAGCGCTGGCTGC
Source organism: Anaerolineales bacterium (assembly GCA_035699125.1). Classification (GTDB taxonomy): domain Bacteria; phylum Chloroflexota; class Anaerolineae; order Anaerolineales; family Villigracilaceae; genus Defluviilinea. The sequence goes on from DASSBC010000025.1 coordinate 11,808, forward strand.
CTATGCCAATCTGGTCAAACGCTGGAGCGAGAAGGCACGCCAGGTGTCCACCCTCGTCACGATTCATAACCTGCCCTTTTTAGGACCCAATGTAAGCGACATCCTGGAAGCGTATGGTCTGCCGCTTGCCAATACCGATCTCCCCGAGTGGGCAAGGGTCATGCCTATGCCATTAGGGTTGTGGGCGTCGGATGCTATTGTGGCGGTCTCTCCTACGTACGCAACCGAGATCTTGCATGAAGACTTTGGCGCCGGACTCCAGGACTTTTTTCGCACGCGTACGGGTAGTCTCCATGGCATCCTAAATGGATTGGATACCAATTCCTTCAACCCGCAGACCGATCCCGCCCTTGCCGCGAATTTTAATGCCGAGACTTTCGACCTGCGCTCGCGTAATAAAGCCGCTCTGCAAGAGCGGCTTGGTCTCCCGGTTCTGCCAGATGTGCCGTTGTTGGGTATCGTCTCTAGGATGGATCAAGCAAAGGGGATTGATATTGCCCTGAAAGGCTTGAAGATCATGGCAAAGCGGGATTGGCAGCTTGTTCTTCTGGGCACAGGCGACCCGAAACTCGAAGCGCTCGCAAAAAAGCTACAGGAGGAGCTGCCCGATCGGGTTTGCGTGGAGACGCGTTACGATGCCAGTCTAGCGCGTCAGATTTACGCTGGTTCCGACCTCTTTCTCATGCCATCCCGATATGAACCATGCGGCATCTCGCAAATGATCGCCATGCGCTATGGCAGTATTCCGCTGGTGCGCGCCGTCGGTGGATTGCATGACACGGTTACCGATAGTGAAACCGGGTTCGTGTTTGTGGACAAAACCGTGAAATCCTTCAATGGCGCGCTTCGCCGGGCATTACAACTGTATCCAGATCGTGAGCGCTGGCAGATGCTACAAAGAGCAGGGATGGTCCAGGATTTCTCCTGGACCAACTCTGCCCGGAAGTACCTTGATCTGTACAAAAACATAATCAGCGAATCCACAACGATCCCTCGTACGCGCAATGAAGTCAAACTTCGCGAAAGCTGAGATTCCCTATGAAAATACGAGCAGTAATTCTTGCAGGTGGTGAAGGCTCCCGTCTGGGCGTCCTGACGGCAAAACGGGCAAAGCCGGCAGTTCCGTTTGCCGGAAAGTACCGGATCATTGATTTTCCGCTATCAAATTGTGTAAATTCGGGAATCTTTGATGTGATGGTGCTGGCGCAGTACCGCCCGCAATCTCTGATCGAGCATATCGGGTCCGGCACGCCCTGGGACCTTAACCGGGACTTCACCGGCGGGGTGAAGATTCTGACTCCCTACAAAGCGCGCAAGGATTCCGATTGGTTTGTGGGAACGGCGGATGCCGTGCAGCAAAACTTTAGCTTTATTAAGAGGGACTTCCCGGATCTGGTCCTGATCCTTTCTGGGGATCACATCTATACCATGGACTTCGAGCCCATGATTTCCTTCCATCTGGATCAACGCGCCGACCTGACGGTTGGCACGATTCACGTCCCGATGGAGGAAGCCTCTCGATTTGGAATTCTCGGCACCGATTCCAAGTACCGTGTTACATCGTTCCTGGAGAAGCCGTCTGCGCCTCCGTCCAATCTCGCAAACATGGGAGTCTATCTTTTCAATCGTGAGGTGTTAGACAGAGCTCTCTGGGAAGACCGATTGAACCCGGACTCTGCGCATGACTTTGGCAGGAATATTATTCCCAGTCTGGTGCAATCGGAGGCGAGAGTCTTTGCGTTTCCTTATACGGGCTATTGGATGGATGTTGGCACGTACCAATCCTACTGGCAATCGCATATGGACATGCTGGCCCCCACCCCCAAGCTCAAACTCTATAATCGCGACTGGATCATCCATACGCGCACCGAGGAATACCCGCCGGCTCGATTTCCTGCGAATGCCCAGATCTACGCAAGCATGATCTGCAATGGAGCTTATATTGGAGCGGATACGCGCGTAGAGAGCAGCTTTATTTCGCCCGGGGTGGTGATTCGATCTGGCGCGGTGGTGCGTGAGTCTATCATTCTGACGGATACCGTAATCGAAAGCGGTGCGGTCATCGAACGCTCCATTATCGATAAACGTTCTAATATCGGGCAGAATGCTCGCATTGGCTGGGGAGTGGCGGACGCGAATATCCGGTTGGCGCTGGTGGGCAAGAACTGTACTGTCCCCGCTGACTATGTTGTGGAACCGGAAGCACAAGTGGGCACCGATGTGATCGAATCTGATTATGAGTCATCGACAGTTCGTGCAGGGCAAATTATAGAAACGCGGAGACAGCCCAATGAAATCGTTTAGTCGAGCGGGGGGAATCCTTCTTCATCCCAGCAGCCTGCCTGGACCTTATGGAATCGGAGATATAGGTCCACAAGCGTACCGATTTTTGGACTGGCTGGCATCTACGGGATGCACACTCTGGCAGGTACTGCCGCTCGGTCCCACCGGCTATGGCGACTCGCCGTATCAGTGCTTTTCTGCCTTTGCCGGCAACCCGTATTTGATCAGTTTTGACGCATTGATCCAGGATGGACTCCTGACTCAGGATGACGTGACCGATCTGCCTGCGTCTACGTCATCCCTCGTAGAGTACGGTCGGCTGATACCCTGGAAGTTGGGGATGCTGCAAAAGGCATTTTCCCATTTCACTTCTGCATCGAACAAGCTTGGCGAGGAATTCGAACAGTTTAAAGTGGACAATGCAGCCTGGCTGGATGACTATGCTCTTTTCATGGCATTAAAGGAAGCAAACGGCGGTGGTCCGTGGAGTGATTGGGATGAATCGCTTCGCAAGCGGGAACCCTCTGCCATGCAGAGAGCACGATCCGATTATCAATCTGACATCCTGCGGTACTCGTTTTACCAATTCTTATTTTTTCGCCAGTGGCACAAATTACGCCGCTATGCCAAGGAACAGAATATCAAGATCATCGGCGATATCCCGATATTTATTGCCTACGACAGCGCGGATGCCTGGGCGAACCCTGAGCTTTTTTTTCTGGATGAAAAGAGTCTGCCCACGGTCGTCGCTGGTGTGCCGCCGGATTACTTCTCCGTGACGGGGCAGTTGTGGGGTAATCCGCTTTATCGCTGGGATGTCCATAGAGCCTCTGGCTATACCTGGTGGCTCGAGCGATTCCGCTCGGTGCTAAATTTTGTAGACGTGGTGCGCCTGGATCACTTTCGTGGCTTCGCTGGATATTATGAGATTCCCTACGGCGCGCCGACCGCAGAAACAGGGCAATGGAAGACCGGTCCGGGTAGGGATTTCTTCACTACTGTTTCGCGTGAGTTGGCTGCTGGGGACGATGGCACGCTGCCGATCATCGCCGAGGACCTGGGAGTCATTACACCCGATGTCGTGGAGCTGCGGGATGGATTCAACCTGCCGGGCATGAAAATCCTCCAGTTCGGTTTTAGTGGCGCTGAGAATGCCTTCCTGCCACATAATTACCCCACGAATTGCGTTGCCTATACGGGAACCCATGACAACGATACGGCAATGGGATGGTTGGAGTCAGCGCCGCCAGAAGAGCGTACATTTGCGCTGCGTTACTTAAAAAGCGACGGCAGCGACTTTGCCTGGGATTTGATCCGTGGGGTGTGGTCCTCAGTGGCTGTCTATGCCGTTGCCCCGATGCAGGATGTGCTCAGCCTGGGCACGGAGGCGCGCATGAATTATCCTTCGCGCCTTGGCGGCAATTGGGAATGGCGCATGGAGGAAGATGATATCAATGATACCCTTGCCGAAAGACTGCACGAATTCAATGAGTTGTATTTGAGATAAAAAAACGACCCGCCAGAAAGGCGGGTCGTTTTTATGGACGGAAACACTCGAACAGGTTTACTTCTCGTTCTGGAACAGGGATCGATATTGCCCATAGCCCTCTTCTTCGAGCCGCTCGACCGGAATAAAACGCAGCGCGGCGGAATTCATGCAGTAGCGCAAACCCGTGGGGGCGGGACCATCGTCGAAGACATGCCCCAGGTGCGAGTCAGCCTGCTTCGAGCGGACTTCGGTGCGAGGCATAAAGAGCTTGAAATCGGTGTGCGTGTTGATATTCTCCGGCTCCAGCGGTTTGGTAAAGCTGGGCCAGCCCGTTCCAGAGTCATACTTATCGAGCGAGCTGAACAGCGGCTCGCCCGAGACAACGTCCACGTAGATGCCTGCCTGTTTGTTGTTCCAGTATTCGTTCGAGAACGGGCGTTCTGTACCCTCGTGCTGTGTCACTTCATATTGCAACGGGGACAAACGCTTTCGTAGTTCTTGATCGGACGGTTTGGTAAATGTCGCCATTTGGACCTCCTACAGTTAATCCTTGTGCTTCTTCATTCTATTTTCCCGATGTGAGAAGGAGATAAAAGCTTACACGGGGGCGCATTCCGTTAAGATTTACGTAATAAGTCCCAATGCAAAGCCTCGAAGACAGCAGAAAACTCAGCATCGTCATAGCCGAGTTTGCCCGCCATCCGATACACTTCGCGTGCCGCGCTAGCAGTTGTGAGCGGGGCGTCGACTTCCTCTGCCAGGCGCAAGGCGTACGTAACGTCTTTGCGAATATGCCGCAGAAGAAAATTGGGTTCGCCGTACCTGCGTGCGGCCATGACTGGGGCATTTCTTTTGACGAGCGGGCTAGCGGGTCCGCTCGTTGTGATCACCGAAACAACCTGTTCCAAATTCAGTCCGGCGCGTTCTGCCATGTACAGAGCTTCTGCCAGAGCGACCATTTGCACCCCACTCATCAGGTTGTTGACAAGCTTGGTCATTGTTCCTGCGCCATTGGGTCCCATATGTGTGATCTCCTCTGTAAAGGATGCCAGCACAGGTTCAGCGCGCGCAAGGATTTCTGCATCGCCTCCAACCATCATTTTGAGCTGACCCGCGGCTGCCACGCTCGGTCCGCCGTTGACGGGAGCATCCAGAAAGGCAAGCCCTCGTTCCACCGCACGACTTGCCAGTTCACGCACCCAGGCGTGAGATAAGGTACTACTTTCGACAATGATCGTCTCTTTCCGTGCGTGGCTAAGGGCGCCGACTTCTCCCAGCCAGATCTGCTGTGAGGCAGCGTCGTCGGCGACGATGGCAATAACCATATCGGCATTCTCTGTAACTTCGGCTGGAGAAGCGGCAACAGTCGCGCCCAGCCTGGCGAGTGGTTCCGTTTTTTCGAGGGTACGGTTATAGACTGTAAGGTCAAACCCGGCCTTAAGAATATTTTGTGCTATACCGACTCCCATACTGCCCAAGCCGATCAAGCTGACTTTCTCTACCATGTTCTCTCTCCTCCAAAATTAAGACTGTTCTTTCCCGTCGAAGCCTGACTCTTTTGCCACACGATGCAACCATTATCGCTGGGATAAAGTGTCGTTCAGTGATACCCTATGATCTGGTCTCAGGATAAGGATTATATAAGAAAACCGCGTGGACGTTGCCATCCACACGGTTTCGATTGCTCAGGAAAGATTCTTAAGGGTACGATTAGCGATGCGGGAGTTTTGCCCAGGAGGAGGTTCCTTTGGCATCTGTGGCTGCCAGCGCCATCGGCGCTCCGGGGCTAGTCATCATATCTGCTGCCACTTGATCGAAATTGTTGTCGTCAAGCACAATATTGACTGCGCTCCCCAATTGTGGATCGTCCACGGAGAGCAAGACGCCGGCATCAAGTTTTCGAAACCGGTTTTTGGTGACATAAGAGTCCATGCCGGAAATCATCAGTCCGGAGGAGCCGAACGCGTCGGGACCTGGTCCCACAACTACGTTGTGGTGGATCTGAGCGCTAACTACCTGGTTGGCAACAAAACCGACGTTGACGTTGTCAATCGTGTTCTGTGTAACCTCCAGGTGATATGGATTAAACATCACAATACCAACACTCGGCAGCGGATAATCGCCCACCGTCACGATGTCACGTATGCGGTTGCCGCGAATGGTACCTGTGATGCTGAAAGATGGGTCGGCAAAGCCAAAGCCGCCGATGAATACCCCCCACTGATCGATAACACCGTTTTGACCCGAGCCCACCACCGTGTTATTCATCACCTGCACGCTCAGGTTCGCCGCAGCGGGGTTGTTGAAATCTGCTTCGGCATCCACGAGAATGCCATTGTTGTTGAAGTTCAGCACTTGGTTATCCATAATTGCCACAGCCCGAGGTGTGCCCAGGAAATTAATGACGACGATTCCGTCACCCTGATACACCGGAAACCCATTTTCATCCAGAGGCAGGCGCGGCTCGCCAAAGCCAATATTTTTCACTACATTGCCGCGGATGACGCCGCCTGCATTGAGGAAGACGATTCCCTGCAGAAAGGGATTCCCTTCCGCCGAGTTCGCTCCATCGATTATCAGGTCGCGAACAGTGACTTCCGCGTCGTTTACAAGCAGGACAGGGCGGCCCGGGAAGCCGAACACCGGTGACAAAGTATCCTGCATTTCTGCGGGTGCCTGGATCAACGCGCCCGGGCGTCCAACAAGAGTCAGGTCCTTTCCGCTGATGGTAACCTGTTCGACATATGTTCCCGCGCGGATGATAATTTGGTCACCGCTACTCGCGGAATCCACGGCGGCCTGGATCGATGTAAAACATCGTCCCGCGCCCGTGGGATGAACGCACAGGCTTGCAGCATAAGCAACGCTGTTTCCCAGCCCCGCCAGAATGACAAGGATCAATGCCAGTACCATAATTTGTTTGGTTTTCATCATGGGTTCCTTTCCTGTTTTCCTCACTTGTTCGAATAAATGATACATTCTCAGTATAAGGATGGAAAACAAATAGGTCAATTGAAATACCCTCCAAATTTGCAATGTTGATATATAGGTTTACGGTTCGACGGGACTCGTAGGCCGTTCCTTGCTCATCCTCCACCCGATCAAAACCAGGAGCACACCTCCAAGGGCAAGAAAGATAAGATTGTATGCCATGTACTCCGGCACCTGGCGTACGTAATGAATGCGAAGGATTTGATGATCGATGATTCCCTCCACCAGGTTGAACACCCCCCATCCCATTACCATTCGCCCCGTGAATGCCCGGAGAGGTGGAATTCCTTCGCGGCGATATGCCGCGCTCCACAGCATGAGGATTCCAATAAGCGTAACCAGCCATACCAGGGCATGGAAGACTCCATCCCAGCGCATATTGACCCTCATGGCTTCCATAGTTGTCGGAGGGATCCAATTCGAAACCATGTTGTGCCATTGAAAAATCTGGTGGAGGACAATGCCATCCACAAACCCGCCCATACCGATCCCGATCAGAAAGCCAGCGACAACAGCCTGTTTTCTTTGTGCCATATGCATTCCTTTACAACCTGCTACGAAAAGTAGATATATCTGTGAGCAAAAGCTTACGATATCAAAGTGATCCCCATGATAATGGGACAACACGCAAAAATCCAAAGGTGGCAACTGCTCAATATCGATGGCAGGGTTGGTGAGGCGCTCGGCGGTCAAGCCGTATCCTAGATGGACATGCTCGCCCGCGTGCAGGAAGTTGGGATCGGTCAGGATCGCAAAATTGTCCACACGTAAGATAACGGTGGCTGTCCCGACAAAAAAATAGAGCCTTTTGTGGTTTCCAGGTTTGCTGCTTGTGAGGAAGGCAGATCGATTTACTTAGCAGTGGACATAGAACCTCCCAGAATTCCTATTCATTTGTCTTCACAGTGAAGAAATTATGCGCGTGAACAATAGCATAATGGTCTGCATCCATATCCCCGCCATGCAACAATGGAGTACCTTCTAAGTATACATGGTGCGAGCGTCTTTCGCAATCGTCGATGAACTGTATAACAGAGCTCTCTCTACGGCAGATATCCCTATTCTCCACTCACCGGTTTTTCCCTGTCTGTCAGATTCACAACAATGGCATCACTCGCGCGGATTAAGTTTTCGGGTGTGATCATGATCTCTTCGCCCCATTGTCCTGCGCCCGTGCCCAGGATTGGTTCCTGGAGGAGGCTTGCTTCGAGGAAAGATCGAAATCCCGAAGGTTGCCAGCCAAACGCAGGAATCGAGCCGATCACGTAGCCAGTTGTTTCCCTGACGATATCCGGATCTGCCATCTTGATGTTGCGCGAGCCAATCGCCTTCTTGAGGTGACCCGAGATCGCAGACTGGTCGCCGCCCAGCATCACGAGCACGCGCTCGCCTGTGTCGGTTTGAAAGATCAACGTCTTAACTGCCTGCCGTTCAGAAAAACCGAGTACACGAGCGACATTTGTCGCGCCCTTTTCCGTTTCGGGAGGAAAGCTCTTGCGCTCATAGGGAATACTGCGTGTATCCAAATAGTCATGTGCAGGGAGATTCATAGGATTACCTCGTGATAGTCACAATGCCTGTTGTGCTGATTTGAATAGAGTCGTCGGTGTTCAGTCGCGCGAAATCTACTTCCGCCAGAGCGACCAAGGGCAGGGGAGCGTGATACAGCTCCTCCGCGACGACTGAGGCGAGTGCAAAGAAGAAATCGATGCCGGTGGTGATAATGGCCACGGGCGCGGTCTTTGCGCGGATCGCTTCGAGCAGGACAGCGGTTGTGGTAGAGGACCCACGCGTGAACGGAATCGCCAGAATTTTGTCCCTTGCGTTCGCGCCGGACAACACATGGCGCCGGTCGATAATCTCACCCGTCTTCCAGTCGTAGCCTCCCCAGAAAGAGAGGGGTTCGCGTCCCACAAGTGCCTTGCCTTGCGCTTCACCTGGAATAATGATCGTTCCTTGCAGGATTATGCTAGCCATCGCGCCTCATCCCGAACGATCTCACCAGCCACCGCAGAATGGACACAGTCCTCCAGGCTGCCGAACGTGATCTGTTTGCCCAGTAAGCCCGGCGCATAGTAGGCGAACTTCGCGGAATTGGTCATCAGGTTTTGGATCTCTGCTGGCAGCATGGGTGAGGTCAGGATACAGGTGTCCACGGTGATCTGCGCGCCGAAGGCTTGCAGCGGTTTCAGGAGGCCTGCCCGATCTGCGAGCTGCGTCATCGCACGGCTCGAGGTCACCAGGAACTTGACCTCGGGATGTTTCCTCCTTCCCAGCAGCATCGGTGCGAGGCGTTTGTATTCCGCCAGGGAGAAATGCGGACTTCCCAAGACAACCATATCCAGCCTTTTGCTGTCGGTATGCGTCAGGACGCGGCGCGAGTCGCGTAAAGCGTCCATACTGACGTTAACAGTTTCGATCGGCTCTTTCCCGTGGAATGCCTGTGCCAGTGTTGGCGCTTCGGGTGTGACTCCAACCATATGGAATAGGGCGACCCCTCCCGAAGAAGCAGCCGCGGCGCCAAAGGCTTTTAACTGGTCTTCCTCCGGCTTGACTGTCATGCCGTGGATCACAGGAATCTTATCGAGCGCAGCCTTCCCGATGAGGTGTCCAAGGACCGGATAAAAATCATCGCTTTGCATCAAGCTCTCAGGAATGTCGGTCAGCTGGAATAGGATTCCACCGGCACGATTTTCTGTGAGGTGCAAACCGATGGCTGGGGCTCTGCCCGTGATGGCACAGCAGATGTCAAAGAGGTCGGGGTAGCGCTCGGTGCGCGCGCCCAGAACGGAATTGGCAAAGACGATGGCGTTCGATTCGCCCCAGGCGACCTGCTGCCCGAACGACGGGCGCATCTCCGTTTGATAGGGCGCGCACGTCCAGGTGGGGATGGTACCCATGCTCTGGTACGCGACCATCTGGCGGTGCGCCAGGCTCGCCCATTCGGAAGGGACTGCCCATTCGCGCCAGTGATGCTCGTCGAGTCCGCTGACGTTCAACGTGGTAGGCACAGATACTTTTGCCCCCAGAGCGGCGAATCGTTCTGCAAACTCCAAGCCCGCTTCGCCAATATAAACGGTGCTGTCGATATGGGCAGCCGTGATATCGAGCAACTCTGCTGCGCCAGCGACTTCCGCCATGCGCGCAACAATGGACATTGCCATCTTTGCGGCAGGTCCGCGTTCTCCGCGCAGCATTGCGTGGTCTTTAGGGGATAAAGTGAGCATAGGGGCTTTTTGAGGCGTGGAAGTCCTGACGGTTGTTGATACCAGAGCACATGGCAGGTTGTCAACCCGTCTTAGCCGAATTTTGACGCGAAATAAACACCTGTCAAAATCAACAAGCCTCCCACCAGGACGCCGTAGGTTGGTGTTTCGCCTAAGACCACATAAGCAAGGACCGCCGACCCAATCGGCTCGATCAGAGTCAAGATGGCAACCAGCGTGGCGGGAATATACCGCAACGCCCAGTTGTACGTCGAGTGTCCAATGAGTTGGGGGAAGGCTGCCAGCAACACGATCCATCCATAAGTTCGTGCTGAGTATCCGAGTGGAGAAAGACCGGCAGCGAACATCATCACAAGCAGAGCCAGGGCGCACAGACTATATACGAAAAAAATATAGGGGATCAAGGAGACGCTGCCCCCTGCCCGAAGCTTCCGCCCGATTATGAGATACCCCGAGACCATCCACGCACCGAGCAGGGCGAGAAAGTTCCCCCACATGGCACGTCCCTGCATAACCTGGTTTAGCGCCGGGCACTGGATTCCATGGTCCCAGGTACAGGTATCTGATATAGCGATGATGACACCTCCCAGAATCGCAAGAAGTAATCCCAGGACGGAGGCGAGACCCAATCGTTCATGGAGAAGGACCGGCGAAAGCAGCGCCACCCAGAGCGGACCGGTGGACACGAACACAACGGAGCTTGCCACAGACGTGAATTCCAACGAGGAGGTCCAGGTGGCGAAATGGATTGCCAGGAAGAGTCCGGAGAGACATCCCAGTGTGATTTCCTGTCGCGTCAGCTGTTGCAGCTCGTGACGCTGGCGCGTCCACGCCAGCGGCGCAAGCAGCAGAGCGGCACATGTGAGCCGCAGAGCCGCGATGACCAGAGAGGGCGCCTCCTGCTGCGCGAAGCGAATAAAGACCGAGGATGCGGAAATCGCCAGGATCGCAGTGAGCAGTACAAACGGCAAGAAGATGCGAACTCGGGAATCGAGCATCCGCACATTCTACCGCTTCTCAGGCGGTGCGGGCGCAAGCTCCGGTCTGGAGCTTCCTTAAAAACAAAAATGCAGAATCGCCCTGCATCTGTCACCGATTCTGCACGTTCAAATTTGATGTGGTTCGCCGGTCATTCCGGCGCGGTTCGTTGCGCTGGCGCGCTAAACGGCTGTCTCTGTAAGCTCGGTCAATTCTTCGACCAGTGGGCGGATGGAATCCGGCATAGAAGTGTCACTGATATGGATCGTATGAATCGAATTGCCAGCCACCACCGTGATGTCATATTGATATTCGTCGGGATTTGCATGCAGGTCATGCACCAACGGGACATCGAAGAAATTCGACTCCGTCAATAGACCGTGCAGCCGCTGGGCAACACTGCCTGGCATACTGCCCAGATCGAAGTTCATCGCCATCTCTCTGCCCATGTGTCCCCCGGTTCTTTTAAAGTTAATCATTGTCATGTGTACCTGCCTGTTCAATTGGCTTCCGAGCTGCACGGGGATCGACCTCCCGAGTATGCTCCCCGGATCGGGGAGGGAACGATGTTGGGCGAGCGTGGGGAGTGCAGGGAAGCGTTACGAGGTTAGGATAGCGTTGCGCGCGTTCGAGGTCAATCCTATCATGCTGTTACCGGACACATCGGAATTCTAAGATTAGACTAAGAATTGACATTTGGCAAGGCAGACGTATTCCACATAGAAATAACGAAAATCGGTAGTTTATGTTCTACCCCCAAAAAAAACTCACCCCGAACGCCTTCGGGGTGAGTATAGGGAACCGCACTGTATCTTATGGCAGCGGCGGTGTGTTCTCTGCGAAGTATTCGTGGCTATCCGCGTTGGTGATGGCGGCATTGGGGTTCGTATCCGCCAGGTTGCGTGCGCCCGCCTGCCCGTAGACAACATCATCCGTGCCGGCGACCACATCGAAGTGGCTCATCTCGTGGATGAGGGTGCCTGCCTTCGAGTCCGTGCCGGAGAGCGGCGCCTGCCAGAAGACTTTGCAAAGATAGATGGTATACGGCTGGTTTGGATACACATACGCGTAGTAATTTTGCTTGCACTTGCAATCGAAGGTGACGCCTGCATTTGTCATTGCATTGGAAATAGCGCTGAAGTGATTTTTGACCGTGTTATAGCGGCTGCTGGTATATGCACCAAACCATTCCAGGTAACGCGGTGTGCCGGAATTGTTGGAGTTCAGGTAGCTGCTGGCTTGCGAGGCGTAGGTCTTTGCCTGATTGCGCGCCGACACCAACAAGCTCTGCTGGTCCACGGTGCAGGCATTAAACGAATTTCCGCCAGGAGGAGGTGGAGGCGGCTGGGTGGGTCTTCCCTTCGCCGCGCGTCCTTCCACCTGGAGACTGACCTTTTCTGAGATCAGGCTGTCGCGGGATTTGGCAGCATTCCCTTTTTCGTCGAACAATTGGAAGGATGCCACTGCATAGGAGACCTCATATTGCCCAGACTGCGAGAGATCGTAATACTCAGCAAGGTTGACGGTGAAGCTGATGCTTTGCCCTGATCTCAGTGAGATGTAATCATTACCGGTTACCGCGGGACGCTTGTAATGCGCTCCCAGGTAGGCTACCGGCGCACCGTCTCGCGTGACCACAAACAGCGGTTCCTCGACTCCCTCTGCTGCCGTGAACCACTTGAGCACGCGCACCGTGTGGTTGTGAGGATTCGATACTGTGACCGTCACCAGCACATCCTGTGTCGAACTAAACTGGCTCTGCGCCACGCTCAGGCTGACGACGGGACCGTCCTTGGGCGCCGCGCCGACAGCCGAAGTGAGAAACAGAGCCGCGAGCAAAACGAACACAAACACGTGGAGCAGTACCTTGCTTTTCTTCATGTCACTCTCCTCATGAGAATAAGATTAAAATATGGTAGCAAATCGCAGGGAAAAAGTCAACTAAGAATTTGTTACAGCAAATTTCACGCGACGCGGATGGCGGTTCAGGAAGTCTCAAAAAACGCCTGACTAAGCCTGTATTTATCCTTCCTTCTTATACTTGCGCGCCTATGCTTGAGAAGACACAACCAACACGTCGATTGGACCGTATCCAACCTGTACGGCCGCTGCCGCCTCGCCGCAGGTCCTATCTGACGGGATGCTGTTCCTGGTTACTCTTGCCCCTGGTCTTGATCCTGCTCTATTTCTTCGCGCCGCTGCGAACCAACATCCTGTTGCTGGGCACAGACGATTCACCCGAGCGCGGCGCCGTTGGGCGGACCGACACCATCATCCTCGCCACTATTGTTCCGCTGAAGCCGTATGTGGGGATGTTATCCATCCCGCGCGATCTGTGGGTGACGGTGCCCGGCGTGGGGGAGCAGCGCATCAATACCGCGTATTTCTTTGCCGAGTCAAACGCACCCGGGTCAGGATCGCAAGCCGCGCTGCAAACCATCCGCGAGAATTTCGGCGTGCCCGTCCGCTATTATGCGGTGATTCACATGTTCGGCTTGGCGGCAGTCGTCGATGCGCTGGGTGGCGTAGACGTCCAGTTGGACTCACCGACCGGTGGATTCCCTGCAGGCACGCATCGCTTGAATGGGGAGCAGGCTCTTGTCTTTGTTCGCGAGCGCAGTAGCAGCGACGATTTCAACCGGATGGTGCGGGCACAGATTCTCTTATCGGCTATGTTCAGAAAAGCAAGCCATCCCTCCGCCTGGATGTCATTACCGCAGCTCGTTTCCTCCCTCGCGCAGGTGATCGATACGAACATTCCGTTATGGCAGTGGCCGCGTCTGGTATTTGCGTTGCTACGAGCCTTTCTATTCGGTATCGATAGCCAGACCATTACACGGGAAATGGTTGTTCCCTTTCAGACCTCGCAGGGGGCACAGGTGCTTGCACCGAACTGGGAAGCGATACATCCCTTGCTGAACAAGATGTTTGGGGGATTCTGAGTCGGTAACACTCCTCCAGTACCGTCGTTATAGAGGACAGATGGAAACATTCATCGTATGTGTCTTTTGCTGAAAGGAGTACCGATGAAGCTCAAAACTATAGTAGTCTCGATCGTGATCTTAAGCGCCGTATTTCTGAGTGCCTTTGGCGCGCCAGCGGCGCCGCAAACGACTGCCAAATTACAGGACACGGTACAACCTCCTGCTGTGACGCTTGTGCCGCCAACCGTCGTTGTTGTAACAACACCGGGGGTTATCCCTGTCACCGGTGGGGATGCACCTACCAGTATGTGGACACTCGTGCTCTTTGGATTACTGGGTTTGCTGGGGATTGCGTTTCTCGTGGCGCTCTTTTCACCCCGCACCACGCATGAACATGTAGACCGGGTCCCGCCGCACGATCATGATATCTAATCCAGCGTGAGTTACGCGAGACGGCAAGGTCTTCGCTTATCTCCTCTCCTCCATCCCCTCATCTCGTCAGTGTTTGCCTGTGTAATGGATCTGGCACAGGGAAAGAGATGAGGGGATCAAGGGGAGCGTATTTTTTAAACGCAAGAAAATGACAGATCGATGGAAGAATAGGAGGCTCTAATGAATGTAAGAAGAACGGCGCTGCGACGCTCGCGCGCAAACCGGATCGTCGCCGGTGTATGTGGAGGGCTGCAGGATTTCTTCGGCTTGGACGCGTTCTGGTTCCGGCTGGGCTTTGTGCTGGCAATGATTCCCGGAGGCATTCCGGGGATTGCGGTCTACCTGATCCTGTGGCTGATCATGCCGAGCGAATAACGTTCACGGTCCCGGTGTGGCAGGTGTGGCGGAGGGCACAAGGACGGGATTCACAGAAGTAGGTGGTAGCGTGTCGACTGCGGTTGCTGACGGTGCTTGAGTTGATGTGTCGACTGCTGTCGGTGACAGTGCTTCAGTTGGTGGATTGGCTTCCGTTACCGTCGGCGATGGAGGATTCGTCGGTGGGTCGGCTGGTGTGATCGGTGTATTCGTCCGTGTGGAGGTTGGTGGTACAGGTGTCCGAGTTCTTGTGGCGGTGGGCGGAACGGAGGTACGCGTGGCAGTGGGCGGCCGGGGCGTGGGCGTCCGGGTCGAAGGGATACGCGTCCTGCGCGGCAGGGTGGGCGTAATGGTGACAAAACGCCGCGGAGTGTCGGTCGATGATGGGGTGATCGATGGGGGCGCGTCCGTGCTGGTGGGAACCAGCGTTTCGGTCGGGACAAAGACAGTGACTATCTGTTCCGTCAGCGCCGCCGCGGTTTGAAAATTAGCCACCGCCAGATCTATGATGTTAATCGGTTCGAGGGTGATGGGAACATAGCGGCTCAGATCGCCCATTGCCATGGCAGAAACGCTGCATAGCAGGCTAAGCCCGATAGCTCCCGCTGCCAGGATGCCCAGGGGACCTGTATATTCCCTCGCTTTCGCTCTGGCTGCCCTTTTTTGCGGTTGCGGGGATCTTTGTTGTACTGGCGGTGTCGCAATGTCCATACTTGTGTTCTAGGTTGGGGTACGTCTGAAAGAAATTATCCCACAATTTGCCCGGAAAGAAATACAGGTTAATTGCAGAATTTGCCGTCGGTTGACTCTCCGCTGCCCTCAGCCGTAGGTTAGTCCCTCTTCGATTGCAGCCATTCGATATGGGCGGATAAGGCATCCAGGCTGGGGAAGAGCGAGAAACGATCGACGCCATATTTGTTGAGCGTCCTCTTCAGTGTGGCGCGAATGTTGTTGGGAATGATCAGCTTCTCCATATCGTCCGACTCGAAGGGCTCATAGGGTTTGGGGTGGATGGTGAACAACCCTCCCTGGTTGGTGATGCGCGGTGTAATGTGGCGTGGAATGAACTTGCCGACCGTTCGATAGCGGAATGGCTCCGGGTGTTCCTCCACATCGATATAGGATTGGCTCTGATAGGCATAAATCACACTGTCGTCCTCACTGGGTTCTTCCACGGCAAAGTAACAGGCAACCAGCGGATTGTTCGTCCAGTCCAACAGGCGGGTGGGCAAACCGTGCTGCTGACCCAGCGCCAGCCAGTCCCAGTCGGTGGTGGGCATGAAGTCGATGAAGCGCAGGGCGCGTTCCTTGAACAGGCGCAGGATTTCCCTTTCGTTTGCTTCGCGCGATCCGATCGATGGTGGCGGGACGATCCTGCCGATCTTCGGGATCAGCGGAAACCGGACAGACTTCATCCCGCGATACATAACGATCAATTCATCATATGCGGCGATGATCTGGTGCAGCTCGACAAAACTATGGATCTCGATCTCTTTCATGTGTTCCTAATTCCGCTTAAATAAGATACCCCCCTCCTCAGGTTCTTGCACAGATGACAGGGCTCTACACGAGTGGATCTTTACGTCGATGAACTCTAAATATAGTTTAGGCTATACAGTGTAATATATAACCAGGTCGGTATGCACAGCAGAAGGAGCATACTCACCAGGATGCCGCCGCCCAGGAAATAGTTCCAGGCGAGGAATGCCAGCACGAACAGGATTGCGCTTCGCCAGATGATCTGAAATGTAAACATGCGCCCAATGTACAATAAAAGCGCCATCGATAATATGGGGAGTATCCCCTACTCTGTGGCAGGGTTAACTATTGGTCGTTGTAAGACAAACTCGGAACGCTGGTCCTGCGCGTTTACTGAAACAGTAAGATTACAATCAAAATGGCGATCGCAGCATGCGGCAGGATAGTGAATGGTTTGAACATGTATCGGAGCGTGCGGTCTCCTACCTTTTGATACTCGACATCCCAGGTCGAATAGACCTGCAGTGGAGTTTCCGTGTCCAGGTGATCTGTTTGAAAACTCCGCTCGATATCCTGGATGCGGGTGGAGAAGAAATGAGATAACCCTCTCCAATGCGCCTCCAGATACCAAAACATGAGCGAAGCGGCAAGTCCCGCCCAGAGGATCAGGTCATTGTTCTGGACGATTCCGGTGCCGATGACAGCCAGCCCCACAGTGATTGCCCAGTTCTTGATCGTCAGTCCCTTGCTGTCTATATCTTCATAGAATTGTTGCAGCATAATATATTCTTCTTTGAGAAAGTCGGCGCGCTGCTTGGTTTCCATTGTGTATATCCTTTCTGATCTCAAATCGGGATTCCGTTTCGAATCATCCTAAAGCCCTGGCAGAATGGAGCGCGATTGCCCTTGTCAGAATCGAAGAAGTATGGGAAAATAATGTTGCTCCGCTCAGGGTGCCCCCCTCACTCTGACGGAGCATTTTTTTAACAGGTGGGATAAGGTTCACTCGTTTCGATTGCCAACAATCATGCGGATCGCCCGCAGCCAGGCATTGCCTTCACTTCCAAAACCCTCCTGGATCACCTGATAATCATTCTTGCGAATGAACTCCGCCAGTTCGTGCTTCAGGCTTTCCAGCTTCGCCCGATGAAGCGACAGAATTGATCCGTATACGGACGTCTCTTTCGCGGAACCCAGGACAAGCCGCAAGTGCGGAAGGCACAATCCCTCCGAAGCTTTTAGCGTCTCCTGCATCTCAGCCGTTTGCACATCCTCGATCAGCGCGGCAAGCAGATCCCGGCGGACTTGCTCGCGGTGCTCGCAGGCAGGGCACCCCTTACGAGGGGTGAGAGAAGCGATAAAGCGTTCGGCACGCGCCCGCAGGGACTCGGGGATCTGCTTGAGCACCGATCCCTGGCGGCGTGGTGCGCGCATCGATTTGATTTCTCCGTCCAGAGATTGCAGTATGGTATTGACAATATCGTGATAGAGAATCGAAAACCCCAGCGCATCCCCCAGGCGTTCATGCACGCTCAGCCAGGCATGCTCATGGCAGAAGCCGTAGCTGGCGCGTAAACGAGCGCGCCAGGCAGGGCTGTTTACGTTCTCATAGAACTGGTTATCCAGATATCGCTTCACACCCTGCTGTTCCAACCGGCAAAGGGGGCAGCCTGGCTCGCGGCAGGCTTCTATGATCTTATAGCGCAAGAAGTTCGGCACAGGTTCGTTGATCCTTTCGGAGAAACATAGGCATTGTACATCATTGCTGCTCCCGGATGCGCGTTCGATGGGTCGCCAGTCCGATCCACGCTGATCGCCGCTCCTTATACAGCCTTGGCACCTGGCATGGCTGCATGAAGCGCAAGAACATGCCGTCGTCCACATAACAAAAACCCAGAGCAAAGCTCTGGGAAAGGCAAAAGACGCGGTCGTGAGGACGGTGTCACTGCCCGCCGAGCGTCCTCTCGATCCGCCTGTCCGGGATCAGCCAGACGAGAGCCACGATCACATACAGAGCCAGGGAAAAAGCCGGGTTCAGAAACGATAACAGCATGGCACAGGCATAGCAGACCAGAGAGGCGATTTCCTTCCCTTTGTTTCCCAATGCCGTGGCGAGCAGCGAATCTCTGCCATGATGGGTGACCATCGTCCGCGTCAATATATAGTATGCCAGCCCAGCCATCCACAGGACGAAGCCATAGAGCGCCACCGGTAATTGGACAAAACCGGATTCATCCATCCAGGCAGTGGCAAAGGGGACCAGGGAGAGCCAGAAGAGCAGGTGCAGGTTCGCCCACAGGATGGGACCATTGACGTGTTTCGCCGCCTGCCACAGGTGATGGTGGTTGTTCCAGTAAATGCCAATAAAGATAAAGCTCAGTACGTAGCTGAAAAAGGTCGGTGCGAGCGCGCGCAGGGCAGTCCAATCCCCTTCCTCCGGCGCATGCAGCTCGAGCACCATAATTGTGATAATGATGGCAATCACGCCATCACTGAAGGCTTCCAGGCGGGTTTTGCTCATGCGTGCAAGGATATGGCGTGTTCCATCAATCCAATCTCTATTCGTGGCTATTCTTCGATCCTATTGCCATTTTATAAGCGATTGCGGCATCGGGAAGCGGTGTTAAGGTATCTAATAAAATATTGTAAGTCCCTTTTTTAGACAGTTCGTCAGCAACTTTCTTGATCAAGGCTAAAGTTGCTTTCATCAAACCGGAACCAAGGCTTAAACGGGCGACACCTAAATCTTGCAGTTCCCGAACAGATGGAGGTAATCCTCCACCAATACCCGGGTTTGCTAAAATATTGATGGGGGCGTTAATTTCCTTCACCAGTGTTGAAATCGTTTCTTTTTCCCATACAGGTTGTACAAATATGCAGTCGGCACCAGCTTCCCGGTATTTGTTGCCACGTTTAATGGATTCATATAATTTTTCCCGTAGCGAACCTGACGACGTGTAAAATGAATCCGTCCTGGCATTGATGACCAAATGAAAGCCTAGTGAATCGGATAAGGCACGAATGGCTGATATTCTTTCACAAAATGTCATCTCGTCAATTAATACTGGGCTTAGATCAATGCTGTCTTCAATGTTTATTCCAACAATTCCTGTGGCGATGATCTCTTTGACTGAGTCAATGATTTCCTGCAAATTATTTCCATAGCCGGCTTCAATATCCACAGTGACCGGAACTTGCACTGCATTTACGATCCCGGTGATTACCTGAATCATTTCTGACAATTGAATTACCTGGCAGTCCGGATACCCGAAAGAGGCAGCGATTCCCATACTTGTTGTTGCAATTGCTTTATAGCCACTTGCTTCAATTAATTTAGAACTTCCGATGTCCCACGAGTTTAACAGAACCAGAATTTCTTTATCATGATGATAGTTTAAGAACAGTTCGGCTTTTTCTTTTTGGATACTTGAAACCATACCATCGTCCTTTTTGTTTAATACAAATACTTCCTTGGGCTGCGAACTCCTGTATTATTATGTGGAACTTCCGTGCCGCGATGCCAACCCTGCTCTGGCTAAAAAGCATTAAGCCTCATGACGGGGTCGCCACGGTTCCTGCACGTGCGTGAGCCAGACCAGCTCTGGGTCAAGCGCGCACACCCGCAGCTGCCCTTCCGTCTGCGGCTCGTCGAGCTCGCCGAACCAAACCGCCACGTCGCCGCCGACGACCACCGGACGCCCGCCATTCTCGATGACGACCACCTGCATTCCGCGGGTGTGACCCGGCGCCGGGACAAGTCGGAGCCCGGCAAGCAGTTCGAGCTCGCCGTCGACCGGCACGTACCGCACGCCGGGCGCATCGACCCACTCGCGAATCGTGTAGTCGTCCTTGCTGCGCGCGTCGTCGAGCTCCAGACGCTGGACGTAGATCGGCTTGCCGGCGAAGAGGTGGTTGCCGCCACAGTGGTCGAAGTGCAGGTGTGTGTTGACGACGATGTCAATGCCGGCGAGGTCGAAGCCCTGCTCGTTCAGTGGATGGAGGCGGGGATCCATATCGGCCACTGCCGGGTGCAGCTCCGTCATGCCGGTGTCGACCAGCACACGCGCATCGGGATGGTCGATGACGTGCACGTAGACCGGCATGCGCTCACCCTCGGCGAGCAGGTCGGCAACGTGGACTGGCGTGATGGTGATTTTCGTTTTCATGGTTCTTATTTTACCAATGATAGAACACGCTGAATCGCTTATGCCCAGCGGCTGGCGGGCGAGCTTGACGCAGTGCAAATATCCGCTATCCATGCTATCAACGGCTATGAGCCAAACATCTCGTTGAACGATTCCAATTATCAGGCAATGGAATTTAATTAGAGCGCGCATTTCGAGCGCAGGCAGAACAGCCTATTTTTCAGCTTTCCATAATACCCGGTCTATATGCCCGTCCTGGGACTTTATATACTCATAAGACCGTTGCACGATTTGTTCAAGGATTGGTAATTCTATATCACTGAGCCGCTTGATATAGACACAATACCCCGTGGTCGTATGTTTACCTAACTTAGCCAGCAATTCAGAGTAGCGTACCGTGCCATCCATCAGGTAAATGGTTATCTTACCTTTTCTTGGATAAAAACCGATAATGTGACCGTCTCCTTCGCGTCCACTGTCGTATTTGTAATGGTAGGTATCAAACCCAATGGTGCCTACATTCCACTTCTTTGGTTTGTGTCCGCTGATTCGCTGCATCATTTCAATCAGCGCGCGGCTATCTTTTACAGTTTGCTCATCATCAAGTGAAGCGATATAGTCTTCGACGGAACTGTCGTTTTTAGCAGTCATTTTGTCCCTATGTCCTTTTGTCAGGATCGAAATAAACGAAATTCTGAACCGGCCAGAGCCAGCCAACGGCTTGTGTTAGCTGCGTGTGAGTGGGATTGGGCACCATCCCGGTGCTTGTGCGGGGGTCGGGCGCACGCTGTGTTGGGCGCTGTCCTGCGCACGTAATCCAGTGTGTTGGCATGAAATTACTTCACGTCAAACTATATCGAAGAGAGAAATTCCAAAACTCTTCTCAGCAGAAGTGCGGTTGCCTCAGCGTCATAGGAGGGCAGCGAACTGTCCGCAAAATAATGTTGATCACCTGGATAGAGGAAAAGCTCGCCATCTGTGGCTTGTGCAACGAGTGCCCGTGCCGCGTCGATATCGCCTTCTCCAACAAAGATTGGGTCGGCATCCATGCCATGGACTTGAACAGGCAGTTCCTTTGGCCAAGCCTGCCCAAACTCGGAGACCGGCACACAGGAATAAAAGAAAAGAGCTCCGCGTGCTCCAGGACGGGTTTGAGCCAGCTTCTGGGCTGGTACCACACCCAGTGAGAATCCGGCGTAGACCAGATTCGAAGGGAGAGCTTGCACCGCTTGCTCACCGCGCTTAATCACCTCACCAAACCCGAGTTCATGGACGAACCCCATACCCTGCTCGAGGTCATTGAAAATGTGACCATCGAATAGATCAGGTGTATGGACATTATGTCCTGCCTTGCGCAGTTCATCGGCGAAGGCAGTAACGCCGGCTGTGAGCCCTAGCGCGTGATGGAACAACACAATTTCTACCACTTTAAATGCTCCTTTAAGGGTTACTCGGGATAATCCATGCCAAACCGTTCCTGTAAGCGCCGCAAATCCTGCACATCTTTATCCTGAAGTTCATAGCCAGTGTGGGTACGCATGTGCATGGCAGCTGAGAGACAGCGTACTGGCATTCCTGCAATAACACCGTGCCCCTGTAGAGCACCAGGGGAGAATGACACGTTGCAATCCCAAGCTGGCGTTCCAGCGCTATGTTCATCGATATACATTACATGAATGTCAATCTCACGACCTAGTGAATCTTTCAGCACG
Organism: Anaerolineales bacterium; assembly: GCA_035699125.1. Classification (GTDB taxonomy): domain Bacteria; phylum Chloroflexota; class Anaerolineae; order Anaerolineales; family Villigracilaceae; genus Defluviilinea. The sequence continues at coordinate 33,843 of DASSBC010000025.1, forward strand.
AATGCAGTAGCGACCTCGCCCGCATGGTCGTCCCGTCCGATCAGCTGCACAGGCTCGTTGTGCTGGTGCCAGTGGTTCTCGCTCCAAATTTCTTTCAAGACAAAACCCTGCTGACCAAGCACTGCGGTCAGTGTCGGTAGATCCTCAAATGCAACGAAAGCATCAAGATCCTTGTGAGGGCGGGTCCGCTGTTCAAGAAGCGCGTCGATCCCCCATCCACCATCGATCCAGATTTGAACGCCGTGTTCGAGGAGCAATGCGTAGAGCTCGACAACATCCTCAGCATTCATAGCAAATCTCCTTACCAGTACTCACAACCACTGCTGCCCAACGGTGAGCGTTACTGGCGGCTTGGTGAGAGAGCCAGGCGTCGAAACGGAAAATGCGTTCGCCGGAACACTGCTTTTTGGCACGGCCTACCACCGAGTCCACTGCACGTATTGTCAGGCAGCAGTGCTAGGCGAGCCGGATTCCTCTCCCTGATGTATTGTGTATTCCAGCCACACAATGCCACTGGGAAAGACGCGTTGAGAAGTCAAGGTAAGTATGTGTTGTGGTGCTGGGCTTGGGAGCAGAGGACGTCCTCCTCCTACCAGGACCGGAATGATTGCTGGCTCAATCGTGTCGACACAACCTAAAGCAAGCAGACTTTGGAACAGTTTGCCTCCACCGAATAACCAGATATCCTTTCCCGGTAACGAACGCATTGCTTTGAGCCTTGCCTGCGGATCATCAGAAATAATAGTCACCTGTGGGTGATCTGCCTGGTGAAGAGTGTGAGAGAAGACCAGAACCGTTTTTCCCCAAAACCCATCGGCCTCTTTGGCTAATCCCTCATACGTAAGGCGACCCATCAGTAGGGTGTCGAACTGATCGAACAGCGCGCCGAAATCGATCTCGGGTTCATTGACGATCCAACCAGTGGTGCCAGCCATATCTGCGATGTAGCCATCGAGACTGCACGCAACTTGATATCGAATTCTACGCATAAAGCCTCCTATTTTGGGTAACACTTGGCAAGTACCCTTGCAATGTTACTTCAGTGTGAATGCGGTGCTTGTGCGGGGGTCGAGTGCTCACTGCACGCTGTGCCAGGCGCTCATGAAGACTGCCGCTTAGCGGCGTATGCGCCGGCGTAACAGCGGCTCACGAATCGCCTTTGCATCCAGCGTCTTTGCACCAAGAAACGCCACGAACCGCGCGAACCCTTGCGCCAATGCTTCGGCAAATGCCTCGTCCTTGCCGAGACGCGTATCCTCCAACCACAAGCCCAGGATGACGAATGTGTTTGTCGTGCGATCGAGCTTGCTGTCGAAACGCGCCACGAGCTGATCGCCCCACAAGATCGGCATCGTGTAGTAGCCGAACTTGCGAAGGTGCGCCGGTTTGTATACCTCCCAAACGTAGTCAAAGCCGAACAAAACTTTGGCCCGCCCGCGTGCGCTCACCTGGTCAAGCGGCGCGAGGAAGAGGACCTCCTCCGTCGTGGTCGTTTCTAATGGCGTCCAAGCCTTTGGGATGCGTCCTGCACTTAAATCACGCAGCGTCCTGGTGTCGCTGGAGAGTGCGTGATGGATCGTTTTCCAGCCTTCGACCTGCACCTCGATGAGCTCTCCGTCGGCTAACATCCCCGCAAGCATCTTCTTTGCCGCGCGATCCGGCTCGCCACGCCCCCATGCTTCACCCGTACGTTTGATTCGCGCCAATCCGCTGCAGCTGACTTCCTTTTTGACCAGAAAGCGATCCGTCTCCGCCTCGCTGCTCTCGCGAATGAGGTGCGTGGGCGCGACCTTTTCAGTAAGGGCATACACACGCTCGAAGCGGTCACGGTGATGCGTCATGACTTCGCCGGTGCGCCACAGATAATACAGGGCTTCCGCACTGTCCTTTTCGAAGTCGCGATTGCTCACGATGCCGCGTTCCTGCAAGATGACCCGCATTTCGGCGATGGCGTCTGCGTGCTCGCGGGCTATGAGACGAATTCGCGAGTCGCCATAGTCGCCATCGCGCTCGCGGTGCATAACGGTGCGCCAATGCGGAAGTTCGTCCATCGGCCGGGCAGCCAGCCAGCCACCCCAATCGAAGAACTTGCGCTTCTTATACGTCACAGTCTCCCACATGTCAGGCTTGTAATCGAGCACACGGCTATGCAGCGTGATGTCATGGCTGCGGGCGATGATCTGGAGCGGATCCAGTTGCAGGTACTCGATCGCGCGCATGGCTTGCTCTGTGCCCTTGATGCCCCGCCAACGGCGACCGGGCCATAAGCCCTGCTTGCCGAGGATGAAACGCCGGGCTGTTTCGATGTCAATCGTCAGCATGATGGCTCATTATAATCGCCCAACGGTGAGCGTTATGCCCCTTCGGGGTACTGGTGGATGGGACGAGACAACGCTATTTTAACGGAACCAACTTGAAGCCACGCAAAATGCCTGAAAACGCGCACGCCGCGAGCGGCAGTCCCACCACGCAGCCCCGGCGCCTGTGCGGAGATTGGGTGTATGCACTGTTAGGTGCGTTTTTGCCTTTCAGACTTTTTGGCTGATGCTGCAACATCATCGCGCCGAAAGGCGAGACCGACCGATTGCAACGCTGTGTACAGCATGGGTAAGGCACGTGGACCAATCCCATGCAACGCCAAAATCTCCTTTCCCGAGTAGCTCGCTAAGGTTTCCAAACTGGTGATCTCGGCCATTGCCAGTGCACGTCTGACCGGGGCGGAGAGCTTCTCCGGAAGCCCGGCAGGAAGTGGTTTTGCAACCAGCCGATTCTCCTTTGCCCGATCCATAACGATTTTTGTGATTAACTGGGTTGGTAACGCAGCATTCGATGGAAAGAGGATCGCCCCTTTTGGTGTCTTGTAGCCTACAAGCTCCGCTGCATAGACTTTCTTGAAATGATAGCCACGGGGATAAAAAGCCACATTACAGACCTCCTGTTAGATGGGAACGCCAAAGTGTGGTGTCCCATTACTGTGCCAGGAAAACACTTGCAGCCGTGTATGCCGATTCAAGTTACACAGTGTGTCACTATCGCGACTTGGGATCTCGCGCGCATGATACACCAGGATATCCTGGGTGCCATCGGAAGAAACTGTGAATGAGTTGTGGCCTGGCGCGGCACGTCCTGGCATGCCGCTGCCTTGGAAGATCGGGGTTGGTGCTTTGCTCCAGGAAGCTGGATCCAGGAGGTCGCTCTGATCCGTTGCTGTCAGCAACCCCAGACAATAGTTGGCAAACGTTGCGCTTGCTGAGTAGGTAATAAAGATTTTTCCATTCCGCTTGATCACTGCGGGCCCTTCATTGACCCACAAACCATCTTGTTCCCACCCATAGTCGGGTTTGGAAAGCAGAACTTGTGGCCCGCTTAACGTCCAGGGATTGCCCATCGGTGCAATATACAGGTTCGTCGTGCTGTCGATCGCCGGATCTTTTTGTGCCCAGACCAGGTACCGTGTTCCATGATGTTCGAAGGTCGTGGCGTCGATAGCAAATGAATCCCATGTCGTCTGAATGGGTCCGCGCTCGTTCCACGAGGGGGCAAGTGGGTTCACCGACGGGTTTTCTAGCACATACATACGATGTTCCAGAGGAGCATCCACCTGTGCCGCTGCAAAGTAGATATACCATTTACCCTGGATATAGTGTAGCTCAGGCGCCCAAATGCTAGCACTCATGGGACCACTGGCATGTTGGTTCCAAACAATTGCAGATGGAGCAGTGCTTAGCTCGTGGATGGTACTCGCCCGTCTGACCTCGATGCGATCTGCCTCCGCTAGTGTAGCGGTGAAGTAGTAGGTGCCATCGGTATGTTTGTAGATCCAAGGGTCAGCGTGATACCGAACCAAGGGGTTGGTGAAGTGCAAGGGTGCGGAGGGCATGTACGATTACTCCTGAGTAAAAGATTGAATCTATTTGGGTACCCTGGTGCCACGCGAGAGACGATTATAGCAATACCCTTCCCTCCTCGTCAACCAGAGTGGTCGCAGAAGCTGCTCCGTGGCTGTAACATTGTCGGATCCGCAACAGCGTAGAATGGCGAGATCCACGCAACCTGCCTAAAACGTGCACGCCGCGAGCGTCAGTCCCACCCCTATAGGCCCGGTGCTTGTGCGGGTGTCCGCCGCACGCTGTGTTGGGCGCATTTCCTAATAGCTTGCAAATTTGCCGCACATACACTGTACCGCTTTAAATATTAGGAAACAACCATTCTGTTTGCATTCTCGTGAACTTATAGAACTGGATTGGATTGAGAAGCACGTGCCCGACTCCCCTCATCAAGTAATACTTCAGCGTTGCAGCTTCTGTTATGGCATTCAAGTAATTTTTTGTTGTCTGATAGGGCACAAATTCATCTCGCTCAGAAGCCACAAGCAAGATATTGCCTTGAAAATCATGAAGGCCTTGAAGGGCGCGGCTCTCGGAAAAATGATGATCTTGCATTTTCCACTCTTGAGAGAATATCCCTGCGAATTCTACCTGTGGTGTGTTATCGAAGCCTTCGTTTGGAAAATCTGTAGGAACACGTAAAGCGATTGACCTGACTGCCCGCTTTGTTGAAAGTATACAAGCCATATAGGCTCCAAAACTTTCTCCTGCCACACTGATTCTGCTTTGATCCACGCCCTCCATTTCTCTCAGATAGTCATATCCTGTAATAACATCGTTCAGAAAATCGGCGCGTGTCAAAGTCTTAATATTGCCTGCACTTCCCATCCCACGAAGAGCAATTGTTATACAAAGAATGTCCAATTTCGATGCACAATAGTGCGCATGAATATCATTCAGGGCCCAAGACTGTAGCCCTGGATTCCATCCATTCAGGAAGAGTATGGCTGGTTTTGGATGACCCGCATGGACGTTTCCATAAACTCTACCCTTGAGGGTATAACCGTCCCCGGGGATTAGTACTACTCTGCTCATAGCTGTTTTCTTTTTTTCAATTGGCGCCCAACGGCTGGCGTTACCCGTTGCGTAGCACCCTGACGAGGGCTGGTGGGTGGGAGTGGGTACCATCCCGGAGCTCTCCCGGGACGAGATAACGCCACTTTACCGGAACCAAACTCAAGCCACGCAAACTGCTTGACTGCCCGAAGGGCGTGCGGGGGTCGGGTGCGCGCTGTGTTGGGCGCTACCCATGCCTCTGTGCCCGATGCATTCTTTCAAGAACCTTTTTGATGAACCTTGCTTACGCCGTATTGCCTCTTCGCTGCTGGAAGACTCTCTGGAGATTCTGTACCGTCTTGTGCATAGCACGTTTAACCGATCTACTGACCAGTAGCCTATCGAAGAGTCCTGCAATACCCCGTCTGGGTTCAAATTCTACGACTAGACGATATTCGCAACCGCTCGGAGCAGCATTGAAGTGGCGCTCATGCCGAACGTCGGGTAACCCTTGTTGACGACTGATGTATGTGACGCGTGTGTCCTTCTGGAATTCTTGGAGTTCCATATTTAAGGCGCGTTCGCGATGGAGCAGCTGGATCACAACGATGGCTTTATCATTTCGGTTGCTCCATCGCGCCTCAGAGGGATTCTCAATACGAATGAAGTCTGCCCAATATGCAGGCCAATTTTTCATATCTGTGATATAGGCAAATGCCTCAGTGACGGAGACAGGGAAGATATGACTCGCTTCGATACGTATCATGAGAATCTCCTTGTTTGTTTTTTACCTTATTGAAACTCTCCATGCGGCGCCCAACGGCTGGCGTTACCCGCTGGTAGGCAGCATGCACCGTTGTTTGAGACTGTGCGAATTATCACTGATATCCTCATCCTGAGGGTGCAGTAGTAGGAGTAAGGTGTTTCGCAAAAAGTTCTGGATACGTTGGATGGGCGAGATCCAACTGTACTGCCTGAGCAAGTGAGAACCATTGAATAGAAGCATGTTCATGTAACTGACGGTTGACGGGTGTTCCCGACCAGGCAGTTACGAGGTACAAATAAAGATGTAGCTGATAGGCCCGTACTCCGCGACGTTTCGGTATAGATACCACCAGTGTCTCCAAATAGGTCTGCTTTGTGGGGGTAATCCCCAATTCCTCCTGCAACTCGCGAACTAATGTTTCATGTTGATGTTCACCTGGTTCCATATGCCCGCCAAACACATCCCAGACGTTGGGGAAAAATGTGCGCGTTGCGGCTCTTTGCCCCAGCAAAATCATCTGCGCTTCGACGATCATGGCTCCTACAATCTCTTGTATCATTGCTATCTCCGTCTGGGGCTGCTGTTGTTCCGATAATCGACGACACTCTGCGCGAGCGAGGCATGGATCAAGTGGCTGCAATTTCTTAAAGTGCAAACTTTTGATGTGCCCCCCAACGGATGGCGCTTCAGCTAGCCACGCGGCCGTCGACCAACCCGACCGCCCGATCTCCGGAAGCCCGCGCAGGCGCTCGGCCTCAGGCAGTCGGCGCGAGGGGTGGCCCCTCGAGCACGCGCGGCCGGTACTCGACGAGCAGGGTGCCGCCGTCGAAGATGCGGTGGTCGATCATGTCGAGCGCGACGTCGGGATAGCCGTCGTAGATGCGTTCCGCGCCGGTGGCACCGGTGATCACGGGGAACATCACGACCCGGAAGCGATCGACGATCCCGGCGCGCAGCAGCGAGCGGGACAGGCTGACGCTGCCGAGCGTGCTGAGGATGCCGGAGCCCTCCTCCTTCATCGCCCGGACCGCCTGCACGGCGTCGCCGCGCACGAGGGTCGTGTTGGCCCACGTGAGGGGCTCCTCGAGCGAGGTTGAGAACACCATCTTCGGCGCTCGCGTGAGCTCGTCGACGCTGGCCTCCTCCTCGGACCCGGGTTCAATTCCCGGGATCTCTCCGGCGGCGAAGCCGAACATCAGCCGGTACGTGTTCGCGCCCATCAGGTACGTCACCGGTGGTTGCTCGCCGAGCCAGGCGAGGTACTCCGGCCCTTCGAGACCCCAGAAGCCGGGCCAGCCCTCCCCCGAGGCGTAGCCGTCGAGGGTGGTAATGAAGTCGATCATCAGCTCTCGCATTGTGTTTCTCCTTGAGCGATGGATTGGTCGTCGGACGATGTTGCCGTCAGAATGTGATTGGTTACCAGTTTCATGATTCTTCCTTTCTCTCCTATCCAGGTTTCGGAGATCACTACATACCTGAGATTGCTTTATTTCCTCACCCTGCGTAAGATACGTTGAAATACTGCTTCATGAAATCGCACCAATCTTCATTTTGCCGAAGTTCAAAATAGGCGGGTGCAGAGGCAGCGAAATCGCGTGGTGTACAGTGTGCAAAAGACTTAAATTCGCGGATCAGGTGCGCCTGGTCACTGTAGCCATAGACATTCGCCAGATCCGCTAATCGGATGGATGGATTCACGAGTAATGAGGCTTGGAGGCTACCAAAGCGAACAATCCTGGCATATGCTTTAGGCGAAATAGCCGTGTAATGCTTGAACTGTCGCTCGAATTGGCTGGACGACAGGCAGCTCTGTGCGGCAAGGTCCGCCATGCGGATTTGACCATGAGAGCGATGCAGTAAATGTCCGGCAGTGCGGATTAGCGTAACGTCGTGCTTTTGCCGGTAAGCAGTTTTGCAGACATACTCCTGATAGCAGTCGATGGCTTCTCCATATCCTCGATGCGCGACAATCTGCGTCAGATCATCCGCAAAACGCTGCCAATCTGCATCAAGGCCGATCACATGCACAGTGGATGGATCAGCATCAATATTCAAGATCGGCTTGACCGCCCAGGGATACAACTGCATCGAAATCATCTGGCAGAAACCAGCAGCGCGAATCCGAAGCGGCTTAGTTTGAAGTGGGTTTACAAATGCTCGTGGTAGTTCGAGCATTCCGTGTTCGCTCTCCAACACGAGTGGCGCACCCACATTGATGATCACTTCAATGTAGGCGTCGGGTAGGTACACCTCATGGTTATAGCTTTCCTGGTCTTGCTCGAGTGCCCAAAAGCAGTTCACATCTGCTGCCAACATTGGCACCGGAGCATATGTCGGTTGATGTAACATTCAACACTCTCACTATAGTGACTCAGCAATCCATAGTATAAACGCAAGCGCGATACATTGTATTGAATAAATTCCGCATCGTTTTGTTACAGAGTATCGCATAATTTAGTAAACAAAAACTTCGATTTCCCTTCGTAATTCTCAAAGAATAGTTTACTTACGCATGGCACATGCGTGAGACAAGCGATAATTGTCCATTTTCCCAGGGCGAACGTATCAAGAATAACCTTAAGTGCCTGCCCTCACGCGGGGCGCTTCAGGGTTCGTCCTGGGAGCCTTTGCCCCCATGGACGCTTGCCTGCTCCTCATAACGAGCATCGTAGCTGTGAAACCAGAAGATCAGGGCACCTTCTTCCAGGATTTCTTGGGCTTATCCGGTTATCTTTGCTCCGTACTAGAAATGCTCAGAACCACAATGAAGCCCAACGGCTCGCGTTACCCGGTGCTCTCCCGGGACGAGACCGCGCCATTTTATCGGAACCAACTTCAAGCCACGCAAACCGCCTGACTGCCCGAAGGGCGTGCGCACGCCGCGAGCGGTAGTCCCACCACCACACCTGCATGAATTGCTCAGCAATT
>DASSBC010000026.1:0-75564 GCA_035699125.1 Anaerolineales bacterium
GTGTTCCGTAATGAGGTAGCACAACAGTCGACTGCGCGCACCACCAACGACCCGGTGTTAAGCTTTATCCAGTCTCTCACCCGCTCCTTCGGTGCATGGCTCCAGCCAAGTACTGCTTTTCTCCAGTAACAATCATGGCTAGCTGACACTACAGTGCATTAAGCTAAAACAAAAAAATACTTCGCAGACTAGTAGACTGCACCCAATAGACGAGACACAAAAAGAAAGACCCCGCAGTGGTTTTACAAAGACAGGCACCTTACTTGATAGGGTGTCTGTCTTGTTTTCGATTGTATCCTTTCGTAGTTGTAGAAGCAAATGTAATCATTGATGATCTCCTGTGCTTGTTCAAAAGTGGGGGTCTGGAATTGGCGCAGAGCTTCTTCCTTCAAGTGCCCGAAGAAATTCTCCATCGGGGCATTATCCCAACAATTAGCACGTCGAGACATAGAAGGGGTAATGTTATACTCAGCGGTAAGGACAAAATATGCCTGTGAAGTGTATGGATGTCCCTGGTCACTGTGGAGCAGCAGTCCATCAGTGACCTTTTCTTTTTGCTTGGCTTGTTTGAGGGTATTTGTCACCAGAGATACAGAATTGCGTTTCCCAAGCTTGTGAGCCACAATGAACCCGTCGAACAGATCCTTGATCGTGGACAGATATGCCCAGCCTTGTTGAGTGAGAACATAAGTAATATCGGTGACCCATTTCTGGTTGGGTTTAGTCGCGGTGAAATCTCGGTCGAGGAGGTTGTCATAGCGATGATAAATATCCAACTGGCTCATTTTCTTATAAGGTTTACGCTTTCTGGCGACCGAGTGAATATTCATTTTGTTCATCAAGCGCAGGACTGCTTTGGGATTGATAGAAACGCCCTGATTCTGTTGAATCCACAGGCGGATCCGACGATAACCATACGTTTTTCGTGATTTTTCCCAGGCTTCCCGAACCAATTCCATCCGGGCTGCATCCTGATCCGGCTCACCCCAGCGTTTGATCCACTCATAGTATGCGGCTCGCGAAAGATTGAAGAATCTGCACATCGCTTTTACTTCGTATTTTTTTCGATGCTGATAGATGACCCGATATTGCGTTTCGCGAGCACCTCTTTGCGCAATTCGGTATGATATTTTTTTAGCAGGTCATTTTCCATCTCCAGTTGTCTGATATAGACGGCTTTGTTCTCTTTCTTTGAAGGTCTGCCGCGCCGTGGCTTTTTCAATCCCGTGCCCCCTTCCCGTCGATATTGCCACAACCAATTCTTCACTCGTTTCGGATCTCGTATGCCTAACTTTTCTGTGACTTCTGCTTGGCTCAACCCCTCTTCATCGATTAGTCGGATCGCTTCCAGTTTTGTTTCGATGGAGTAATCCGTACTCCCTTTTTTCCTGGCCATAGAAAAACCTCCTGTTTCTATTTTCTCACAGGAGGTCTTTTCTTTTCGGGTCTGCTTTTTAGGGTTCAGTTCATAGCTTGCGAAGTATTTTTTTATTGATTCCATACAAACAGGAAATATTCTGTATTCATTTCAAATGAGATATACTCTTAATATGTCCGATCGATTGCTGCATGAGCGTGTTGGTCTGTTTGGGGGGACCTTCGATCCTCCTCATGTCGGTCACCTGATTTTAGCTTCAGAAGCCAGATCGCAGCTCGAACTGACTCGTGTGCTCTGGACGGTCACACCCGATCCCCCGCATAAACAAGACCAAACCATTACGCCCCTGGAGCACAGGCTGGCAATGGTAAAGCTTGCCATTGAAGATGAGCCATCTTTCGAAATTTCCGATATCGAGCTAAATCGGCCGGGTCCGCATTACACAGTCGATACCATAAAGCGGCTGGCGCAGGAAAACCCGAATACAGAAATTGTGCCAATTATCGGCGCGGATTCCCTGAACGATCTTCCCACCTGGCACAAGCCCAAAGAGCTCTTATATGCCGCCCACTGGGTAGGCGTAATGCGCCGTCCAGGCGAACCGACCAACCTGGAGGCACTCGAGCGGGAGTTGCCCGGGATTCGCTCCAAGGTTCATTATGTAGAAGCTCCCTTACTTGAGATCGCCTCGCGCCAGATACGCGAACGCGCGGCAACTGGAAAGCCATTTCGGTATTATCTTCCCGAGTCGGTGTATGAATACATTGAGCGGCACCATCTCTACCAGCAAGCCCATTTCATCAATCAAAACCACTAAAAGCGCTCCTCCTTTCTAAACGTATTATGCCTTTACTGCTCGACTCGCTCTTCTCCTCCGTTGCCCTGAGCCATTGGATCGTAGATGTATTCAATAGTAGCCGTCCGGTCCTGCTGACGTACCTCGGTTTGACGGAAACCCAGATTGCGTTCATTTCAACCATCTACATCTGGGCATCGGCGCTCACACAGCCTTTCTTCGGCTGGATCTCCGACCGCGTGGGGCCGCGCTGGCTCGCGGCTGGCGGCGTGTTGTGGATGACTGCCTTTTTTTCGGGCGCCATCCTCGTGCCGGGCACAGGTGGAATGCTCTGCTTGATTATCGCCGCTCTCGGTTCCTCCTCTTTTCACCCCGTAGGCACCGTCCAGGCGACGCTGCAGGGACGCAATCACCTCGCCGGGCGTGAGACGACTGCTGCCTCTTTGTTTTTCACAGCAGGTCAACTGGGGCATTTTATCGGTCCGATTATCACCGGCTTGATCCTTGCCAGATTAGGGTTGCCAGCGCTCGTGATTTTGCCAATCCTTTCCGTTCCCATTGCGTTGGCGCTGGCATATCAATTGCGTGCCAACCATCCACATCCCAGACCAGCACAGGGAGATGGAAAGGTCCGCCTGCAAGCGAGTGTGGGATTTATCGTTCTACTTGCCATCGTTGCCACATTGCAATCCTGGTCACAGTCGAACATGATCAATTTCATGCCCAAATACATTAAGGACCTGGGTTTGGGTGCGGCGACCTATGGAAATATGGCAGGTCTCTTCATGGGGGGTTCCGCGCTGGGGAATGTCATCGGCGGCTACTTTGGGGACACCTACACAAAGCGGAAAGTAGCAGCCATGTCGTTTCTACTGGCTGCCTTTCCAATCTATGTCATGAGCCAGATTGGATGGTCGCCCTGGTTATATGGATTGATTCCGCTTGCCGGCGCCTGTACTGGTGCGGTCCACAGTATTATGGTTGTCCTGGCGCAACGGATCATTTCCGGAGGCATGGCGCTTGCTTCCGGACTGATTCTTGGCTTTATCTTTTCCTCCGGCGCCTTTGGAATGCTAATCACAGGACCCCTCGCGGAGAACTATGGTTTCCCGACGGTATTGATAATGACAACAGGTCTGGTTCTCCTCGCCGTGCCGCTGGCATGGATGTTAAGAGAGAAAGCAGAAGCAATCAACATTCCCAATACGACAGTTACCGACCCGACATAGGCGAGCTACTTACAAATTTCTGTACTAAAAATTATATATAATATATAATGACAGGCAACTGAGGTGTAGAATGCTTGTCCATTCCCATGCAGAAGAAACAGAGTTTATTCATAAGAGACCTCTGAAAGAGGATATTTTTGACGTCTTGCACGAGAAGGTTATTGCGGGCATTTACAAACCCGGCGATTGGCTCAGGCAGGAAGATATCGCCACGCAGTTAGGTGTGAGCATGACACCCGTCCGTGAGGCATTGGATCTGCTCGTTTCTGCCGGACTGGCAGAGCGCGTCCCCTATCGCGGCGTGCGCGTGCGCGAAATGTCCACCAAGGATATTGTGGAGGCGTATGGCTTGCGTCTCGTCCTGGAAGCGATCATCGCCCAGGAGGCAGCAAAGAATATCACCCCGGACCAGCTGACACGCCTGGAACAAATGCTGGAGGAAACCAAGAAGCATGATACGCTGGAGGCAGTGTCCTCCGAACGGAAATCCAGCCGCGAATTTCATTCTGCCATTGCGGAAGCGACGAAAAATGACCTGCTCATCAAGCTTTATGCCGTCGTTGCTAACGCCTTTCCGGATTGGCTCTTGTATGAAGCTCTTTTTCGCTATCCGGAATTGATCAGTGACAGTATGGCGGGCACTTACCGTGAGCATATTGCGATTGTGGATGCCCTGAAAACAGGCGACAGCGAAGGAGCGGCAAAGCAATCTATTGCGCATCTGATGGAGTCGGGCAAGTGGCTGGAGGAGTATCTGGAGATCCCAGCCGAGCTGCTGCGCGAAAAAGAAGAACAAGTCACATCACTGCTGAAGAAATAAAGGAGATTGACTATGATCGAAAATGTACAAATCGAAGAATTGTACAAGCAAATGGCACAAAGTATTATCGACGGCGAAGCAGAGCTCGCTGTCGAGCTGGCGCAGAAATCCATCGAGCTGCAGATGCACCCGCTGGAGACAATCACAAAAGGCTTTGTAGTGGGCGTCAATTACATTGGGGATCAGTTTGGGAAAGGCGAGGCGTTCCTGCCGGAACTGGTAATGGCGGGCGAAGCCATGAAAGCTGCAGTCGCCACGCTCGAACCCGAGCTTCTCAAGCTTGGCGAGGCGCGTGAGATGATGGGACGTGTGGTCCTCGCTACGGTGGAAGGGGATATTCACGAGATCGGCAAGACATTGGTCGGGACGATGCTCAGTGCCTCCGGCTTCGAGGTCTATGACATTGGCGTGGACGCGCCCGCAGAAAAGATCATCGGCAAAGCGCTGGAGGTAGATGCACAGATCATCGGCATGAGCGCCTTGTTGACAACGACTATGGTACGCCAGCGTGAAGTAATTGAAGAGCTGGATAAAGAGGGGTTGCGGCCGCGCATCAAGGTGCTCGTAGGCGGCGCGCCGATTACCAAGGATTGGGCGGAGAAGATCAAAGCGGATGGCACCTCGGAAGATGCGGTCGGTGCCGTGAAACTGGCAAAGCAATTGTTGGGTAAAGAATAATCTTCTGCATTATGGGCGCTGGCAAAGGCGTCCCGGTCGACGATACAAAAATCAATGATCGCTAGACACTGTGAAAGAATTGGAGGTGTCCGATGCAGCCGAAATTGACGCTCCTGACCGATGAATTCATCGATCGGATTCTGGATGAGGCGTATCAGCTGTTGCTGAGGCCAGGCATCAAAGTCCAAAATGCCGAAGCGCGCCAGTTGCTGGGGGACTCAGGCGGTCAGGTGGATGAGGAAACGCAGGTTGTAAAAATCCCTGCCCAAATCGTGAAGAAGGCTCTGGAAAGCGTGCCTCATGAATTCTATCTTTACGATTACGACGGCAAGCCTGTCGTCCACTACGGGGGCGACAGCGTCCACTTCGACCCGGGCTCCTCTGGCATCACCATGCTCAACCCCGAAACATTCGAACACGAAACAACAGAAACCTCTCATCTGATCAAATTGCTGAAAATCGCCGAGCAGCTTCCCCAGTATGATGCACAGTCTACTGCTGTGATCTGTCACGATGTGCATAAAGATATTCATGACTTATACCGTTTATATCTGGTGCTTCTTTATTCTAAAAAACCGGTTGTCACCGGTGCGTTCACAAATAAAACTGTGCAACAGATGATTGACATGCTCGTGGTCTTCGCAGGCGGAAAGGACGCGCTGCGCGAAAAACCGCGCGCGGTCTTCGACGTCTGCCCCGCTCCCCCGTTGATCTGGAGTAACTTCGGCTCAGGCAACCTGATTGCCCTGGCGCGGGCTTGTGTCCCGGCGGAAATCGTCTCCGTCCCGCTGGCAGGCGCGGCGGCTCCTGTGACGCTTCTGGGTGCGGTGACACAGCATACAGCGGAATGCCTTGCCGGTATCACAATCCATCAGTTAGCCAGAGCAGGTTCCCCAATCGTGTGGGGCGGCGCGGCGGCGATCTTCGATATGCGCAAAGGTGCAACGCCCATGGGCGCGGTCGAATCGGCAATGCTGGATTGCTCCTATGCTCAGGTCGCAAAGTCGCTGGGGATGCCTACGCATACATATCTCGGCGCCACCGACTCAAAGCTAGTGGACGCGCAAGCCGGACTCGAAAGCGGCATTACTGCCATGGTCGGGGCATTGAGCGGCATCAACATGATTTCCGGCTCCGGCATGCTGGATTTCCTCGCCTGCCACAGCGCGGAAAAACTCGTCATCGATTCCGAAGGAATCGCCATGGCGAAGCGCATGATCGAAGGTGTCAAGCTGCATACTGAACATCTGGCTACAGATTTTTATGACAGCAAGATCAATTTCAAGGGTGGCGATTTTCTAAAACAAAAGATTACGATGCAACTCTTTAGAAAAGAGCAGCATCTTCCCAGCAATATTATCGACCGCGATTCCGTGCGCGGGTGGAAAGAGTCTGGCGGATTAGATGCGTTTGGTCGCGCAAAAATCCGTGTGCAGGAGCTTCTTGCCTCTTATGCAAAGCCGGAACTGGATCCCATCAAAGTGGCGGACCTTCACGCCTTTATGAGGGACCTCGCCAAACAAGCCGGAATGGACTCCCTGCCCGCGCATGACCTCTCACCCGCTGTGGTATAAAAAGCCGGTACGCAAGGATACAAGTAGACAGGCAACGTGTTTACCTATGTACCTGTCTACTTGTGTACTACATCAAGGAGAACTATGCTCAAACAAGCACATGCAATTTCAGAAGAGCTTATCGAATGGCGGCGTGATTTCCATATGCATCCCGAAATCGGCTTCGAGCTTCACCGCACATCGAAGATTGTGGCAGATGAGCTGGAGAAGATGGGATACCGTGTGAGGCGTGGTGTCGGCAAGACTGGCGTTGTGGCAGAAATTGGGGAAGGCGGAAAGGTCATCGCCATCCGTGCAGACATGGACGCGCTCCCCATCCTGGAACAAAATGAATACGACTATGTGTCCAAAAATCCCGGTGCCATGCATGCGTGTGGTCATGACAGTCATACCGCTATGGCGTTGGGCGCGGCTTTACTCTTATCGAAAGAGAAGCTGCCCGGGCGCGTCCGCTTTCTCTTCCAGCCCTGTGAAGAGACCACCGACGAAGAGGGCAAAAGCGGCGCGCAGCGCATGTCCGCCGAAGGCGCGATGGACGGTGTGGACTTTGTCATCGCCCAGCACGTGGACCCGCTCAAACCGATAGGTACGATTGGTATTAACGCCGGTCCTAGCTCCGGGGGAGTAGACAATTGGTATGCGGAGATAAAGGGAATAGGCGGACACGGCGCGCATCCCGACAAGACAATTGATCCTTTCTATTTGCTGGCGCATGTGATTCTTGCACTCAATGCCATGATCTCCCGCCGGATCAACCCATTCGAGCCAGCAGTAGTTAGCATTGGCTCGATCAACGGCGGCTTTACCGAGAACGTCATTCCAGATAGCATAAAACTGAATGGAACGCTTCGTTTTACCGATGAAAAGGTCCATCAGCAGCTTTATGTCGAAATCCAGCATGCCTTCGATATTGCCAGGGCACTGGGTGGAGATTATGAGCTCCGTTACGAAATCGGGGGTCCACCGATGATCAACGACAAGGTCGTATCGGAAGTCATCGAAAAGACTGGGCAGGAAATGCTCGGCATCGAAAACGTCCGTGAGATCGAGAAGACACTCGGCGCGGAGGATTTTGGGGAGTTTCTGAAATATGCACCTGGCGCGATGTTCACGCTCGGCACGCGAAAGCAGGGGCACGAACATTACCTGCTGCATCATCCCAAGTTCGACCTCGACGAGCGCGCTCTGCCGATCGGCACCGCCATGCTCGCGGAGACCGCGAAGAAATTTCTTGAAATGTAAACGAACAAACATCCCGTGTCAGCGTGACACGGGATGTTTGTTTCTTGTTCACAGAATGTAAGAATTGTTATACAATAGCCACACAAAATCGCTATCGGGGTAAATAATGCTGCTACATCACCCAAACTTTTTGCTCACCTGTTTAATTGTTGTTACCCTGCTTACACTCACGTGTTCATCTTTTGCGTATTTCGT
The DNA here is from genome assembly GCA_035699125.1 of Anaerolineales bacterium. Classification (GTDB taxonomy): domain Bacteria; phylum Chloroflexota; class Anaerolineae; order Anaerolineales; family Villigracilaceae; genus Defluviilinea. The sequence continues at coordinate 7,913 of DASSBC010000026.1, forward strand.
CAACTCCAGGCGTCTGGATGTCGATCCGAAAAAGAAGAACTATCATCCGCTTGCTATCCTTTTTGCGCCCATTACGCTGCCCCTGCTGATTATTTCTGCTGCTATCTTTTTTATTTTGAGAATGGTTACGTATGGGGTATTCATGATCATCTTTACCTTCGCGCTGATCTTCATCCGCAAACCATTCATTTTGGAATGGCTAAGGAAACTCGCTGTGACCATTGGAGATAAGCTGCTCGAAGCCAATACACTTTTCATCAGGCTCTTCCTGGGACCTCGTGCCGGCTCCATGTGATACAAAGTGCTTATTCCGGCTTGTAATTCACATGCAAGTGATAGGGGATGAACATCAAAAAACCTGCTGCAATCACCAGTTGACCGATCAGCACGCCAACCGCCTGCAAAGGACCAAAATAAGGGGTGTCGGGCAGGGTTTGGGCGCCCATGCCGAAGATGTCTGCCATGCCAGCAAATACAGTGATGACGTAGCCGGTCCCAATCAGACGCGATCCAAAATCGGCGAGGATGCTGCGCTGCTCTCTTCCCCATAACGCGGAGATCCCGACAAAACCACCGCTACAGATCAGCCCGAGCCCGAGCAGGAAGACGGCTACCTGTATGAACCCGACTTCCGGAATTGTGCTCCAGCCGAACCAATTCGGCTTTGCACCGATCACGAATACAAGTAAACCAAGTCCCACACAAAGCAGGCTGAACCGCACCCGCAAATAGGAGACCCGAAATACAGACTCTGCGCTCATGCGGGCAGGTGTTGTCGAAGGAATCGAAGCCAATTGCCACCTAATATATTTTCCGCGTCCGCTTCGCTGTAGCCGCGCTCGATCAGCCTGGAAGCGATCATCTGCAGATCGGCGATAGTATCCAGCTCATGCGGAATCGATTGCACGCCAAAGCCACCGTCAAAATCGGAGCCGATTCCAGCATGGTTTGCATTGCCGGCTAATTGACAGATATGATCGATGTGCGCGATGTAAGTATCGAGCGAGACTTCCTCGCGGCGACTTCCCCTCTTTCGCAGCCAGCCCACTTTAAGGAATGTGTTCAGTGGGATGAGACCAATCACGCCATCTCGTTCGATCAAACCACGGATGACGGCATCGGGCAGATGGCGATTCGTTTCGGCGCCTTTCATCAGGGCAGCGCAATTCGAATGGGTCGCCATAATCGGACCTTCATAGCGATCCAGAGATTCGAGAGCCGCGGCTTCATCCATGTGACTTAGATCGAGGAGAAAATTGTAGTCCGTCATTGCCGAGAGCAGTTTGCGGCCTTCCTCCGTCAGGGGACCTGGCTCACCGGTGCCGCCGGCATAACGTGTCCCTGCCCAGGCGAGTCCGATCATCCGCAAACCCAGGTCGTACCACTCTGCCAGTTCATCCGGTGAGCGAATTCCATCCGCTCCTTCCATCAGATAGATCAACCCGACAGGGTGCCCCTCGCCTTGGGGTACGGGCTTCGACCAATGCTCGATAACAGAATCCAATTTCCCGTGCGAGGAAATGAGGCTAAATTTATCAGGGTGCGAATCAGCCAGTCTGCGGTAAAAATCGATTTGGTCGCGGTAGAGTCGGTGTGCCATCTGAGAATCTGCGTACAGAATGGTATCCCCCGTTTCCTTCTTGCGGGCCGGTGGCGCAAACAATGTCGCAAAGACAACGGCTATCTGCCCACGCTGATACTCGGGCCAGCCAACCGTGCAGTCACCGTTAAGTTCGGGGGTTATAGTGCTCGCTTCGAGGCGGCGCGTCTCGTATGCAGACCGTGTGTAGTCGCGCCCGTAGGTCAGCATATTCCAGGCGAGGTCTTGATGTGAGTCGATGATTAGAGGCATAGGTTGAAAGAACGTCCCGCCGATGGCGGGACGTTCCTGATTGCCAATTAGGCTTCTGGGTTGTCGGAAGTCGGTTCGTCCGGCGAATCTGCGGAGGGTTCCGATGGTTCGGCTGCATCCTCTTCCGCATTATATTCTGCGGCGAGTAGCTTGAAGTCTTTATCTGCAAATGCAGCAGAGTCCACTTTGCGCAGGCTCAACCCGATGCGGTGCTGTTCAGGATCGATGCGGATGACGCGCAGGCTCTTGACTTCGCCTTCTTTGAGGACCTCCTTGGGATGCTCGATGCGATGATCGGCGATCTCAGAGATATGGATCAAGCCCTCCAGATCCCCCTCCAGGCGTGCAAAAGCGCCAAACTTCGTCAGGCGGGTAATCACGCCTTCCACTAATTGCCCTACGCTATATTTCTCTACACGGGATCGCCAAGGATCTTCCTGCAAAGCGCGGACAGAAAGACCAATGCGCTTCTTGTCCTTGTCGACATTGATGACCTTGACCTTGACTTCCTGCCCTACTTCCAGCACTTCGCGCGGATGGTCGATGTGCTCCCAGGAAAGCTCAGAAAGATGGACAAGTCCGTCAGCGCCATTGATGTTGATAAAGGCACCAAAGTTCGCAAGACTCGTCACGCGCCCGGTATAGACTTTGCCTTCTTCCAGCTCCTCGATCACGCGTTCCTTGATCGACTGGCGGGATTCCGTGCTGGCAGCGCGCTCCGAGAGGATCAGACGGCGGCGCTCACGATCCACTTCAATGACACGGACAGTGATCGGCTGACCGATCATTTTTTGCCAGCGCTGTTCGGGAGTATCGCCCGTAGACTGGCTTCGGCGCATGGCGCTAATCTGAGAGGAAGGCACAAAGCCTCGCAGACCTTCCACACCGACGATCAAGCCACCTTTATTGAAGCCCATCACCGTGCTTTCGACGACCTCGTCGCTGGACACTAATCGTTCCACATTATCCCAGGCGATCTGCTCCTGGGCTCGCTTCAGCGAAAGGACGACATTCCCGTTGGCATCTTCAGGGTTGATTACGTATACAGGGATTTCCTGTCCCACTTTCAACAGCTCTCGCTCTTCCGCGGTCAATTGTTCCAGTTCACGACCAGAAACGACGCCTTCAGACTTCGCTCCGATGCTCACAAGGATTTGGCTGGGACTCATGCTTGCAATGACCCCAGTGCGGATCTCACCTGCCTGGGGCAAGTCAACATTTAAATCCTGCTCCTGCAGCAAAGACTCCATGGTTTGATTGTTGTTCGTTGATTGTTCTCCCTGCTGGTGAGCATCGCTCCCCTCGGCGGGCAGGGCCTCATTCTGATCTGTCACTTGAAACTCCGGTTGAGAAAATGTAGAGGGAATTATACAGTTGAATGAGTAAGTTTGCAACCCTTGTCATTCCATCCATAAAAATGCTCATTTTACTTAATCAAAAACTCATTCTTTGCGCAGGCACATTTGGGGATTATGGAATCCCGCGTTATAATCGCACTTCGGAGAGACGATACATGCCATCTATTTTTCCATTTACTGCAATTGTAGGACAGGAGCGCATGAGGCGTGCGCTCATTCTGAATGCTGTAGACACGCGTATAGGCGGTGTCTTGATTCGCGGGGAACGCGGGACAGCGAAATCGACCGCATCCCGGGCATTAGCTGCTTTGTTACCCAGTGTAAAAGTTGTTGACGATTGCCGTTTTGGCTGCGACCCTGATAAGCCTTCCACCTGGTGCACCGAATGTAAAGAGCGCTTTGAGGGCGCTTCGAAAATTCCTTCGCATGTGAGAACCACATCGTTTGTAAATCTGCCGGTCTCCGCGACGGAAGATCGCGTGGTCGGCACGCTTGACATTGAGCAGGCTATCCAGAAGGGAGAGCGTCACTTCGAACCTGGTGTTCTAGCTTCTGCGAACCGCGGTCTGCTGTATATCGACGAGGTGAACCTGCTCGATGACCATGTGGTGGACGTGCTGCTGGACTCGGCTGCGATGGGCGTCAACATGGTAGAGCGTGAAGGGATCTCCTTCACTCACCCCGCCCGCTTTATCCTCGTTGGCACGATGAACCCGGAGGAAGGCGAGCTGCGTCCGCAGCTGCTGGACCGCTTTGCCCTTTCGGTAGATATTGTGGGGATCCGTGATGCACGAGAGCGTGTGATGATCATGGAGCGCAATCTTGCGTTCGAGCAGGATGCCGAGGTATTCCGCCAGAAGTGGATGCCAAAAGAGGAAGATCTTTCGCATCAAATTGAACGCGGACGTGAGCTGGTGGGACAGGTCACGCACACCAGCCGCGACCTGCTCTCCATCGCCGCATTGACTGCCTCCCTGAACGTAGACGGTCACCGCGCCGACTTAGTGATCCTCAAAGCCGCGCGCGCCCAGGCTGCCTTCGAAGGGCGGACGAAGATCAACGATCACGATATCGCCCTGGCTGCGGAGCTGGCTTTACCCCATCGCATCAAGCGGACTCCCTTCCAGCAAGCCGAAATGACGACCGAGCAATTGCAGGAGCGTATCGAGCAGCTGGCGGGACAATCCATGCCGAGCGAGGCGCAGGAGGAATCCGAGTCGCAGCAAAGCAAGGCAGAGGAAAAAAAAACTTAAAAATCGAAGATGAGCGCGAAGAAGGACCTCAGCAGGGCAAGCCGGAGCAGATGCCGCAGGATGTGTTCGCCAACACCAGTGCCAACTGGTGGGAAGGCGGGCAAAAGGTCAAGCCCGGCGAAAAATTCCAGCCGCGCAAATTGAATACGCCACTCGATAAACTGGCGCGTAAACACGCTGGCCGCCGTTCGCTCACAAAGACTGAGCGCAAACATGGGCGTTATATCAAGGCCCGTCCTGCCGGGGAAAGGAAAGACGATATCGCCTTTGACGCTACATTCCGCGCCGCGGCGCCGTTCCAGAAGAATCGTTCTGAAAAACGCAAACGCCTGGCGTTTGCCATCGAGTCGTCGGATCTGCAGCGTAAGATACGCGTAAAGCGCGTCGCGAATCTTGTGCTATTCCTGGTGGATGCTTCCTGGTCCATGGCGGTAGCAGAACGCATGAACGCGACCAAGGGCGCGATCCTGTCTCTGCTGACGGATGCTTACCAGCGCCGCGACCGCGTTGGATTGATTGTCTTTCAGAAAGACCGTGCCACGCTTGTCCTACCCCCAACCAATTCTGTACAACTGGCGCAGCGAGCTTTGATGGATATCCCTGTGGGCGGAAAGACTCCGCTCTCCGCGGGTTTGTTCCTGGCGGCGGATGTATTGCGACAAGAGAAAGTCCATCACCCCGATATCGAGCCGCTGCTCATTGTCCTGACCGACGGCGCGGGGAACGTCTCGATCGGTGCATTACCCCCGCAGGAAGAGTCGTATCGCTTTGCCGATCTGATCGCCCATGAGAAGATCAAAAGCATTGTCATCAACATGGAGCATGCCGCCTTCGACCAGGGACTCGCGCAGCAACTGGCAAATCATCTCAAAGCGCCGTGTTACGCGTTAAGCGAGTTGAAAGCCGAGAGCCTGTATCACACGGTGAAAGAGGAAATGGCGAGGCCGTCAAAGAAGTAATCAAAACTCCGATGTCAGACATCGGAGTTTTTTATTCGTTGGACTAAGGATTCTTATACCCTCGCCCGGTACAGCGCAGTGAGCGCGGCACCAATAGACTGCGAGAGATCGCCCAGCGAAGCAGGGACAATCGTCATCGCTTCGCGTTGGGACGGCCAAAGATATTTACGCGCTGTGCTACGCACAATATGCAGGTAGTTCTCGCGGAATGTGGTCGTCGTCGCCTCGGGGTCCATTAATCCGCCGCCAACCACTACAAATTTCGGGTCTAGCGCCATTGCCAGGTTGGCAACATGCAATCCCAGTGCTTTGGCTTGAAAATCGAAAATTTCCTGTGCGAGCGAGTCGCCCTTCTGCGCCAGCCCGCGCAGGGAAAAAGCGCGCTCTTTCATGCTGAGAGTCGACTTCGCCAGGTCGTGCTCCGGGTGTTGCTCCAGCTTTTCAGCCAGGAGATAAGGTAGCCCTGCCAGGCAGGTATACATCTCGATACAACCCCAGGTCCGCCCGCAGCCACAGGGGTAGGCTTTCACCCCAAGTAGATGCAGCAGCGCAGGCATATGACCACCTTCCATCCCGGCAAAGGTATCGCCGGCAAGGGCAAATCCGTGGCGGTCGACGTAGGCACATCCCAAACCAGAGCCGGGCGCCAGAAGCAGCACAGTTCCGCTTGTCTCGCCTCGCGCGTGCTGCGCTTCTGCCACACCACCCATGTCGCCGTCGTTGCCAACCGTCAGCGGGATGGGTCGTCCGGCGCGGTCGGCGAGGGCGTTGCTGTAGGCGGTATATACGTCGAAGCCTGTAAAGCTATCTGGCAGATTCGCAGAATGATCGAAAACGCCATACCGCTGAAAGGGACCGGGGACAGCCAAGCCAACCCCACCCACTTGCTCCCAGGTGAGTCCATTCTTATTTAAGTAAGCATCAACGGCATCTACCCAGCTGCGCACGACCGCTTCGGGTCCAGAAACCGAATTCGTAGAAGATTGCAATAACTTGGTCGAGATGGTCGAGCCGTCACTCCAGACACCACCTACCTTGGAGGTTGTCGCACCGCCATCGGTGCCGATATAGATAGTATTACTCATGGAAAGTTCCTGCCTGTTAGAAATTTTGTTGCATGCCACAAAGCTGCTAATTTTATTGTACTTGTTTCGACGATCTCCTATGTCCGTTTCACCAATTCATCCACCATCGATTCAGGAACCTGCACCGCGATCACTTCCCCACGCACGGTGATAACACCGCTGGCGAGAATCCACTCTTCCACAATCACTTTTCGACCCTTGAGCTCCTTCACTTTCCCGCGCACTTCCAGTTCGATACCCAGAGACGTAGGTTTCAGATAATCCACATGAAGAGATGCTGTCAGAGTCCGCGTATTGGGTTCGGTCGTCGGATCGTTCTGCTTGGCAGCATTGTACAATGCCGCAGCGGCTGTCCCGGTCCCGTGGCAATCGATCAGCGAGGCGAGCAGCCCACCATAGACATATCCGGGGATGGCGATGTGATACGGTTTCGGCATAAAATGACAGACGGACTCGTCGCCATCCCAGTAGCTTTTGATCTGATATCCATGTTCATTAAGCCTGCCACATCCATAACAATGAGCAAAGACATCCGGGTAGTAATCCTGAAATGATTTTTGATTCATGAATACGATATCCTTTTGATTAACACACGGAATTAAGGTGTATTGGTAGGAAGCGGCGTCAGCGTGGGCCGAGGCGTTCGCGTTGCGGTAGGAGTCAGGGTGACAGTAGCGCTATTGGTCGGGGAAACCGTCCGGGAAGGCGTGGGCGTTAGAGAAGGAGTAAAGGTGGGGATCGCTGTCGGCGCATCCCCTTCGATGCTGAATTGCCCGATCTGCTTCCAGTCCAACCCCACAAAGATCTGTACTTCATACGTGCCGGGCAGCCACTCCGAGGCAGGTGCTTCTCGTTCGGTGAAGCCGAAGCCGCCGGTTTCACCATTCCATGGAATGGTCTCATAATGAACGAGCTTGCCATCGCGATACCAGAGGGCCGTCCATTGCGCACCCGGCGTCATCTGGTCATAGGTGAATACGGCGCACATATAAGTAATGGGGTTTTGAAAGACAGTTGCGGCAGTGAAGCTATTGAAGTCTGAACAGTTCGTCGTAAACTGCAATTCGCTAAAAATTGCATTCGGGTTTGGTGTTACCTGACTCTCAAAAAGAACCTCGATTACAGGCGGAATGAACGGCGTCGGTGTGATCGTAGCGGTGTCGGTGGTGGAGGGAGTATTTGTAATTGTGGGACTGAGCGTGATCGTAGGAGAAAGGGTGATGGTGGGACTCAGAGTAGTAGAGGGAGTTATGGTGATCGTTGGGGAGGGAGGAAAATAGCGATATGCGACAGGCTCGCCATAACGATAGAGAACGAAGGCAGACCCTAAAAATAGAAATGCAATAAGGATGGTGAACAACCCCGCTCTTTCACGCTGGCGTCTGATTCTGTAAAAGGTAAGCCTTCGCGCCGACAGCCATGATCGATAACCGGACCGAAAGATAAAAAACGACCCAATCACTAATAACACAATCGCGGCAATAATCCCTGCTCGAATATCCATACGAATTGATTAAAAGATTATAGCATGAGGAAATTTATGCCCATGAAATACGACGGCGTATCAATAAGGCGGCGTGGGAAATTGATAAGGAGTGCGCGTCGCTGTGGCGTTCGAGGGAGAGCGCAGTGTGGAAGTGGGCAAAGGAGTCGGACTGGGCGTAAAGGACGGATCCAGACAAGCAGGGACCGAATCAACACGCGCCGCAGGCTCACGGGTATAGCCGAACTGATCGTAGATCTTGACGAATTGAATCTCAGGAAATTGTTTGAGGCTCGCCATGAGCGCGTAAGTGATGTTATACAGCGTTCCGTTCGATCGGCAATCCCCGGTCAGATACACATACACACCTCCGTTTAGGACTTCCACTTTACTGTATCCTGTAAAACCATTTGGGACGACAGCCAGACCCTGATTCCGCTCCACGTCGCTGGGACCCTTAAAAAACTCATCCAGGACCGAATTGACTATATTCTTGGAAGTGCTCACAAAACGCGTCACCGGAACTTCATATGGAAGCTGACCAGCGATTAATCGCTCATTATCGGTAAAGTACACCTGGATCCGGACAAACATCGGCGTACGCGTGGGCGATGGCGCTTGGCTAGGGGTAGAGGCGAACGTCGTAGTGGGCCGCGGCGTACGCGTATCCGTGGGAGTCAGCGTCCGTGCTGGACGGGGCGTGCGGCTGGGCGCTGGCGTAAGAGTGAATACGGATGTACTTGTGGGCCGAAGTGTGAAGATCGGTGTCGTGGTATCACGGGGGGTGGGCATAGGGGTTCGGGAAGGTGTTGCGGAAGCCGTCGGGGAGAGCACAACCGTCGATGTAAAGGGAATCGAAGCTGTTGGAGTATATGAAGGCGTAACCGAAGCCGTTGCCGTAACGGTAGGTGTTGACGATATTGTTTGCGTGGGCGTATGTGTACGAGTCGCCGTTGACGTCAATGACGGCATTATGGTCGCTGTGTAGCTGGGTGTGAATGTAAATGTTGAGGTTGGGGATGGCGTAAGAGAAGCTGTAGCTGTGAATGTGGAGGTTTGCGATGCCGTAAGTGTTGGCGTAAAGGTTCCGGTGGCTGTTACAGTGAATGTTAAAGAAGGCGTCGCTGTGAAAGTTGCCGTCTCCGTTGGAGCCAAGGTAAAGGTCGGGCTTAAGGTCTGCGTAGGCGATGGCGTTAAGGTGAGGGTTAGTGTGCGTGTGGGGGTCGCGGTCGATTTTGCAGTTAGGGTCTGCGTAAAGGTTGCCGTGGGAGGCAAAGTCTGCGTCGGCGAGGATGTGAAAGTAAGTGTGGGTCGGGGAGTGCGCGTTGGAGACGGAGTGGCTGTCAAGACCGGGGTACGTGTGGGCGTGGAGGAAGGAGTCAGTGTTTCTGTCGATGTAGCTGTGGACGAAGAGGTAGGGGTGGCTGTTTGCGTCCGGGTGGGTGTACGCGATAACGCGGCAATTGCCACCTGTGCCTCCAGTGTGCTTGCCGCGCGGGTCGCCAGCACGCTCAGGTCTTGCGTAGGCGAGGGGATCGGCGTTCTCATAATTGTCTGTGTAGCCGTGGGCGACGGCGTTCGTGTGAGGACGAGAGTCGAAGTCGATGCGGCTGGAGCCGTTGGTGTATCAGAAGCCGTCTCAGGCGTCGTTTGACCCAAGGCTTCCGTTTGCGTTGGTCGCCGCGTAGGAGAAGAAGCTGGTGTTGACGTATGCTGGTTCAGATTTGTCCCCAATCGGGTAGGAGTTCTCGTTGGAAACGTTGCAGATGGTATGGTGCTGGTTACCGCAGAGGGAAAAAAAATCTGATTCGCAAGAGCCTCGCCGAATAATGCCGAGGCAACGGTCGAAGACAAAAGGACGAGCGCCAGTACAAGCCATTGCCAGCCTGCCAGCATATAGGAACGGCGGGTACGATAAAAGACAACTTTGCGCGCCTGCTGAATCGAACGGATTCCTGCCCGTCCAGCCAGGATCGTGCCTGTCGCCAGAAGGGCAACGAGCAGGATGATGATCACTTCAGCGCTCATTCGCGGCGAGATTATACTACTTCTCCTATAGAGACCCTACAGATCACTTTGGCATTGCAACGCTTCCTGTTGTCACGGACGTCCCTAATTTCCGGGCTTTGACGAATGAGAAAGACCATTAGGGTCTGCGGCGTTTTGTGGTTAAATAGAGCCATGAAGGAACTTATTTTTCTCAAACTGGGGGGCTCGCTGATTACGGACAAGACTCAACCGTACACCCCCCGGCTTGACATGATCGAAGATGTTGCCTTGCAGATTTCTACGGCGCTTAAGGAGCAGCGGGACTTGCGTCTTGTGCTTGGGCACGGTTCCGGGTCGTTCGGGCACGTCGCTGCCAGCGAATACCATACACGCGAAGGGTTCGTACCACGCGCCTCCCCGCTCATCCATCGTGAGCGCGACCATACGGAAGAAAATTATTGGAAAGGCTTTGCCGAAGTCTGGTATCAGGCGTCGGCGTTGAACCGGTTCGTCATGAAAGCACTAAATAAGGTGAACGTCCCCTCCATCGCATTGCCGCCCTCGGCAAATGTCATTGCGAGTGATGGACAGGTCACAATCTGGGAGACGACCGCCATCCGCATGGCGTTGGCAGCCGGACTCGTTCCGGTGATCTACGGAGATGTAACCTTCGACGAGGTACGCGGCGGGACGATTCTCTCGACCGAAGACTTATTTGGTTTCCTGGCGCGGTCGCTCAACCCCGAGCGGATTCTGCTAGCAGGACTCGAGTCCGCAGTCTGGGAAGACTTCCCCGCTCGGACGCGCAAGATCGCAACGATTACTCCCCAGAGCTTCCAGGATATCAAGGCAGGTGTAGGCAAAGCAGACGGCGCGGATGTGACAGGTGGAATGGAGTCAAAAGTCACGCAAATGCTTGACCTTATTCAGCAAAATTCTGAATTGAAGATTCAAATCTTCTCCGGGGCGGCGCCGGGCAATATCTTGCGTGCCCTCGGAGGGGAAACTCTCGGCACGTGGATATCCGCCTCATGACAGCATTTAGGCCAATGTTGAAACAGAAGGAACGCCGACAAGAACTGAATTTCGCTACAAAGGAGAAACTATGGCTACTACAAAGAGCGGTAAGGCTGGGTCAAAGCAAAAAGTTCTTCTGAAAAAGCCAACTCGCAAAAAAGCGGGAAGCACATTGTCAACCAATGGAAAGAAGGTCTCCTTTGTGCCTACCCGACTCAAACTCCTTCGCCCGGTGCCTTCGGATATCGAGATCGCCCAGGCAGGTAAGTTAAAACCTGTCCTGCAAATCGCATCGGAACTCGGAATCCGTGAGAGTGAGCTGGAGCTCTATGGACCTTACAAAGCGAAAGTCAAGCTTGAGATTCTCCACCGCCTCGCCAAACGTCCGAATGGAAAATATATCGACGTGACCGCCATCACCCCCACTCCGTTGGGCGAAGGCAAGACTACTACCACTGTGGGATTGAGTCAGGCACTCGGCGCACATTTGGGGAAGCGAGTCATCACTGTGATCCGCCAGCCTTCACAGGGACCCACGTTCGGCATCAAGGGCGGCGCGGCAGGCGGTGGTTACTCGCAGATCATCCCCATGGAGGATTTCAACCTGCACCTGACGGGTGACCTCCATGCCATTACTGCCGCGCACAATTTATGCTCCGCGGCGCTGGATGCGCGTGTGATGCACGAATCCAAACAAGACGACGAAAAACTCTTCGAAGCTCTTTGTCCACCCAACAAAAAAGGGGAACGGAAGTTTTCGCCCACCATGCTGCGGCGGCTCAAGAAGCTTGGCATCGACAAGACAGATCCCAACGACTTAACTCCCGAGGAGCGCAGCCGCTTTGCCCGCCTCGACATCGACCCGAACGGGATTCAGTGGCGCCGCGTCATCGATGTGAATGACCGTTTCCTGCGTGAGGTGATGGTGGGGCTTGGCAAAGAGGAAGTCGGCTTCGAGCACCGCTCGGGTTATGACATTACCGTGGCGTCAGAGATCATGGCGATCCTTGCCCTCACGACCAGCCTCGAGGATATGCGCGACCGCCTGGGAAGGATGGTCGTAGCGACCAGCAAACAGGGGGAAGCCGTCACCGCCGAGGACTTGGGCGTCGCGGGGGCGTTGACAGTCCTCATGAAAGATGCGATTAAACCGAATCTGATGCAAACCCTGGAGGGGACTCCTGCCTTCGTTCACGCGGGACCGTTCGCCAACATCGCCCATGGACAGTCCTCGATCATCGCCGATAAGATCGCTCTCAAGCTGGCGGATTACGTCGTCACCGAATCGGGCTTCGGTGCGGATATCGGCATGGAAAAGTTCATGGACATCAAGTGCCGTTATTCTGGTCTGACGCCACAGGTAGTGGTGATGGTTGCTACCGTGCGCGCCCTCAAGATGCACGGCGGCGGACCGAAAGTCGTGGCTGGCAAGCCTCTCGCACCCGAGTATTTAGAAGAAAATCTGGATTTATTACGTGAGGGTCTGCCCAACATGATCCAGCACATCGAGAACGCGCGTAAGTTTGGGATCAATGTGGTGGTCGCGGTGAATTCGTTTGCAACCGACACAGAAGCCGAAGTAGAGCTGATCCGGCAGGCAGCGCTCGAAGCAGGCGCGATGGACGCGGTTGTTTCGCGTCACTGGATGGAGGGAGGCAAAGGGGCAACAGCACTGGCGGAGGCGGTCGTCCGGGCGGCAGAAAAGCCCAGCAGCTTCCAGTTCCTCTATCCCCTGGACCAGACGATCAAGACCAAGATCGAGACCATCTGTCGCGAGATCTATCGTGCCGACGGTGTGGACTATTCCCCCGAAGCCGAAGCCAAGATCGAGAAGTTCACGAAACTCGGCTTCGCAGATCTGCCCCTGTGCATGGCAAAGACCCACCTTTCCTTCAGCACGGATCCAACGTTGAAAGGCGCGCCGCGTGGCTTCCGCGTGCTCATCCGTGACATCCGTGCGTCGGTCGGCGCGGGATTCATCTATCCCCTGCTCGGCGAGATGCGGACCATGCCGGGCTTACCAACACGCCCTGTGTTCTATGATGTGGATGTGGATCTGAATACAGGCAAGGTTGTTGGTTTGTTTTAAACAATAGTAGACCCTAAGGGTTTTATTAAGCACTCGGGTAGTGAAACCGAAAAAGCAAAACCCTTAGGGTCTCATTTCTAACGCGCCTGCACGTAATAAATCTGCCCGCCATCCCCCTCATAAACCAATTTGACATCGGCAAATTCCGCGATCTTCTGCGGAGCAAGATAGTGTTTATACTCATTCGGCTCGAACCAGATAATATAACCGGGTCGATCATGAGGCCAACCTGCATAGACAGCAGGTGCGTCCTCATTGACAAATGGCAAAAGGGAAACAGGCTTGCGAGTGTAGAACCAGACGGCATCCACATAATTACTATAAAATGTTTCCTGTGGTTGCTCGGCTCGTATCTTTAACATCTGAGCCACCACAGGCATTTCTCGGTAGAGGCGGTTATTGAACATATTCGCGCCGCTCGGCTCGCCCTGCTGAATTGCCTCAACCAGGTATTTACTTGTACTGTAAATGGGGTACACAGACCAAAACGCAAACAAGAGAATCAAAGCAGTCTGTACTCGGCTTTTTGATACGTTCAGATGCGGCTGGATGAGTGTATCGAACGTGAGAAACAGAAAAATCGCACCGGGGACAAGCAGAATGACATAGTATCGATCTGAAAACAGGTCGCGGTGGTCCTGACTGATCACAGTCAATGCCAGCGCGAGGAAATAGACCGCCGCATAGATCATGGTGGGGTAGACAGAAGGAGCCGCAAATGATCGAATCCAGGCACGTCCATTTTCGAGGCGCTTCCTGTTCAGCAGAAAAAGGATCAGAGCCAGTACACCAAGTGGAATCCAGGGGCGCAGCAAAATTGGCATCAGAAAATCGATGTAGGGAATGAACCAGTGCAGCATCTTCGTCAGTCCCAGCGATATATTTTCACCCACATCCACCGGCTGGCTGGCGAGCCCCCATAAGGAACCATGAGTCATCACGTTGTGAACGAGCAACCACCAGGTGATAGGCAAGATCGAGAGAGTTCCCAAGAGGAACCCGTCGCGGAAAAAGATGTGCAGGGATCTTCGATTCTCAATGAGGATCACAAGCCCGGCGGTAGCTGTGATCGCCAGTCCCACATAGCGTAGCATTGGCGCCAGGACACTGAAGAGCACCACCCAGCCATAGGCATAGTAGGACCACTTCTTAATATATCCGTCGATGGCGATGAGAAAGCCGAGTGTCAGCGTCAGGTAGAACGGGTCGGAGCTGATGGTCGCGTGAATCCGCAACGCAGGCAGAGACAGGAAGACAAACAGGCTGGAAAGATAAGCATACAGAGGGTGCTCCGGAAAGGCTCGATAGAAAATGACCCCGCTCAGAAAAACATTTAGCCCAAGTAAGAACACATTGAAATACCAGCCCGCGGCGAAAACATCGCCGCCCGTCAACAAGCTGAATCCCGCCACGAGAATCGAATAAAGAGGCGGCCAGGAAAGGAGTGGCAGCCCTCTGTGGTCATATAAGCCATTTCCCGCCAGAAGATTTTGCGCCACAGAAAGATATTTGGTCGAATCGGAGGAAACTCCCGCGCCATAGCGAGACGTGGCGATGCCGCATAGAATACTCCCCGCGACGGCGAACACAAAAAGAATCAGCCAGTATTTTATTTTGGAATGTGGGATAGACATAAATGGTTCGAGCACAATTATAATGGCGCAATGGACAACCTTCACACCCTCACCATTTCAGATGCCCTGGAAGCAATACGCACAAAAAAGATATCGGTCCGGGAGCTGGTCGAGGCCTGCTTCGGTCAGATCGAAAGACTGAATTCGAAGCTCAATGCCTTCATCACCGTGATTCCCCCAGACGATGCGATCAAAGCCCAATCCCCTGAAAACAATGCCTCTTCATCAAAGACCCTGCACGGCATTCCCCTTGCGATCAAAGACCTCTTCGACATGGCAGGAATCCGCACCACCATTGGCTCGAAATTCTTTGCAGATCATATCGCGGAGAAAGATGCATTCGTTGTCGAAAAGCTAAAGCAGGCTGGCGCGATCCTGATGGGGAAAACGAATACCCATGAAATCGCCCTCGGCATCACTGGGAACAATCCCCATTATGGGACTGCGCGCAATCCCTGGGACACGACCCGCATTCCCGGAGGCTCATCGAGCGGGTCAGCGATTGCCGTGGCGACGGGGATGGCGCTCGGGGCGCTGGGTTCGGATACCGGTGGTTCCATCCGCATCCCTGCGTCGTTGTGCGGTGTGGTTGGCTTCAAACCAACCTTTGGACGCGTCAGCCTGCGCGGTGTGTTCCCGCTGTCCTGGAACCTAGATCACGTGGGGCCATTTGCAAAATCTGTAAGAGACATTGCATTGATACTACAAGTGATTGCCGTCCATGATCCGCTTGACCCGACTTCCGTAAAGATGTTGACCGGTGAGTATCTCGGACATCTAAAAGATGATGTTAAGGCGAGAAAGATTGCTTTGGCTGTTGGCGATTTCATAGAGACGTCAGACATCGAAGTTCTTCAAGCTGTACGCGAGGCGGCGAACGTGTTTAAGTCCTTAGGCTGCAAAGTAGAGGAAGTGGACTTAAGCTGGCTGCAAGAGGCGGCGCTTGCCAACAAGATCATGACGCAATCAGATGGCGCCACCGTCCACCGTGACCGCCTGAAGGAACAGCCCGAGATGTTTGGCGACGATATCCGCCGCAGGCTGGAGGACGGGGCAAATACACCACTCACAGACTACATCCTCGCCAGGCGAACGCAGGCGGAAGTCCGAAAAAGGCTGGAAGGATTCTTTGAGACGTACGACTTCCTGCTCCTCCCCACCACACCCATCGCTGCGCCGACCATCGCAGGCCACGACGCCGTCGAACAGGCAGCGCGGCTGACGCGCTTCACGGCGCCCTTCAATCTCTCAGGCTTACCCGCCCTGTCGCTTCCGTGCGGATTCACAAGAGAAGGATTGCCCATCGGCTTGCAAATCGTTTCTCGTGCCTGGGGGGAGTCAAAAGTCTTAAATCTTGGTCATGCCTTCGAGCAGGCGACAGAGTGGCATAAACGAATGCCGGTTCTGTAATCTTTCGTGTTACAAACGTGACCTACAGCCGCTGGTACAACGCCATCTCCCAAACGAAGAGACGACGCTGAGTCACTCGCTGGAAGCCCTCCCGCTTCAAAAGCGCATCCATTTCCGCAACGGGGTGAAGAAATACGCGGAATGGATCCCTTCTAAGCCTTTGAAAGAAATTCATTAATCTTAATGCAATTCGCAGGTACCAGATCTCGCGGGGATAAGTAAAAGCCAGCGCGCGCTGGCTGTGCTCCGCTGCAGATTTCAGCAACCGACGGAAATCCGGGTAACAGCACACGACGCGGTCCAGCGTGACGATATCTGCCGTTGGTAGTTCAGAAGCCACATCCGTAAAATCGGCATGGATGAATCTCACCTGGTCGCTGTGCCCGCGTCGGGCGGCTTCGTTCTTTGCTTCTTTCAAATACGCCGAAGAGGCGTCCACATGTGTCGCTTCATCTGCCACAATCCCTAACAGCTCATGATGGATCGCGCCGACTCCGCCGCCTATATCCAATAACCTGGCATTCTTCAAGCCCAGCGAGCGGATCGCTTCCAGGAGCAGCTTTGTCTGCTTCGAAGGACCATTTGTGCGGTAGTTTCGCAGATCTGCCGTGGCTTCTTCCTCCGTAAACGCGCTATCTGTGATTTCACAGCAATTGCATGGCATCTTACACCGCCTTCCTCTCAGGATTGCATCTGGGGCAGAATTTGTTGGTAATAGTCCAGCGAACCGGGGTTGACGAGTGCGTCTTTGTTCGTCACTACGCGTCCATTGATAATATTCGTCACGGCGCTCTCGACTTTTTTCATATTGAGTGTATAGGGAATCTCTGGCGTTTCCAAAATGAGCGCAGGCACATGACGGGGCGAGGCGTTCTCGCGCAGCATCTTGCGAATCTTGTCCTTCAACTCAGCCGTCAGCGTAGAGCCCTCTGCCAGCTTAACGAACAGGATCACGCGCTGATCGTCCTGATAGTTCTGTCCCACCGCAAGACTGTCCATGATCTCGGGAAGCTTCTCCATTTGAGCATAAATCTCGGCGGTGCCAATCCGCACCCCAGAGGGCTTCAGCACGGCATCAGAACGTCCATAAAAGGTGATTCCACCCGTATCACTATGGAACAACACGTAATCGCCGTGTCGCCAGATGCCGGGATACACATCGAAGTAGGCACTGTAATATTTGGAGCCGTCCGGGTCATTCCAAAAGTACAACGGCATGGAAGGAGAAGGCGCTTCACAAACCAGCTCTCCCTGCTCATCAAAAATGGGCTTGCCTGTTTCGTCATACGCCTTGATCTTCATCCCCAGCGCCGGACTTTGCAGCTCAGCCGCATAGACAGGCAAGATCGGGCTGCCAGCGGCGAAACAACCGTTGATGTCGGTGCCACCTGAGATCGAGTTGAGGTGCAGATCTGGTTTGATCTCACGATAGACAAATTCAAACCCTTCGGCAGAGAGCGGCGAGCCCGTCTGCGAGATTTCCCGCAGAGAGGAGAGATCATAGGCTTTACCCGGCGAGACATTTTCCTTTTTCAGGAAGTGCAGGTAACTTGCACTGCAGCCAAAGATCGTGATTCGCTCATCCTGAATCAAGTTCCACATCGCGCCCGGGTCAGGGTAATTGGGATTCCCATCATATAGCACCACGGTCGCACCGACCGCCAGGGAACTCAGCAGCCAGTTCCACATCATCCAGCTGCAGGAAGTAATATATAGGATCCTGTCCGTGCGTTTTAAGTCGGTGTGCAGGAGCAGCTCCTTGAGGTGATTGATCAGCACTCCACCCACGCCCTGGACCATACATTTGGGTTTGCCTGTCGTACCGGAGGAGAACATAATATAAAGAGGATGATCGAACGGCAGCTGCTCGAATTCGATTTCAGGGAGATTATCTCTTGAAAGAAAGTCCTCATAATGAACTGCATTGGGCATCTGGGAAATATCTGGTCTCTCGCTCGTGTAGGAGACAACAATTACTTTTTGCAGGGATATGACTCCTCGAGCGACTTCTGCTGCGTGACCCAGCGTATCAAAGACCTTGCCTTTATAGAAATATCCATCAGCTGTGATCATGACCTTGGGCTCCACCTGCCCCAGTCGCTCGATCGCCGCGGCGGGACCGATGTCGGTAGCGCAGGAGGACCACGTCGCGCCGAGGCTTGTCGCTGCGAGCATGGCGACCGCTGTCTCGATCAGGTTGGGCATATAACCGACCACTCGATCCCCGGCGACGACACCTGTTTCGCGTAAGGAACGAGCGAGGCGCGCAACCGAGTCGTACAACTCCGCATAAGTCATCTGCTTCGACGTTTGTGTCTCACCCCTAAAGATAAACGCAAGCTGGTCATCCCGGTAACGCAGAAGATTCTCGGCAAAGTTCAAGCGCGCCCCAGGAAACCAGTTTGCGCCGGGGAATTTCGTCAGATCTTCAATCACCTGGTTAGATGGCTGGAAGGCTTTAATCTGAGCAAAGTCCCACACCGCTGCCCAAAAATCCGGAATATACTCAATCGACCATTGATAGAGTTCGGGATAGGATTCCAGATCTAATCTATGCCGAGCATTGATTTCATGGATAAAGCGGGTGATATTTGCGTCCCGTTTGCGCTCTTCCGAAGGAATCCAGAGTGGAGTTTTCATAGATACTCGCCTCACGTTTGGTTGCTCAGATTATAAGTCAATACATGGATCAAAGACTTGACTCTCCCCCTGCGGGAGGCTGTATAAGAGAGCAAGCATGTTTCAAACCTTGTGGAAAAGGAGAGAATTCTATGTCTGATCTCAATTACTTTGCGCAGTACGGCAAGCTGACGAATCCTGGTTGCTACGCGCATCTTTACACGGCGCTTCCCTCCGACGTCCCTTCCCTCGCAAAAGTCGTCCAGGGCTTGATCGTTCACGTCTTCTGGGGAGAGAGTTATGGCTTGCACCTATCTGAAGAGCGCAAAGCAGAAGTGCAGCTACGCAGTATGGAGCGCCGTCTGACCCGCATGCTCGAGCTGGATTCAAGCCCACTCATTACACCAAGGCCGAATGAGAAAAAGGTCGTCGGCAACTGCCGTGACTTCTCGTTAACACTTGCCTCGATGCTGCAATCCAAAGGCATACCTGCCCGACCGCGTTGCGGATTTGCCAAGTACTTTGATCCAAGCCTCTACATCGATCACTGGGTCTGCGAGTACTGGAATGAAGACGAGCAACGCTGGGTGTTCGTGGATGCTCAATTGGATGAGGTGCAGCAAAATATCTTGAATATCTCTTTCAATACCCTCGACGTGCCGCGCGACCAGTTCATCGTCGGCGGCGCGGCGTGGAAGATATGCCGGGGTGGGCAGGCGGACCCCGATCACTTCGGCATCTTCGACATGCACGGGATGGACTTTATCAAAGGCGATTTCCTGCGCGATGTTGCCGCCCTCAACAAGATGGAGCTTCTCCCGTGGGACTGCTGGGGCATGATCCTGACCAAGTATGGAACCCTCCCGCCGGATGACCTGTCGATTCTGGACCGGCTCGCCGAACTCACGTACACAGACGTCCCGGCGTTCGATGCGGTTCAGCAAATTTATGAAAGTGACCCTCGTTTACAGGTGGGCGACTCGATTCAAAGTTATGTGAATGGCAGCATGGAGCACATAGCTTTTCGGTAGAAAACATAAAACCAGCTTCATGCTGGTTTTATGTTTGCAGGCAGGCAAGGATTTCCTGCATTACACCCTGCGGTTCTGATGGGGTGATCGCCAAGACAGGCACAGTTGCAACAGAAAGGACTTCACGCGTGTCACCTACTTTCCAATGCCGTGGCAGAATACCTACCGTATTGGGTTCATTTACCAAAGTGTCTGACATATGCTGTGGGTTGACAGCCAGCCATGCGGACGGACTTACGCGGCCTCCTGCCATGACAACCCGATCGAACACATCCTGCACATCCTCCCCTGAGGCGTAGACCCAGATCTGCACGGATGGGTCTCCCTGCCCCGCGAACAACGCGCGCGCCTCTTTGAGAGTCAGGTTCTGCACCGGACTCTGGCGATGGGTGACGATCAGGATCTCCTCCGTGTCGATCTGAAAAGCTGGCGAATCCAGGAATGATGGCTCCCCGATTCGCAAGACAATATCCGCTGCTGATGCATCATCCACACGCGAAATAACGACAGAACTTCCCGCACACGCATAGACTTCCGGTAGCCACGGTTGCGCGGCGGAGGTGGAGTAAACCGAAACAAGTTGAGGTGTCGCAGAAGGGGTAGATGGAGAACAGGAAAAAAGAAACGTTGAAAGTAAAACGATAGCGTATTTTTGTATCATCACCAATTTTGTAACAGAGCCGCAACCAGCTTTGTACGTTCTTCCAGACTGTCAGCAAAGATGTATTCGCGTTCCGAATGGTATCCTTCGCCTACCGCGCCGAGTCCATCTAGAACCGGGATGCCGAGCGGGGCGACAAAATTCGCATCCGAGGCGCCGCCCGTGCCGCCAGCTTTGAGTTCCATGCCGATCTGCGCGGCAATGGTCTTGGCTTTTTCAAACGTAGTTTTCATCAGGTCATCGAACGGCATCGGCGGACGGTTCAAGCCACCGGAGATTTCCAAGGTTGTGCCATCAAGTACTGGCTTGAGTTGGTTCATCTCTGTTTCGAGTCGTTCCCATTCACCCGGCTGCATCACGCGCACGTCCACTTGAATGAGGGCTTCTTCCGGCACAACGTTGGACACCGTCCCGCCGTGAATGACACCCACATTCAGGGTCGTCTGTTTTGAATAATCCGTCAGCTTCTGAATCGCGATCACCTGATGTGCCATTTCTTCGATGGCGTTACGTCCCTTTTCGTGGTCGCCGCCGGAATGCGCGGCGCGTCCTTTCGTCCGTACCCGGAATTCGCCCACGCCTTTTCGCCAGGTCTTAAGAGCGCCGTCCACCAGACCGCCTTCGAGCACCAGTACCAGCGCGGCTTCCTTTGCGAGCCGTTCGATGTGCTCCCGTGAGGTGTGGCTGCCGATCTCCTCATCGGAGGTGCACAATAGGGCGACTGGACGTGTCAGCCCGGATTGCAGTGCTTCTTCTATGGCGGCAAGAGCGATGACGATCCCTGCCTTCATATCCAGCGTGCCGGGACCCATAATCTTCCCGCCTGCTTCGCTATAGGGAAATTTGTCAATCGTCCCGAGTGGAAAGACTGTGTCCATATGACAGAGAAGCAGAATAGAACCGGAAGGCGAGGCAGAGGAAAAACGAGCCAGGATATGATTACCGGTTTTATCGTTTGGAAGGACCTCCACCTGTGCGCCCAGCATACGCGCCCGCTCTGCGACGATCGCACCGACGCGGTCCACGGCATCTTTCTGATGCGAGGGCGATTCGGTTTCCACGAGACGTTGAAGGAGGGATGTCTTATCCATCGTGAGGCTCTACGAGAGGCTGAACATCAGGCAAATCAAGCCAGCCACGGCACAGTATGCGGCAAATATATATAAGGAATGTCTCTGTAAGAATCTTAACAACCACTTAATGGAAAACCAGCCGACGATGGCAGCCGTCAGGAACCCGACTGCCAGATAGGGCAAAAACTCTCTTGTGCCATCCAATTGGATCACACGCACTGACTCATAAGTGCCAGCCGCGATCAGAAGCGGGGCAGACATCAGCAGGGCTAATCGCGCCGCAGAAGGACGGTCAAAGCCGCGGGCGATGGCACCAGCGATGGTGGAGCCGGACCGTGAGGCGCCTGGGAAAATTGCCATGATCTGAAACAGTCCCACAGCAAATGCGTCCATCCAGGAAGCGGATTCCAGCTTCCGCTCGTGGCGTCCAAAGTACTCCACAGACCCAAGCAAGATAGCAGAGAGCAACAGGCGAACTCCGGCGATTAACATGGGCTGGCGAAATAACATATCCACAACATCCTTGAGTAAGAAGCCTACGATCAAAGCAGGAATCGTTGCAATGAGCAGCAACCAGCCTAATACGGACTCATGCGTTTCAAATGGCTCTTTATTCCAAATCCCTGCAAAGAACGCCCTGGCGATCGACCAAATATCGTTCCAAAAGAAAAGAAAGAGCGCCAAGACTGTTCCCAGCTGAATAATCACCTGGAACGAAAAGATCATGTCATTGGAGGGAATGCCTAAGAGCCACTGCCCGATCAACAAATGAGCGGTGGAGGAAACGGGGATAAATTCGGTCAAGCCCTGGATAGTGCCGAGGAGCAAGGATTGGAAGAGGGTCATGGTGATTTATCGAAGTTCATTAACGTCATTGGTCACACCAAGATCTATGAACCATTCTCCACCTTTTGTTCCCTTTCCGCATTCCCGCGCCACTGGCTGAGCAACGCAGGGACTCTGGGTTCAAACGACCCGTCCGCAATATAAACTCGGATCTGCTCCATGAGCCTGAGCAATGCTCTCAAATTATGGATCGAGATCAATGTTCCCGCCAGGAACTCTCTGGCGACAATCAAGTGACGGATATAGGCACGTGTGAAGGTCTGACAGGTGTAGCAATCACACGTCTCGTCGATAGGGCGCTCATCTCGGGAGAAGCTTGCATTCATTAAATTAAGCCTCCCCGCGGGAGCAAAGGCAGAGTGATGCCGGGCTAAGCGTGTAGGTAAGACACAATCAAAAATATCGACCCCGCGTGCGACGCCGTTGATCAAATCTTCGGGCGTACCGACTCCCATCAGGTAGCGCGGTTTGTTTTCGGGAAGAAGCGGCGTGACCACATCGAGGGTTGCGTGCATCTCCTCCTTGGTTTCGCCTACCGAGAGTCCGCCGATGGCGATTCCCGGGGTATCCAGAGAAGCGATGAACGTAGCGGATTCCGCTCGAAGGTCTGCTTGCACGCCGCCCTGCACAATCCCGAATAGAGCCTGATCCTTCCTTGTCTTCGCCGCAAGAGAGCGTTCTGCCCAGCGATGCGTCCGCTGCATGGCGAGTTTGGTATAGGCGTGGTCATTCGGGTCGGAACATTCGTCGAATGCCATGATGATGTCCGCGCCGAGGTTTTCCTGAATGGCAATAGACTTTTCGGGCGTGAAACGGTGGGTCGAACCATCGATGTGACTCTTGAAGGTCACGCCGTCATCATCGATTTTGCGGGTCTGTGCCAGGGAAAAGACCTGAAAGCCGCCCGAGTCGGTGAGCATGGGACGATGCCATTGCATGAACTTGTGCAAGCCGCCCATGTCACGCACAAGCTCGTCGCCGGGGCGCAGGTAAAGATGATACGTGTTGCTCAAGACGAGCGAAGCATCGATCTCATTGAGATGTTCCGGTGTAAGTGTCTTGACCGTTGCCTGCGTGCCTACCGGAGCAAAGACAGGCGTGAGAAGGTCGCCATGTGGCGTGGTAAACACACCATTACGGGCGCGACCGTTTTTTGCGGTGATGCTGAATTCGAACATGCGGCGAATTATAACGTGTGAAACACGACGAAGGATTTATACAGGCAGAAACCAGCCCAGTGTAAAACTGGTCAGGTTCATCCAGAGGCTCAGGAAAATAGCTTCTTTGATATTCAAATGATTTGCAGGAATGAAATAGAGCAGCAGGGTCTCGGCGAGCCAAATCAAAATTTCTGAAAGGAACAGTGCGGCTAAATAATTTTGAAAGAAAAGACTCAACGCAATCCATAGCAGTAGTTGCGTGGTCAAGTTGCCGAAAATGCTCGTAATCAGGATGGGATGAGCGGGTTTCTTTCGCCAAAAAGAGTAAGCTAGAACAACAACACTCTCGAGAAGAAGAGTGATAAATAGCGTGACAATCAAATTACTTTGCGGCGACGAAGCAGCACCACAGCCAGTGCCACAACCAGACCTACACCGACAAAGGCGCAAAGGCAAGCAATGAGGATGGTAGCCGCCCGCGGAAAGACCTCCAGATTAAACCGGGCTTCAACCAGCAAATCATCCGGACGGATCGTGACCATGTACTTCGAATCGAACCCAGCTGTTTCAAAAATATTGCTCTGGCGCGTCTTACCATCGGAAAATTCAAGCTCGAGCTGGTGGTAACGGGCAAAACCATACGCAGTGGCATGACAGCTATTCAGCTCGCAGAAAAACCCCTGTGGTCCCCCTTCCTCAAGGACCATAGCATCGCTGCAATCGGACTCGTCACACTCGAACAATATGCCCGATGTGATCGTCAGCGGCGGCTCTCCGGTCATCTCCTGCCTGAACTGAAAGTCCATGGTTGGCTTGGGACCCGTGTCAGCGAGCACAAGCTGATTGGGCAGTAGCGTCAGCAGGGACAGGAACAGCAGGATTAATCTTGTCAGTTTTAAGTTCATCTTTTCTCTGGAATGTGTTAAGTATCGTGACTTGGAGTGAAATAATAAGAGAATTATAGCTCGAGAGAAGATGTCCGCCTAACGTTCCTGGCTTTTGCCCAGGTATGGGGCTTTCCCTTCGTAACCGATGTTGAGTGCCAGTCAGTCTGTATACGTGCCCGCAACCTCAATTTTTCCGTGTCTGGTTGATCAGAATACTAATCGTAGTCTTAATGAAAAGTTTTGCTTCTTTAGGAGAGAGACCTGTCTTTTGCGCAATCTGTCGAACAGCCTCTTCCCTTTTTTCCGTATCGCCCATGATTGCCAGGAGCGTACGCAACCAAACTTCAGGATTGATCTTAAAATCCTCTCTGTCTTCCAGATCGAAGTTAAATTTGTTTTCCATTCATCTTTCCTCTCTTTTAAGATGAGAGGATTATAGCCCCCAGAAATGCAAGAGTGCAGCCACCTGTAACCTATTGCTCGGAAAATGTAATGTATGCGCATCACATCCAAGAACTTACTGATTCCAACCAATAGAACAGGGAATTTGCTTTGGCCTCATTTACCGCCGAAGACGTATAAAAAGCCCAAGCAGGCTGACAATGATCGCCACCCCAAGCAGGAAGCCAAAATCATACTCGCTCCCTGCGTTGTGTACTTCATACATGTGAATGTCGGAATTGAAAAATGAGAAGACGAGCGTAATGGGGGCGATGATGCCATGCCACAATCCGGCACCGGCACGCGCTACACGTCCCAGCCCATCGGGCTGATTGATCATCGGGTTGGGTCCGGGAGCCGTGAGCTGCATCGTGGAGTTAGGCGTCGTGACCTGGACGCTGGAATTGGGAGCACAAGCAACCATCACAGCAGACAATGTCACAAGTAGACCTAGCCAAAGGGTGTTTTTCATGTCTACCTCCAGGATCGTCAGTTTATCGTTAAACTGTCTTACAACGATGAGAGGATATGGTTTGAGTTGTCAACAGGAGCGGGTCGAATTCATTATACAATAAAACTTCCCGGCTCGATTCCGAGACCCGGGAAGTCCATTTTATCGCTTGGCTACACGACTCCTAACGCCATCTGCCCCCGATCAGACCGAGGAGCAGGAATACAAAGGCGATGCCGATCAGAAAACCAAGGTTATAGTCCCGTCCATTATTGTGCACCTCATATATCTGCATGGCAGGATTGAAAAACGAGCCGACGACCATGACAGGCGCGATGATGCCATGCCAGAGTCCCTGCACGAAGCCAGAGAGGCGGCCGCCCTCATCCGGTTGATTCAGCTGAGGGTTGGGTCCCGGTGAACGGAGTTCGATCGTCGATTCTGGCGTAGTCACCTCCAGGTCAGAACCTGGTGCACAGCTCGTGATGAGCACAAGCAATATCACAACGGAAATGAGCAGTTTCTTCATTTCTGCCTCCTACGCTGCTTAACGAAGAACCTTCCTCCTCCGTCGCGAGGGACAAAAAATGAATTCTCCCCAGTCACTTCATTGACCGGGGAGAATGTCTAACTTCCCAGAACATCGTAACGAGCTGGCAACCCGTCCTACTGATCAGCGGGTGTAGTTGATAAATTCAAAGTTCGAGACGGAATTATTGTCGAAGTCATAGGCAACGATGCCGGCGGCATACTGACCGTCTACCGGATATGCCGTGTAAAAGGAGAAGCCCTGTTCGCCCCAAGTGAACACGTCCGCGCTCAGTTCGTAGCTATAGGTCGCATTATCATTGGCGTCAAACGTAAAGAACTGAACATAATCGGTGAATTGATCGCCAACCTGCGGATCGATCTCCACCGGTGTGCTGGCTCCATTTTCATCTGTATCCGGGAAGGCATACGCGTAGAGGAAATTTCCGTCCGCCGCGAAGTAGAGGCTTGCATCCACCGCCGTACCACTGTCAGCATATGTGTATTGACCATAGACCTGGTATACGGTCTCTCCGTCTGCACTCAGATATTCAGCCGGTTCCACCAATACATAAGCATCATGTTCTCCGTCTGTGAGCATGTAAAGCGCAGGAGACCATTCGTACTGGATCTGCACAGGGCTGGGACCATAATCTGGGGCATTCACGCCATCCACCGTAATTGTGTTATCGGCAATATAGTAAGAAATATCCCCAATCCAATACGACTCTGCGTCCGGGTTCCAGAAATACAGCACCGTATAGATGTAGGCCACGTTTCCCTCCACAGTAGTGGAAACCGTCACGGTTTCATCGCCGCTGATCTCCGTGTCTGAGATCTGGATCGGCGCGACTGCCATCTGCGAGGCGCCGGGCGCGACGATCTCTGCCGTCCGGGAGGGAGCGAGCGCAATCCCTTCTTGCGGCGCGAATTCCTCTCCCGTATAGTGATAGGCAAGAAACTCGTCCCAAACGGATTGCTCGAGGAATTTTGTGGAGGATTCCGCGTAGTAGGGCGGGAACTCCTCATTAAATTCGGTGTAGTAATAAAGGTCCGAATCGGGGAAATGAAAGGCGATGCCGTTCGAGCCGGACATGTTGATGCCATGCTTTTCTGCGACGACTGCCGAATCGATTGCCGTCTGTAACTGGACAGCAGACTGCTGGACACCCGCATCCCCCGTCATAGTGGTCAGGACCTCGGCAAAGTTGCCAAGGTCGATAAAGGAGGGAGAAACCTCCTCCCCAAATAGTGAGAAGTAACTGCGGGTGTAGGTGCGCGCTTCTGCCACGAGAGTCTGGTCCACGCTCGTAGCTGCTGTGACAAACCGATTCATCGCTCCGATCACATCTGGCACTCGTGCGCTTTCCACAGCACTGAGCGTGGTGGTGGATTCTTCCTGGGCAATCTCGTCGGAAGAAGCTCTGCCGCCACTGAGGAGCATGTCATTCGTCACATAGGTGGAGATGATCGCCTGCGAAAGCCCGGCTCCATTGACAGACGGATTTTGCGCAAGCTGCTCCAGCAAGGCGGCGTACGACCAGCCGTAGCCAGGCTCTACCTCTTCGGAAGCAACCATATAATTCGAATACGGATACAGAGACCCAAACACTTCGATCTGCCCCATCAGGCAGGCATCAAACCCGATCATCTCGAACTTATCGATACCCGTATTCTGAAGAATCTGCTCGATGGAGGAGGCAATCTCGGGGATGGACAGATCGGAATAGGAAGCCGCCGACATATCTGAGAAGCCACCCGTCCAGCCGCCGCCATGATCAGACATGATCAAGGCATACTTCTGGGCGGGATAGTTTTGAATCGCCCATGTGACAAAGTCGATGAGGGTCTGCGGGTTGCCGGTATCTACTTCTCCCACCGATTGCACGACAGGTGACGTGATGTGATCGAGATCGTTATCCTGCGTGATCAGGAAGCGACGTGTGTCCGTCCAGTCTCCATCGCCGGTAAAGGCACCTATATAGCGATCCATCTGCACCACAATGTTCATCTGCGGGTTGGACCCTACCAGCTCCATCTCGTTGATATCGAACCACATGTTCTCTTCCAGCACTTCATCGTCCGCTGCGGAATAGACGATCACCGTCCAGGCAGGCAGCTCAGAGGTATTCACAGGCGGCTCTGCCGTAGAGCTTTGAACCGGAGGGTTGTTTGTTGTTGGGTCATTGAAGCCCGTTACGATCTGATCTCCGTAAAAATACAGTCCCGCGCCAGAACAGCATACACATGCGAGACAAATAGCTACAAACGCGCTAATGGATGGGAGGATCCACTTTGAATTTGTCTTACCCATACTATTCTATTCTCCTTTGTAAACATGCCAAAGATTTCCGGAATTTGCTGATTGTAATTCTTATTCGGAAAAACTCATTACAAGACCCCCCGGCAAGATTTTGGTTACAGGGCTACCCCGTATCCCGCTGAGTAGCCACCTTTCAGTTTCGTATTTATCCTTCCAGGATGACCTTTGCCGCTTCAATAAAGCTCCCGGCAATCCCCACAGCCCTGTGTGCGTCTGCGGATGACACACGATCTTCTGTCTTTCCTATTGCAAACAACCAGTGGAGGTCCGCGCCCTGGTCTTTCGTCAGCCGCCGTCCTTTCACAAAAACCTCCTGAATCAAGGTCATGACGTTCCCATGTTTGGCTGGCTCGATGCCTTCATCCAGTAGCAGCGCGCGGGCTGTGTGAAACGCGGACTCGGAAGCGTGGGAGGTGGCAGCTTCATGGTCACCTGCTTCCAACTGCGCTTTTGCCGCCTGTAGAAGTTTGAGCGCCTCTTCCACATTCACTTTAATCTCGTCACGATAGCTGACCATTCGGATACATCTCCTCTAGATGGGAACCAGCTTTGTCAGTTCTATAAATAGGTAAACTTCACGCAGACCGGGAAGGATACTTTGACTTCCTGCCCCGTCTGTAACGGCTTGCCTGTCGCCGGGTCTAGCTGAAAGATGACAACGTTATCAGACCTCTCGTGAGCAGCCAGCAGGAAATTGCCGGTTGGATCGATGTCGAAGCCGCGCGGTTCCTTGCCGCCGGAGGGAACTTCACCCTGGTAAGTCAACTGACCTGTATGTTCGTCGATGAGATACCATGCAATGCTGTCATGCTTTCGGTTGGAGGCATACAAATACTTTCCATAGATATGGAGGTCAGCGCACAAGTTCTCGCCTTCAAAATCCGTAGGAAGGGTGGAGATCGTTTGTAATTCCTCCAGACGTCCCGCCTGGCTATCGTAGCGATAAACCGTGAGTGTTGAGCTTAGTTCATTAATGAGATATAGATACTTCCCATTTGGGTGGAAGATCGTGTGACGCGGACCCGAACCTAGCCTGACGTTGACTTCCGTGTGCTTTTTCAGTTTCCCCAGCTCCAGGTCCATCTCATAAATCACGAGCTTGTCCGCGCCCAGATCTGCCGCAATTGCAAACCGGTTTGTTGGGTCCGGCAGAATAGAATGGACAAACGGAGCCGTCTGACGTTCCGGGTGGATGCTGGAACCAACATGCTGCACGACGTCCGTTGCGGGCCCCAACTGTCCGTCTTCTAAAATGGGGAGCATGGCGGCGTTGCCACCGGAGTAATTGGCGACCAGGGCAAAGCGCCCGGTCTGTTCGACGCTGATATAGCAGGGGTCCTTCCCCTGCGAGGAATAGGCGTTTAACAGGTTCAGTTCGACGGAAGCGGAATCTATCGAGAGCGCAGTGACTCCCCCACTATCCTGCCCGCCAAAACTTTGCACTTCATTTACCGTGTAAAGAAACCTCATCTGTGGATGAATAGTCAGATAAGAGGGATTGAGAATCCCCTTGGCTTCCCATTGAAATGTCAATTCCCCTGAAGAGAGGTCCATGCGATACACATAAATGCCTTTGCTCTGACTCCCCTCCTTCTCCGTATATGTCCCGATAAAGACGGTCGGCACTCGTTTAGAGGGTTCTGGCACGCTTTTCTCCCGCAGAGGAAATGACAGACATTGTCAGAGCAAATTCCATGAGAACGATTATATCTCTTCCTCAACTTAATCGATCTCTCCACAGGATATACAAACGCTTCCGATATCAAAGAGCGGTATACGGAAGCGCCAGAGAAAGGTGATAGAACCTCTGCTTTGTCACACCTGACGTCGAGGCAGGCACTAAACAAATCCAAACGACAGGTGACTGGGATTTGTGAGCACCATCGGAACCTGAAGAACAGGCATTTGAGGCAGGTAAGGGTTGGTAATTGCAACATCGTAGACAGACATCCAAGAAACGCGCGCGGACTCCAGTGTATGGTCTACTTCTGTGTGAGTGGAAATACGGATCTTTCCTTTCATTACAAACGTGCCTACGAGAAGATCTACCAGCTCCATTTTGCGGTCGGCTTCGTTGGGATCGTAATCCAGCGGTTCATCGGCGGGAGGCAATGTATGAAAGGCAACCACTTCTGAGGTCGGAAAGTAAAGTTCCGAATACGAGAGCGCCTTGACAGGGCTTCCGCCAAACACCAGCACCTGCGGCTTGAGGATGTGGATGTAGCGCGGCGCGCCATCGGTACGGAGCCAGATGTTTACACGCGGGACGCTTTGCTTGACCACCGCTTCTCCACGCACGACGCTGTGCAGGGTATAGAGCATAACGAGACTCGTCTTTTCATCGGGTCTAAGGATGTACATCGTCATTCCTCCATGAGCATTATACACTTGCAACGTTCTTAAATTCCCGTTTATACTGCTTACTCTCTGAAATCAACCTTATGAATGGTTCACGGCAACACTCACTCCACCTCTCTCAAACAGACGTACTGCTCGCCTTTCTGATCGGGATCGCCGCCATTGCCCTCTACATTCGCACCCTGGCACCATCACTGCTCTGGGGGGACTCTGCCGAATTCCAAACCCTCTCTTACACTCTAGGTATGACCCATCCCAGCGGGTATATGACCCAGATCATGTTCGGCAAGCTGTTTACTTATCTTCCGGTTGGGAACATTGCCTATCGCGTAAATCTACTGTCGGCATTCTTCGGCGCGCTGGCGGTAGCAGAGACATATTTGATCGTACGCTTGCTGGGAGGTCTGAAAATTGCGGCACTCAGTGCTTCGATCCTGCTGGCACTGACGGAGGGTTTCTGGTGGCGCGCGCTGGTAGCAGAATCCTATGCGCCCGCCGCCGGGATGCTTGCATCCGTCTGGCTGCTGGTCCTACTATGGAGGGATACCGGGAGATGGGCTTACCTCTTTCTCGCCGGTCTGGCAGGCGGATTAAGCCTGGGCATCCATAGTACAGTTGTGATGACAGCGTTTTGTGTCTTGGTGCTCATGGCGCTGACCGCGCGCAGGCGTGAAGATTGGCTTGCCGCAGCCGGCGGCGCGGTATTAGGAGCAGTCATCACGTTTGGATTTTTTCTGTATCTCGATCACAATGACCCACCATCCAGTATTTACAACACTGTCTACCGAACGAATCTCAGCGCCTTCGGATTGCAGCCACAGGAATTCGATACACCCCTTAAACGGTTCTTTGCCATCTTTCCCGCCAACCATTTTTGGTCCTATTATTTTTCCGCCTCTCCGGAAGAGATCGCCCGGCGACTGGGTGAATATGTGTCATACTTTCCATGGTGGGCGCTAATTCTCGTTGTCGCTGGCGGGGTAATCTTGCTCAAAGAGCGAATGCCGGAAGGCTTGTATCCCTTGCTGGCGTTCCTCTTGATCTGGGGCTTTGCCATTACGGTTTCCTTTTCAGTCTACCGCGAGTTTTACGTTCCAGCCGCAGTGATTACATCCGTGTGGTTTGGGATAGGAGCCGGCAAACTACTGGCGCTCATCAAGCGGTTCCCCTCCTCAAACCTGGCGCTCACGCGAATATTACAATATGCTTTCATGATGCTGCTCATCGCTCTACCAGTATGGCATGCCCGTCACGATCTCCTCCCAGCCATACGAAGCGGGTATCCTCTCTTCGTCCGGCGCGACCATATCTACCCGGTCTTCGCCCCGGACAAAGCGATTCACGATGCTAGAAGGGTGATCCAGCAGGTGGAGGAGAATGCGATTGTCTTTGCTCCATGGGACAAACTATACAGCTACGTATATACAGCGCAGATTGAAGAAAGGCAAATGGGAATCATTTTTCACGAAGCCTGGAGCAGCGAGAAACAAGAGCTGGCGGATTCGACCATTGCATACATTGATCAGAATCTGGATACCCGCCCAATTTACTTTACAATTGAAATGCCCGAGCTGACAGAGCTTTATCGAGTCGAAGAAATCGATGATACACTTTATAGAATATACAGGAAATGACACACAATAAACGCTGGGTGATCGCCCCGCCCATTACTGCACAAGCGGACGAAGCGCTTGTCAAATTCCCTCCGATTCTCAAACAGATCGTGTTCAACCGCGGTCTGGCGACAGATGCGGAGGCGCGCGCCTTTCTTAAAGCAGAGTCGAACTCGAATACAGATCCATTCCAATTGACCGGGATGCAGGCGACTGTCGATCGCATCTGCTATGCCCTGCAGCACGACGAACCGATCGCCATCTATGGCGATTACGATGTGGACGGCGTTACAGCAACAGCGCTGCTCGTGCAAGCTCTTGGTGCTCTTGGGGCAAACGTGCGCGGCTACATCCCGAACCGCTTCGACGAGGGGTACGGTCTCAATAAAGAGGCTCTGGACACCCTCAAAGCGGATGGCGTCAAGCTGGTCATTACCGTGGACTGTGGAATCCGTTCGCCCGACGAGGCGCTCCACGCGCAAACCATCGGCTTGGACCTCATCATCAGCGACCATCACCACCCAGACGGCACGAACCTGCCCCCCGCGCTGGCGGTGATCAACCCGAAACAACACGGCGACCCTTACCCGGATAAAGACCTCGCCGGGGTTGGGATCGCCTACAAAATTGCCGAGGCACTGGTCAGGGTTCAGGAGCCACACAATGGTTTTCACACAAACGACCTGCTCGACCTCGTTGCGCTAGGCACCGTGGCAGACCTCGCTCCGCTCGTGGGTGAAAATCGCGTGCTCGTTCGCCGGGGATTGCGGCAGATTCGTGAGACGAAGCGCCAGGGACTCTTCTCTCTC
Organism: Anaerolineales bacterium; assembly: GCA_035699125.1. Lineage (GTDB taxonomy): Bacteria > Chloroflexota > Anaerolineae > Anaerolineales > Villigracilaceae > Defluviilinea. Next base: position 40,842 of record DASSBC010000026.1, read on the forward strand.
GCAGGCATCGCAGACCTAAAGATCGACAAGTGCACCGCGGGCAACATCGGCTTTATGCTCGGTCCACGTCTGAACGCCTCCGGCAGGCTCGAGTCGGCGCTGGCTTCGTTCGAGTTGCTCACAACGAAAGACTTTATGCGTGCCGGCCAGCTCGCCCAGCAACTCGATCAACAGAACCGCCAGCGCCAATCGATCACGCGCACGATGCAGGAACAAGCCGAAGCGATTGCGATGGGCGAAGACCCCCAAGCCTTCCTGCTTTTCGCGGCACATGAGGAATTTAATCCCGGTGTGGTCGGGCTGGCAGCCTCCCGCTTAACGGAGATGTATTACCGCCCCGCGATCGTCGCCGCCAAAAGCGCTGAAGAGACGCGCGGCTCGTGCCGCTCGATCCCAGAATTCCACATTACCGACGCGCTCGACCTGTGCAAGGACCTCCTCGTCCGTCATGGAGGGCACGCGGCGGCGGCTGGCTTTACCGTGAAGAACGAAAACCTGCCCGAACTGGTTTATCGTTTGAAAGAGATTGCCAGGGATCAACTTGGCTCGAGAGACCTGCGCCAGACTCTCACGGCAGATCTGGAAGTCCTGCTTTCCGAGTTGAACTTCGATGTTTTGAAACATCTCATGTTTTTGGAACCAACCGGCTACGGTAACCCGGAGGCAGTCTTTGTCTCGCGCAATGTCAAAGTCAGAGCGGCGCGAACGGTTGGCGCCGAAGGCAGGCATTTGAAGCTGACGCTGGAGGATGAGCGCGGTGCTTCGGTAGATGCCATTGGGTTCCGTCTCGGTCAGCTCAAACCTGACCTTCCACCCTATATCGATGTTCTGTATCGCTTCGAAGCAAATGAATTCAATGGACGCCGGACCCTGCAGCTGAATTTGAAAGACCTAAAGCCTGCCGGATTGCCTGATTAAGTTATAAGGCGGGATGGCATCCTGCCAATCATAAATAGGCGAAATACCATTCCGCCCTACTTCATTACATCTCCTCTGCACGTTCGGGGATGGTAAATTTATGGATGCTTGAGTAATCCACAATAGAGGGAAATAACTTGTTGAGCAGCACCGGAAAGATCCAAAGCCACGGAATGAGCCACATCGCACGCGGACGGCGCACCAGTTGCACAACCGCGCGCCCAACCTCCTCGGCACTCGACAATAGGACTTTGGGGGTGGTAGTCTGCGTCTTACGCTTAAAGCCTGACTGCTGACCAAATTCAGTCGTTGTGACACCTCCCGGATAAATTAGAGAGACATCGATTCCCCACGGCTTTACCTCTCGCCGCAACGCCTCCGAAAATCCGTGGACGGCATGTTTGCTAGCGGCATAGATCGTATACGTAGGCGTTGCAATCAGTCCTGCTATCGAACACATATTGATGATATGCCCGGCGCGCTGCTGGATCATCACAGGCAGCGCCTGCCGCGTGGTTTGCACCAGCCCAAGTACGTTGACATCAAATTGTGCTTTGATATCTTTTTCAGGGTCGAGGTTCTCCAGCCAATCCAGACGCCCAAACCCGGCGTTGTTCACAAGAACGTCAATGCGTCTAAACGTATCCATGGTCTGAGTGATCAGCGACTCGATATCTTCCAACCTGGAAAGATCTGCTTGTACCACGAGCGTCTCGGCTCCGGTTCTCATGTTATGGATTTCCTGCGCCAGTGCTTCCAGCCGATCCCGACGGCGGGCTGTCAGCACCACCTTCGCCCCTTCACGTCCAAACTCGCGGGCAGTCGCTTCGCCGATCCCTGAGGATGCGCCCGTCACAATTACAACGTTTCCCTTAATCTCCATCTGCAACTCCTGTATCACGAAGAAAGGATGTCTAATGGTACTGCAAATTACTCAAAAACCCTTTTCCTGTGCAACTCTTCTTTCCTAGCAGCGTATAAGAAGTGATCTGACCTGCAGGTTGGAATCTGTACTTCAGGAGAACCATATGAACACACAATTCACAAATCCAGAAAGACCTACGTTTGTCAATGTCATCGCCTGGATGACGCTTGCCAGCGGCGTTGTCAATCTGTTCTGGGGGTTAGGACTGTCACTCACCGGGCTTTTGAGCATCGTTGGCATCATCTGCATCCCCTTTATGCTGCTGCCGACCATCCTCGGCGTTTTTGAGATCATTTATGCCGCAAAATTGATGAGCAATCCACCGCAGACGACCCAGCCGTCCACCACGATTGCCATCCTGGAAATTGTTAGCGCGCTGGTGGGCAACTTTTTCTCTGTCGTGGTCGGCATCCTGGCACTGGTCTTCTATAACGATGTGACCGTGCGGGATTACTTCGCTCGTTTGAATGGAGCCGCGCCTCTCGTGCCAGTACAGCCTGCTCCGCCAGCGGAACCACCATACCTGGGTGATGAAGCGCCAAAGAGTTAGAACATTCCTTAACGGATTAGAGCAGGGCTTCCGAAGATTTCAACTCCGGAGGTCCTGTTTCTTAAATCAGAGGACTTTCCCTCTTGACTCTGCCTCCCCTCAACCATACAATGGATAGTAGATAGCTTAACGGGTAACAGGGAAGAGACTCTTGTATTAACGACTTCGAGGAGCGCCGAAGGTGCAAGTCTGGCAAGGCGAAACCAGACGAAACTCTCAGGCAAAAGGACCCTGTTCTCGACGAAACTCTGGAAAGTCCATCCCGCCCTGGCGGGATGGCACCGACGGTGTAAATTTAGTTCCTTAGTTCAGTAGTTTGATGGCTAAAAAACTACCTAACTCTCTAACTAAATGAATCTCTCAGGTCACATTACAGAGGCGCGCGAGGAATTTCGTGCGCCTTTTACATTTAATCGCCAAATCCTTTTCAAGGAGCAAAACCTGATGAACACGCCTGCCAATCTGAAGTACATGAAGTCGGATGAATGGTTCGATCCAGAAACAGGTGCAATCGGAATTAGCGATTACGCCCAATCCCAGCTTTCGGACATTGTCTTTGTCGAAATCCTGGTGGACGAAGGCGATAACATCGATGTAGGCAAACCGATAGCCTCCGTGGAGTCGGTCAAGGCTTCAGCGGAGATTTATGCTCCCGCTGCAGGCACGGTCAGCGCTGTCAACCGAGCTTTATCTGACAAGCCCGAAACCCTTAACAGTGACCCATATGGCGAAGGCTGGATGATCAAATTAGCTGGCGGTACGGCAGCCGAAGGAATGGATGCAGCTGCCTACGAGAAATATTGCGAAGAGCGGTCTCACTAGTCAAATCATGCCGTTGCAAGAAACAAAGCGACGAAGCAATCTCCTGTTCGATGGAAGATTCGGGCCGCGATTAATGCGAGATTGCTGTGCACATCTGGCGGTCATCGCCAGAAAAGTACACTCGCAACGACATCTGAAAGGTAACTTATGACCTATATTCCCACCTCCCCCAGAGAACGGGATGCGATGCTGGAGACGATCGGCGTCAAATCGCTGGACGATTTGTTCGATGCCGTTCCCGCCAAACACCGCTTCCCCCAACTGAATCTGCCGCCTGCCCTCACCGAAATGGAAGCGTTGAACGAACTTTCCGGTCTCGCGCAGGCAAATGAAAATGTCCGCATCGATCTGATCTCCTTCCTCGGCGCGGGCATGTACAATCACTACATCCCTTCGGTGGTGGATCACATCCTTCGCCGCGGTGAGTTCTATACGGCGTACACCCCTTACCAGCCTGAGATCTCACAGGGGACATTGCAGGCAATCTTCGAATATCAATCCCTCATGTCCGCGCTGACAGGCATGGACGTGTCCAACGCTTCGCACTACGACGGCGCGACTGCCACAGCCGAAGCCGTGAACCTGGCATACGCCCAGTTCCGGGGCAAACGCAAGAAGGTTGTCATCTCCCCTACTATCCATCCTCAATACCGCGCCGTCATCCGCACCTATAACCAGGGGATGGAATTGGAGCTCGTGGGCGATGACCAGTCTCTAATCTCCAATTTCGATGTTGCAGCCGACAACACCGACAGCTTGATCTCGCTCACTGACGATAACACCTGTCTCCTCATCATCCAATACCCCGATTTCTTTGGGCGGATTTACGATTACACCAAACTCATCGAAGCTGCGCACGAGAAGGGCGCGCTGGTCTGTGTTGTGGCGAACCCAACTGCGCTCGCCCTCTTCAAAACGCCTGGCTCGATGGGCGCAGATATCGTCGTGGGCGACGGTCAGCCGCTGGGCATCCCCATGTGGTATGGCGGACCCAGCGTCGGCTTTTTCACGACGCGCAAAGCCTACGTCCACAAAATGGCAGGGCGTCTCGTCGGCGAAACGATCGATAACCGCGGGCAGCGCGCTTACGTGCTCACATTGACCGCGCGCGAACAGCACATCAAGCGGGAACGCGCTACATCAAATATCTGCACCAATCAGGGTCTGATCGCTCTCGGAACAGCTGTCTATCTCTCGCTGCTCGGCAAGAAAGGACTACGGCAGGTCGCCGAGCTTTGTTATCAGAAGGCGCACTACGCGGCGCAGCAATTGAGTCAGATCGAGGGCGTCGGTTTATGCTTCACGGAGCCGTTCTTCCACGAGTTCACCCTTTCCGTTAATCGTCCCGTCGCAGAAGTGAACGCTCTTTTGCTGGAGCACGGCATTCTTGGCGGCTACGATCTCAGTCAGGATTACCCCGCCCTCAAAAATCACATGTTGATTGCGGTAACAGAAATGAACAGTAAACAGGATATTGACGTACTGGTAGAAGTGTTATCGGAGGTGGGCCATGGCTGATGCTGTGATGGAACCCAAAGTCAGGACAGATCCAAAGATCGTCGAGCCGACCATATTCGATTTATCGTCCCCCGGGCGCACCGGCGTGACCATGCCCGCTTCCGACGTCCCGGAGACGGATCTCCCCCCTCAGGAGCTCCTTCGTCAGGACTTGCCTCTGCCCGAGCTCGCGGAAGTGGATGTTGTCCGCCACTATATGCACCTCAGCAAATTCAACTACAGCGTCGACAGTGGTTACTATCCGCTTGGCTCGTGCACGATGAAGTACAACCCCAAGATAAATGAGGATACGGCGCGGTTGCCCGGGTTTTTATTCACACATCCGTTGCAGCCGATTGAAACGGTGCAAGGCAACCTGGCATTGATGTACCAGTTGCAGAACTGGCTGAAGGAGATCGCAGGATTTGCTGCCGTAACCTTACAGCCGGCTGCCGGCGCGCACGGAGAATTCACCGGCGTGCTGATGATGCGCGCCTATCACAACTCCCGCGGCGATACCAGACGGAGGAAGATGCTGATCCCGGATGCCGCACACGGGACGAATCCCGCTTCGGTCGGCATGATGGGAATGCAGGTGGTCACGATTCCATCTGATGAACGCGGCAATGTGGATTTGAAGGCATTAGAAGCAGCCTGTGATGACACGGTGGTCGGCATGATGCTCACCAACCCAAATACACTCGGTCTCTTTGACGAAAATATTGAACGAGTGATCGAGCTGGTACACAACTGCGGCGGCTTGATGTATGGCGACGGTGCAAACCTCAACGCGCTGCTGGGCATCGTCCGCCCCGGCGACGTGGGCTTCGACGTGATGCATTTCAACCTGCACAAGACCTTCTCCGTCCCTCACGGCGGCGGCGGACCGGGAGTCGGTCCCGTCGGTGTCGCCGCGCATCTGGCGGAGTTCCTGCCGGAGCCGCTGGTGGACATCATCGATAACGGTGACGATGATATGCCTCCCCTGTATGGCTTTGTCAAACCTGCAAAGTCCATCGGGCGGATGAAAGCCTTCCACGGACATTTCGGCGGCGGCTTTGTGCGCTCCTACACCTATATCGCCATGCACGGGCCAGATGGGTTGAAGGATATCGCGCAATATGCCGTGCTGAACGCGAACTATTTGCAGGCAAGATTGCGCGATACTTATAAGATCCCGTTCGACCGGATCTGCATGCACGAGTTCGTCGCCGAAGGACGCTTCAAGGGTAGCGACGTGCGCGCGCTGGATATCTCCAAGCGCCTGATGGACTACAACTTCCACCCACCTACAAATTACTTCCCACTCATCGTCCCCGAAGCTCTGATGATCGAGCCAACCGAAACCGAAAACAAAGACACGCTCGACGCCTTCGCTGATGCGATGATCAAGATTGCGGAAGAAGCGAAAACGCAGCCTGAACTCCTGAAGTCTGCCCCGAACAATACGCAATTCGGCAGGATGGATGAGGTCAGGGCGGCGAGAGAATTGGTGTTATGCTGCTGGCTTCCAGAGGATTATCTGAAAGAAATAGAAGCAGAATAACCAGTGATGAGTTTTCATTGATCAGCAAAGCCTCGGAATTCCGAGGCTTTTTGCTTGCTGTATAATCGAATCATGAACAGGACAAGTGGGAGCCATTGGGCGCGATCTATGTTCGTGTTTGCCACAAAGGTAACGATTGTGGTTGTGATCTCGATCCTTGTTACCAGCGCGATAAAGTTAAATGATGCCCTGCATCCACCACGCGGCATTCCGCAGGGAAAGACTCTCAGAAAACATAAAATTGACTACCACCCCGTTGACTTGATCACGCAAGATGGGATTCGACTTGCGGCATGGTATACGCCGCCTCAAAACGGGGCCGTGATCTTAATTGCGCATGGCTATGGCAATAAACGCCCCGAGTGGGTTTACGCCTTGTTGGCAAGAAAAAAGTATGGGGTGCTTGCCTGGGATGCAAGAGCCCATGGGGAAAGCGAAGGCAATATTTCCACAATCGGATATTTGGAAGTGCTGGACGTCCAAGCGGCGCTGGAATATGCGCGTGCCCAGCCGGGTGTGGAGCATGTCGGCGCGTGGGGTGGTTCGATGGGTGGGGCAACGATCATTCGGGCGGCAGCCGAGTTCCCGCAGATCGAAGCCATCTTCATTGACAGCTCGTTTTCCTCCCTGAACGAGGAGTTCAATTATCTTGTGCCGTATCCAATCATCAACCCGGTTGCTAAATTTATCCTAACAGCCGGGACCGGATTCACCCTCGATTCTGTGAATCCAGTGGAGGATATCCCCAGAATCAGTCCGCGCCCGGTCTACATTGTGCACAGTACGGCAGATACGGTCGCCCCTCCAGATTCGGGAGAGAGGCTCTTCGCCGCAGCCGGTGAGCCGCGGTTTTTGTGGGAAAAAGATAATGTACCACATCAGATGATGTATCTCGATAATCCCCGCCGCTACCAGCGCAGGCTGCTCGGCTTTTTTGATGAATGGTTGCTAGGAAAATAACATGACCCGTTATCTGCTCTCGATCGACAGCGGCGGCATACGCGGCATCCTCCCGGCGATCGCTTTGATGAAGCTGGAAAACACAACCGGAAAACTCACGCGTGACATCTTTTCCTTTGTCGCCGGAACGTCTACCGGCGCGATCCTGGCGTCTGCGATCGCGGCAGGCGTTCCTGCGTCACGTATCCTCGACTTTTATGTGAACCGAACGAAAGAAATATTCACGCAAAACCCTCTCAAGTTCGTTAAGCTGGTTTTATTTGGTTCCATGTACTCCACAGAGCAACTGCATACACTGATTGCCGAAGCACTGGGACCTGCACAGGCATGGACGTTGAACGACTCCCCCATTAATATCCTCCTCACAGCAAAGCGAATCTCGGATGGCATGCCCTGGTATTTTGTCCGAGATAATCCCAAGAACGCAGGCTGCACAGGGCATCTGGGACTGGCAGATTGTACAACTGCCTCTGCCGCCGCGCCCACTTTTTTTCAACCCTGGACGATTGCCGAGACGTCCATACATCCGCCTTGTGAGCGCGTTGGGACCCTGGTCGACGGAGCAGTAGGCGTGACAGGGAATCCTGTCTATCAGGCGTGCATCGAAGCGTTTGAATACACACAGGGTTTCAGCCCGGCAGATACAATCACAGTTTCCCTGGGCACAGGCAAGTTCAAACACCGAAAAGAGCCCGCGTGGATTGGAGGCTGGCTGGAATGGATTCTGGCAGAGCTGCTCGAGTCGCCCGGAGAGCAGCAAACAGAATTTACCTGGCGGCACTTCCCTGAAATGAGGTTCTATCGAATTGATAGCGAGCTAAAGGAAGATATAGGTTTAGATGACGCGAGAGATATTGGACGTCTGGTGGAATATGGTGAGCAGCTCGCAGCGCTCATTGATTGGGACGCGATCCTGGCAGGCACAGACAATCAATTTCGGATCGACGGAACAAACACACTTTGGGAGCAATACAAGGTGAAGCTTTCCTAAGATAGGTTATAAAAAGCTATGAATGATAAACCCATCACTAGCCAGTTTCTATCCCTCCTCGAAGGCACCTGGGCAGGCGAGGGCCGCGGAGAGTTTCCAGGTGTCACTTCCTTTGATTATCGTGAAACCCTGGTCTTCACACGGCGGGATGAGAAAAATTTGGCATATCAACAGCGAGCTCAAAAGCATTATGACGGCGGAACAGAATACCTTCCCTCGCATTGGGAGAGTGGCTTCCTCAGCAGCCTTGAAAACGATGATCTGCAATTAGTCAACATCCAGATCGGCGGTCGCAGTGAGATCTTGGTGGGCTCTGTCGAATCCTTAAGTGGCATGTTCCGAATCCGTTTTGTGAGCAAAGTGCTGAATAACGATCCGCGCATGGTGTCGTCTATCCGCACCTTTGAGTTGGTCGGCGATACACTCCGCTATGATATGGCGATGCAGACGACGAAAGTCGAGCAATTGACGCCACATCTGAAAATCACCCTGCAACGGGTCAAATAATTTTCCCTGTTACGATTCAGGGGTCTCCTGTAACTTACATACGTGTACACAGGAGATGTATGACAACCCTTATGACGTTACCCAAAACCGGATATTCGTCCATGGACGATGCCCATCTGGCACAGCATGCCCGCACAGACCCACAGGCGTTTGCCGAGCTGTATCGCCGCCATGTTCGCAGCATCTATCGCTATCACTTAGCGCATACAGGCGATAGCAAGGATGCGGAGGACTTGACCTCGCAGACGTTCATGGCAGCGCTGGAGGGAATCCGTTCATTTCGCGGGACAGGACCGTATATTACGTGGCTGATCGGGATCGCATCACGCAAGCGCGCCCTCTTCTTTCGCGGGAAAAAGCCCCAGGTCCCATTGGACGCAGCGCTCCACCTCCCCTACCAGGGGCTGCCCACCGACAAAGCCGCGGCGCGGCGCATCCGAGTCGAACAGCTTGTCCGTGCGCTCAGCACTATCAGCCAAGACCGTGCCGAAGCGATTATCCTGTGTTTTTTTAGCGAGCTCAGCACAAAAGAAGCTGCTCTGGTACTTCGCAAGAGCGAAACGTCGATACGGATGCTTCTTTCACGCGGCTTACACGACCTGCGAACCAGAACCTCGTTTGCACTGGAGGTGGAAGATGAATAAAGATTTGCTCGATCAAATCCCGGCGGAAGAGCAGCCGGTGGCTTCAAAATTAAATTCCCTTGCCGAGGAGATGCAGCCTTCCCAAGCATTTCAATGGGATTTGGAGAATCAACTCATGGATAAAGCCACTACCTCACGGCCTGTGCAAGGCTGGTTTAAGAAAATCATGATACCGTTAGGATGGGGAATCGTTGCAATAGGCGGTGTGCTTTTGCTCAACTGGACGATCCGTTCCTTCATTCCCCAGATTCCCCCTGCTGCAGGGGTTACGCCAACGCAAGAAGTCTCTTTTGCAGAGAGTGTCCGCGCTGGGGATATTTGTCCAGGTCCACTGGCAGTGGTACACGGTTTCACAGTATTCCTCAGCAATCCCGAGAAGACCGAGTTCACCGCGGTCGATACCGGAACCCCGATGGGCGAGATGCGTTCCTTTACTTGGTCACCAGATGGCAAACAACTCACCATTGTCGGCAACACAATGGGCAGCGGTCACGTACTTGTTACGGACTTAGCGGGAGGTCAAGTAGAGTACCTTCTTTCGAATTCCGGAGTGGGTTACTTGATGGATGCCGTTTGGTCGCGCGATGGAAAACAGCTCGCCATGTGGTCCAGTCAGAACAATCAAGTTCTTTCTGTGTTGAACGCCGAGGGAACTGATGTTGTGAAGAAACAATTGGATGTCTACATCCAGGGAACGCCACAATTTTTACCAGATGGAAGTGGCGTCATCTTTTACGGCGCAGATTCCACCTCTGCGGGATTATTCCAAATGATGCTGGAAGACTCAGAGGCGATATTGATTAATCCCCTTGTAAGGGATGGAAGCGCTTATGCGTTTTCTCCGGATGCTTCGTCTCTGGCATATATGGAATACGACCAGGACACCGGCGAAGCCCGTCTCACCGTGGAAAACCTTGCCACCGGCGGACGGTCTGTACTCGGAATGTTCCCCATCCCAAAGACCCCTGGCTCCTCTCTTCCAGACACGGCAAACCTGAGCTGGTCCGCAGATGGCAAATCACTCGTTTTCGACTTTGGCAGGCTTGCCACAGACCGCGCCATTTATCTCGCGCCCACGGATGGTACAGGTATGATCAAGGTAGCTGAGGCCGCCTACGCTCCCTCCATTTCCGCCGATGGGAAATGCCTGGCGTACATCAGCGACCGTCAGGTGTTCCTGATGGATTTGAGCGCCATTGCTTCTGATCCAACGGCACAGCCCCCGGTACTGCTAGCCGATCTTCCCACTGGAAGTGGCATTCCCAACGTCAAGCAGGACAAATTACAGTGGAAACCATAAAGGGTAACCAGGCATAAATCGACACAACTATCTTGCCAACATCGATCTCCGAGGTTGCACTCGGAGGTCGTTTTGTTTTAGAATGAACTGAGGTTTACGAGACTCCTTTGGAGAAGGATATGAGAGCGCTTATATTTGACCTGGATGGCACACTGGTTGACACCGTCTACGCCCATATATTTGCCTGGCAGAAGGCTTTGGCAGAGGCTGGGATGCCCCTGGAGGGCTGGCGCATCCATCGTAAGATCGGCATGAGTGGGGGATTATTCACACGTGCCGTCGCGCGCGAACTGGGACGGGAGATCCAGCCGGACGAAGAGGAAGCTCTCCAACACCGGCATGGGGAGCTCTTTCGGGAGCTCCTGTCTGAGCGCCGCCCGTTGCCGGGTGCGGTGGAACTCATTCAATTCCTCTACGCAAACAGCATCCTGTTCGGGATCGCGACCTCGGGCAGACGGCCAGAAATCAACGCCTCACTGGATGTGCTGAGAATCCGGGAGGAAACGGTGATCGTGGAACGCGGTTCGGTTGCGCGCGCCAAGCCGGAACCGGATCTTTTCCTTGCCTGCCAGCAACGAATGAGAGTCAGCGTCAATGATTGCTATGTGGTTGGCGATGCTGTCTGGGATTTGCTGGCTGCCCGACGCGCGGGAATGTTGAGCGTTGGACTTCTGAGTGGAGGCTATGGCGAAGCTGAATTAAGTCAGGCGGGAGCCTTCCGGGTGTATCGTGATCCTGCGGAGCTTCTTCGTTCGTTGGATGAACTGGGCTTGCTTCCCTAACCAACAAAATGATTTCTAGAGCGAGAGGTCGTGAAGATGATAAACAATCCAAGGAATTGGGCTGGAAATTACACGTATCGTGCCGCTCGGATTCATGTACCTGAGACAGTCGAACAAATCCAGGAGCTGGTGATGGGCAGTGATCAATTGAAGGCACTTGGAACACGCCATTCCTTCAACGACATCGCAGACTCACCTGGCAATCTCATCTCCCTGGAGAGGTTTGACAAAGTTCTGGATTTGGATTCGGAACGGCACACTGTGACCGTGGAAGCAGGTGTACGTTATGGAAACCTTGCGCGCTGGCTCCATGAGCAGGGCTACGCGCTGCATAACCTCGCCTCGCTGCCACATATCTCGGTGGCTGGCGCTTGTGCCACTGCCACGCACGGTTCTGGGGACCGGAATGGAAATCTTGCCACGGCCGTCTCCGCCATGGAAATGGTAACCGGCCGGGGGGATGTGGTGGCTCTTTCACGTGACCATGAGCAGTTTGAAGGAGTAGTTGTTGGGCTCGGCGGGCTGGGTATCGTCACCAAACTCACTTTGGATATCTCTCCAACGTTCCTCATGCAGCAGGATGTTTACGAGAATCTTCCGCTGGCAGCGCTGGAAGAACATTACGATGAGCTGACCTCACAGACCTATAGTGTCAGCCTCTTCACAGACTGGCGAACCCTCGCCATCAATCAGGTATGGCTGAAACGCCAGGTGCCGGGCGGGAACTCGTTCAAAGCAGAATCGGACTTATTTGGCGCAAGGCTTGCCACAAATCACCTGCACCCTATCACGAGCCTTTCCGCCGAAAACTGTACGGAGCAATTGGGCATCTGCGGTCCCTGGTTCGAGCGTCTGCCTCATTTCCGCATGGACTTTACTCCCAGCAGCGGAGAAGAACTGCAAAGTGAATATTTCGTTCCCCGCCAGCATGTATTCGCCGCGTTGCAAGCCATTCACGCGATGCAAGAACAGATTGCCCCGCTCCTCCAAATTTCAGAAGTACGCACTATTGCTGCTGACAATTTATGGATGAGCCCATGTTATGGACGAGCTTCTGCTGGCATTCACTTTACCTGGAAACAAGACTGGGAAAAGGTACAGAATGTGCTGCCCAGGATTGAGGAAGCGCTTGCGCCGTTTGATGCCCGACCGCACTGGGCGAAACTGTTTACCATGTCTCCGGCGCATCTGCAATCCTTGTATGAAAAACTTCCGGATTTTCGACAGCTTCTGCAAGAATATGATCCACAGGGGAAATTTCACAATGGATTTCTCAACCAATATATCTTTGGAATGGCGTAGCGGCGATGAACACCTCACATACTGCCATTGACACTCTTACCTGGCTCATTGAAGAAGCATTCGACGGCGATCCTTCGCTTTCCCTGCTTGCGAACCTTCGCGATCTTCGCGAGGAGGATTGGACTGCCACACGGGCCGAGAGCGGTCGTTCGATTACTGACATCCTGGAACATATCGGCTGGTCTAAATGGATGTATGAAGACTATGCATTTGGCACTGCCTCGCTGCAAGGCGACCAGCCGCCTCTGATTCCGGAGGGTGGCGCGCGCTCACGTCCGCGCGCGGAGCTCCTCGCCTGGCTGACGGAAGGTCATCGACGCTGGCTCGACTCCGTTCGCGCCCTTGCAGACGATAACGAGCTGGACCGTGAACGGCTCACGAATTGGGGAGAGCGACTCCCAACCCGCGATATCATCCGCATCCTGATCGCCCATGACTTCTACCATGCCGGGGAAATCAATCATCTGCGTGCGTTGCTCCAACAGACAGATCGCTGGCCTTATGATTAAGACAGCAAACTCATCATGAAAAGTTGGGCAGCGAGAAGCACGTTGTCCAACTTTTCATGTATGGTATCCTTTCATTTATGAATCCTATTGCTTCCATCCTGAATCGTTATCCTGCGCTCGTGATAGACGGCGCCCTCGCCACCGAACTGGAACGCCGCGGCTGGGACCTCAAAGATGAATTATGGTCAGCCAGGATATTGCTGGAACAGCCCGAAGCCATTCAGCAAGTGCATCTGGATTATTTCAAAGCCGGGGCGGACTGTGCCATTACAGCTAGTTACCAGGCTACGATAGAAGGATTTGAAAAGCGCGGCTTAACCAAACAAGAAGCGATCGATTTGATTCAGAAATCGGTACGCATCGCTATCGAGGCGCGCGACGAGTTCTGGGCAGAGCCAGCCAACCGCGCCGGCACATCGAGACCGTTTGTCGCCGCCTCGGTAGGACCATACGGCGCCTTCCTGGCAGACGGTTCGGAATATCGCGGCAAGTATGGTTTGAGTGAAACGGAATTGATGGACTTTCACCGCCCGCGTATGCGAGCGCTGATCGAAGCAGGTGCAGAGATGCTTGCCTGTGAAACGATACCCTCTCTGATCGAGGCGCAGGCGATTGCAAAACTGCTTGAGGAGTTTCCAAATATCACTGCCTGGATCAGCTTCAGCGGGCGCGATGAGAAACACATTTCGGAAGGTCAGACGTTCGCAGACTGCGTCAGGCAGCTGGAAAACCAGCCGCAAATCACGGCGATCGGAATTAATTGCACATCGCCGAACTATATTCCTTCGTTGATTCGGGAAGCCAAGAAGGTCACCGAGAAACCGGTCCTTGTATATCCAAACTCTGGCGAAACCTATAACGCGGATAAGAATGCCTGGAATGGCGATCCGGTCGTGGATTCATTTGGGGAACAAGCACGCGAGTGGTACAAGGCGGGGGCGCGTCTGATCGGCGGCTGCTGCCGTACTACGCCGGAAGATATACGCGTCATCGCGAACTGGGCAAGAAATTCTGTGTTGGATCACAAGGAGAAAGCATGAAAGCCGTCCGCATGGTCGAGCCCGGAAAGCAATTGGATCTGCAGCAAATTCCGATCCCTTCTGCTGGCGAAGAGGATGTGTTGGTGCGCGTCCGCGCCGCAGGGATTTGTCACTCAGATGCCCATTACCGCGCCGGGCGTTCCGGTATGGGGACACTTCCCATTACGCTCGGCCATGAAGTAGCCGGTGAGGTGGAATGGGTAGGTGCGAACGTAACAAACGTTAAGGCTGGAGATCGGGTTTGTTTGCATTACAACATTTCCTGCGGTCACTGCTATTATTGTCAATCGGGGAAGGAACAATTCTGCACCACTGTGAAGATGATCGGGCATCACATTGACGGCGGCTATGCAGAATACATTGCCATACCTGCCCACAATGCTATCCCATTGCCACAGGAGATCTCCTTCGAAGAAGGCGCCACGCTGATGTGTGCCTCCGCGACGGCCCTCCACGCGCTGCGCCGGGGCAGAGTCAGGGACGGGGAAACGGTTGCCGTGTTCGGCATAGGCGGACTCGGCATGTCTGCCATCCAGCTCGCAAAAGCGCTGGGCGCGGTCGATGTCTATGCGGTGGATATCAAGCGAGACAAACTGGAGCTTGCCTCTGAGTACGGCGCGATTCCAATCGACGCAAGCCGGTCCGACGCGGTGGAGGAAATCCAGAAATCGACGCGGGGCAAGGGCGTGGATGTCGCGCTGGAAATGATCGGTCTACCGGTCACCATGAGACAGACTATCGAATCGCTCGGTGCGCTCGGACGCGCAGTGATCGTGGGGCTCAATCACACTCCGTTGGAAGTCTATCCCTATCAGACTTTGATCGGATTGGAGGCAGAGATTATCGGCTCGAACGATCATCTCCTGCAGGAATTACCGTTCCTGATCGAGATGGCGCGCCGGAAGGTCTTGGATACCTCACGCGTCGTCTCACAGAGAATCCCACTTGACGCGGAGAAGATCAATCAGCGGCTCGACGATTTGGAGAACTACACCGACGATGTGCGCGCCGTCATCGTGCAGGAAGATTGATACCCTTGTGTAAACCCGGCTTACTGGCGCGTGTCCCCTCAAGGAATTCCCCCATAGCCATTTTGGAGACGATAGCGTATTCTTAGTCCTCGTTGGAATGGTCACGGAGGCAATGCATGAGTTATCCAGAATACGCAACGGAAAAGCCAAAACGTAAACCGTCTGCTCTATCATTGCCTAAGCGTCTCTTGTTGGCTCTCCTTGCCTGCTGCATTCAAATGGTCTATATCCCGGCGAGCAACCAGACCACAGGCGGTGTGGAGCCCAGACTCGCCCTCGATGTGTTTCCTATTTGGCCGGTATGGATCCTGCCGTATGTATCATGCTATGTTCTGTGGTTTGCCAGCTTTGCTTGGGTTCTTCTTAGAGCGGAAGATCGGCAGTTCCGTTCTTTCCTAGCCGCCTGCCTGCTGACCTTTGGACTAGGGGCTTTGACATTTATCTTTTTTCCAACCTACGTGAAGCCGGTCACCCTCCAGGGAAATGACATCTTCACATTCCTCTTGCGCATCTTTCATGAACAGATGGGGCGCTATGCAGCACTGCCCAGTGGACATGTGTATATTACGACACTGATCGCCTTATTCTTTAGTCGCTGGTATCCACGCTACCGGCTTGTGTGGATCTTGATTTTGATCACGGTTTCGTTGTCCACATTGTTCACCGGCCAACATTACATATTGGATGTGCTCACAGGGTATCTGGCGGCATTTGCGGGTTATTATTTTGGCTTGTGGTGGACGGGGCTATATCCTATGCAAAAATCAATAAGCAAGCAACCAGGCAAACGGATGACTTCATCCTCTCTGAACTAATTGCGATTTAGAGAAAATTGTTTTATAGTGCGGGGTATGGAACCAACAAAAATTACTCGTCCGAAATTCCCAAAGGGATACGTGGATAAACCCGTCTCATTCTTGACGTGGGACTGGGTCGCCGCGCAATTGACGGAAGCCAAGCATTACTGGATCTGCTCCGTCCGCCCCGATGGACGCCCGCACGTAGTGCCGCGCTGGTGTGTTTTTGTGGATGGAAAAATCTACTATGACGGCAGTCCGGAGACGCGTCATGCCATCAACATCCGGTCGAATCCGAATGTGACGGTCCATTTAGAGAATGGCTGGCAGGCTGTCATCCTTGAAGGCACATCCAGAGAAGCAGAGAAACCATCCCCGGAGCTTGGGCAAAAACTTTCACAAGCGTACAAGAAATATAAGGAATATGGGTATACCCCTGGACCAAACTCATGGGACGAAGGCGGACTGTTTGTGTTTACGCCACGTCAATGCATTGCCTGGTCAACGTTCAACGAAGATCCCACAAAGTTCATCTTTGAAGAAACGGACGGAGAATGATCGTAAGAATGTGGCACGGCAGAGTGCCTACGTCAAAGGCAGAGGCATACCGGGAGTTCACGATCGCGCGGGCGATTCCGGACTACCGGTCTGTTGAAGGTAATATCAGTGTTCACGTGTTGGAGCGGACAGAGGGCGAGATCACTCACTTTATTACGCTCACCTTCTGGAAGGACCTCGACTCGATCAAAGCCTTTGCCGGGGACGAGGTGGAAAGAGCCAAATATTATCCAGAAGATAAGGATTTTCTGCTGGAGTTCGAGCCAAGAGTCGTCCATTACGAGGTTGTGGGCCAGTCTTAGAGGTATCTCTATCTCCTGCAAGCCGTTGCCTACAGATTTGCCGTGTCAGCTGGACTTAGTCCATTGCGAATCTATTTGCTTTCATCAGTAATTTTTCTGGAATCAATCGAAGTGAACGATTTTCCTTACGTTGCCTTTCAGAGCAACGGGGCGAAGTTTCTGATCAGGATTCCCTAGGAACATTGGAAGTCCATGTTTGGGGCGGATCGAGTTAAATCCGACACAATCCACGGTTGTTCCGGGCTTCAAGGTAAAGCGAAAACGCTTAAGTAAAATCGTAAGGGCAATTTTCAATTGCATCATTGCCAGGGATGTACCGATACAATAGCGGGGACCACCTGAGAAGGGCATGAACTCATAAGCGGAGGGGTGAATCGAGAGCCAGCGCTCCGGTCTGAATGCATAGGGTTCCGGAAACAATTCGGGGATGCGATGCGTGATGTAGGGGCTCATTAAGACCCAGGTCCCTCTGGAAAAAGCATGTGAATCCAAGGTAAAGTCCTGCATCGCAAGGCGACCCGTCCAGGTGCCCGCTGGGAAGAGGCGCATGGCTTCTTTGAGAGCACCCTCGAGATACGGCATACGTTCCACTTCTTGTTCGGTGGGAATATCTCCCTTGACCAGTTCCTCAAGTTCCCGAAGCACCTTTGTCATCTCATTGGGATGCTGGCTGAGCAAAAAGATCGTCCAGTAGAGCGCCATGCCGCTTGGATTGTAACCACCGCGGAACATCGTTGTGGTATGACCGATCAACTCATCTTCGCTCAATCGTTCTGGATCCTCTTCATGCATCCGGATCAGGATCGAGAGGATGTCGTGTCCGGTCAACCCTGCTTCTCGTTTGCGCTTAATGACATGGCGGACGACGCGCTCCATTTCCTCTGCGTGCTTCATCAAGTTATAGAAGGGAATGCCAGGAATATTGTATGGAAATATCAGCACAAACGGATTCATCACAAGCTTCATCGTGCGCTCGAGTTGTTGCCCAATGACATCGCCCTCCTTCTGCGGGTCCAACCCAAGGACTGGTTCGGTCGCAAGCCACATTGCCAGCTGCTCCATTTCGATGCGTAGATTCACTTCCATACCGGGCTGCCAGTCAGCGATCTTTCTTTCGGTCACTTCAACACAAGAGTCATGATAGCGAGTGACAAACTTCTTATGAAAGTAGGGAAGCAGCGCCGAACGATGATCGTTGTGCCGCGGACCGTTCATGAGCGGCATACCTGTGGTCGCGCGGGTGATAGAGCTGTCCTTCGGAAAAGGGATCGGAAGCAAATCCAGGTTGTAGCTGTAAAACGCCAATGGATCGCGCAGGATCTGGCGATTGTAGTCTGGGTGAAAAACCATGAGTACAGGATACTTCTTGATTCCCAATCGGAGGATGTCCCCATATTGCTTGTGCATATTCTCCAGAGAGGTGAGAGGGTCCAGGGCAAAGCGCAGGAGAAAAGGCACCCACCCCAGTATTGGAGCCGGTGAAGGCCCAGAAATGTTGCTCCCCCGTTTCTCAGATACAGCGACGCTCATCTTACCCTCCAGACCCGGAATGTTTAGTTAGATACCAGCTTTTTGCGCTTCTTCCTGAGCCAGTCTTAACTGATTTTTGGCGCCCATCGTCTCAAAGATCTCGATTGCCCGCCAGAGATTTTGTTTGCGGGCGTCCGGATTTTCTTGTGAGTAGGTAGCCAGCTTGAGCCGAATCAATCCCTCCTCATATGTCATATTAAACTTGAGTGCAGCTTCCAACCCGCCTCGCAGCGTTTTGATGGCAGCCTCGCGTTTTCCTGTGAGCCACTCGTACCAACCCTGATAGATGGGTGTAACTGCCTTCCCAATCGGGAAGACCTTTTCGAAAGCGATCAAGAGTTTGGTGGCTCTCTCCGCCAGCGTTTTCAGGTGATCTGAATTTGTGCCTGAATCCTGAAGTGACCTTTCCCATAGCTCAAAGTATACATCCGCTGCGCCAGAAAACCCGACATCCATGGAATACACTGTGGGTGATAATTTCTCACTGAGGTTCAGGACTTTCTCGGCATAGACTAGGGCTTTCTCTTCCTGACCTAATCGCAAATGCGCTAGAGCAATCTGTCCGTTGATCTCAATAGATGAGGCGAGGTTCGGGGTCTCCTCCAGGATTCGAAGCGCCTCTTCCAGCATTGGAAGAGCATCGGCTACGTTCCCCCAACGGATATTGTTAGCAGAAACGCCCAGGAGTCCCCAGCACTGATGCAGGGGGTTGCGACGGCGTCGGGCGTCTTCCAGCAGCTCTTTCTGCACCTTCATGGAATAGGAGGTATCCCCGGCGATAAATGCACTCTCACCCAGCATCGCGGTGGCATCGCCCCATTGACGGGTATCCCCCAACTGCTCACAGATTGCCTTTGCCTCTTCCACGCGCAGGCGCACATCTTCCCACTTTCCGACAGTCAGCAGATAGGCGCTGGTGACTACATAAACCGTGATCAAATTCGAAGGCAGGTTTACTTCCCTGGCGACGGTAAGCGCCCGACTTACGTACATTTCGGCAAGATTGTGTAATTGCGCAAACCCGGCGAGCACAGCCATGCTGGAATAGGCAGAGGCGAGTTCCGGAGACGGTCCGGCTTTTTCCGCTTCATTCAGAAATCTCACGACGCTGTACATAATGGGCAGCGTTTCATTGGAATAGAAATAGATCCTCCCCAGCAATTCATACAACCGGGCAACTTCGATTGCCGCATCCCTCTGCTGCGGATCTGTGACCGAACCGATAAAGCGCGAAGGAAAGATGCGATGAAATATCTGGCGGAGGATCTGAGGCGCCAATCCCAGTGCAATCTGAAAGCTCGAGCGAGGCATGGGGTTTTCCAACAAGCGCAGCGCTTCGTGGACGTGTCGATTGCAATCCGGCAGGGAACCCAGCCCATAATGAGCTAATGCCAGACGGCTGTGCCACTTCGCCTTGCGAACCTGACGGTCTCGCGCGAATGTTCCAACGCCCGTGCCTGTTATTCGTGCATCTAATTCGAGTGCCTGGCTGAAGAACTGCAGGGCTTCCTGATTGGCATAGTTTTGCATGGCTTGCTCACCAGCCTTTTCAAGATATTCCACAGCTTTATGTAATGCGTGTTCATCTCGCAGTGTTTCGGATGTGTCGGCGGCTTGCGACCAGTGATGCGCCAGGAGGGTGTAATAGCTTTCGAGACTCTTTTCGTGGTTTTTTTCGATCCATTCCGCAACAGCCTGGTGCAGCAACCGGCGCTGGGAGAAGAGCATCAGGTTGTATGCTACTTCCTGCGTGACCACGTGCTTGAAAATATAAGCCAAGTCTGGCGCCTCCGATTCGACTACCGTGAGGCTCAAACGAGTCAGGGTTGCCATGTATTCGTGTAGGGCAGATTTGTCCGCTTCAATCGGATGAATCGCCTCCAGAACGCGAAAGGCAAAGATACGCCCGATCACGCTGGCGACTTTGAGAGTCAGCTGCTGGGAGGGATTGAGACTGTCGATGCGGTTGGTGATCGCCGCCTGAAGCGTATCAGGCAGCGTGAGATCCTCAAAGTTCAGGAAGCGCGAATGTACACGACATTCCTGATTCTCGATCATCAGAATCCCGGAATCGCGCAGGGCGTACGCAAGTTCTTCCGCAAAGAAGGGATGCCCCTCCGACTTTTCGCGGATCAACCGGCTGAGCATGGGAGGCACCGATTTCACACCAAGGCGCTGGCACACAAGGGCTTCCACATCGTCGAGTTTCATCGCCTCGAGCCGCAAAAGACGCGTACCGGGAGTATCCAGGAGCTGTTTGAACTGAGTCGGCAGCGGGTCCGCGAGGGGACGCGTATTCAAAGCGAGGAACAGCGGCCGCACTTTTTGCTGAACATCCACCAACAGCGCCCACGAAGCAGAATCAAACCAGTGTAGATCCTCCATTACGATTAGCATCGGCGATTGGCTTGCCTCAAACGCCAAGAGGCGCGTCAGCAGTTCACGGACGTTTCCTCCGCGAATTTCTCCGGACATAGCAGAGGTCAGCTCGTTATCGGGAATGGAAATGGGCAGGACAACGTCCACCAGCGGAGCATAACGAACCAGGTCAGGATCGATCTCAGCAAGCTTTGCGACGACATGATCCTCTATCGAGGCGCGCGGTTTTTCTGTGAACTCGCTTTGTACGGACGGCTCTTCAATCTCAAAGATCTGATTGAAGATTGGGCGCCATGCGTGATACGGACTTGCCTTTTCAATCGCATCTCCGTTCCCGATGAACATCTTTACGTCCAGTGTCTCTGCCTGGCGGATGAGGTCTTCGAAGAGGCGCGATTTCCCGATCCCCGCCTCCCCCTGCAGCACCAGCGTCTGATGAGGTGCGCCGCGCGACAGCTCCTGTAATGCCGCAGCAAGCAGTGTCTTCTCCTCCTGCCGGCCGATCAGTTCTGTTTTCGAGCGCACCACACTCTTCTTTACGTCCAGTGGATAGAAAACGTCCACCGGCTCCGTGCGCCCTTTGACCCGTTGCGGGGGAAGAGTCTCGAACTCCACCGCTTCTTTCGCGCTGTCATACGTGAGACGGTCACACAGGATTGGAACCACATGCTTCGCGATCCGCTCATCCTGCTGGCTGGCAAATGCCATCAAGCGCGCCGATAGATTGACCGCATTTCCAATGATGGTGTACTCGCGGCGAGAATCATTTCCAACCGAGCCGCAAAAAATGCGGCCCGTGGCAATCCCGATATAACTGGGAACGTGGAGAGCAGACAACTCCCTGCGAATCATGAGCGCCGCCTGCACGCCGCGCGCCGGATCGTCTTCATGAGAGAACGGCGGCAATCCCAACGCGGCAACGATGGTAATCCCCTTATCGTCCACATTGATCTTGTTGATCGAGCCTTCGTAGTGATACACCGAGCGCTGAATCAGGCGCGCAATATTTTGGGAGTTTTCGAGGTCGGTTTCTTGATCGAGATCCGGCAGGTTGATAAAAAGCACGGTGACACGTCGAAGCTCGGCGATCCAGCTGCTCTGACCCGCCGTCAATCGGTTGATTACGGCGCCAGGGATATAGGGACGCAGCGAATTTTCAGCACCAACCGGGATGATTGGTTTTTGGGGTGCGCTGAAAATAGAAGATGGCTTATTCAGGCTCGCAAGACGCGCCCCCTGTGCGATCGCTTCCTTCAATTCAAATTCCATGACCTGAGCGTTGGAATCATTACGGATCAACTTCCAGGCAGAAGGAGTGATCAGAATTTCTCCAGCTTTTGCCAGATTGTTGGCGATGCCCAATTCAACCAGAGGCGTTCCTGTGATTAGGAATTCCCAACGATTGAATACGCCTCCCACATGTATCGTGCTGATCTTGCCTATGCTCACAGCCAGTTTAAGGTACAGATTCGCGTCCTCGGCTTTGTAATTGGTGAGGCGCCTGTGAATCTCCAGAGCACATTCTGCGGCGCGCATGGTCCATTGCCATTGGTCTGCTCTGGAAATCGCATCGTTACCGGCCACATCTGGAACGACCGGCCACACGGCAATGACCGCGTCGCCAGCAAACTTGACCACATCCCCGCCATAATCATGGATGATATCAATGAGCTGCCCGAAGTATTCATTTAGAATTCGAGCCAGCGTCTCCACCCCTGTCGGACCTTTTTCTGCCATGCGCTCGGTCAGCAGCGTAAAACCGGAAATATCGGCAAACAGAATAGCAGCCTGGAGCTCCTCGGCAACAGGCGATTCAATAGGAGCAGGATCAGCAATGACTCTATTTTGAATCAGTTTGGGGACATAGCTGGCGAGCAGTTCTGTCAGCGCGAGGTTCGACATTCCAGTAGCTCCGAGCTCAAAAAGATAACTGCAGAATGATACCTCCACTCGCACTTAAATGCGAGGAGTTCCCAAAATCACAGAGACGCTCTGCGAAAATGGCTGAATTCGATGACTATCCTGGCTGCCAAAGATGCAAATTGGTCATCTCACAGCGGGTTCCAAAATCCCGATTCGTCCCCGATAGCACCGTCAGCCCAATGGCGCCCTCCGATGACCTGCTGCGGGCCAAGGTATATTGCCCGACTTCTTCTCCATTCACGAGCACGTAGGCATTGATGCCATTGACAATCAGTGTGAAATCCGCCTCCGCCGGGTAATCAAAGTCAACGAGTCCGGTTCCCCGGGTAGGAGCCACCGGCTTCGAAAACCCAACTGTGTTATCGGTGATGAGGAAGAGAACCTTCTGGCGGTCTAGAAAGACTGCGTAATGATCGTTGTTTGGTTGTACGTTGAAAATAAATCCACACCCGGAGGTGTCTGAATTCCGGAAGGCAGAGTCCCATTTGAAATGAGCGCTTAGGAAAAAATCATTGACGGAATCCTGAATCAGGAAGCGCCGGTAAAAACCCAGTTGTGCCCAATCGTAGCTGAAATCCTCCAACTCCCTGAACCTCCCGTCAATGGTCGCCAAATATCCCTTCTCGAAGTATTCCTGGGCTTCGGCATTCCGCTCTTCTGCGCGTTTGGTCGCTGTAAGATTTGGGGTTTGTGTCGGTCTAGGGGTCGCGGAGGGACGTGGTGTCTGCGTAGCCGTTGGAGCAGCAGTCTCTGTGGCTGTTGACGACGGCGCAGGAGTGTTCGTCGGGATGGGTGTAGGCTGCAAGTTGGCGCAGGCAATAGAGACCAGGATTAAAATAATAATGAACGACATAAAAGAGTGTATCGGATTCCGTTGCATATGTCCTCCTAAGTTTGGGTTGAAAAGAATAATATTCGATTTCTTTAGAATCCGGCAGGGCGAAAGTCACTTATATTTTATTGCTCTCAGATGAGAATTGCAGCAAAGAAATCATACTCAAATGGCTTACAATTCGTACATCCACTGAAGGAGTAGCTATGCAACTCTCTGAAAGCATCCGTAAGCGGGTTCTGGGCTTTCAACAGACCGAGATTACTGAACATCACATTTATAAACGTCTGGCGCAAAAGATCAACTCCCCTGAGAATGCCAGAATCATCGAGCAGATTGCGGAGGATGAACTGCGTCATTACAATGGCTGGAAGAAATATACGAATCAGGATGTCCCACCGGATTGGTTTTCCGTCTGGTTCTATTATCTGGTCAGTGTCCTTTTTGGCTTTACATTTGGCATCAAGCTGATGGAACGCGGAGAAGAGAACGCACAGGAAAATTACGCGGGCGTTTCAAACGTGATCCCCGAGGCGGTCAAGTTCCAACAGGACGAAGATGTCCACGAAGAGCAACTGATCAATATGCTGGATGAGGAGCGGTTACGCTATGCAGGGTCGATCGTGCTTGGGCTCAACGATGCGCTGGTGGAATTGACAGGCGCGCTCGCGGGGCTGACGCTTGCCCTGCAGGATGTGAAGTTGATCGCCCTTTCAGGTCTCATCACGGGGATCGCCGCCTCTATGTCCATGGCGGCGAGTGAGTACCTCTCCACCCGTTCGGAAGAGACCAGCAAACAACCCGTGCGCGCTGCGATCTACACCGGGATCGCTTATATCGTCACGGTTGCCTTACTGGTCTTGCCGTATTTGTTATTCGATAATTACATTCTGGATCTAATCGTTACACTGGTTATCGCTGTGGTGATCATTGCTGTATTCAACTATTACATCTCGGTAGCCAAAGGCGAATCCTTTCGGGCGCGCTTTGTGGAAATGGCAGGGTTAAGCCTGGGCGTTGCCGTAATCTCATTTGTGATCGGCTACTTCATCCGTCAGTGGCTGGGGGTCGAGGTGTAAGGCGGATTGGCAATCCGCCCTACGTTTGCTATGAAGATTCTTACAGTTGACATCGGCACGGGCACACAGGACATCTTCCTGTACGACTCGAATCTCGACATCGAGAACGGATTCAAGCTCGTCCTGCCCTCTCCGACCATGATGATTCATCGTCGCGTAAAGCAGATGCTTTCCACGCGGACTCCCATTCTCCTCACCGGTCATCAGATGGGTGGCGGACCGTCTGCCTGGGCAATTGAAGAAGCCGCGCGTAGTGAGCTTACCGTTTACATGACGCCCTCCGCCGCGACAACACTCAATGACGAGCTCGATAAAGTGAAAGCACTGGGGATAAAGATTGTTTCGGATGATGAGGCAAAGGGACTATCGTCTATTGTCTATCGGCTTGAATTAAGAGATTTTGACTTTGATTTGATATCTAAGACATTTGCCGATTACGGTGTTTCGCTTGATGATGTTGACGCTATTGCTGTGGCGGTTTTCGATCATGGCAATGCTCCAGCCGGTGTTTCAGATCGTCAGTTCCGATTTGATTATCTGGACAAGCGAATCCGTACAAAAAACTCCCTTGCGGCGTTCGCTTATCTTTCCACGGAGATCCCGGAGATCATGACGCGCCTGCAGTCCGTCGCCGACTCGGCAGGCGATTTACAGTGTCCGCTCGTGGTGATGGATACAGCGCCCGCGGCAGTCCTGGGTGCTGGCTTCGATCCTATCGTAGCTGCACGCAGTCAAAAGATCATCTGTAATGTAGGCAATTTCCATACACTGGCATTTCGCCTGGGGACGAAGGGGATCGAAGGAGTCTTTGAACATCACACGGGCGAGATCGATCTTGCAAAGCTGGAAGCTCTCCTGAAACGGTTAGCCGATAGCTCGCTAAAACACGAAGATGTGTTCAACGACATGGGTCACGGCGCGTTGATGTATTCACAGGAACCATTTGTATTCGGGAAAGATAATTTTGATGTAGTCGTGACGGGCCCGCGGCGTTCTATGTTTCAGACGACAGACGATGATCGTCTACGTCCGTATTTCGCCGTCCCGTTTGGGGATATGATGATCGCAGGCTGCTTCGGTCTGTTGGCGGCGACAGCGGAGGTACTGCCTGATTTCGCGGAACAAATCTACGGGTCGTTGTACAGGACAGGTGGTCATGGCGTGGCACCGTGGGACAATCTAATCTAAGGAAGAGTGCCGCTCTTCGATAACCTTCGATTTGACCCTACTTTTCGAAAGGAATAATATGAACCAACATCTTCATATCGTCACGTTAGGCGTAACTGACCTAGAAACCTCAAGGAAGTTTTATGTCGAAACACTGGGATGGACACTTTCCCGACCGCAAGAAGGCATTGTCTTCTTTCAAGCGGGTGGTGTGGTGCTGGCGCTCTTTCCACGTGAGGAGCTTGCAAAAGACGCACAGATTCCTGCGGATGGAGATGGATTAGCAAGATTCACGCTGGCTTACAACGCCCAAAGTGAGGCAGAAGTCGATGAGATCATCAACGACCTGAGAGCAAAAGGCGTGAAGATTCTCAAGGAGCCGCAGAAAGTGTTTTGGGGCGGATACAGTTCTTACTTTGCCGATCCCGACGGAAATTGCTGGGAGGTCGCATACAACCCCTTCTTCCCCTTTGACGAGCAGGGAAACCTAAAACTCGATTAGAAGCCACTAGGTAAGCACCAGATCATATCGCTGTTCCCTGACTAGTTTCCCAAATGCACTGGATTCTTTCTCCTCCTTCAGTGTGAATCCGTGACGTTTGTAAAGGGAGGCAGCGATAGATAACTCGTGGGTTGTCCATAGATAGGACCTTTTGTAGTTGCATTCCTGCAGAAAGTCCATATACAGATTCATCAATTTCGAGCCCAAGCCCATCCCACGATAGGCTACTTCGATCAGGAAATAACGCAGCTGCGCGGCATCCCCGCGATCCATCAAGAGAAGAAAACCGATCATGCGGCCGTTGTGCTCGCATGCCCAGATGCGGCTTCGCTCTGGGTTGTATTTCTCGTAAAATTCGGACAGACCTTTTGCCACATAGTTCTCGAAGGGGAGACCGTAGCCGTACTCCCTGTGATACAAGGAGCCATGCAGATAGGTCACATAGCCGATATCACCAGATTGAAGTGTTGTGCGAATGGAAATATCTGCCAAGGAAACGTTTGTCATCGGGCTTTCTCCAGTAATGCACGAATTCGTTCCATCTTGCTCAGCAGTTCTGCCTGTTCTTCTTCTGAAAGCCTCTCGATCATCTGGGCAATCAAGCGGTTCGAACTCTCATTCAGTTTTGCGAATTCACGTTTCCCCTTCTCCGTTGGCATGATGGTCCATAGGCGCCCATCGTTCGGGGAACGAGTTTTCTTAATCAAGCCTTGTTTAACAAAATGATCAAGGATGCGGCTAAGATATCCTTCGTCAATGACAAACCTCTTTCGGATCTTTTTCGCAGAACAGTCTTCGGTGTTGCAGATTTCATATAGAACACGCCCTTCCGTGAGGGAAAAGAGGCTATCAAGGTACTGCTGGTCCAATAATCCGATGATATTTGTGTAGAAACGGTTAAAGCTTCTAATTCTGTCAATCAATTCGAGGGTCATGAGATGATCATATGTAATACACTTGACTTTGTCAAGTAATAGCCTGTAACAACAGGAAGAGGTTTAGGCGCAGCGGGGTTGTCTACTTCTTTTTATCTGTTCGAGGGCATATAATTAGGAAAGGATTTTAGCCATTGAATATTCTCGAAACCCAAAGACTACTTTTTCGCCAGCTCACTCTTAATGATCTTGATGATTTATATACCCTATATCACAACCCGAATGTAAAGGAATATGTGTATCAGGCCTCCATGACCTATGAAGAAACAAAGGAAGAATTGGAATGGATGAACACTGTGTACAGCAGCCAGCCTGGGTTTGGATTATGGGGAACGATCTATAAAGCAACAGGTGAGTTCATTGGGCGATGTGGCTTGCTGCAATGGACGATCGACAACCAACTGGAAGTAGAGCTTACTTATATGCTCGCTGAAAAATACTGGGGACAAGGGCTGGCGACAGAGGCTACGCAAGCGATAATGCAGTATGGCTTCGAAGAGTTGAAGCTGCCGCGGATGATCTGCTGTATCGACGCAGAAAACCTGGTGTCGATCAAAGTAGCTGAGAAGTTGGGAATGATCTTCGAAAAAGAAGTGGATACGGGAGAAGGCCCCGAACTGCTGTTTGCCAAGGCGAGGTGATTCGGAATGAGGACTTGAATATGTCAACACAGGTGGATCTATACAACAGCACCTACGGCAACTTCCAAGAACAGGTATTGGCAGAGATCCGGCGTGAGACCTATGGAGAGGATATTGGTCAGAATAGCTGGATCACGACCGATGAATATGACACGTTTTACCGCTGGCTGAACCTCTCCCCTGGCGACCATGCCCTGGAAATTGCCAGTGGTTCCGGCGGCCCTGCGCTGTATCTCGCCAGGAAATTTAAGTGTAGGATCACAGGGCTGGATGTTAATGAAGAGGGAATCAAAACCGCAAATCAACAAGCGTTCAACTCTCAAATGACGGGTGCCAACTTCCAGCTGGCAGATGTAAATCAACGGCTCCCGTTTGACGACGAAACCTTTGACGCGGTGATGTGCATCGATTCCATGAATCATTTCCGTGACAGGCTGAGGTACCTGCAAGAGTGGCAGCGTGTCTTAAGATCAGGACAGCGTGCCGTATTCACCGATCCAGTGGTGATGACAGGTCCAGTTTCGAACGAGGAACTGGCAGCACGCAGCAATATTGGCTTCTTCCTCTTTGTCCCTCTGGACAGGACGATTAGTATGATTAAAGAGGCTGGCTTTAAGCTGATTCGCTGTGAGGATGTAACGGGAAACATCGAACGGACATCGGGACGCTGGCACGCTTCGCGTCAAAAACATCGTGAGGACTTGATTAAGATCGAAGGCAAAGAGCGCTTCGATGGACTCCAAATTTTTTTGTCCACCGTTCACAAGCTGACCAGTGAGCGGCGGCTATCCAGGTTTGTCTTCCTCACAGAGAAACCATGAATCTAAAACCATCCTATCCCACTTCAGAACATGAAAGGGCGGCAAGTGCAATCACAGAGCAGTTTGTTGCCAACTACAAAATCGATGCAGTATTGCTTGTCAATTCGTGTGCGCGCGGCAAAGCGACGCGCGATAGCTGCCTGGATATTGTCATGCTTGTAAAGCCAGAGGCAACCAGGTCATCGTTGAAGGAGTTGGAAACTGGCTGGGAGGAATTTGAGAAATCTAGCACGGTCATTCAAGATTTGTACAAAGTCGGCAAGTATTCCGTGGTGCATCCAGATTTCATCAGTGGCGCCTTCGTCCCTCGCGAACAGGATGAGGCTGCCGGGCCCGACGACTTCGAGGTGGAGGTTGGAAACTTCCTCGCGTACAGCATTCCCCTTTGGGAGGGAAGTGACTATTTCTCACAGCTTAAACGTCAATGGCTCCCCTACTACAGCGAGGAATTACGCCAAAAAAGATTGGATCAGGTGCGCTGGTATTGCATCAATAATCTGCATCATATTCCGCTCTACATCGAGGGGGGATTGTACTTTCAATCTTTTGACCGGCTTTACAATGCCTACCGCGAATTTCTACAAGCCCTATTTATCACGCGTCGAACATACCCAATCGCCTACAACAAATGGATTCATGAACAGGTCGTGGAAATCTTGGATCTGCCTGAGTTGTACGAGCAATTACCGCGGCTGTTCGAGATCAAGCAGTTTGAAAGCAATGAGATCGCAGATAAGGCAAAAGCCCTGGAAGATTTGCTCGAGAGATATGCACCTTCGGTTTCGTAGGGAAGGAGTGATCAGAGTGGCAAATTCAGGAATTGCCTGTTGACAATTGCCTTTTTTTGAGTATTCTATGTATATACGAAGTCTGCGGTTGGAATCCAATAGAGTTGGTCAGTGTTCTAACAGAGGAATAAACGGGAGAATGCGATGGTCAGAAGATTTTTTCAATTGATGATAATTGCAGCGATCCTGATCGCGTCGTTTGGGTTCGCTGGCAGCGTCTCTGCCTGGTCGGGTTGTGACGGCTACGTCACCGTCCAGTGGGGAGACACGTTGAGCGGCATCGCGCGGCAGTGCGGCACAACCGTCCACGCGATTCGAGCGGCGAATCCGGGGCTGGGGTGGTGGGTCTACGCAGGGCAGGTGCTTTATGTTCCTTCGGGATCCAGCTATGACCCCGGTTATCAGCCACCCAAAGACGGCACCTATGTCGTTCAGAAGGGAGATACGCTCGGAAACATCGCCGGGCGGATCGGCGTGAGCTGGTGGGACATCCTGGCGTTGAACCCGCAGATTCAGAATCCAAGCCTGATCTACGTCGGGCAGGTCATCTATTTGCCGGGTGGCGTTGCGAATCCGCCGGCCTACAATCCACCCGCCCCTGCACAGCCCTGTAACTGCCCGCCGACGTCTGGTCATGGACTATCGACTCTGAAAATTACCTACAAACATGGGTTATTCGTACGGAGTGAGCCTGGCGGCGCCATCATCGCTTCAGGACTGGACAACACGACGTGGATTTATAACCCGAACTCTGTTTTCAGAGATCAAAAGGGCTGCGTCTGGGTGGAAGTGAACCTGTATAAACACCCCAAAGGCTATACAAAGGGCTGGATGCTTGTGAAGGATCAGTTGGGTCAGTATTTTACAAGCCCGCAGATCGATTAAAAGCTTTTCCTTTCTTGCTCATAATCAGCAGCCCCGATTTTGATCGGGGCTGCTTTATTCTTATAAGTATTGAGAGCCAAGCTTTAGGAGAGCTTGTCTAAGTCCGCTTTATTGAATTATGATGTCAATACCAGAAGAATTCTCAAAAGGAAAATAACCATGCCTACTGCCCTCCCCCGCTCGAAAGTGAAAAAGAACCAGACCTGGAATGCAGAAAGCGTGTTCGCTTCGCCGGATGAATTCGAGGCCGAAATCAAAGATATCCTCGAAAGCCTGCCAGCCGTCAAAGCATTTCAGGGACACCTGGGCGACAGTCCGGACGCATTCCTCGAAGCCATGAACGCGATGGAAGTGCTCGCTCGGCGCGCCGCTAAAGTGCAGGTCTACGCCACCATGTCCAGCGCAGTGGACGCGACGGATCAACAAGCCGCAGCGATGAACGGCAGAGCCACCAGCGCGCTTGCCCGGGTCAGCGCGGCGACGTCGTTCGTCGACCCCGAGCTCCTGAGCATCGGCGAAGCCAAACTGCGTGGATGGATTCAAGACGACTCGCGCCTGAAGCTGTATGAACACTATTTCAACGATCTCTTCCGCAAACAGGCACATGTTCGCAGCGCCGAAGTAGAGGAACTCCTGGGGATGCTGCGCGATCCGTTCGTTAGCACCCGCAACACCACGAACATGCTGGCGAATGCGGATTTCCAATTCAAGCCAACGCGTGATGAAAAAGGCAAAACGATCGACCTGACGCAAAGCACCTACAACTCGATTCTCGGTGGAACCGACCGGAAAGCACGCCGGACCGCCTGGGAACATTACAACGACAAATATCTGGAGTTCAAGAATACACTGGCGGGCAACCTTGCCACGTCTATCAAACAGAACGTGTTCAACATGAAAGCGCGCAACTTCGAATCTTCGCTTGAAGCCACACTCTTCAATGGAAACGTCCCGGTGGAGATGTTTCATAACTTACTTGATATCTTCAAGAAGAATCTTCCTCTGTGGCATCGCTACTGGAAGATTCGCCGGAAAGCGCTCGGCGTGAAGACATTACATCCCTATGACGTGTGGGCACCGTTGCTTACGAAAAAGCAGAAGGTCCCATTCGAGCAGGCTGTAGATTGGATTTGCGAAGGACTGGCGCCAATGGGCGAGGAATACGTGAGCGTGATGCGCAAAGGCTGCATGGAAGATCGCTGGGTGGATTGGTCACCTAACGCCGGCAAGCGACAGGGGGCATTCTCGACGCGCGTTCCAAAGGACACGCACCCCTTTATTATGATGAGCTATACAGACAGCATCGGGAGTATGAGCACGCTTTCGCATGAGCTTGGTCATTCCATGCACGCCTATTATGCCAGCCGTGCCCAGCCTATGTTTTATTATCTGTACCCGTCCATCGTTGCCGAGACTGCTTCCAACTTCAACCAGGCAATGACGCGAGCTTATCTGCTCGATACCAACCAGAGCAAGTCCTTTCAGATCGCTCTGCTCGAAGAAGCGATGGGAAATTTCCACCGTTACTTCTTCATTATGCCTACCCTTGCACGCTTCGAGCTGGAGACACACCAGCGCGTCGAGCGAGGGCAGGCGCTCACTGCCGATTCCATGATCGAGCTAATGGCAGATCTCTTCAGCGAGGGATTTGGCGGCGAAATGAATCTGGACCGCGAACGCGTCGGCATCACCTGGGGCACATTTACCACACACCTCTACATCGACTTTTATTCCTTCCAATATGCCATCGGCATCTCCGCCGCAAATGCCATTGCGAAACGAATTCTGAGCGGCGTGCCGAACGCGGCAGAAGACCACATCAATTTTCTCAAAGCCGGTTCCTCGAAACCGCCTATGGAAGTCTTCAAAATCGCGGGTGTGGATATGACCAGCACGCAGCCTATCGAAGACGCCTTTGCGGTTTTAGAAGAGTACATCGACCGTTTGGGAACGTTGATGAAGTAATAGTGAGCCCACTCCATGACCATAATTCTCGAAACGAAAAGACTCCTGCTCAGACGCTTTGTAATGAATGACTTAGATGACTTATTCAAGTTCTACAGCGATCCAGATGTGATCCGCTACATTCCCGATGCTCCCCGCAGCTATGAGGAAACAAGAGAAGAGTTGGAATGGCACATGAACGGTCATCCCAAATTTCCCGAGTTGGGGCTTTGGGCAACTATTTATAAGGAAACAGGTCAGTTTATCGGTCGCTGCGGCTTGTTGCCGTGGACCATCGGTGAACAGCAAGAGGTGGAAGTCGCCTATGCAATGTCCAAGGCACATTGGGGACAGGGACTAGCGACAGAAGCCGCGCAAGGTATTGTTCAGTATGCCTTTGAGCATTTACAGTTATCTCGTTTGATCTGTGTGATCGATCACGACAACCAGGGTTCGATTCATGTAGCAACAAAGATCGGGATGGCCTTCGAAAAAGAGTCGAAGGATGAATACGGACCGTTTTTGGTCTATGCGATAAACAAATAGCCGAAAATCCGTATAATAACGTTTGGAGAAAGTATGCCCACGGAACCGACACTTGAAGAAGAGTGGTACAAGATGTTGACCGAGGGCGAGCCAGTCCCCCGCCGCTGGTATCATTTTTTGGGATTGCTCCCCTCCGATCCACGCTGCAAGCTGTGCGCTGCGCCGTTTAAGAGCTGGGGCGGATTTCTGATGCATTTGCTCGGCAGAGATCAATCCAGATACAATCCCCGCTTTTGCGTAAAGTGTGAAGTGTTCGACCATCCTGGCGGCGCCGAAGTCCCCTTAACCATGCTCTTTGCAGATGTACGCGGCTCAACACAACTGGCAGAGCAAATGAGTGCGCGTGAGTTCGGTCAGTTAATGAATCGATTCTATACAGTAGCAAGCCATATATTGATCCAGAGTGATGCTATGGTCGATCGGTTGCTGGGAGACGAAGCAATCGGTCTCTACATTCCAGGCTTTGCAGGACCTGAACATCCTCGAAAAGCGATTGAGGCGGCGCAAGACTTACTCAAACATACCGGTCACAGCGACAGCAAGGGCCCCTGGCTGCCTGTGGGAGTCGGGGTTCATACCGGCACGGCGTTTGTCGGCGTGGTGGGCGACGAGAGCGCGACCGCAGATTTCACCGCCCTGGGTGATCATGTCAACATTACCGCGCGGCTTGCCTCGGAGGCAGGCACTGGCGAAATTCTCGTTAGCGAGACGGCATACACCGCTGCCAATGTACAGTTTAGAAATCTGGAACACCGCCAATTGGAGCTCAAAGGAAAGAGTGAGCCGATTGGCGTGTATGTCTTACGAGTTGCCCAAAGCGAAGTTTCCTAGAAAAGGAACCCATTATGCAAAGTGTCGTTGTGACCGGCGTCTCGACCGGGATCGGCTGGGGCATCACCAAGGTTTTGATCCAGCGCGGGTTCCGGGTCTTTGGGAGCGTGCGAAAGAAGCAGGATGCCTTGCGTCTTTCCAAAGAGTTTGGAGAACGATTTATCCCCCTCCTCTTTGATGTGACGGATGAAGCAGCCGTCGAGGCCGCGGCACAGGACGTGCGTGAGGGATTGAACGGAGAAAAGCTTTTCGGGCTTGTCAACAATGCCGGAATTGCGGCGCCGGGGCCTTTGATCCACCTCCCAACTGACGAGTTTCGATATCAGCTTGAAGTGAACCTGGTCAGCGTCCTGATCGTGACCAAGGCATTTGTCTCGTTACTGGGCGTCGATCGCTCGCTTCGGGGCCAGCCCGGGCGCATCATTAACATCAGTTCCGTCAGCGGGACATCTGCATTTCCTTTTGTGGGAGCCTATGCCGCATCGAAGCATGGTCTGGAGGGATTCTCAGAAACGTTGCGCCGGGAGCTGATCTTGTACGGAATCGATGTCATTATCGTTGGTCCGGGCCCGATTGCGACTCCGATCTGGGACAAAGCGGAACAGGCAGATACATCCCTCTATGCGAACACAGATTATGTAGACGCCGCGCAGCGCGCGAAGGAATTTATGATCCGCAGTGGGAAGAGCGGTCTGCCTCCGGAAAAGGTGGGCGAAGTGGTATGGCACGCACTCACAATGCACAGTCCGAGAACCCGCTATGCTGTAGTGGGACGAGGCACGCTCCAACGCTTCGTGCAACAGCTTCTGCCAAAGCGGCTGGTCGACAGAATCGTCGCAAAGGCTTTGGGTCTTAAGTAACGTTGTCCGAAAACGCCCTTTCGAAGGCGTGTTTGGCGGCTTTGTAGCCTTCTTCAATCAACTTTGCAGAAACATCTCC
>DASSBC010000027.1:0-63814 GCA_035699125.1 Anaerolineales bacterium
CTGAACGACCGCTTCAACTACAAGTCGTCTGATTCAAGCACATCTTCTATTGATTGGGTTCGGGCTTCTTTTCAGGTGGTTTGCGATTCTCCAGCCAGCGCTGAAAAGACGCCTGGCTTTCCGCTGATCGCTTACCCAGCAACAATCCCTCAACACCAATATCTTCATCCAAATCAGGCCAGTGAAAACCATAGCCTGCCCCGGAGATCTGAACATTGGCGCGCTCTTCCGGAGTTCCATGAGCAAGTCGTGGATACCAGCCAATAGGGACAGAAATAGTACGACCATCTTCCAGGTCCACCGAAAGAGTATCGTCAGTCGCCACAACTTTGACTGCCCTAGGCAGCGCGAGTGTCACCATTGCAGAAAGCATCCCATTCATTTCTTAATATCTCCAAATTTTCGGTTGCTGTCCTTTCAATATCACGTAGTTCCTTACGACTAAAACCGTGATTTTCAGCAAGGGAAACCACTGGATCCAGCCAAAGCTTGGCGCTCATATTCTCGCGATCTACATGCATATGTCGGGGCTCGGCGCAATCGTATGAATAAAAACGGTATGGTCCTATTCGCAAAGTTGTTGGCATTGATTATTTCCAGAATATGATTGGCTGAACGCAAAGCTTATGATAACCATTTTCCAGTAACGGACGGAAAAGCAACGGGGAACGAATCCGCCTCGGGTGTGAATTGGCAGAGCGCAGGCGCATCGGGTACCAACGATCGCGAGAGCACGGACATCGGTTCTGTGCTGGTGCTGGCAAATGAAACCAGCGGCACGGAGAAACAGATCGCGCTGAACACTACCAAGATCCAGGAGCTGGTGAGCGGGACATTCACGAATAACGGCTTTATCATCATTGTCGATACCGAACTGAATGATCGCTTCAACTATAGGTCGTCCGATGCGAGCACTGCCCCCCAACCGTGCCTTCAGCACCAACTATTCATTTCTTCTTTTTGCCGGTCTTATATGTCCCTTTTTTCTCTCGACCCATCTCGGCGATATTCTCCACAGTATATTGGTCAGCCATTGATGACGATCCTTAGAATAACCGCCGCGCCCCATTTCAAATTGTTGCATGAGGCGAATCATCCCAGCCGGGCTCCGCTCCCGGGCAAGGGCAGCCAAGCCAGCGACTCGAATTTGCTGCGGAGTCATCATCTGCACATTCATCAGATTCTCTCTTTCATCCAATCTACGTTGTCGTGGTCAACGCGAGGACTTCGTTGCCACCAGAATAAAAACAAGGCTCGACTTAATAGTTACCTCATGGACGTGCACAGCAAAACCGGCTGAGGTCATTGGCTTTCTGGATCTTTCCTCAAGAATCTCCGCTAGGTTCGGCGGAGTTTCACCTGTCACGCGGAACAACAACGCCATCGCCCGGTCCAGGACGCCGCGTCCCAGAATCGTCGCGCCTGGCAAAATGATCAGCCGTCCGTTGGGGACGAGCACACGCTGTGCTTCGGCAAGAGTCCTGGGGTCGAATATGTATTCAGAAGGAAAGGTGGACACGATCGTGTCGAAGGACTCTGCCGAGAAGGGGAGGAATTGCGAAGTTCCACGAGTCAGATTGATTTGCGCGTAGGCAATATTGCGCTGGTCTGTTTTCGATCGGAGGAAACGGGTCAGGTTATGTCTGGCGAGGCGACCCATTTGTGTGGATTCGTCCAGACCGACTGCAAGCAGGTTTCGTTCCAGGAGTGCGCGCTGAAGGTGACCGGGTCCGTGACCGATTTCCAGAATGTGAGTCCCCTGGACAAAGGGCAGCACGCTCCGCACCCAATCCTTCCATCTGCCCAGCGAAACGGTTGCCGCGACCAGATCGTAGGTGAACGCGAACTGGTGATACAGAAGACGAAAGAAAAATCGCAGAAGTGCTTTCATGCGAGGATACGGATGCTTTTAGGAAGCAGTCGGGAACAAAATTAAAACAAGGGTTTGCCCCGCACAGCGAGGCAAACCCTTGTCTGGTCTAACGATACTTATCCGGCAGCGGTTTCGCTGGAATCGCCCGTTCTGCTGACCTTGCTGCGAACAGACTCTACAGCGCTCTTGCCGCGCTCACGGACATCGTCCACGACGACCTGTCCACGTTCGCGCAGCTGACGGGCAAGATCATCGGCGCGGGCGCGGGCGTCCGCAGCGGCAGCTTCGGCGCGTGCGATCGCTTCTTCTGCGGAAATCTGCGCCTTATCGCGCAGCTCGATGGATTTGTCTCGGATCAGAGCCCGGGTTTCATCCCCAGATTGGGGTGCAAATAACAACGCAACCACAGCTCCGGACAGACCACCGACAATGAAGCCTACGAGAAAGGCGCCAAACTCATCACGATCGGACATCGTAACCTCCTTATGGTTATCAAACGATTTGATAGTTTCGTGTGTAAATTTCGATCTCGCATCCTGCAAATCAAACGTGCAAATGCGTAGATTACTATGAATTCAATTCTTTATTTCTTCCTGAAGCCCATCAATTCTATCA
Source organism: Anaerolineales bacterium (assembly GCA_035699125.1). Taxonomy (GTDB): domain Bacteria; phylum Chloroflexota; class Anaerolineae; order Anaerolineales; family Villigracilaceae; genus Defluviilinea. The sequence goes on from DASSBC010000027.1 coordinate 2,489, forward strand.
CGCGGTTCATTCCTGCCAGATAACCATTCAGCTTGATGACCGGTTCCACCATATTCTCTCCCAGGAATTCTGCCGTGCCGCGCAGCGTATTCACGGTTTCGTTGGTGGCAGTGAGGATAGGACGGACTTCGTTCTGCAATAAGTTGATCAGACTTGCCAGTTGAATAATCAGGATGATCAGTGCCACACCGATCACCAGGGATTCCAGTGCAACAACAATAATAAATACATCGCGAATGCGCTCGGTCGGCGTGGCAGGTTGGAGCAGGAAGAAAATCGCGACTCCCAATAACGCCAAGACGACAACGATCGCGATGATGATAATGGTTACGATGTTTCGGGAGCGGCGGTTCGCTTCTTTGGTTGTGGTGTCTTCTTCAAAGTGGGGAGTAGGAACAATTTCAGGCGAGTGATCACTTGTTTCCATGGAGGTATTATAGCATTTTTTAAGTGAGAAACTCAATTCAATCCCTGGGGGACAACCCTACTTCCTGAGGTCACATGCCAAGCAGCTTCATTTCATGCCGCACCGTTTCCTCCCATCCTTCGCGAAACGGGCGTGGGTTATATCCCAGCTCGCGTCTGGCTTTGCTGTTATCACCCATATAGGTGACGCCTGCAATCACCCGTAACCCCTCTGATGTGTAAGCCGGAGGAAGGAAACTGTCAAACGGCTTGGCTAATATAGACATCACTTTCACCATTTGCGCCGGAGCCACCATGGGCGGACGTTTCCCGGAGACCTGGCTGGCAAGCTGGAAGGCATCTGCAAGAAGGTAACGGTCCCCGGCGATGATGTAGGACTCCCCGACCCTTCCTTTTTCCATCGCCAGGATGTGACCTTGCGCAACATCTTCTACATGAGCCGGACAGTTCCCGGCTTCTGCCGGAATCATCGGGAGCTGCCCTTTCAGATGTTCGATGATGCTGGCACGCAGGGAGGAGGTATCGCCGGGTCCGTAGATGAGTCCTGGCATCACAATGACGAGAGGCAAACCTTTTGCGATGAACTCCTTTGCCACCTCATGCGCCGCGGCTTTCGTCCGGTCATATTCGCTGATATGTTTCCCGTGGAAATGATAACTTTCATCTACCACCTTGCCATGGGTATCGGAATTGATCGCGCAGGTGCTCGTGTAGACTCCCTTGGGAATGTTCAGTTCCTGCATCAGCTCCAGGACATTGCGCGTGCCTCGAACATTGACTTTTTCAGCGTCGCTCTTGTCTTTCACGCCGATCTTGTACCAACCCGCCACGTGATAGACACCGTCCACGCCCCGCATCGCTTCTCGCATCGATTCTTTGTCGGTCACATCGCCCTGGAATAATTTCACTCCCATAGCTTGTAAGCCGGTTGCCTTTTCTGGATCCCTGACGGAAGCGTGGATATCGTGCCCCCGTTCACGCAATTTTCTTGTGAGCACACCGCCTAAAAACCCCGTTGCCCCTGTGACAAAATAGTTCATAGGTCAATCTCCTCGCTGCGAAGTGTGGTACCCAACCATTATTGTACTTGACATCCCTCAACGGCTACAGTATCATAAATCAACCGACCGTTCGGTAGGGAGAGCTTATGACACGAGAAGATATTCTGGAAGCTGCTGCGCAAGTCTTTCGTCAGAAGGGTTACCATGGCGCTTCAATGGAAGATATTGCCAGAGCGGTCAACCTGCAAAAACCCAGCCTGTACCATCACGTCTCCTCTAAACAGGACATCCTGCTTGCCCTGCTGAACCGCGCTCTTGAGCTTCTACTAGAGCGTATTTCCCCGATTTCGAATCAAAACATCCCTGCGGATCAGAAATTACAGGAAATGGTTCGCGCCTATTTGCAGATCCTGGCGGAAAATATGGACCTGTCCGCGGTCCTGCTGTTTGAGCATCGCTCGCTCGAACGGAAACAACACGCCCGGCATGTACCCCACCGTGACAGGTTCGAAGCGCTCTGGCGGGACGTCCTCGAAGAAGGTGTGACTTCCAAGTTATTTACATGTGACGACCCAGCCCTCGCTACGCGCGCCATTCTGGGTGTCCTTAACTGGACTGTTACCTGGTATCACCCGGAGGGCGTGCTGGAGATCGACGAGATTGCGGACCGGTATTCCACTTTACTCCTGAACGGATTGTGCCGATGAGCGGAAAGGGGACGTTCACCACGTTTGCATTGACCGGTGAGGCTAAGGTCCATCGCATTCCACTGGAAGCGTTTCCAGATTTCTGGGTGTATGGGTATGTGCTTCAGGCAGGTCAATATTGCATCCTTATCGATACCGGATCAGGCAGCGATACGTCACACGAGAATCTGCTCTCCGGTTTTCAGCAGGCGGGAATCGAATTTTCAGACTTAACTCACATCCTTCTGACCCATGCGCACATCGATCATTTTGGCGGACTTGCAAACCTTCGTCCGCTTATCAGGGCAAAGATTGGATGCCACGAATTGGATGTGCAGACGGTCACGCAGCATGAAACCCGGCTGGCGGTGAACGGACAACGCCTGGCTTCTTTCCTCGCCGAAACGGGTCTCGCGGAAGAGACGCGCGAACAAATTCTCAGCCTCCACCGTTTTTCAAAAACCCTGTACCAATCTATCCCCGTGGATTTCACCTATGAAGCCCTGGGCATGCGGCTCGGACCCCTGGAGTTCATCCATTTGCCCGGGCACTGTCCCGGTCACGTTGCTATCCGCCTGGACGATGTGATTTTTTGCGGTGACATGGTCGTGAGGGGGGTGACGCCGCATCTCGCCCCCGAATCGATCCATGCCTACAGCGGTCTTGACCACTATCTGGAATCTCTGGCGCGCTTCCAGCATTGGGCGCAACCGGCTCGCCTTATTTTTAACGGACATGACGATGTTATCACGGATCTCACGGCGGAGATCGCAGCGACCAAACAAAATATCGCGCGGCGAGTGAGGAGGGCAGTCAAGGCATTGCGAGAGCCGCTGACGATCTCCGAAGTTTGTCAGGCTGTCTACGGCGACATGGGCGGATACAACCAATTGCTTGTAATTGAAAAAACCGGTGCTTATGTAGAGTATCTTTACAAGCATGGAATGATCGAAGTTGCGAATTCTGAGGAAGTGCAACAAGGAGAGCCGCCGCGTTATCGTAGGCTGCAAGATGAGGTAACCACGATTGCTGAACTGGAGAAACATGTATACAAACACACACGTATACAGGTAGACATCTAAACACACTACATACCTGTTTACTTGTCTGCCTGTGTACCTATAGAGGACCCATGTATTCATTTGAACCAACAGAAGAACAACAAATGCTTGTCGAGGCGGTAGGGAAATATGCAGCGAATGACCTGCGCCCCGCGGCGCGTGAGGCGGAAGAAAACGGCGAGCTTTTACCGAAACTTGTCAGCAAGGGATGGGAGATCGGTCTATTGCAAGCCTCGATCCCGGAAGCCTATGGCGGGTTTGGAGAGAGGAGTGCTGTCACAGGCGCACTTGCCCTCGAGGAGATGGCGTATGGCGACCTCGCTGGGACGCTGGCAGTCCTGACCCCGTCGCTATTTGCAATGCCGATCTTGCTGGCGGGGAGTGAAGAACAGAAACAGGAGTATTTGCCAAACGTAATTGAAGGAGAGTGGCGTCCATTCAGCGCCGCGCTCATCGAGTATGCCTTTGACTTCGACCCTAATGCCCTTCGGACTACCGCTACGCTCCAGGGAAATGAATACGTTCTCAGGGGAGAAAAAGCATTTGTCCCGTTTGCAAAGGATGCTCAGTCCATCCTCGTGTATGCAGATTTGGATGGACGGACCCAGGGTTTCATCCTGCCAAAGGACTCGGCAGGGCTCACAATTCGTGAGGAACGCGAAACGTTGATGAGCCTGAACGCACTCCCTTTATATCGAGTCCATCTCGATGGTGTGAACGTCCCGGTCTCGCAGCGATTAGGTGGCGCAGGGGGGCACGCTTTCGAGCCAATCCTGGCGTCCATGCGTGTTGCCACTGCCGCGGCTGCCGTTGGGGTGGCGAATGCTGCGTTTGAATATAGCAAGAACTATGCCAAAGAGCGCGAAGCCTTTGGCGTCAAGATTGCCCAGAAGCAGGCGATCGCCTTCATGCTCGCCGAAATGCGGACCGAGATCGAAGCCAGCCGCCTGCTCACCTGGGAAGCTGCCTGGAAGCTCGACCAGCGAAAAGAGGACGCGTTCACGGAAGCCTATCTCGCCGCTACAGGCGCTGCTGACATGGTGATGATGGTCACCGACCGCGCTGTCCAGATCCTTGGCGGACACGGCTACATTCGCGAACATCCCGTGGAGATGTGGATGAGGAATGGGAGAGGGTTTGCGATGTTCACGGGATTGACGATAGTGTAAAAAGGAAACCAAGGAAACAGGTCTACGTGTTTCCCTTTTTACCTGTGTACTTAAGGAGTTAACCATGCCTATCGAATTTGAACCACCGAAACCGATTGTGCAAACGCAGACCGTATTGAAGACGGTGGCTGAGGAGATGATGCGCTCACGCTCACGTTATTTCGACGAACACGAACACGAGATCCCCTGGGATTACATCGAGTTCATGCACTCGGCGATGCGAGCCATCGGCGGCAACGGCCTGGCTCCGCGACAAAACGGCAAGAAAATCGAAGAGCAGGACAAGCGCCCGCCGATTGGGTATCAGATGCTCGCGGCGCAGATCGAAGCGTTGTGCTGGGGCGACGTGGGCATGTATCACTGCCTGCCGGGTGGCGGATTGGGCGCGGCGGCGGTCTTTGCCGCAGGGACACCCGAGCAGAAGGAAAAATTCCTGGCGCGGTTCACCGAGGAAAAACCAACCTTCGCCGCTATGAGTATTACGGAAGCCGGAGCGGGTTCAGACAATTCTGCCATCCGTACTCGCGCTGTGCTGGATGAAACGACCAAGGAATGGGTCCTGAACGGCGAAAAGATCTTTGTCACCGGCGGGGATAAGTCCTTTACAGAATATGAAAAACTTGGCAAAGGCTTTATCGTCGTCTGGGCGACGATCGACCCCGCAGCCGGGCGCAAGGGAATGCGCGGTTTTGTGGTGGAGAGCGGAACACCGGGTGTAAAGATTACCAGGCTGGAACATAAGATGGGAATCCGGGTCAGCGACACGGCTGCCATTTCGCTCGTGGATGCACGCGTGCCGTTCGATCATATTCTGGGAAGCGTTACTGTTGAGAAAGACACAACTGGATTTAAAGGCGCAATGGCGACGTTCGATGCCACTCGTCCGCTCGTGGCGGCATCCGGTGTCGGTGTGGCAAGGGCCGCCCTCGAATTCCTGAAGCAGAAACTCGCCGAGAACGGGGTCCAGATCCGCTATGGGTTGCCGCGCCACAAACTGACGTCCATCGAACGGGACGTGATCGATATGGACATCATGCTCAAGTCCGCCTGGCTGATGGTGGTCAAAGCGGTCTGGATGGCGGATAACAAGAAAGGAAACGCTCTCGAGGCGTCGATGAGCAAGGTCAAGGCAGGCGACGTCTGTACTAAGATCACCCAGAAGGTCGTGGAGATTCTGGGTCCGCTCGGCTATAGCCGCGAGTTCCTGGCGGAGAAGTGGTTCCGCGATGCAAAGATCACAGATATCTACGAAGGGACCGGGCAGATCAATCGCCTGGTCGTGGCGCGGCAGATTTTGGGTTATAGCGGGAAAGAGCTGAGGTAGCGAAGTAGACACGTAAGCAAGTAAACAGGTACACAAGTTTGCCATAATGTGCATTTGTTTACCTGTGTACTTATCTACCCCAAGGAGACTTTATGAAGTATCACGTTCATAAGGCAGTGGTCATTGGTTCCGGGACGATGGGCGCAGCGATCGCGGCGCACTTCGCCAATGCCGGTGTGCCTGTCACGTTGTTGGATATCGTTCCTACCGACGCGCCGAAAGATGACAAAAAGGCGCGCAATAGGATTGTGAACGAAGGTTGGGAGCGCTGCCTGAGCGCTAAACCTGCCAACTTGATGTCTGCCGATCTCAAGACCTTTGTCAGGTTGGGAAACGTGGAAGATGACTTTGGCGCCGTCGCCGAAGCAGACTGGGTCTGTGAAGCGATCATCGAGAACCTTAAGATCAAACAGGAGTTAATGAGCCGCATTGACGAAGTGCGTAAACCGAACGGAATCGTCACCACAAATACTTCAGGCATTCCTGTTTCCGCGATTGCCGAGGGGCGCTCAGAAGGATTTAGAAAGCATTTCCTCGGGACGCATTTTTTCAATCCGCCGCGTTATCTAAAATTGTTGGAACTCATCCCGACCGCAGATACGAATCCGGACGTCGTGGAATTCCTTTCCTGGTTCGGCGAGTATCGCCTGGGCAAAGGTATTGTCATTTGCAAAGACACCCCCAACTTTATCGGTAACCGCGTCGCCTTTGGTACGGGCGCGTTCGCTCTGGACTTTATCCTGAAGAATGGCTACACCGTCGATGAAGTGGATGCGATCACAGGTCCATTGATCGGGCGCCCGAAGACCGCCACCTTCCGCCTGATCGATCTGGTCGGGCTGGACGTCTGGGAACATGTGGGGCGAAATCTTGCGCCCTTGATTCCACATGATAGGCTCGGGCAGGAATACCTCCAAGCCGCAGCGCCGGACAAGTTGATGACCACGATGCTGGAGCGCAAGTGGCTTGGCAATAAAACCAAGGTCGGTTTCTACAAAGAGGTTCGCGGCCAGGACGGAAAGAAAGAATTCTGGCCACTGGATTTGAACACGCTCGAACACGTTCCTCCAAGCAAGCCGCGCTTTGATTCGGTCAAAGCGGCGAAAGACGCCGAGGGATTATCGAAAAGGCTCAAGGTATTGTTGGATGCAGACGACAAGGCAGCGCAGCTCGTCCAGGCGCTCACGTACCAGGGGCTCCAGTACGCTGCCTCCATCCTCCCGGAAGTGGCAGACACGGTCAAGCCGATTGACGATGCGGTGCGGTGGGGGTTCATGCATGAGGCGGGTCCGTTTGAAACGTGGGACATGCTCGGCGTGAAAGAAACGGCAGAGCAAATGGCATCTGCAGGCTATCACGCCGCCGGATGGGTTCATACGATGTTGAACTCCGGGTTCGAGTCATTTTATCAATATGAAGAGGGGCAGAAAGTTGGCGTGTATGATGTAGTCAGGCAGGGATATATTCCACTCAAACAGCCGCAAGGCGGCGTTTTGTTGAAGCGACAAAGGGTCGTCACGCAAAACGCAGGCGCGACGATCCGTGATCTGGGCGATGGCGTGGCTTGTCTCGAATTCCACACTAAGATGAATGCCCTTGATGAAGACATCATGAACATGGGGGTCGAAGCGTTGGACCGCCTAGAGACGGACTTTGATGGACTGGTCATCGGCAGTGAAGCCGAAAACTTCAGCGCCGGCGCGAACTTGTTTATGATGGTTGTCGGCGCCCAGCAAGGCATGTGGGACATGCTCGAAGTCGCGGTTCGCAAATTGCAGGATCTTAATATGCGGATGCGCTATTCGCCCAAGCCGATCGTAGTCGCTCCGGTGGGGCTCACATTGGGCGGCGGGTGTGAGATCACGATGCATGCTTCGCGCGTGGTCGCCGCGGCCGAGACGTACATCGGACTCGTCGAGCTGGGCGCAGGCGTGATCCCTGCGGGCGGCGGGACCAAGGAAATGCTGCGGCGCATCGTCAACCCCGCGATGCGGATCGAGAACGCCGAGCCGCTCGCCGCGTTGCAGCGTGCTTTCCTGCAAATGGGACAAGCGAAGGTTGCTACAAGCGCCGAGGAAGCACGTAGCATGAATATCCTGTCACCTGTCGACCGAACCGTGATGAATCGCGATCACTTGCTTGCCGAAGCTAAGAGAGAAGTTCTTCATATGGTTGCATCTGGATATAGACCGCTAGCACCTGAGCGCATCTATGCGGCAGGACGCGATGCCCTGGCAGCCATCCGCATCGGCGCATGGATGTTCAAGGAAGGTCGCTATATCACGGCATACGATCACCACATTGCTAGAAAGCTGGCATACGTGATGTGCGGCGGCGAACTGACGCGCCCGCAGTGGGTGAGCGAGCAGTTCATCCTCGACCTCGAACGTGAGGCGATCCTGTCTCTGTTCGGCGAGGAACGCACCCAGGCGCGCATGTGGAATATTTTGCAGACCGGCAAACCGTTGAGAAATTAGAGGAGTAGAGATTGGATAGTTTCTAATCTCTTCAAGGAGCGATTTATGAAAGATGCCGTAATTGTTTCTGCGGTGAGAACCCCTGTTGGAAAAGCAAAACGAGGAGGACTCGCCACAGTCCGCCCCGATGAACTGGCGGCGACCGTAATTCAAGAGTTACTTCAACGGACGCCGAACCTCGACCCCGCGCAAATCGAAGACGTGGTGATCGGCTGCGCCTTCCCGGAGGGGGAGCAGGGACTCAATATGGCGCGCATGATCGCGCTGCGGGCAGGTCTGCCTGATTCCGTCCCTGCCGAGACCATCAATCGCTATTGTGCTTCGGGCGTGCAGTCGATCGCGCATGTGGCGTATGCCGTCCAGTCCGGGCAAATCGAAGTGGGGATCGCTGGCGGCGCCGAGTCGATGACGATGGTGCCCATGGCGGGCTATAAGTTTTCCCCGAACCCGCACTTTGCTCAGGATTTCCCGCACTATTACACCAATATGGGCTTGACCGCGGAAAACGTTTCCGAGAAGTACGGCATCCGACGCGAGGAACAGGATGAATTCTCTCTGAAGAGTCATCAAAAAGCGGCGCGGGCTGTAAGTTCCGGTCTCTTCGACCCCGAGCTTGTGTCGATTGATGTGGATGTTGTGGAACTGGATGGACATGAGAAACTGGTGCGGAATCACTTCGCTGTCAGGCGTGACGAAGGTCCGCGCTCGGATACCAATCTGGATGCCCTCGCCAGGCTGAAGCCGGCATTTAAGGAAGGCGGCACGGTCACTGCGGGAAATTCGTCTCAGATGTCCGATGGCGCGGCGGGAGTGATGGTCATGTCTGCGGAGCGGGCAGCGCAGCTGGGGCTTACGCCACTGGCGCGATTTGTTTCCTTCGCCGCCGGAGGTGTTCCTCCCGAATTCATGGGGATCGGACCTATCGTCGCCATCCCCAAGGCGTTGAAGCTCGCCGGCTTGACTCTGAACGATATCGACTTGATAGAATTGAACGAGGCATTTGCCGCGCAATCCCTGGCGGTCATCCGCACGCTGGAAATGGACGAGAATAAAGTCAACGTCAATGGCGGCGCGATTGCCCTCGGACATCCGCTCGGGTGCACAGGGACCAAACTTACGACGCAGCTCATTTACGAAATGGGTCGCCGCAAGTCAAAGTATGGCATGGTGACCATGTGTGTTGGCGGCGGCATGGGTGCCGCAGCGATATTCGAAAATTTACAGAATTAATCTTTAAAAGATGACAGGTCCAAGAAGTGGCCGGACATCACCATGCTTCGTCACGACCTGTCAGCTTTGAAACAAACACAAGGAGAATCTATGTCCCTCACAGTCGCAGAACTTATGGAAAAAATGCCCGGCGCGTTCATCCCCGAGAAAGCGCAAGGCGTAGATGCCGTCATTCAGTTCAAGTTTACCGGCGAAGAAGCTGGGGAATGGAATGCCACTATTAAAGATGGCAAAGTGGATGTGGCGCGCGGTACGCATCCCTCGTCCAAGATGACGCTCACGGCGGACTCTTCCGATTACGTCAAGATCTTCACGGGGGAGCTCGATGGGATGCAAGCCTTCATGCAGGGGAAGATCAAATTGGCGGGCGACCTGAACCTGGCGATGAAGCTGATGCAGATGTTCAAAATCCGATAGAGAAACACGCTCCGCCGCTGCGGGGCGTTTTGATTCTGGACTCATTCACATGAAAATAGAAATTACAGAGCCAATCGCATACGTGATTAGACAGGCAGAGATGAGCCCAAAGAGGCTCGTGAGAATGCCTGCGGCTCTGGAGCGCATCCAGCCGGACATCCCAATTCCACCGATAAAAACATAGATCGCCGCAAACATAATCAGCAAGGCGCCCACATTCAAATTTTCTAACTCGGCTGGAATCCGGCCCAATTCTGCCGCCGTAGAAAGAGACAACACCGCTACGATCAGTGAGTAAAGAAACATCACAGATGCAGCCGAAAAGACCACAATTCCGGCGGTCGCTAACTTTCCACTGCTGGTGGTAAGAAGCTGGATGACAGCGGCAAGGGAAAAACCAGCCATAATGCCTGCAAGTCCGGCGAGTGCGGCTGCTTCTGCTAAATAATTCTCAATTGTCATGATGAAAATGCTCCTCTGAAAGGGTGACATCGAAGTATTGTTGCAGGAGCTTATTATATTCAGTCGTATCCAGGATAGGTGTCTCCGAACGCTGTCCGTTCTCCGTCAGGATAAGTCGTCTATCTTCCAAGGAAACGCGTCCTTCTGCTGTTGCGCGGCTGATAATGCTCCCGCGCGTAAAGCTCGACTGCGGTGAAGTCTGATGATACACACAGGCAGACTCGTACTCCATGGGAAACCTGCGCGGCTGGAGATCAAAGAAGTATTGCCGTTCCCAGATTCCGTCATAATTCTTCTGCCAGGTGACAAATCCGTTCTGCGCTTCTTCCAAACGATAGGCGCGCAAACCCTGAAGCTGCTCGCCACGTTCTTCAAAATTCAGTGGCTCCTGGAACGAATCTCCAAAACCGACATCCGCCAGCCATCGCTCACGTGAACCCAGGACCTGCACGAGGAGCGCCAGGTGGTCAAAGTCAATGCCAAGCTGCCCCTGATGGTTGTAGACCCGCGCATTAAGATACGTGACCTCAAAGCCCAGTTCCTTCAAAAGCCAGGCAAACAAACCGTTTAACTCGTAACAAAACCCGCCCCGTTTCTGGACGACGATCTTCTCCCACAGCGCCTCTTCGTTGAGCAGGATTGGTCGCTTCAATCCAATGTTCAGATTCTCGAATGGGACGCTCAACATATGGGCGCGCTGTAACCCTCGCAGGGTTTGGGCGTCTGGTTTTATAGCTCCGGCATATCCAATGCGTGTAAGATAATCGGGAAGATTCATTGTTTGATTATAACGGGCGTCACTGGATAGACTATCGGGCACAGTATATGGGCAGAATGTCCCTATTTAAACTTTAGATCCAAGTATCGGCGTGCAACCAGGCTTAAAAGACTTGTTCTCCATGCGACAAGCGGTACAATGCACACAAGCGCGTATCAGGTCATGAAAAGGAAGTTTTGAGGCAGAGGGAGGGACCCATGATTAAAAGTCCATCTGAGATGCAAACCATCCAGCGTCATTTTAAGGATGTCAATACCATGTTGATGAACGTGGTTGACGGTCTCTCACGCTCGGGCAACCCCATCGTTTCGACGGCTCTCCAGGACATTACGCGGATATCGCAGTCCCTGTTGATGCTGGAGCAAAGTGTCAACGATCAACTCAAACTGAAACAAAGCCAGCTCCGGGCGCTGATGAGCGTGGGACAGGTGATCAACTCTTCCCTGGGGCTGAGGCAGGTGCTCGAGGAGGTGATGGATTCGCTCATTTCTTTGATGCGCGCCGAGCGCGGCTTCCTGATGCTGCGCGAACCTGATGGGGAACTGGCAGTACGCATCGCCCGTGGTATCGCGCATGTCAATCTGGATGAAGAAGCCTTCAAAGTCAGCCGGACGGTGGTGCGCAGGGTGGTCGAATCGAACGCGCCTGTTCTGACCACCAATGCGCAGGCAGACCCGCGCTTCGACGGTCAGATGAGTATTGCGGCGTTCCAGCTTCGTTCGATCCTGTGTGTGCCCCTAACACTAAAAGCGGAACTGATCGGTGTGCTTTATGTAGATAACCGCGCCCACGCGGGGATCTTCAAAGAAAATGACCTGGAGCTGATCTCTGCCTTCGCGGACCAGGCTGCCGTGGCGATCAATAGCGCCCGTCTCTTCGAGGAGTTACAGGATAGCCACCGCGAACTCGAAAGAGCCTATCAGGCGACGCTGGAGGGCTGGGTGCGTGCCCTGGACTTGCGCGATAAGGAAACCGAGGGGCATACTCAGCGGGTGACGATTCTCACCCACCGTCTGGCGCGCGCCATGGGTGTGGGCGACGCCGAGCTGGTGCACATCACCCGCGGCGCCTTGCTGCATGACATTGGAAAGATGGCGATCCCCGATGGGATTCTGCTCAAGCCTGGCCAGTTGACAGACGAGGAGCGCAAGTTAATCCAGAAACATCCCGTCTATGCCTACGAGATGCTCAGCCCAATTGATTTCCTGGTGCCTGCGATCGATATTCCTTACTGCCATCATGAAAAATGGGATGGGACGGGCTACCCGCGCGGCTTGAAGCAGGACGAAATTCCCTTTGCCGCGCGTATCTTCCCGATCATCGATGTATGGGACGCCCTCACCTCCGACCGTCCTTACCGCAAGGCAATGGCGCAGGAAGAAGTTCGCCGAATCATCAAAGCTGACTCAGGCAGACATTTCGACCCGCTCGTAGTGGAAGCATTTTTGGATTTACAGGATTTATCGATTTGATTCTTCCGGGGGCTTTACGGCGCGGAACTCGCGGTACAGCAACAGATCATAAATAATTTTGAGTCCGCCGGATAAAAAGAACGGTGCGCTGAACAGAATGGGAATACTAAAGAGCAAGCCGGTCAATCCCGGAGAGATCGAGGCGCCAATCGAACGCGCAATCGCCGTGACGCCAGAGGCAGCCGAACGCTCATCCGGCTCGACCACCGCCATCGTGTAGGATTGGCGTGTCGGCACATCCATCTGTGAAATGCTAAATCGAAGCAGGAGAACGGCAATAGCAAGTGGCAGGGTTGGCATCAGCGGGACAAGGATCAACAAAATATTCGAAGGGATGTGTGTAAAGACCATGGTGTTGATCAGCCCAAATTTGTCTGCCAGCCGGACGGCGAGCAGGGAGGAAATCCCAGCCAGGATATTCGCCCCAAAAAAGATACTCCCCAGCACCCCAGACTCCACCCCAAAACGGACGTGGAACCAATACGCCATCAGGCTTTGTATGACCAACCCACCAGCAAACGCATCTAAGGCAAATAATGAGCTGAGTTTGAACACGACAGCGCGCGAGCGGTGCAAGCCAAGCACACGCTGGATGGTTTGCTGCGTAGCTTCCACCTCAACGCCCTTAGAAAGATTGAAGAAAAGCAGCAAGAGTATAAAGCCGCCAAGAGCGTAACCAGCCAACACTAGGCGATATGCGTCGAGCGCAGTCCAGTTATTATTTTGCAGCCCCTGCGCCAGCCATCCGCCTGTAAGCGCGCCCAGGGCTGTGGCGAACGAGCCGACCAGGTTGTACCAGGCAAAGATGTGGGTACGCCGTTGGTTCGGAAGCAGTTGCGTCAATCCTGCCTGCTCCACCGACAGGAACGGACCGATCTCGTTCCCACTCGGGCTAATGACTCCCAGGATGGCTGCGATGATCAGGAAGACAACATTTCGCGTTGATACGAACACGATCCCTGCGCCCGCCATAAGCAGTGCGCCCAGGACCAATGTGCGTTTCCGCCCAAACCTGTCCGCAGAGGTGGTCAGCCACAGCGAGATGAGCGCGTCGCCCATAAGTGTAAGTGTGAAGAGCAACCCGATCTGCGCCTCCGTGAGACCTGATTCGGCAAGATACAACGCCAGCACCACAGACAGGAATCCATAACAGAACAGGCGGAGAACGCGTGTGGAAAAGAGAATAGTAATATCGCGAGACATTAAGTCCTGGGGCGGTTTGTTAACGCCAGATGAATGATGCCAGGTTGCATGCCTGACCTACAGGAATATCTTTCCATACAGACCTGCAAGCAGGACCACTGCTGCCACAATCCACTTTGCTTTGGATACAAAGAGAGCGATCAATGCAACACTGAAAATGATCCAGGGATGGATGCCGATGACCGTTTCGCTCAGGATGCCAAGAGCCGTTGCGCTGATCAAACCGACCACCCCGGCTGTTACGCCATCCAAAAACGCATGTGCCGATTGGTTAGCGACTAATCGTTCGAGATAGTCGTGCCCGATCAGGGTGAATGCAAACGCAGGAGCAAAGATGGCAACCGTGATAATGATCGCGCCCCATAGACCGCCACCGACATAGCCGACAAAGGTAGAAAAGATGATCAATGGGGCTGGCAGCAGACCTGATAAGGCAAGCCCGTCCAGAAATTGGGAGTTGGTCATCCAGCGGCCGATCTCCACCGCGTCATGCTGGAGAAACGGGATGACTGTATAGGCGCCGCCGAACGTCAGAAGTCCACTGCGTAGCCCAGACCAGAATAAAGTCAGGAGCGAGACGGGTCCTGCCAAAGCAGGGTCAGAATTTAGCACATCCGGAGTCACTTGAATTTCTGAAAGACCGCTAAACGTAATCCAACCTAAAAACAGGATAGCGAGAAGGATCGCAAGGATCGTTTGATTTCGTCTTGTAAGAGCATAAATTAATCCGGCAGTAAGCAGCGTCAGCAGAAAATTGACTCGTAGCAACTGAGCAAGCCCCGCAAGGAAAGCGATCCCCCAAAGCCATCGATCTGCCTGTAAAGCGTGGCCGCCAATCCGGTGCACTGCCCGAACGATGAGGGCGGCGACCGCAGGCTGCATCCCTAGGAAGACCGATTGGAAGAGTGGGGAGCTCATCCCATAACTCAGATAAAACCAGGAGAGGATCAGCATCAATAGATAACCAGGCAGCACAAAGCCAAACCCGGCGAGCAAAGCCCCGACACGTCCGCGTGCGAGCATACCGAAGTACACGCACAACTCAGACGCCTCCGGCCCGGGCAGCACCTGATATACGGAAAGCACACGATTGAACTTTTCGGGGCTGATCCATTTTTCTTCCTCCACTAATTCCTGACGGAGCATCGCGATCTGCGCGACCGGTCCGCCCCAGGCGAGAAAGCCAAACTTTAAAAAACGTAGAAAGATCTCAGGGAGAGATTGGGGTGGAATGTGGATTTCTGTTTTTGCTGATCTAAGATGCAAGGAAGACCCTATCTCCTCAAGAGGGGAATCGGCTGAAATGAGCCGCGCCGTGCTCGCATACAAAGGTAACTTTTAGTTTGCGCTCTATATCAACCTCGATTGGATTTTACTTCCTGATGGAAAGGAACTGTAGTGATTGTTGGACGATGAAGATAAAGCGCAATCCCAATCATTGCCAGACTTACATACAACAAAAACATCGGCTCGAATATGACACCGGAGATCAATCCCGCGAATAATGCGTACAAATGAGTGAGCATAGGCACCCAGAAGGCTGAGGAAGGAACAGCGCTCAGATGGAAATGCGGTCGCATCGCTACAATCAGGAATAAAGCCAGACCTAATGTAGCTGCGACAACCGGTGTCCGAAGTGGAGGTGGGACAATAAATACGATTAATGCATTTGTGCCCAGGACACCCGCTAGTCCAATGATCAACGCCGAGAAAGGGGCAAGCCAGGTTTTTGTCCAATCGGTGCGGCGGGCGAAGAGACGGTAGCCAAACGAGAAAAAGGAGACCACCCAAAACCATGCCCAGAAGTTCGGATACGGCACGCCAAAGTATTGAAAGTCCAGCCCGCGACCCCAATCCCAGAAGCCAAGACGGATCGCGATCGCGTCCAGGGCAAGGTCGATATTCAGTGCCAGCAATCCATCGAGGATGGGGCGTGTCCAGTAAGAAAGACTGCTTGCATCTGAAAATTCCATCACACTGTAAAGGATGCAGCTCCATGCCACGCCAATGCACAGTGGTACATCCAGAACCATAATTAGAAATTGACCATATTCATACGCGTCCAGTTGGCGGATGGTCGCCAACTCCAGCGTGACGCCGAACAGGATCCCAGCCACCAGCCTGAATAGGTTCGCTGGCCCTTGCTTCCATGCATGATGTAGACAAAGCCCGAGCTGGAGATAGACAACAAGTTCAAAGAGGATAAAGTAGATGCCTGGCATAAAATAGCAGGATGGGTCTCCTATCCGGCGCGTTTCGCGACGAAAGCATCCAATTTCCTCTCCTTTGCCGACCACTGCGATGGATGTTTCTGCCAGATATACAGGCAATCGCATGCCAAGACGTTGCGATCCCCATCAGGTATTTGACCGGTTTGTTGCGAGTCACTTTGTGCTACGTCCCCAGCCACTTTGCTGCCTGCCCAGCAAGACTTGAGGCGGGTCCCTGGCGGGCGGTGCAGCGCGGCAATGAATCGAGAAACAGCCGCCCGTATTGTTTGGTCAGCACGCGGCGGTCTAAAATGGCAACTACACCTCGATCGGATGCAGTGCGGATCAGGCGCCCAAATCCCTGGCGGAATTTCAAGATCGCTTCTGGCAGGTAATATTGCTGGAACGAATCTTCGTAGATTTCGGAGCGTGCTGCAATGAGCGGGTCGGTGGGGACATCGAAAGGAAGCTTGGTCAACATGACAATCGACAACGACGCGCCAGGAACATCCACACCTTCCCAGAAGGAACGCGTGCCCAGCAGTACGGCGCGGTCGGTCGCTTTGAAGGACTCGAGCAAGGCATTTGGCGAGGCGCCGTCGCCTTGTTCATAGACATAAATATCTTCCCTGGCTAATGGACCGGTGATACTCTGCGCGGTCTTCTTCAGGGCAGCATAGGAGGTAAATAGCACAAGCATCCGGCCACCCGTAGCTTTGGCGGTAGCGACGATGGCACGATCCAGCAATTGTTGGTAACCGTTGACGTTTGGCTCGGGAATATCGTTTGCAATATAGAGCAGCGCGGCGCTTTCATAATCATACGGCGAGCCAAGCTGCATCTCGTCAGCTTCGTCGGCGCCCAGTGTGTTACGCAGGTATTGGAACTCCCCGTGTGCCGTCAGGGTGGCGGAGGTAAGGATCACAGCGCGTTTCTCATGCCACAAATATTTTTCGACGAGGGATGCAACGCTTAGCGGCGCTGCATTTAACGAAAGCCTGTTCCCGTTCGGCTGGACCTCGATCCAATACACCATCCCCTGATTGGGCTTGCTAATCATGCCATTGATATTCGTCTCGGCTTCCGTGATCCGGCGGGTGACATTACTGATATCCGCCATTACATCCTCGAGATTCTCGAATCCCTCAGCGTACAGCTCCGCAGCGGCTTTATAAATTTCCCCGAGAGAGATCATCAACATACTCAGGGTATTGCCGGTGCTATCCCATGCGATCTCCACTTCTTCCCAACCGGGCAAGGTGCGCGTGGCGGGCAGGACGCGCATCTGCCAGTTGTAATTGCTCTGCTGCTGTCCTTCACGTTGGTGCCGCGCAAATTCTCCCACGATGTTAAAGAATTCACGGCTCATCTGTTCGATGCGAAACGCCATATCCGTCGCGCGATTGACACTTTTCTGGAGCAGGCCGAAATCTGATGGACGCAATGCTTCCCGCATCTCGGTCAGTAAACGACCAAGCACCCCTGAGCTTGACCCACCGACTTCTTTCATCATACGCTCCAGGTCAAACTGGTTAAGCTTGAACGAGAGCGCATTGGTAGTGGCCGTTTCGAGATGGTGACCTTCGTCGATGATCAGGTGCGAATACTCCGGTAGGACCTTGCTGCCTGTGGCGACGTCTGATAACAGCAGCGCATGATTGACGACCAGCACGTGCGCGGATTGCGACATGGTCTTGGCGCGATGGAACGGGCAGGCGCCGCCTGTCCGTTTGATACAGGTCTCTGTGGTGCAGGCGTCGTCCTCGGCAGAAACGCGTACCCATACTTCACGCTCTGTGGGACCTGTGAGATTCAATTCGCTACGGTCGCCGCTCTGATTATTGAGCTGCCAGACCATCACCTTCGCCAGCACGCGCATTTCATCCTTGTTACGCGGACCATAATGACGAAGGTTCTCCAGGCGGCGCGGGCAAAGATAATTCGAACGTCCCTTTAGGACGGCGAAACGAAAGTCGAGGTCAAGCGCCTGACTCAAATTTGGAAGATCGCGTTGAATGAGCTGATCCTGCAAGTTAATTGTATTTGTCGAGACGACCACACGCGTATTGTTCTGCAAGGCGAACAAGGCGGCAGGCACAAGATACGCAAAGGATTTCCCGACGCCCGTTCCTGCTTCGACCATTAAGTGACTGCCGTAGGAAAGCGCGTTCGTTACTGCCCGCAACATGTCCACCTGCTCGGGGCGCTGTTCGAAGGAATTGAAGTATCGGGAGAAGGGTCCACCATATTCCAGAGCCGACGACACTTCATCCACATTGAGCGGGATAGGATTCTCCGGGTTGGCGAGCGGCGGGTACTTTGAGTCGTCAAACCACAGCGAGGCGCCAGCGTTGTCTTTCGCGCCTTTTCTGCCAACTTTCTTTGCCTGGATGCCCTCACGCGCCCGGCTCCGCAGCACCTCCTGGAACACCCAGCCCGCGTCCCATTCCAGCGGCTCGCTTAGGCGGACGATCTCCGTAACGACCTCCAGCGGCAGCTCGCGAGCCATCTCGAAGAGACGGTTGAAGGCTGCCATCGTCACACGCGCATCATCGAGCGCGCGATGGGTGGCAGGCAGGAGGATGCCCAGCTGTTTCCCCAGCGCGCCCAGGTTGTAGCGGCTCGCTGTAGGCATCAGCACCGAGGCTAACTCGTATGTGTCAATGATCTCATTATAGGGAAATAAGCCGACCCGCTGCAGAAAGCCCATGTCAAAACGGACGTTGTGCCCAATGATGGGGTCATCCCCGACGAACGCTTGCAGGTCATTTGCCACCTCCTGAAAGCGCGGTGCATTTCGCACTTCCACGTCACTGATGCCGGTTAGCCCGGAAACAAAATCGGGAATATGTCTGTTGGGGTTAATGAGCGAGGACCACTCGGCTTCCACGCGGCGGCCTTTGAATTTTACTGCCCCGATCTCAATAATCGCATCGCGTTCTTCACTTAACCCTGTAGTCTCTATATCAATGGCAACGATCGATTGCATAATATGTGTATTTTGTGGAGCATTCAGTTAAACATGCAATGCCCAACACCATTCTCTTTATAAGATAAAGGTCTGTTCTCTACGTGCAAAAGTAGAACAAGTGTATCATAAGCCGCCCCTGATGAAGCAGCAGGACCGATTTGCGAATTTCCCACGCTGCTTTCCGCTCTTTACTCCAGCACAGTCTTGAGCCTGTTGAGTGTCTCTGCAGGCAGTTTCTTTTCCTTTGCCTTCTGGCGAAGGAAATCTTTGAGCTGTTTCAGCTTCATTGCCGGGAACGGGGAACCTTCTGCCTCGATCACCACATCGTCGTTGGTGAATACCATCAATGCGTTGATTTCTGGAATTTCGGAGTCGTCCATCTGCTTCAAGAGATGCTTTTTGATGGATTGGATTTCGTTTTCGATTTCGAGATCGGGGCGTCCCAAACTCTCCTGCCCAAAGATGCGCATATAGCTTTGTAAAAAGCCACCGCCGCGCATACGCCAGCGGTTCTTTCTATATTCAGCCTCCCCGCGCTGGTGATACGGCATCACCACCCAGACACCAGCTGGACCGACCAATAGATGCGATGCCGGGGTTGTATAGTGGTACATCACAAATTCGTTTGGCAGTCCCTTAAGACCTGCATCCAGTTTTTCGTCGGGACGCGGCGAACGACCGAACTTGTTGCCCATATACATGCCGACTTGCGTGAGCGTGAACCCCAGCAGCAGGGCGACGAGAGAATAAACAAACAATTCTGGCCGTGTAAAGGAAAGATACATGCCACCGCCTAGTACGGCGAGCGCGGCGAGGCTCGTCCACTGGCCGATCTTCGCATTGCGTTTGATGAGCGTTTCGTTTTTGATGATTTTCATGATAAGGATTTCCACGGGTTGGGTTGCCAAGCAAATCGAACAGCGGGCGCAACAGGGCGGATTGAAACCAGCATGTTCAAGCTGGTATAGAATTTGCGGCTTCGATATGGGACGAGCAAGCCGTCCCTCCTCGGCCACCAGTTGCCATCAATTATTTCTTCAAACTTTCTTCGATCGCGGATTTCATCGCCTCGAGTACCTTCGCTTCGACGGCTGTCTTTGCCACACGAACCGCGCTTTTGATGGCAAGCGCATCGGAGCGACCGTGTCCGATGAAGATCAGTCCATTCACGCCAAGCAGGGGTGCCGCGCCTTCTTCGGAAGGGTCGAGCATTTTGCGAATCGAGCCCAAAGCTGGGCGGACCAGTGCACCTCCGATCTTCGTCGGGAGATTACCGCCCTTGATCGTCTCACGAATTTTCTCGATCAACAGCTTTGCCACAGCCTCGGTTGCCTTCAAGAAGACATTTCCTGTGAAGCCGTCTGTGATGGCTACATCTACATGACCGTTGAAGATTTCCTTGCCTTCCACATTCCCGACGAAGTTGAGGCTTGAATTTGACAGAAGCGGATAGGCTTCTTTGACAAGCTCACTTCCCTTCCCGGCTTCTTCGCCGTTCGAGATCAATCCGATCCGTGGGTTCTTGATCCCGCGCACTCGTTCTGCATAGACACTTCCCATAATCGCAAACTGCTGGAGGTTCAATGGCTCACAATTGGGATTGGCACCAATATCAAGGACAAGGCACATCCCGGAAGCCGTGGGGAAAGGACCAACAAGGGCAGGACGGTCTATCCCTCGGATGCGCCCCAGTCGGAATAGGGACGTGACCATCGCCGCGCCAGTATTGCCTGCAGTGATGAACGCATCCCCTTCGCCGCGCTTGATCAGGTCCAGCCCGACCGCCATGGAGTTCTGGGCGTCTTTGTGACGGGCTTTCATCACAAGATCTTCACCTTTGTCATCCATGGTCAGCATTTCGGGCGCGTTGACAAGACGTATAGGTAGATTGGTTGCTCCAAGGGAGCCCAGAATCGGCTGGATCCGGTTTGTGTCGCCGACGAGAATGACTTCCACTCCATATTCACGCGCTGCCATCACTGCGCCTTCCACATCCGGGGTGGGATACTTGTCGCTCCCCATGGCGTCTACTACAATTCTGGTCATGATGTCTCCTGATTGATTTCCTTGCTTGACAAGCAAGGCAAGCCGATTATAATACGCCGTGCCTACGAAGTGCCGCACGCCCGGCACAACTTGTTGCATGAATTTCATAGAGCAAATTCAAGTAAAGTTTGTGAGCCGAGGAAATGTGCGGTGAGCGCTGGTGCTGGAACTGGCAGACAGGCATGGTTGAGGGCCATGTGCCGAAAGGCGTGGAGGTTCAAGTCCTCTCCAGCGCATCATATATAGGAAAAATCCCCGCCAATCGGGGATTTTTGTTTACTCCATCCAGACCCTAACGGTTTTGTTCTTGGGCATTGTAATCTAATTTTGGATGGAATGACACTTGAGCGAATTGTCATAATGCTGAAGAAACCTTTCGGGTCTCTTACGGGATGATCAAACTGCAACAAGTGACTGCTCCCTCTGCTTTCGCCAGCTCCGAGACATCTAAAGTGACGACGTTATAGCCTCTCTGCTCGAGAAGTGCATGTGTCTTCGGGAATACAGAGGGGAAAATGACTGACGTGCCAATGGGAAGACAGTTCGCCGCATAAGGCTCGGATGGATCGATCTGGATCAGATCAAAATTCTCGAAACAACTTGCACCTACCCAATTCTCGTTAATGAGCAGAGTCTGATCGTCGACGCGGGTCACGGCGCTTTTCAGGTGCAGGCAGTCATGCAGCTCAATACCGCGTACCGTGTATCCATGATCGCCAAGCCTTCGATTGAGCTGGTCAATTGCCTCTGGATTGCTGCGGGTGGACAGCCCAACATAAATCTGTTTCCCCAGTACCAGCACGTCGCCGCCGTCGACGGTCGCAGGTTCCTGCACATGAATCAGCCTGATTAGCGGCGATAACGCCCGGATGATGGATTCGGTTTCAGGCTTTCGTGAATCCGCGCCGGGGCGTGTGATGACTGCGACGTCCGGCAGGATAAACGCCGTGTCCTCCACAAAAACTGAATCAGGGAGATCAGGTTCGGCAGGTAATTCCACGACATCGCACCCAAGCCGTCGGAGCACATTCACATAAGACTGATGCTGAAGGCGGGCGAGCGCCAGATCGATCGGCGTGCGCTCAATGTGCGTGATCTCACATTCCGCAAAGCGTGGACTGATCTCGCGCGTGATCGCTATAGTCATGTGGTTAGTTGCTTCCGGTGCGATACCGGTCAATCAGGGCTTTTGTGCGCGCGTCTTTTGGATTCGAGAAAAGGGTATCGGGCTTTGCCTCCTCCACGATCTCGCCCTCCGCCATCACGAGAACCCGGTCTGCGACTTCACGCGCAAAGCCCATTTCATGGGTCACAACGAGCATGGTCATGCCATCCCTGGCGACCTTCTTCATCACGTTCAAGACTTCGCCGATCAGCTCAGGGTCGAGCGCGGAGGTCGGTTCGTCGAAGAGCATTACTTTCGGCTCCATCGTCAGCGCGCGTGCGATGGCGACGCGTTGCTTCTGCCCACCGGAGAGGCGGTTCGGGTACTCATCCTTTTTGAAGAGCAACCCCACGCTATCCAGGTTCTGCTCTGCCAGTTCCATTGCTTTTGCGCGGTCCATGCCCTTGACCGTGACCGGTCCCTCGATCACATTTTCCAGCACGCTCATGTGTGGAAAGAGATTGAATTCCTGAAAGACCATGCCGGTTCGAAGGCGCAGCTCATGAATCAGCTGACGCTGTTCTTTTCCCTTTCCACCCGCCTCCACTTTTAATCCATCGACTTCGATCGCGCCAAAGGATGGCTCTTCCAAAAAGTTGATGCAGCGTAATAATGTGCTTTTGCCGGAGCCGCTGCGACCGATGATACAAACCACCTCGCGCGGCGCCACCTCCGTAGAAACTTGCTTAAGCACGTGCAAGCGCCCAAAATATTTATCGAGGTTCGATATTTTTACGATTGGCGCCATCTCAGCGGTCTCCTCTGGCAAGGCGTGTCTCGATAATGCCTTGAACGTAGGAGAGAATGATTGTCATCATCCAATAAAATAATGCGGCGATGATCAGTGCTTCCAGATTATGGAACTGTGCTCGGCCAACTCTGGTGGCGCGCCACATCACTTCATGAACAAAACCGGTCGCTGAAACGAGAGCCGAATCCTTGGTCATGGCGATGAAATCATTCCCAATGGGCGGAATGGCAAACCGCAATGCCTGGGGAAGTACAACGCGTTTCATCGTTTGCCAGGGCGTCATGCCCAGGGCGATCGCCGCTTCGCGTTGACCTTTGCCGACTGAAGCTAAGCCTGCCCGGAAGATTTCGCTCATATAGGCACCATAGTTCAGCCCCAGCGCCAGAACACCGGCAAAAAGCCCTGAAAGCACAATGCCCAGCTGAGGGAGAGCGAGAAAGAAGAAAAATATCTGCAGGTAAAGCGGAGTACCGCGGATCAAGGATACATAAAATGTACTGAGTGCATAAAGAGGGGGGATTGTCGAGAGACGTCCCAGGGCTGCTAATAATGCCAGAATTGTAGCTAGCACAATGGAGAGAAACGAGACCCACAGCGTTTGAGGAATTCCACCGGCTATAAAGCCAATATTGTCTCGAACAAATTCGAAGTCCAGATCAATTGTTTTGATGCCAAGAAAATTTTGCCCACTGAATAAGTACAGCAGGATGAGTAATAGAATACCCCAGGACAAGCCAACATTCCTGCGAAAGCTGCGTGACTGACGTTGTTGCGCCTCGAAAAGTAATTCGGCTTGTGATAATGCCGGCTCGGTTACCTGCCCTGTTGTAGAGTCAGATCTCATGAGGTGTGCCTTCGATGCGAGATAAGGAAAAGCATGGAAGCGGGGATTTCTCCGCTTCCATGCTGGTATGCAGAGCAGCCTTACGTTGGACTCTGGGTCAGGTCTACGTCAAACCACTGATTCGACAGTTCCGACAGGCGTCCATCAGCGTGCATCGCGTTGAAAAGCTTATCGACCTCAGCACGCAGCGTCTCGGTAGAGAGACTGGATGATTTATCGAAAGCAGCAGCAAGATTTTCAGAGTAAACAGGAGAGCCAAGTTTGACCACAGGGAAATCCGCGGCCATGTTTGCGTCCACCACGGTTTCAGACGTCACATACCCAACGAAATCCTCGCGGCCTGCGGCAATTGCCTGTGCACATTCCTGATCTGTCTCGAGCGGGACAACCGTCACATTCGGAGCCTCAGCATAGATGGAAGATTCCGGTAAGCCAAGTCCTTCCATATCATGATTCAGCCACTGCTCGTAGGTGGTGGCGGTGCCCACACATAGTGCCTGACCTTCCAGCCCGGCTAAATCGGCAATTCCAGAATCGGCGCGGACTGCAATCACGGCCGGTGTGTAATAATAGGGAACACTGAAATCGAGAATCTGCTGGCGGGCTGTGGTAATGGTCATGGAGCCAACACTTACATCCCATTTGTCTGCCCAGTTGCCAGCTGTGATCGCATCCCAGGATGGGGTGGCGAAACAGGTTTCCACACCGAGGTGATCGCCAATGGCTTTCGCCACATCCACGTCAAATCCCTGCATTTCGGCGGTGGTCAGAGCGTCAGATGGGCATTTGGTGTCGTCCGGGCGCGAGCCCTCCGTGTTAAGGAACGACTGAGGCTCGTAGTTCGGATCGGTCGAAACAAGAATATACCCCCGCTGCTTAATAGCATCTAGCAAATCCGTGGGTGCTTCTGTGGCAGCGGCTCCACAGGCGGCGAGGACAAGGGAAGCCAGAGTCGCCACGATCAGTACTTGATATAGCTTCTTCATGAGAATTCTCCTCCGGAATTTTGGTCGAACGTGGTCTTACTTTAAGGTCCTATACAAGATGAGGTCTTGGCGTCGGCGCACCTCCTCTTACGTGAGCATATAATGTTAAGCATAGACTATTTTAGGTAATTATGCAAGAGAATTAGTACAACTGTTATTCGTAGATCGATTGCAATTTCCGCACATACATTTACTTTTTTGTGGACGGGGGCATACACACGAAAAGCGCGCCATCAGGTTGGGTCATGCTTTTTGACTTGTTTCCTTCCTGGGGAAAGGCACAGATTGTCTTCGAGCAGAAAATTTGATTTTTGTTAGAAGTTTGAGTGGGAACACTCTGTTTTCGGTTTCTTTGCAGTAGAATCTTCCTCCTCACAGGAGAGCATACAAATGAAACTCGTTACTGTATCCCAAATGCAGGCTATTGAGAAAGAAGCTGATGCCAGTGGACTAACGTATGATCAGATGATGGAACATGCGGGCAGAGGTCTGGCTGATATTATTCTGGATATCTATGAAGATGGAGTGGAATTAGAAGCCGTAGGCGTAGTGGGTTCGGGCAACAACGGCGGCGATACGCTGGTTGCCCTGGCGGCGCTCGCTGCCGAGGGCTGGAAGACGCGTGCCTATTTGGTCAAGCGTAAAAAAGATGACCTGCTCAAACGGTTTACGGAGGCAGGTGGGCAAATCCTTGCCGGAGAAAGTGCCTTCCAGCAACTTGCAGAAGTGATCGGCACAGCAGATGTCCTCCTGGATGGTGTCTTGGGGACTGGCGCAAAACTACCGTTGAAGAAGGATGTGGCTGAGCTTTTATCGGAGGTCAACGATATTCTGGATGGTCTGGATGAATTCCCCCTGGTGGTTGCAGTCGATTGTCCTTCTGGTGTGGATTGTGATTCGGGCGAGGTAGCAGATGAGACCATCCCCGCCGATCTGACGGTCACGATGGCAGCTGTCAAACAGGGGTTATTGAGGCTGCCTGCTTTTGAATACGTCGGCGACCTGGAAGTCGTAGATATCGGTTTGCCCGCTGACCAGTCCTCTTTGAAGGCATTGAACATAGAGGTGGCAGAAGAGGAGTCGGTTGCCGCGTTGTTGCCGGAACGACCCATCGACTCGCACAAAGGGACCTTTGGCACGGCGTTGATCGTTGCGGGTTCTATTAATTACACGGGCGCGGCTGTCCTGGCAGGAGAGGCGGCTTACCGTGCCGGAGTGGGTTTGGTGACGCTAGCGGTTCCTGCTCCCCTGCATGTTACACTCGCCGGTCGTTTCCCGGAAGCGACCTGGGTGTTGCTCCCACACGAGATGGGAGTCATCTCTGCGAATGGGGTAGAGGTCCTGGCAAAGAATTTCGAGCGCGCCTCCGCTTTACTGATCGGTCCGGGCTTTGGAATGGAAAATTCAACCAGAGAGTTTATCGAAATTCTTCTGGAGGGAAAATTCTCTGCAAAGAAAGCTCCACAGCGGATTGGCTTCGTGCACCAGGAAAGTGAGAAAAAGGAAGAAAACAATACCAAGCTTCCACCCATGATTGTCGATGCCGATGGGCTGAAACTGCTCGCTCAAATTAGCGATTGGGAGAAGAAAATTCCTGCGCCAGCCATTTTGACTCCGCATCCCGGCGAGATGTCTGTGCTGACGGGATTATCAAAGGATGACATTCAGGCAAATCGGCTGGAAACTGCCAGCAAGTACGCGAAGCAATGGGGACATGTCGTTGTGTTGAAGGGTGCATTCACAGTGATAGCTTCACCGGATGGGCGCTTGACGGTGATTCCCGTGGCTTCTCCAGCGCTGGCGCGCGCGGGAACAGGTGACGTGCTGGCAGGTCTCATCGTCGGCTTGCGCGCCCAAGGCCTGGAGGCGTACGAAGCCGCAGTGGCAGGCGCCTGGATCCACGCCCAGGCAGGGCTCTACGCCGCAGATGACCTGGGCACAACCGCCTCGGTTCTCGCTGGCGATGTGCTGAATTCGGTTTCCGATGTGATCAGCAATTTGGAGTAACAGCTGTCCTTGGTGATTTCGACACCTGCACTCCCTGGCACCATTCGCCAGGACGGTACGCGGGTGGTGGCAGTGTGCAGCGGACGAACGCCGCTTACTCAACCATCCGATGAGAATCAAAAAGGAGTCTGGAAAACCAGACTCCTTTAGTTTTCTTTTTCACTTAACTGGCTAAAAACTCTTCCAGTGACGCCTTGCTGATGCGGTAGGCGTTGCCCATCTTTTTGGCTTTCAGGCTTTTGTCATTGATGGCGGCAAGGACATCCTCCTCAGAGACTTTGAGGATCGCAGCCGCCTCCGCCGGGGTCATCACATCAGGGATTCCACCCGAAGCCTTTGCGCCGCCTCCGCCCTGTTGTGCCTGCATGGCACCGGACGTGGCTTGCTGCATCAAGTTGCCGATACCCATTCCTGCGCCGATTCCCGCAGTGAGTCCTGCGCCACCGCTTGGATTTTGCGCGGCGTCGCGCATGGCATCCGCCGCCTGGAGCTGGGTGTAGGTCGCCATATCGAGCATACCCATGTCGCGTAGCTCCTGTGCCGATTTGCTGGAGGGTTTGAGATTCCCGATATAAAACGACTTTAACTGCATGCCGATGGCTTCGAAATCGTCCTGCGCTTTCGCCCGTACAGCTGCCCCGACCTCCTCCGTGAGTCCGATCAGATCCACCACACTGCTGGCAGCGGTGGTCTCGCCCAGAACATCTTGAAGTTTCGAGAGCAGGATCGTCTTAAGGCGTTCTTCGATATCCGTCGTACGGTACGCGCCCTGGGTACCAACGATCTGCGTCACGAATTGCTGCGGATCTTTCACCTGGAAGGAGTACGTGCCGAATCCCTGGAGAAGTGCGACACCCAGTCCCATGCCGGGGTTGCGGACGATGATCGGCTGCGGCGTGCCCCATTTTTCGTTCGCGAATTCCTTCATGGAGACAAAGAAGACCTCGGCGGTGAAGGGCGTCCGGTCATTGAACAGCTTGCCGATGAGGTTGATCAGCAATGGAATGTTCGCAGTGGTGATGGTGTGTCGTCCGGCTCGAAACACATCCAGCGCCTGCCCATCCCGAAAGAAGACGGCTGCCTGTGATTCCCGCACGATCACCTGGGAGCCAATCCGAAAATCGCCAATGCCCGTTTCCGGGAAACGATGGACGATCTCATCCCTCATCTCATTTGGGTATTCAATGACGTCGAAGATTCTAGCCATGTTAATTCTCCTTAGAAAATGATAGCAAATTCATTATAGTCCATGCATAGACACGCCACAAGTCGAAGACGGCGCTCACACGGAATCATGTTTCTTACCCAGTATACGGATTTTCTCAACGGTCGTTTCATTCATTGACGGGTGATTCGCTCTCAGCCTGTTTCATTTTCATTGACTTGCCAGTTCCTTTATCCCTGAGCATCAGGATCTCCGCCATAATGCTCACTGCGATCTCTTCGGGCGTTTCCGCATTTAATTCAAGCCCCATGGGCGAATGGACACGGGCTATCTTTTCCTCCGAGACGCCTTGTTGTTTTAAACCCTTGGCGGTCGTCAGCCAGCGGCGTTTTGACCCGATCACCCCAACATAGGCTGGGGTTGACTCGAGCAAGCCAGGCAATCCCAGCACATCGACATTCGCGCCGCGGCTGGTAATGACGAGATACGTCCGTTTGTTGATCTTAAGATGCTGTGGCAGTTCACTCATGGGAACAGGATAGTAAGCATCCGCCCCAGGCGTTGTCTCGGGGTTGCAGAACTCCGGGCGATCATCGCTGACGGCAACGCGGAATCCCAGCCACTTTGCCAGATGGACGACTGCCTTGCCCACGTGCCCTGCGCCGATAACTACGATCATCGCGGGGGGAAGAATCGGTTCCACAAATACCTCCACAGTTCCACCGCATACGCCCGGGTCGCCGCGCGAGGGATCGGACATTCTATAGGTCAGCAGGCGCGACTCGCCGTCCGTCATGGCGATCCATGCTTCGTCGAGCACGCGGTGCTCCAGATCCCCGCCGCCCACTGTGCCAATAAATTTCCCATCGGGGTAAACGAGCATCTTGCTGCCTACATGCCGCGGCGTGGAACCGATGCTTTTGACTACGGTGCACAGCGCAGCGGATTCATTGTTTTGTTCGATCTCTGAAAGAGCCTTGTAGATGTCAGCCGTCATATGTATCCCAATTTTGGAATAGTTGAATCACTCCTGCGTTTCCAATAAATGATTCTCCAGTTTATCCATTGTTTCCATGAAAGACTGCTCGATGTCGATGTTGTACATTTTTGACAGGACGATCACCGACCACAGGCAGTGTGATAACTGCGGTCCAAGCTTTTCTGAGCTGTTTGCGATTTTTACTTTCCCATGTGTTGCGCTGACAAGTTTTACGAGATTGTTGACATCTCCGAGAAAGGCTTGCGCGATATCTTCATCTGTTGAGGGTGAGCCATAGAGTTGTTTCTCTTTCTTCTCATATTGATTGCGAAGGTTCATGGCGCGGTGGATCAATTTTTGCAGCTCCATTACCGCTCCAACAAACCCAACACAACTGGCAGCAACTGCTTCTTTCTCGATACCACGTCCGGGGCATCGCGCGTACCGTCGGGGAGAGGTGGATATGGCAAATCGTCCAGCAGAGGCGGCGCGCCCGAGGAGACGATCAAACGACTGGAGCCGCGCACGATGTCGGTGACGAGCAGCATCGCAAAGTCCAGGCTGCGTTTAGCTTTTAGGTCATTGAGTGCCTCTGTGAGGGGTTCGAGATGCTCGGAGAGCTGCATCAGGTCTGTTACCTCTGCCTGGGAAATAGCCAGCCGAAACCCTCCTGCCTCGTAAGTCTTAATATCGGTGTCCACGACTTCTTCCGGTTTGCGATTCGACAGTCCCGCGCCGGCAGAAAGGACTGCTCTGCCATAGGATGTGACCGTCTCACCGCTGAGCGGGCTGTTTCCCACAAATGCCCAGCGTGCCAGCCTCACAGCCGCGTGCTTGTCGCGCGGCGTGGTGGTGGGGGAGGTCAAAATCAGGGTATCAGATAGAAGTCCTGCGAGGAGTGCACCCGCAAGCGCGGGCGGCATGGAAAGTCCGGTCTCTACGGTTTGCTCATAGACGAGAGTCGAAGTCGATCCCACGATATCCACCGTAAAACGGATCGGCGCGTGGGTGTGGGGATTCCCGAGCCGGTGGTGATCCAGAATCTCCAGTAGCTCCGCTTCTTCGAGTGCCGCGATCGCCTGCCCCGGCTCGTTGTGATCGACAAGCACAATCTTCAGCCGCGGTGGGTTGAGGAGATCGCGCTGGCGGGCGATACCACCGTAGAGTCCGTTTTCGTCCAGAACCCAGTATTCGTCCACTTCGTCGCGCAGGATTCGGTTGAGGAAGTCCCGAATATGCCCATTGGCAGGGAACTTGGGCACGTTCGTATTTGCCGCTTCTTTGCACGGCACAGACATCATCGCCCGAACCGTCGTATCTCCGGGCTGCGGCCCCAAAATCTCTGTGAAATACTTAAAGAGACTAAAGCCATTGATGATGCCATATGGCTTTCCGTCTTCCTGCACAACCGGTGCGACGCCGCCTGTACGGCTGGCAAGAGTCCATGCCACGCCAAGTTGTGCATCCGGTAGAATGCTATCGAGCCGCTGCATCACAGACTCAAAGCGCGGAGAAGCGTCCGTAAGGAGAACCGGGGCTTCGAGACCGAGCTGCTTCAGCACCCAGGCAGACTGGGGATTGAGAGCACCGGCACGCGCCGCGATCGCATCTATCCCATCGCGTTCACGCAACAGCCAGGCATATCCCATCGCGGAGGCAATGGAATCTGTGTCAGGGTTGACGTGACCAATCACATACGTTTTTGTTTTCGTTTGCATAAGGTTGTCTTCAGTCGCTACGAACGGATTTATAAGAGAACGCACAGCAATGCTACGGGAATTATATCTTGCCTTCCTGCAGCAATCGCAGAAAAACGTCTATCACTTTTGGATCAAAGTGCTTTCCCGATTGACCGATTAAGTACTGGATCACTTTTTCCCGGGACCACCCGACCCGATAGGGACGATCAGTCGATAGCGCATCCCAGACGTCTACCACGGCAAAGATGCGAGCTGAGAGCGGAATCTGCTCCCCTTGCCAGCCGCCGGGATAGCCGCTGCCGTCCCATTTTTCGTGGTGGCAGCAGGGGATTTCCAGCGCCTTCTCTAGAAAGGTGATTCCTTCAAGCAGCGTCCGAGCTGTGTCTGGATGACTTTCCACGATTCTTCGCTCTTCGTCTGTGAGGGGTCCACGCTTTCGAAGGATTTCGTCTGGAATGCCCATTTTGCCGATGTCGTGGAGCAGGGCACCGCGGCGGATGTGAGTCAGGTCCGCTTCGGAAAAGCCCATGGCTCGAGCCACGACCAATGTTGCTTCTGTCACACGCCGCGAGTGGCCTTCTGTCTCCTTGTCCCGCAATTCCAATGCCTTTGCCCAGCCTTCGAGGGTAGTCTCATAGGCTTCTGCTAGCCGTTCTTCGGCGTGTTTCCGTTCGGTAATGTCGCGACCCACAGATTGGATCTCGATCAATTTGCCCCACTCATCCCGAATGGCGCTGTCGGTCCACTCCTGCCAGGCGATCTCAGCACCTGGTTTGATCACTCGGTGAATTTCTGTTTCGGCATCGACCAAGCCTGAGTGCAAGCGGGCGATTTTCTCTTCCACATCCGGGCGGTCTTCTTCGGCAATGTGAAAGAGAAAATTAATTGCCAGCGCCTGCTCGTATGAAATTCCCCAGTAGCGGCAATAGGCTTCGTTGACAAATGTGCGCGTACCATCCGGCTTCCAGCGCACGATAAATTCTGTCTGGTTTTCGACAACGGCACGGTAACGCTCGGCACTGTTTCGCAGTTCTTCGGTACGCTCGCGAACACGCTGCTCCAATTCCTCGGATAACGCCTGGTAATTGATCTGAAGGGTTTTTAGCTCGGTAATATCACGCGCCACGACGATCCGGCCGAGCAACTCCTGGCTGCGGTCGATGATGTGTGAAATACTGATGTCAAAGAACAACGTCCTGCCACTGCTGAGGGCAGAGACTTCCCGTCTCTGCTCTGCTGGTTCATTCAGTAGCTCGACGACAAAGGGCCATTTGGCGAACGCCAGCGCGGAATTGCGACCAATGATTTCTGAGGCGGGCTGGTCCATCAATGTCAGGGCTGCTTTGTTAATATCCACAATCCGATTCAGAGGGTCAAGCATAATGACCGGGTCTCGCATGTTCTCGACGATTTGTCCACGCGCAATCGGTGCGATATCGAACAAGCCATAGCGGAATAAACCCCAGGCGACGATCAGGTTACCAAGCGCCAAGGCAAAGGGAGTCACATCGCGTTGCGGCGTGATTTGTATATCGGCTACTGTAAAAATCGAAAGGAACAGCGGAATAAGTAAGCCTGCCACAATGATCCAGTACTGTGAATGGTACGGGTTGTGCGGTTGGAGGGCGCGTCTTGCCAACAAGCTGATGCCATATACGTTTGCGCCATAGAGATATACCAGCGCGTAAATATAGATAACGTAGGTGAACTCATATTCCAGCTCGGGGAAAGGACCGTCATTGCTTAGCTGAGGATTGGGATAAAAGAGATGGTGAGCGTCGTCTGTCAGTAGGAGGGCAGTGAAAATGGCAAGAAAAATGAGCACGGATCCCCAGAAAAATGCCGGTTGGCGGAGAATGTTCTCTGAATATTGAAGGCAGAACATCAGCAGGGGCAGAATGACCAGCCACGAAAGAGTCAGCCACTGCACTTTATCCCAAAAAATTTTGTCTTCCAGCGCCGGGCTGACCAGTTCAAAAATAAACCCAATGATGGTCAGGGTCTGGCCGCCGACGAACCAGGCGTAAGCACGCGCTCCGCGCACATGGCGGTGACGCCACGTGTAGGAAAATATTCCCAGCGAAAGAAGCAGGGAAAACAGATACGGAGCCAGATATAGAATCTCTTCTCGATTCATCGTGTTAAAGAAAGACTTCCGAAGTCTATGCACAGCACCCGGGCAGGGTCAGACTTCGGAAGTCTTGACATGGAATTCACTTGAATCAATTATTTACTCTGAAGCACTCGCCACACTCGTTCTGGCGTCGTTGGGATTTCGTCTATGTTGACGCCGACGGCATCGAGGATTGCATTCCCTACAGCAGGCGCCACGCCGTCCATAGGGATTTCCGCTACCGCTTTCACGCCGAATGGGTGGCTGGGCTCGAATGTTTCCACGAAGATCGTCTCGAGGGCGGGCATTTCGTCGGCGCGGAAGATGTGATATCGGTCGAGGTCGCGTTCGATCGCGTTCCCGGCTTCGTCATAGCGCATCTCCTCACAGACCGCGTAGCCGAGAGCTTGAGTCATCCCGCCTTCGATCTGCCCCGATGCCGTGAGGGGATTGACGATCACACCCGAGTCGACCGCCATCACGAGTCTGTCCACCGTGACCGCGCCCGTCTCCATATCCACCGTGACTTCGGCAAACTGCGCTGCGAAAGGAGGCGGCGATACTGGCGAGACGTAGGATGCCACGCCCATGATCTGTTCCTGGTTGTTCTTGTGAAGGGAGTCGAGGGCGATCTCGGTGAAAGGTACTGTTCGTCCATCGGGCGCGATTGCCTGACGGTTCAGCAAACGAATATTCTTGGCTTCTGATTCTGGAAGCCCCAGGATCATTGTCGCGCGGACTCGAATACGCTCCGCGCATTTTTCCGCGGCTTTGACGGCGGCTGTCCCTGAGATATAGGTTGTGGAAGAAGCGTAGGCGCCTTTATCGAAAGGGGTGAAATCCGTGTCGGAGGAGTAGGTGATCATATCCTCTACTGGCACGCCTAACACTTCGGCAGCCATCTGCGCAAGGACAGTATCGGAGCCAGTGCCCAGATCGGTCGCACCAACGAGGAGATTGAACGAGCCATCATCGTTCATCTTGACGGAAGCGCCGCCCATGTCGAGATACGGAATCGCCGTGCCCTGCATCACCATCGCAACCCCAATCCCTTTGCGTTTGTAGGGCGAGCTGGTAGTCCGCCATACTTCGTTTCCATATTTATCGTCCCAGCCGATTGCAGCGCGGGCTTGCGCTACGCATTGCTCCAGACCTACAGTGTTGATGATCTCGGGGCGCGGTTCCCGCCCCTCGTTCCAGGCGGTGGAAAACGGGTGATATTCTCCCGGATGAATGGCATTCTTCAGACGGAATTCGATCGGGTCGAGATTCAACGCTCTTGCGATCTTTTCCATATGACGGTCGAGCGGCCAGTATCCCTGCGGGACGCCGTAACCGCGGAAGGCTCCCGCAGGAGGGGTGTTGGTGTAGACCACGTCCGCGTAGAAACGAATGTTGGGAGACTTGCGGTACTCGCCATCGCCGACGTAAAGCGCCATTGCCTTATGCCCGGTGTTGCCTGTTACGGTCAGCGCGTGGCAGCCGTACGCACCTGTGTCAGACAAGGCATACATCGAGTTGGCGGTGATCGTTCCGTCGCGCTTGACGCCGGTCTTCATCTTAACCTTCATCGGATGCCGCGAGCGCGCCCCGATAAATTCCTCCTCGCGCGTGTATTCGTAGATGACCGGTCTCTTGGTGGCAATCGTCAAGTGGGCAGGGACGTCTTCCATCAGCACTTCCTGCTTGCCGCCGAATCCGCCGCCGATGCGCGGCTTGATCACACGGATTCTCTTCACAGGCAAATTCAGCACCGGCGCAAGCATTCGCCTCACGTGGAACGGTACCTGCGTGGAGGTACGAATCACCAAGCGGTCATCCTCATCCCAATACGTCACGCAGACGTGCGGTTCGATGGAAACCTGCTGCACCTTTGGCACTTCATATTCCGCCTCGAAAATTTCGTCTGCTTCGGCAAATCCTTTTTCTACATCCCCAATGTCAATGCGGATGTGCGCGGCGAGATTCTTTTCCGGGTTCGAGTCTGCAAAATTAACGAACTCCGGCTCGTCGTGGATGCGCGGCGCATCTGGATTCATCGCTTCGCGAGAATCCAGAATGGCAGGCAGGGCCTCGTATTCAACTTCAATCAATCCCAATGCCTTTTCCGCGATTTCCGGCGTCTCTGCTGCGACCATCGCCACGCGATCCCCAACAAAGCGAACCTTCTGGTCCAGGGAAAACGTATCCAGTGGACCAGGAATGGGGTCGGATTGTCCGGCGGTGGAATAAACGACGCGCGGGATGTCCTGCCAGGTGAGCACCGCGGCAACGCCTTTCAGCTCTCTTGCCTTACTGGCATCGATATTCTTGATAAGCGCATGAGCATGCGGACTGCGCAAAACGCGTGCATATAACATGCCGCGCATATCGATATCCGCGGTGAAGGCGGGCTTGCCCTGCACCAGCTTGATCGCGTCCACTTTTTTCTCGGGCTTGCCTACGGTTTGATAGGTTTCCGTCTGTGGCGTAACGACCACCTTGGGCATGACGCTTGTCGAAACCAATGACGGACTAGGTGAATCAAGGTTTGGCTCAGAAGGTGGCATCGGAAAAGCAAATGGATCGCCACTACCAGACAATTGCTCGCTGACCTCTGTGTCGCCGCGCATCACTGCTGCAGCTTTCAACACAGCCTGCACCGGTTTGATGTAACCTGTGCAGCGACAAAGGACTCCTGCAATCGCATCGCGCACCTGCTCTTCACTCGGATTGGGGGTTTTGTCAAGTAACGCCTTCGCCGCCAGGATCTGCCCGGGTGTGCAGTACCCACATTGGATCGCGCCCGACTCGACGAATGCCTGCTGGAGCGGGTGCAAACCCTCAGTTTTTCTCCAGCCTTGCTCGGGGTGTTCTCCCAATCCCTCGATGGTGACGATGTCATGCCCCTCCGCTTGCGCGGCGAGCATGGAGCCTGCATTGACAGGTTTGCCATCCAGCAAAACTGTATCGGCTCCTGAAAGTCCCTGCTCATCGCCGAACTTGATGCCGTAGAAACCAAGCCCGCGCAAGGCAGCGAGAAGTGTTGTAGACGGAGCTGTTTCAATGGTGTGCTCGATGCCGTTAACTTTGAGGGGTATGTTCATAACGAATTCCTTTGTTTAGGGTCAAAGGTCCAAAGCGAGCTAGACCTTTGACCCTAAACATTTGACTTTTACAGCACCTTCGTCACTTCCAATCCAATATTTGCGGACTCGATCGCATTCTGCGAACCCAGCACGGCGACTGCATTCGATTGCGCGACCTTTTCCAGCACTTCGCCGAAAGCAATGAAATCTTCGCCGTTGGTGGAGAGCACTTCATCGCGGATCTCCTGTCTCAATTCATCTGTGCGATTCGTCAGGTAGCGCAGCATGGACGTGTATCCCTTTGCATCTGGCAGTTGATAGGCATCCAGATCGCCGATCGCGCCGATAATGGCTTTCTTCAGCTCGTTGTCGCTGAGGCGGGAAGAGTCCAATCCTTTCAGGAAAGCAGCCGCTTTGTCGTAGTTGTCAATCGTCGCGGCGACATTTGGGTCGCGGTAGGAAAGGAATGTGAACACGCCTGAGGCATCGTCGAAGACACAGAACGCGCCATACGCGCCGCCTTGTACCCGAATCTTCTCCCAGAGATATGCCATGCGCAGATAGCCGTTAATGACCTCTGCCGAGCCGTCGTATTCATAGCCGAGATCATACAGGTTTGCACCCTTGCCCACATAGTTCACCTGCGCAGGGATGGTCAACCCTTCCTTCTTTTGTTCCGGCTGCACGCCAAAGGGAGCGATCTTGATATCTTTTGCTGGCAGTGCAGATAAGAAGGAATCCAATTGCGGCTTGAAGGATTCCCAATTTGCAGCATCGAGAGTGATATTGGCAATGAGCGCATTGCGATTGATCAACGCCTCGCGCATCGCTTCCAGCTTTTTCAACACGGACTTCCACTTCTTATCGATATCGGCTGCCAGCTCGCGCAGCGCAAACAAGTAACCGATTCCGCTCATTTGATCCTTCGCCCAACCCGATTCGCCGAACTGGGCGCGCAGGCGCTGGTTGACGTAGATGTGTCCGCTTGGCACCAATCCCGATTCAAGCCCCGCTTTTTCCTCGAGCACAATCTGTTTGATGCGCTCGCGATTGTCGAGCTTTGCACTCAAAAGGATATCTTGGAGGATATTCAATAGCTCAACAGATTGCGAAGTCGTGGCTTTACCGCGTAGAAATAACTTTGCCACGCTCTCCCTTGACCCGAACGCGGTTGCGGTGACCGCTGTGCCATAAATGCCGCCTGTGGTTTTTCCAATGCGTTGCGAGAGTTTTACGTAATCCTCTTTATCAGTGCCTGTTTCCAACAAGGCGCGTATGAAGATCTCCGTGAGCGGGAGCAATTCCTTCGGGAGCGCGTGCAGGTCGAAGCCAAGGTCGAGATAGAGGATCCCGTTCGTGAACAGGTCGTGATACAGAACGTTCGTGTTCTGAATCTCAAGGACCTCGATCGGAATGATCTTGTTCTTCTTTTCCAGATCTTCCAGTTCGAGGACGGGCAGAGTTTCCAGCGCTTCTGCAGAATCGGGGGTTTCCTGCTGTCGCTTAAGTTGCTTGGTGTTCTCGACCAGCTCCGCAATCTGGCTCTCGTTGAGTGACTCACGAATCTTCGCCAGCCGGGCTTTCTCTTCCTCTTCCAGGTGCTTCCCCAGTTCAGGATCTGGCTTGAGGCGCAGAGTCGTCCGGTGGGGGTTATCCAGCAAATGAGCCTGGATCAGGCTCTCAAAATAACGCGGATCCGACGCCAGTCTCTGTTTGATCTCGTTCAGAGGGGCTTCGAATGTCAGCAGCTTGAACGGGTCTTCATCATGGATCCAGGTGGTGAGCACGCGGCGCATGAGAGCAATCCCCACGGGATAGGCACCGGTATTATTCTCTCGCAGGCGGAACTCCACCGTGTTCATAGACGCGGCGACCATGTCCGGGTCGATCCCCTCACGAACAAGGGACTCGAGTGTATCGAAGATGAGCTTCTCGATTTTCTTTGCATGGCGCTTGCGCGTTCCCTTGAGTCCAGTAGAGAAGATGAAATGGCGTAGTTCACTTTCCATGCCGATGCCTGCCAGGTCCTCGCCGAGGCCCGAATCAAGCAATGCCTTCTTGAGAGGGGAGGCTGGTGTGCCAATCAGAATGTGTCCCAGAATGCGCAGGCTGAAATTGAGAACGGGGTCCGATGTATCTGGCAGTTTCCAGTTGACCACGAGATAGTACTTCTTCTCTGTATCCTGGTCATCTCCGGCATCGTAAGCGACTTCCACTTTCTTGGGGCGCTTGAACGGCTTGGCTAACGGGACGACCGACTTCACTTTTTTCTTCTTGTATGG
Organism: Anaerolineales bacterium; assembly: GCA_035699125.1. Taxonomy (GTDB): domain Bacteria; phylum Chloroflexota; class Anaerolineae; order Anaerolineales; family Villigracilaceae; genus Defluviilinea. The sequence continues at coordinate 40,482 of DASSBC010000027.1, forward strand.
CTTGAGATAACCTTCCATGAGTTGGAGACGTCTTTCCGGGTCGTCATTGCCATAGAAGTAGATGAAGGAATTGGATGGATGGTAATAAGTCTCCCAGAAATTCCTGAAGTTTTCATAGGTAAGGTCGGGGATGTGACGCGGGTCGCCGCCTGAGTCCACACCGTAGATATGTTTTGGGAAGAGCGATTCAGTAACGTATTTTTCAACCACGCCATCGGGCGAGGAATAAGCGCCCTTCATCTCGTTGAAGACTACACCCTTGTAAGTGAGCGGTTCGCCGGGATCGTTGATCTCATAATGCCAGCCTTCCTGCATCAACGTCTGTTCGCTGATCAGCGGATGCAGCACCGCATCCATGTAGACATCGATCAGGTTGTAGAAATCCTGTACGTTCTGGCTTGCCACGGGGTAACAGGTCTTGTCTGGAAACGTGAACGCGTTGACAAACGTTGCCAGCGATCCTTTGAGCAATTCCACGAACGGTTCCTTAACAGGATATTTCTCCGAGCCATTCAGCACGCTGTGTTCGAGAATGTGTGGCACGCCGGTTGAGTCTTTGGGCGTAGTACGGAAGTTGATGCCGAACACTTTGTTCTCGTCATCGTTGATGATCGAGAGCAGCCGCGCGCCTGTCCGTTTGTGGACGTATAATTTGGCAACAGAATTCAGCTCGGGAATGTTTTCTTCCCTTACCAGATTGAATGCTTTAGACATGGGTCTCCTCTGTAGATTTGTTGCGTGAACGACTAAAGTCGTTAATGCTATTAGACGTTCGAATTTTCTCTCTCAAAGCATCGATCGATACCTTGTTTCCATTTTCGTCCTCATAACACCATAAATCCCAGCCATTGGCGGGGGCATCCTTCATAAGAGATTTTGCCACCCCATGAATACTCCCTGTGATCTTGCCGCAGCGTAAATGACCATTGGATAGGATTTTCGCCTTTTTACCATTTTTTGCAAAATAAAGGACCTGTCCCGGCTGGAGGAAGCCGTTTTCGAGCAGCGCGCCGAACGGGACCCGTATCTGCTTCCGCTTTTCCAGGACAAGCGCCACCTCATCTGTCTGCTCCACAGCATCGATTCGTTCCTGCGCGATCTGGATGTACTTCCCATCGCGTTCGATGCCGATCCAATTACGTCCCAATTTCTTGGCGACCGCACCTGTAGTACCGGTTCCAAAAAATGGATCCAGCACCACATCACCTGGATTTGACGAAGCCATCAGGACCCGATAGAGCAAGGCTTCTGGCTTCTGCGTCGAATGTGCTTTTATGCCATTTGCCCGGATGCGTTGTTTGCCCGTTGCCAGGTTGAGATGCCAATCGGAACGCATCTGCAGGTCATCGTTCAATGCTTTCATCGATTTATAGTTGAATGTGTATTGCGTGCCTTGTTTCTTCTGTGCCCAGATCAATGTCTCGTGGGCGTTGGTAAAGCGCACGCCCCTGAAGTTGGGCATGGGATTGCCTTTGATCCACACGATGTCATTTAGAATCCAAAAGCCTAAATCCTGCATGATAGACCCAACACGAAAAATATTGTGATATGACCCGATGACCCAGATCGTGCCGGTCTCCTTCAAAACACCTCGGCATGCGGATAGCCACTGTTTGGTAAACGCGTCGTAGTCTGCAAAACCCTTGAACTGATCCCATCCATCGTTCACCGCTTTGACCTTCGTCATGTTGGGTCGATACAATTCATTGCGCAGTTGCAGGTTGTATGGGGGATCGGCAAAGACCAAATCCACCGAGCTCTGAGGCAAAGACTTCAGAATCTCGATGCAATCTCCGTGCAGGATGGAGTTGAGAGGCAGGGATTCAGACACGATTACTTGTCTTTACCCTTTGGTGACTGCGCTGCGCCAATAGCAATCCATACTCCTATAGACCCGGTTTGCGGCTTACGCGACTGGGGTTCTTTTTGTTCGTTAGACATGATCACTGCCTTTCAGAGAAAGAAAATTCTGTATCAAAGAACTTGATTTATGATGAAATGGGAGCTGTCTCTCCTGAAATTATACCTTTACCCGTGGGAACAATTCCAGGCTTAATTCTATTGTATAAGAAGCATGGTATTCTATAGGTTCCATCCTTCCCTGTACCGCCCATAATCTCCTACGTCTCTTAGAATTTATGCGAATCCTTCGAATTTTCTTCTGCATTTTGCTTTTGTCCTTATTGCTTGGTTGTGCGGGCTTTAGCCCCTTGAGTCCGCTCGCGGCCACGGAAACGTCGACTGCCTCCATAACACCAACGATCACCCAAACATCGACGCCAACCATTACCCCGACTCCCACTCAGGTCACTCCACTTTGCGGCGGACCGCGTGTCATGTTCATCCTGCTGGTCGGGAGTGATGCACGAAGGGACAGTTATGACATCGGTCTCGCAGACGCAATGCGCCTCGCGCGCGTGGATTTTGTCGAGCCTGGCATCCAGGTCTTAGCCTTTCCACGTGACCTGTATGTGGAAATCCCGGGCATTGAAGATCACAATGGAATCACCCATGGGAAGCTCAACCAGGCGTTCCTTTACGGCAACCCGGGCTACAATTATTATGACGGTCCCGGGCAGGGACCCGGTTTGCTGGCACAGACGCTGGAACTCAACTTCGGCGCGCAGATAGACCATTACGTTGCCGTGAACCTGCAAACCTTCGTACGGATCATCGATACCCTGGGCGGCACTGACATTGACCTGCCGTACGCCATCGACGGGCGTGTGAGTGGCTCGCGCGATCCCAGTCGTTATTTCCCCGCCGGGGAACAGCACCTGGATGGGTACCGCACGATGCTGCTGGCGCGCCTGCGACCGGGCGGTGATCTTCAGCGGTTGGAGATCCAGAACCTTATTCTGCGTGCTCTTGCAGATAAGCTTCTAAGTCCAACAGCGATACTAAAATTCCTTGAATTGATCCGAGTGTTTGAAGACTCCATCCAAACAGATCTGGGAGCGCAGGAAATCAGCCGGCTACTCTGCTTACGGCCAAGGGTCGATCCCGAAAATATCGATTTCCTCAGCTTCCCGGAAACCCTGTTCAAAAACGAACGAGTGAACGACCGTGTGCTTGGCAACACATCCATTTTAGATGCGGATTTTGAAGTGCTGACCGAGTTTGTGAAGAGATTTCGTGAGGGGGAGTGGCGTCAGCCAGAGGAATCCAGACCTGAGGAAATTAATCCCTAAAGCCTGATGGCGTCACGCTGCCCACAGGGCGCTGCGCAGTAAGCGTGACCTACGATATTGCTTCCAAACAGCGCTTCACTAGTGTTGCCGCTATTTCCGTACGATATTCCGCGCTCGCCCATTCATCGCTGGCTTCGTGGAAGGTATTTCGCGCCGCGGTTTCCATCCCTTCGGCTTCCGTGCCGTCCATAGCGAGCATTGGACTCTTGCCATAGCCGCCGAGCGCCAGCCGGGTGCGACCTGAATTCCATTGCGCGAGCGCGGCGCAGACGATGGGTTTATCCGCAGGGGTGCGGGAGACGTATTCAAAGGCGAATTTGGCGTTGAGGGGGATGGTGAGGGATGTGATCAGTGCCCCCTGTAAGTTGCGTAAAGGCAGGAAATTGCCGATATTTGAGGTTCGAGATTCGATTTTCGAATCATCCAGCGTAGTTTGTTCTAATTTTGCATCCAATGCAAGCAGTACAGTCACAAATGTTGAGCGACCGTCGCACGAGACGAGGGTCCCGGCGACCGTCGCGGCGTTGCGGATGTTAAGCGGTGCTTCCCGCTGGAGCGCAGTCCGTAAGGCATCCGGGCAAAGTTCCGAGATCAATAATTCCTGCAAGGTAACCGTTGCACCGATCTTGAGACCGTTGCCCAGTTTCTCAATGGTGTTCAGGTTGAGAGCCTGGAGATCCACTGCTTCCACGGAATCTGCGCCGGGTTTGGAAAGAAGCGTGCCGCCTCCAAGGGGAGTTCGGTTTGGTTGGGCTAAAAGTGTGAGGGCTTCGTCCAGCGTTTTGGGTCGGTGGTAAGCAGTGATCATGGGTATTCTCCGGGAGAGTCGCTTTATTATACAGTTAAAAAATTACCGCCATCCGATGATGGCGGTAAGCACGTGATGCTTAACCTGGCGCCCGGTGAGGAGCAAGCTCCGGAAGAAGGAATTCCGGTTGCAGTGCCTGTACCAAAAACTCCACTTCACTGCCGTCGCTGGAGTGACCATAGAAGCGCCATGCCGGTTGAATATAACGTGGATCTGAGGATAGGTTCTGGTCTCTAAATTGTGGATTTGGGATGTAATAGACCAGCTCTACCTTTTCAATCGTTAGCGATGGCGAAGTAATGTTATGAGGTTCTACCTCTTCACTAAAGAAATTGGGCTGGTCGGCGGAAACGCTGAATTCAGACGGATCTTCTATTGGGTTAAACACTGCCGCGCTGAAAACGTGCAACGTTGGGTAGCCGCCAAACGTTTCTTCTGGAACGATCAGCGCTTCGAGGAGCACCTCGTCTCCTTCCGTCCCGACAATCGTCGTGTCTGGAAGTGAGATCGCCTTCAATTGAGCATACGTTGTCCCATCGGATGCGGTGAACAGGGCTACCTGTTGTCCTTCCAGCTCTGTCACTCTTTGTGTACCTTTGATAACCTGGAACTGCAAATCAGGATAAGGCGCTTCATACCTCTCCACGCTGATCACAGGTGTTCCATTCCTGTCCACATATTTCACAGTTCCCCAGATGTCCAGGGGGCGATTGTGATACGGAAGAAGCGCTTCATACGTTACGTTCTCTAGAAATGTGAGTAACATCGAGCCATCCTCCTGTTTGCTGTAAAAGCCAAACTCATGTCGCGTAGTACCATCGGCTTGCCGGTAAACACCGATAACTAACGTGCCGCGCTGTTGTACAAACTGCCTGCCAACGAAGGGATTGTCTGTCTGTTGCCCGGGGATGATCAAAGTCTGACCAACAGAGATCGTGCACTCTGCGGGCAGCTGATTTTGGTCAATCAGATCCTGTATCGAGGTACCAAATTGGGCTGCGATGGCGCTACAGGTGTCGCCTTCTTTGACCATGTAATTATTGGGGCCTGGATTGATCTGGGGGATAGCTGTCGGACTCGGGAATGGCACCGGCGTCCCGCTCAAATTGAGCTGGTAAAAACCAGTCCCTGCGCCGCCGCCTCCGCCGCCCTGGGAACCTGCCGGGAAGTACTGAATAGAGCTCCATTCGAATAGACCATTCACGACAACACCATTTACAGCAAGATAATCGCCTTGCGCGATGTCGATGTTCATGGGTAAATCCTGTGGTGCATCCTCAATGACATATTCACCACTGGTATCGTCTGCCATCAGGATCACCTGATCGCCTTCCTTCCGCAGGGTGCCGGAAAGGTACGTCTCGGATAGGTTGGTGATCTTCCAGGAATCCACATAGAAGACGCGGACGCCATTCTCAAACGTGAACTGTCCGGTGGCTTCGATATAGGTCGATGAGGCAACATCTTCGATTCCGACGATATTGCCTGTTACCGTAAAGGAGCTAACGGCGATGAACGGCGTCCCGCCGGGTTCGGCAGACGGATAGGAGGTCGGCAAGCCATAGACCGTGAGAGTCTGGTTGTCAGGATAGGAGCGGGACCAGGTCTTGGCTTCCGCGTTTCCCATCGAGCGCATGACTTCCAGGACACCATTTTGGATCCTATCGGATTGCGCCAGCACCTGCTGGAACGCTTCTTGCGCTGTGCGGATACTATACACGCCTTCCATGGCGTCAAAGCTGATTTGGTAGGCTGTTACTCGTGTCACCTGATGGTTCTGATCAAGTGTGAATTCGAACCGCTGGGGCAGGTTGTGATCGTAACGGACCGTTAAACCCTCTGGCGTGAGAGGTAGAACGTAAAACATACCAGGACTTAGACTTGTACGTTCTACCTGGTACGGAAACCCCAGCCCGTGTGATTTCATGAAATCATCGATTGCAACAGAGGCTTGTTCGATGGTGATATCTATACCACCTATGTAGTTGTAAGTGCTGTAATCGGCATAGTAATCATAATTCCACACAGATTCGATGTAAATTCTTTGCTTGCCATCCGTGACAAGCAACGCTGTCGTATCGGGCAGAGTCCCGGGTATTTGATACATCTTCCCTTGAATGCCGTATTGGCTTGCCAGACCACTTGCAGCGTCGGTTGTGACCGGTGGTTCGTCCTGCAATGTATATAACTTGGCACCTATAGGTGATTGTGGCAAAGGCACGGACAAATACAGTTTTGTCCCGCGCCAGTCATAAGCACCAGTTTCGATCGTAGGTGAAGGGCTCTCAACAGGAACAGCAGTTTGTGTCGGAGTTACCGCAATGGGGGCAATCGGCGTAGCGTTACTTGCGGGCTGGGGTGTCGGGATGAGCGTTTTGATGCTCCAGCTTAAGACAACAGCTAAGAGGATCATCAGGGTTACCCAGCGAAGTGCTGGAGTAAATTGCCTCAAGATATTTGCGAACCGGGCACTTCTAGCCTGACGCATGGCGCGTAATCTCTCCTCTAACTCTGCCGCGAACTCCGCTTTGACGTTGGTTTGTTCCGCCACCTGGCTCAATATCTGCGCAACTTTTTTTTCTTCATGGTTTGTGCTGTTTGACAATTGTTCATTCATATTCCACCTCCAATGCAAGGGAGGTCCGCTTGCGCAGGTCTTGCAGGCCGCGCGAGACCAGCATTTTCACCGCGGCTTCACTTTTGTTAAGCACGCGTCCGGCTTCGGCTTGGGAGAGTCCGCCGAAATATGTCAGGATCAGCGCTTCCGCCCGGTCTGGCGAAATCCGCTGCAGCGCCCGAAAAACGGACTCAAGCTGTAGGCGCTGAGCAGCAACCTTATCGGTGGGCAGCCCTGGGTTAGGATAATGGAGCGCGTCGTCTAACGGGATCTCGGTCTTGTTGCCGCGATAAAACATCAATCTTTTCTTAGATGCAATTCCGAGAATCCACGCAGCGAAGGACCCTGTGCCGCGAAACGAATGGATTCCCTCCAATGCAGCGATGAAGGTCTGTGACGTGAGGTCTTCTGCATCTTTTGCATTGCCGACGTGCGCCGCATGGTAGCGATACACGCGCGTCAGATGACGGCGATAGAGTTCAGCAAATGCCTCTCCGTCTGTCGTGGCGCGCTGAGCCAGGTCGATTTCCTCTTTATCGAGCTCGTTGGGTTGTGTCGCCGTTAGGGCAGTCATACACCTCCGGTGGTTTGCGCACGATATTATGTTGCCGGAGGATAGCAAAAGGTAACAGGGAAATCACTCAGGATAGACTTTCCACCCCAGCTCATTCAATCGAGACCGGTCGAATTGATCGGCAGGCACATCCATTAACAGTGCATTTCCCTCTGCGAGTAATTCCTCTGTCTCGGCATCGTAAATACCTGCCCATGCTTCGGCATAACGAGATTTGGATTTTCCTGCCCTGCCGATGATCTTCAATGGTTTGCCAATTGGTACGTTCTTGCGATACTTCACTTCGAGCTTGGCGGTGAACATGAAGCGCGGATCCATAGGATCGCTCCCCATCAAAGCACGGCCAGCGATTTCATCGAGGAGGGCAGCAACAATGCCGCCGTGTAAGACGCCCGGATAGCCTTGAAAGTGATCCGGTGCGATGTAGGTCGACTCGATTTCGCCGGGCGCGGTCTCATAGATGTGCAAATGCAGCCCAACCGGGTTTTCCATTCCACAGATAAAACAATAATATGAGTTAGGCTGACGTTTACGCGTATGCGAGTCCATGACTTGAAATACCCTTTTGTATGCTGCGCTTCGTCTACGCTCTACGCGATAGACCTTAGCGATGAGCCTTCACGCCCACTTGCTGGCACATATCCAAGACGGGACAAGTTGAACAATGAGGAAGGTTGCCTGTGCAGATATGCTTCCCGAAGGGCACGAGGAGACGGTTAATCTCGATCCAATAGCGGCGCGGGAGTTTTTCGCCTAAGGCAACCATTGTCTTTTCCGGCGTGGATGTTTTTACATAGCCCCAGCGATTCGTCACGCGATGGACATGCACGTCCACGCTAATGAATGGTTCGCCGCAGGCAATTCCGAGTACCAGATGGGCGCACTTGGGGCCCACGCCGGAGAAAGACATCAAGACCTCCGGGTCACAGGGAACATCCCCTCCGTATTCATCGAGCACACGCTGCGCGATGGCAAGGATCTGGTTTGCCTTTCGCTCATGGAAGGTGCTCGGGCTGATGAGTGCATCCAACTCTTCATACGTCAACTGGCTGATCTCTGCCGGGGTACGGGCGCGCTCGAACAATTTACGGGAGACCGGCAATGTCACTTCATCGTAAGTGCGGATGGAAATCATGCAGGCAACAAGCTGCTCAAATGTAGTGGTAAAGCCATTCTCTGCCAGCTCGAAGAGGGCTGCCTTGGCAAAGGGTTTGACGGCTTTGCGAATCCGGCGGACCGCCAGACCAATATCAAAGGGTTTCTTTTCCATGGGAAGGACCTCCATCGTGGAATGGAGAAGATAGTCCCATTATACCTACTGGATTTGCAGACTGTTGATTTTAGGGGGAGGCAGACGGAGGAAGCAAGATATCTGCCATATAGTACGAATGCTCATACGCCGTGATGGCGCCGCCTTCGCCAGGGATTGGCTCAATATTTTCGTTTCCGTTCACGTCTACGCCCGTTCGTATCTGGTTCGCCATGGCAACTGCCTGACGGATCAGTGCCTCTCGTTCTGGGCTTGCCGGGTTTTCTAAAATTGCAATTAACTGAGTCCGCAACTGTGCAGTCCAGTCGCTCACGTTGAGGGCACAGGCTTTCACGTGCCCGCCATGTATCAGCATATTTTGCGTTGCGTCGGGAGAGGTAATTGCCAGGTCAGCATGAGAAAACGTCCCTTGAATGTACCCCAATTGCTCACCGTTCTGCAGAAGTCCATAGCCATCCCCGGGATCGTCGATTGCGCCGTTATCATTCCAATCCTTATAGTCCGGAACACTCTGATTGCCGACGACAAGGTTCATCATTCTCTCCGCCTGTAAAAGCATTTCTGCTTCGTTACCTGTCTCAAGCGCGGTGAGCATCTGCGCTGACAGATCGGTTAATAGTCTTGTGTCTGCATCCAGCCCGCGTACAAAACCGGTCTGATTCGGTGTGGCGCCGAAGGAAAAAAGCAAGTGCCGCACGTGAGTCAATCCGCCCTCTGGCAGTCGTACGGAGAAGGCAACATTGTTTGAAGAGTTTGGGTTACCGTCATTTGGCTCAACGGTGATTTCCAGCGCGCTGTATGTGCCGATCAAATTTCTGCCGCCGCTGTCCACAAAACTCAGCGATCCTTTGTTTTCCGCATCGAAGGCTATGGGCCCAATGCTGATGCGCTGCTCTCCATCATCCTGGAGGAGCCAGACCTCATATTGGTTTCCTTCCGGGGGCAGCGGCATGGACGACGTGGAAAGAGTCACTTTGTCGGCGGGCGCTGTGCCGTCTTGAAAACGCAGCAGACCGATCGGTTCACCCGTATCAACAGGGACAACCCCGTTCGATGCTGTAGGAGCGGCATCGGTACCATGATTCTCTTCGTGCAGCTCGGTCGTCGTGTTCGTCGCGGGCGGAGGTTGTGTGGGTGTATTGGAACCGAGGAGGCGCGGGACAACCAACAGGGCAGCTGCGACGAACAGAAGACCGAGGATTGAAAATGTTGCAATTCGTGTCCACGCGGGGGTGGATGTTTGTTTGACGGGGCTGGAGCGAGTAATGGATCGCGTCGGGCGGGAAGGCGGAAGAGAGATCCGCAGCGTATTGGCTTCGGATACGAGTCCGATCGCTTCCATATAATCGGCTGCCAGTTCACGGGCAGACTGGTGACGCTCCTCTGGTCTTTTGGCGAGCGCCCGGTCGAGGACACTCTGTACCGCGGGCGGAATTCCTTCGACGGCAGGGGGTGGTTCGTTGATGTGCTTGAAGATTAGCGTCCAGGAGGTGTCCCCCTCAAACGGGATCCGACCCGCCAGCATTTCATAGAGAACGACACCAAGAGAATAAATGTCGCTTCGGTGATCGACCTTTAAGCCCTGTGCCTGTTCCGGGCTCATGTACGCGGGCGTCCCACTGACTGAGCCGGACGCCGTTTGCATCGTCGATTGGGCAATGCGCACCAGCCCAAAATCCGTGATGACCGGTTCTGTGCGCGCCGTCAAATGTTGCTCAACCGATACGTTTCTCGATTTGTTATGCAGAATGATATTGCCCGGTTTGACGTCGCGATGGACCACCCCCTGTTCATGAGCATAATCCAGCGCGGCGGCGATCGTAATGAGAAGGCGCGCCACCTGCATCGGCTCGAGGCGCTGACCACGCTTATGCAATTCACGCAGATACACGCCAAGCGACGGTCCCACCAGGTATTCCATTACGATGTAGGGATGCCCCTCTGCTGTGTCGTAATCAAAAATCTGAACAATGTTGGGGTGACGCAAGCCCGCGACGACTTTCGCCTCGCGTTCGAAGCGCGACTGCAGATCGGGGTCAGACTCCACGTAGTTGTGCATCACTTTGACCGCCACCGGGCGATCGAGTGTAAGATGTGTGCCGAGATATACTTCTGCCATGCCCCCCCTGGCGATCTCCCTCTCGATACGTACTTTGCCGACTGTCTTACCGATCCATTCGGGCATAAAAGAATTATACAACAGCAAAACCAGACGTTATAATTTGAAATGCTACAAAAATGATTGTTGAGAGACTCTAATTATGAAAACAGTGGTACTGATCTCTGCGATTGCCGAATGGAATGCCGTCAAGCCGTTGTTCCCCGATGCGAAGATACGTCGCTTTCCCTTCGGGGAGTGTTTCGATATCCAGCTTCAAGATGAGCGTATCTCATTCTTTCACAGCGGCTGGGGAAAGATTGCCTCTGCCGGATCGATGCAGTATGTGATCGCCAAATATTCCCCGCACTTGATCGTCAATCTGGGGACATGTGGTGGATTCGAAGGGCAGGTGGATCAGGGTGAGATCATCCTCGTGGACCAGACATATGTGTACGATATTGTGGAGTTGATGGGCGATCTGGATATCGTCTCCTATTACGCTTCCTCCCTGGACCTGAGCTGGCTGGCTGAACCCTATCCTTATCCTGTCCGACGCGGGATGGTTGCCTCTGCCGATAGCGATCTGCCGCCAGCGAAAATCCCTTTCCTGAAGGAACAGGGTGCTATCGCCGCGGATTGGGAGTCTGCTGCGCTGGCTTGGGTCGCACAGAGAAACAACGCCCGCCTGCTGATTCTGCGTGGTGTCAGTGACACGGTCAGTGAAGACGGCGGCGAGGCGTATGACAACATTGAGATCTTCAATGAACGCGCCCGGGGAATTATGCAGCAGTTAATCGAGCAATTGCCGGAGTGGTTGAATGCGGTGAAGTTGTAGGTCGGGTTGACAACCCGACTAGCATTTGTGAGTCGGGTTACCAACCGGACCTACAGGAGCATCTCCATCGCCACGTCATCGTCATTGTCGCTGTAGCGCGGGATCTCATAAAAGCCCAAGCGTTTGTAAAGGTCATACGCACGGCGCTGACCGTTGCGGTCTGTCTCCAGCCGGACGCGCTGGTATCCTGTTTGGCGTGCAAAGGCAAGGAGTTCCTGGATCATGCGGTATCCCAATCCTCTGCCATGATATTCAAAGCGCAGCCAAACCCGTTTTAGCTCGCAGGTAGCATCATCCAATCTACGAATTGCGCCTGTGCCGATGATTTGATTCCTATCCGTCATCACAAGAAAGATTCCCTTGTTATCGAAATATGTATGCTGGAGAGCATCCATATCGTGCAGCTCACCTTTCGATTCATAATACGCGATCGCCTCTGCGAGTGGACGCGTATCCTGGAATACCTGGTGAGCGACGCGATAGATCAATGCTTTTGCGAACGCGATTTCGTGCAGTTCGATGCGGCGTATGCGGATCATTTCAAGAAGTTTTCTCATTATAATCATCCGATATTCCACCATGAACACAACCAGCGAAAATGAGCGAGAGATTCAAAAGCGGAACTTCCGTTATGTGCAGATCGATGCGGTCGGTGTCAGTATTTCCAATGTAGCGGCGCCCTTTCTGCCAGTCTTTCTCACACGTCTGGGTGCCAGTAATTTTCAAATCGGTTTGCTCTCTTCCATGCCCGGGATGACGGGCTTGATTCTTGCGATCCTGGTGGGACGCTTCCTGCAGACTCGCACAAATGTGGTCCCGTGGTATAGCCTTTCGCGTTTAACGGTCATACTCTGTTATGCCCTGACTGGCATTTTGACGCTAACGGTTTCTGAAAAGTCTGTCATCATTGCTACGCTTGCCATCTGGGCGTTCGCAACGATTCCTCAAACCGCGCTGGCAGTGGCATTTTCGGTCGTGATGAATGCGGTGGCAGGACCGGAGGGGCGCTATGCGCTGTTGAGCCGACGCTGGGCAATCTTTGGCTTGACCGGTGTCGTTGGCACGTTCATTGTGACACGTGTTATTGATCTAGCCTCATTTCCACTAAATTATGCGATGATGTTCATGGTCTTATCGCTGGGTGGATTCATCAGTTTTTACTTCTCGAGAAAGATCAGCCTGCCAAATCAAATCCCGCCACCATTGCCCGATGTCCGCTCGCCCCTTCAAAGCCTAAGGAATTACGTCATGCTGCTGCGCGAGCACCCTGTCTTCCTCTCCTTTGCGACCAAGCGATATGTATACCTTTCTGCATTGGTGTTGAGCCAGCCGATCATGCCGCTTTTTCTTGTGCGCGAAGTTCATGCGACGGATAGTCAGATCGGCACGATCAATATGATCTTTACCCTGGTGATGCTCGTTGGCTATTTTCTTTGGCCGCGAGTCTCGATCAGGCAGGGGGGACGATTTGTGCTGCTGGCGACCACCCTGGGGATGACGTTTTACCCTGCTCTGAGCGCGGCAACTCCGCAGGTGCATCTGATCATGCTCTATGCGGGCATCTCCGGCGTGTTCCAGTCTGGGCTGGATCTTGTCTTCTTTGACGAGCTGATGAAGACCGTGCCGAGTGAATACAGCGCGACGTTTGTGGCGCTGGCGCAATCTATGCAGTATCTGTCGATGATCATTGCGCCGCTGCTGGGGACATGGCTGGCAAATTACATTGGTCTCGGGGGAGCCTTGTGGTTGAGCGCGGGCTTGCGGTTGTTCGGCTTTCTGTTGTTCCTCCTTCCGGTTCGTAAATAACATTCTCCCAAACGGTTCGTTAGGCATTGCAGAAGAAGTTTGTCTTCTGGCAGACCGAACTGTTACTTAACGGGAGTTTCTCATGAAAATCACAAATCTCGAACAATTACTCGAAGATGAGTTGAAAGATCTTTACAGCGCCGAAAATCAATTGCTCAAGGCATTGCCGGCTATGGCAGAAGCTGCTGAATCTAAGGATTTGCGCGCATCGTTCGAAAAACATCTCGAACAAACCCGGACTCACGTGCAGCGGATCGAAGAGATCAGCCGCGACCTCAAAATTGAGCCGAGTGGGAAAACCTGCGCTGGCATGGGAGGTTTGATTAAGGAAGGCGAAGAAATCATCCAGAGCGATATGGAATCTGAACCCAAACAGGCAGCGTTGATCGGCGCGGCGCAGCGCGTGGAACACTACGAGATCGCTGCCTATGGAACTGCCCGGGCACATGCCAAGCAACTCGGGTATGTAAAAGCGTATGAAGTCCTCACACAAACCTTGAATGAGGAAAAGGAAACAGATCAGAAGCTCACGCATCTCGCCGAAAACCGCGCCAATGTCAAAGCCGCAATGACCGGCGATGTCGGCGCTCATTAACGCTCTGTGATACGCAAGAAGGAGATGAGTCGTGGTTAGGACGTTATTTCAAAACTGGTGGCTTGTCGTTCTGCGCGGGGTGCTGGCGATCTTGTTTGGAATTGCGGCGTTTATCTGGCCCGGCATTACCTTGCTGACGTTGATCGTCATGTTTGGCGTATACGCCATTTTTGATGGCTTGGTCGCCATATGGACAGGTCTCTCGCGCACACAAGAGTCATCACGCTGGTGGACATTTCTCATAGAGGGCGTATTGGGTATTGGTGCGGGGATAGCGGCTCTGGTTTGGCCCGGTCTGGCTACGCTTGTCTTTATCTACCTCATCGCATCCTGGGCTGTGATCACTGGCATTTTGGAGATCGTCGCGGCGGTCCGGTTGCGGCACGAGATTAACAATGAATGGTTTTTGGCACTCGGCGGGGTACTCTCGATTGGCTTGGGAATTCTGCTCTTTCTGCAGCCCGCAGCGGGCAGCCTAGCCATCATCTGGATGATTGCAGGCTACGCTCTGGTCTTTGGAATCCTTTTGGTGATTCTGGGGATCCGCCTTAGAAGCCGTAGAGTGCCTGATACAACAGTGCCGCTCTCTTCCCTACGGTAACCGATTCAAAAAGAACCCTCCTGAAGGAGGGTTTTGTTCTTAAGTGCCAACCGTGGAACGGTGCAGTTTCCCGGACGCCTCTTTGAGGCGCTCGCATAAGATCTGGATCACTGCCAGGCTGGCATCGGGTCGGTCGCGCAAGAGCGACTCGAAACTTTTCTGATCGATGCAAAGCGCGCGCACGTCGCCTGCTGCTGTGACCGTGGCCATGCGCGGTTCCCGGCTGATAAGTGCCATCTCTCCTACATAATCACCCGCCTTGCGCCGTGCAAGCTCTACCTCCTTTTTTCCCTGGGTCATCAGGATCCGTACTTCTCCGGAAAGGATTATAAACATTACATCGCCGATCTCTCCCTCCTGAACCATACTGACCCCATCTGGGAAGGACTCTTCCTGGGCAAGGGCAGCCACTTGTTTGATGTCACCAGGCGAAAGATTTGCAAAAAGAGGGACACGCTTAAGAAACAAGATTCGTTCCATCAAAGACAGAGTCGCAATATTTTCCATTTTCATTTCTCCTAATGAGTGCGCTGCAAACAAAGCACAATCCCGAATCCAGGGATCTTCATCCGCGAGCAGTCGTTGCCAATCAAGCTTCCCGTTTGGCGTGGGTATTGAGTCATTCTCCCACAAGCGCATCAATGGCTGGAGGATTTTCCGCCAGCGCGTATTTGTGGATTCGAGCGCTTCGATCACGTTCGCCCGCTGGGTAGGATTGCGTGTATTCAATATATCAATCGCGAGCCCCATAGCTTCGCGATCTCCCAGCAAGCCGACAGCTTGTAAAGCGCGAATGCTATATTGACTCGACTTTTTATATAAAGACTCTTTGAGCAGGCTCAGCGCTTCACTCTGGCGCTCCCTGATTTGAATAGCGCGCATCAGAGCATCGTATTCCAGCGCACGTGATACTGCCGAACGAGCATATTCCTCGATCGGCTTGTCCGGCGGCAACTGTAGATTCTGCAGCGCCCACAGTGCGCCTTCTTCCTGCTTGGGGCTTTGCAACGCGGCAAGCACAGGGTTGATGGCTGGCTCGCCGATCTGCCCCAGGAGGCTTGCAGCTGTTTCCTGAATGGAAATGTCTGCGTGACTGAATGCCTCAATGAGATAAGGCATAGATTGTGCGGGATCAATCTTTGCCAACGCGGCGAGCACTGCGCGCCGAATCCGGATGGGCAAGTCACGATCTTTCAATTCGTTGACCAGGAATGCAAACGCTTCTGCGTCTCCCCAGTCGCCCATGGCTGTGATGGCATGTTCTCGATCCGAGAGATCACCCATCGCAGCCGTGTAGCGCAGGAACGCCCGTGCTTTGTCAGAGATACTTTGATCGGCCGCTCTCCTGCCAAAGGGAGCTTGAATGCGCAGAAGAAGGCTTGCCGTGTGTGTGCTGACCCGTGTATCTTTGTCATCCAACAGCGGGGCGATCTGATGGACGACGCCTGCGGGTTCCTTGGTCAGTGTCGAAAGAGCGTCGACAGCTTCCAAGCGGACATCCGGCTCGGGATCCCTGAGCGCGTCCGTGATCTCTCCCAAAGCCGAAGTGGCGTTTGCCTGCGCTAAGGCGCGTAAAGATGAAGCGCGTACCAGAGCATCCGAGTCCTTTAACCGAGTAATCAAGGTTGCTTCTGCTTCGGGGATAGAAAGATGTCCCAGGATCTCCGCAGAGACGCGCCGGATGACAGGATCGGGATCGTTAAGCCCGTTCAGGGCGGCACGGATCGCGGCAGCGTCTTGCCGAAAACCACCAAAGGGTTGTTCTTCGCCATAAAATATGTGTGGATTGCCCGCCCGCAACGCATCGATGAGCGCCTCGTTATAGCCGCTCCAGGCACGATAAATGGCGAATATACAGGTGGCGGCCGCAATCAAGCCAACGATATACAACTGCTGTGGTGCCAGCGTTTGTTCTCCGATGATGAGAATCGCTCCCGCGATGAATGTGCCAGCCTGTTCCGGCACCCCATCGATAAATGCGCGCACCTGATCGCGCCGCTCAGGCGGTACCACGTTGAACATTGCCTGCCAAGCCGGGTCCGCCACGCCTGACAGCCAGAGCATCTGAAGGAATCGAAAAGAAATGATGATAGCGAACACGGGAAGGATGGCCAGACTCGTAAACCCAACCAGGTAAATAATAGGGAATATCAGAACACAGAGCATGACACCAAAACGGGCAAAAAGGCGGTTCGCCAAAAAAAGAGAAGCCAGAAACGCCGCTGCAGTACTGAGTCCATTGAACAGTCCGAGGAACGCAGCAAGATGTTCTTCGTTCGGATACTGTGCTGTGGCTGCGCGCGAAAACGGTAGCGCAAGGGAAAAATACAGAAGTGAGAACAAGATCGCTGCGAGAGAAACCCAGCGCATCAGTTTCGACCTGCGCACATATTGGTAGCCACGCTGCATTTCCTGAACGAGCGGCGGTGGTCTTTGCCTGGATTTTGATGGCGGGGTTGCGATCTGCTGGTCCCGGAGGACCGCACGGCTGAAAGCAAATGCCAGTAAGAGTGTAGCTGCCCACACGAGCAGTAAATTTTCTAATCCGAGTGCCGTGACTAACATACCGGTTGCAAAACCACCAATGACTTGTCCGAGGATGCGGCTGGCATTAAAAAGGGGGAAGAGGCGTTTTGCCTGACGCGTATCAAAGAGAACGCCCGCCACACCCCAGATCAAGATGCCATTCAGCGAGTTGAGAATCTCCTTCCCCAGCCACAGAGCAGGGTACAACCAGTTTAGCTTGGCGAGCAGTGCCAGGCGTGCGATGACGAGAATGGTCGCAATCAACAGTGGAATCGCAAGGTAAAGGAGGCGACGCGGAACACTTCCCAGCGCGGCAGTGATTCCAAACGACACCACCATGCTGGTGACGCCCAATCCCAAAAACATATAAGGGAGATATTCGACCCCGAAACGGGCGAAGAAGAGCGCCTCGATACCAGTCCCACCCACCGATGCGCCCAGCGCTGTGAACAGCATAATGCCAATCATCAGCGAAGCCACGCGGCTTTCGCCTGGTTTGATGGAGAGCGCTTGCGCGAGACGGGTCATTCAGGATTCAACGATCTGTCCCCCGGGACTGGAATGCTGGCTGGTCCACGCCGCCAATCGGCGGCGTACTTCGCTGATACTCTTCCCCTGCGAGTTGAGCCGCTTTTTGGACCAGTTGATCGTACTTGAAATTGTTCAGTATGATCCAGCGGGCAATCACGCGACGGATCGGGCGCGGCAGAGGCAGGTGCACCTTGGAAAAGTTCGTGACGCGTGTGCCGCCATCGGGCAAAGGTTCGAGACGGAACGTCTCGCTGAAGCGTTTCTTTCCATTTTCATAGGAATCCATTGTGGCATATTCGAATGGGCGCCAGTCTACGGTGACTTCGGTGCTGAGTGTTTTGCCATGTGCGCAATGATTACTCGCGCCGCTCCCCGCACGACCCTTTGGCCGGTCTCCGCTGTACCAATGTACATCGCTGCTCCAGATATTGCGCCGGTTTGGGTCTTGCAGCCACTCCCATGTGACAGGTGGAGGTGTGGGGAAATCCACTGTGAAGGCAACGTCAGCATCCTGCTCATCGATGATGACACGCCGTGCCTCTTTGATTTCGTTGTAGCGGCGGTGCATATCCAGATTGATGGTCTTAATCTCGCCCAGGTGCTCATACGATTCGATCTGTTCGTGCCCACCCTCAAGCTCTACATCTAAATGAGCCAGGCAGGGCTCTGTGATCATCAGGTATGCCCGCCAGCCCGTTGCCTCGGTGACGTGGTTCTTCGAAAGCCGATGGACGAGGTTGACATCTGAGCCGACCATCTCACGGATATTGCGTACCTGCTGGAGGATGTAATCACCATGATGCAGGATGAACTTAAGATCAAGACTAGGGATATTCTGACAAGCCTTGCATGTGCAGGTTGTAGCGCGCTTGATATCGACCTGGCGATCACGAAATGCCATATACGTGGTCTCGATCAGTTCCAGGATGGTCTCTCCGCGTGAGAGGAGCGTTTCTGGGGCATAAGCAAACACTGCATCGCCCTCCAGCTTATGAATGGTCAGGAGCTTATCGATCTGCATGCAGATCGTTTCCAATAGATCGCTGAGAATTTCGTGGGAGTGGTCTAGCTCTGTCCCCGCAACAAAAGAAGTATAGCCCGAAATATCGGCAAGAAGCAAATAACCGTGCTGGGTGGTCGCGCTCATGGGCTGATATTCAAGACTAAAGGTACCGCGATTATACCAGCGCCACGCATGATGGCAGAGTACTCAGCATATTGAATTCATGACATCCAATGCAGTGGATTGACTTTGTATTCTTTAAAAAGGGAGGACTTGATCAGGGCTTACAGAAGGTACTTGCGGTTAGGGTGGTGTCGCTGTGATCGGAGCCAGTGTGACACCCAGTAACCGTATGATCTCCAGGGTGTACTGGTCAAGCTCCTGGCGCGCCATTTGCAACCCGTTTGTGAGTTCTTCCTGGCTTGTTCCTCCTACAAAAGCCAGCAAGGTCTGGATCATTAAGTTCATATGATTTAACTGATGCGTCTTCAGGGTTGTGAGACAGGCTGGAATTTGCAGGTCTTCGGCACTGCGACGAATCCGTTGTAAATCGGAGATGATCGGAGGTAATTGCTTTGCTGGCAAATTAGATGCTAGTTGGGAAGTGTCTTCGAACTCACGCATGAGATTGTTGATCGGCTGAACCGTGGTTGGCAGACTCTGCGGCGAACACGGATCTTCATCCGGACCGGTGACGGGAGTCGCGGGAGTTTCCACTTGGGTGGCAGCGGGTTGTCCTCCGCAGGCAGAGACGAAAACCGCAAGAAAAAGAAATAAACACAATACAATTTCTTTCATTTGGAGGATTATAACAAACGAGGGACGAACCTCTTCGTCCCTCTGTTCTGACAAATTTGCTTTTCCACCAGGACTGTAGTGCAGATGCTAAACCCAGGATTTAGTTTCTCGGGGTTGGCCGGGGTCGCTGCGTTGGTCTTGGCTCTTTGGTCGGTCTGGGCTCTCTCGTGGGGCGTGGCGGGGGACCATGGGTTGGCGGGTTGGGAGGCGGGTTTGTGGATACGACTGGCGGTTCATCCGTGGACGGCTGATAGGTGGAGGGCTCATCCTCCTGCTCCTTTGTAGGAGAGGCAAACACAGACGATGAATACGTGGCGGTGGGCGAAGGCGTAAGCAGTCCGGGGCTGATGGTAGGTGTATCGAGCGGGTTGACAGGCAGCAGCGGCATGTCTGCCATGCGATACGTGGCTTCATAGACCGCAAGCACGCCGCATTCGCCCGTAGCCTGCTCGATCATTCCGTTTTCGTTAAGATCGATGCCATTCAGCAATTGTTCGGCGAGTGCTGCGGAACGCTGAATTGTTGTTCTCATATCAGAGAGTGACTCAGCATCGAGGAGCGTCAAAAGATGGTCCCGTAATTCTGGCGCCCAGCGCGCCAGGTTTTGCGTGCAGAGTTTTGCGCTCTCCCCGTTGACGATCATATTCCTTGAGGCACCGGAGGCATTGACCGCGTAATCTGCCTGGGAGTAAACAGCCTGAATGTAGCCCAGATGATTCCCGTTAAGCAAGAGCCCATACCCGTCGCCTGGGTCATCAAGATGTTCATCGCCGTTCCAATCTTTATATTCCTGGCTCTGATCGCCGACCAGGAGATTCAGCATGGCTTCCGCATTTTTGCGTGTATTCTCTTCATTGCCACTTTCATAATTGCTCAGCATATCTCGGGCGGCTCGTGTTAGTTGATCTGTACTCTCAGCCAGTCCATGAATCAACCCAACCTTTTCAGGTGTCGTCGGCAAGGAGACCAGCAGACCCCGCAGATAGATCAGCCCGGACTCTGGCAGAGAGTAGAAATAGGCAACACGTTCGGTGCCGTTGGCATCGGAAGAGTCCCCTGATTCGATCGTGACTTTTACAGCCCCATAGGCGGCGAGGAGGTTTTCTCCGCGGGGGTTGTCAAACGTCAGGCTGCCACGACCTGCGCTATCCACCGACAGCGTTCCGAGGGAAAGACGCTCGTCGCCATCTACCAGCCAGACTTCGTACTGGCTACCTGTTGGAGGGGCCGGCATTGCTTGGGCGAGGAGAGTGGCTCGATCCAGGAGCCGGATTCCGTCGTGGAACTGAAGAACACCGGTCGGGCCTAACGACGCAGCCTCGAGCAACGTAGGTGTTTCGCTGGGTGGCACCGGAGTTGGTGTCTCGGTGCTAATAAGAGGAAAGGCTCCACGGAAGAATGCCGCTGCGGCTACTACAGCGATCAAACCTCCTGCCAGAAGAGCCGGCCGCCAGAAATTTCGCGACTTCGTTGGAGGCGTATCTGTCCGGTCGGCTTTTGCAGGATGTGAAAGTCGGGTAGTGGATAAGAGAGTGGTGGCATCGGAGGTTTCTTCCAGGGATGCTTCGAACGCGGCGGCAAATTCCTTTGGGGTGTCGAAGCGATCATCCGCTGTTTTTGTCAGGGCGCGGTCCAGCACTGCCTGCAGGGCGGGAGACAAACCAGGGATAGGCGCCGGCGCTTCGTTGAGGTGCTTGAGGAGGACGCTCATCGTTGTTTCCCCATCGAAAGGAACGTTGCCGCTCAACATCTCATAGAGCACAATCCCCAGGGAATAAATATCTGTACGCCCATCAGTTGGCAAGCCCATTGCCTGTTCGGGGCTCATATAGGCAGGTGTGCCAGCTGTCGCTCCGACCGTGGTTTGGCGATTGGAGTTCAGAATGCGCACCAGTCCAAAATCCGTGAGGACGGGCTCGAAGTCCAATGGAATCGTTTGCCCGGGGACGATCTGCAGGGACCGCGAGGTGAGCAGGATGTTGCCGGGCTTGACATCACGGTGAACCACGCCGCTTTCATGCGCGTACTGAAGAGCGCTGGCAACACCGGTCAATAAGCGGCTGACAAGGGGGAGCTCCAACCGGCCGTTTTTTCCATGTAACACAGAAAGATATCTGGATAACGATGGACCCCGTATGTATTCCATGATGATGTATGGCTGCCCGTCCACGGTGTCAAAGTCGTATACCTGGACGATGTTAGGATGGCGCAGTTTGGCGACCGCCTGTGCTTCCAGCTCGAAGCGTTCCCGTACGCGCGGCTCCTCCTCAAAGGCATTGCGCAGGATCTTGACTGCCACTTCGCGCTGAAGAGTAGTATGGGTGCCTAAATACACCTCTGCCATCCCCCCTCGAGCGATCAGCGATTCGATTTTTACCCTGCCCAGCGTTCTTCCGATCCAATCAGCCATACGTGCGATTCTACTTTCTCAAGAACCAAAAAAGATTATGAATTCAATACGAATTAATTCATATATTATAGAGTGAATTGTGCCCTAGAATGTCGTCATCTGCCAGTGTTAAGTAGGGAGATTCCTACTCCGCCGTCTGCGAGCTTGTGCGATATTCCAGATAAATAAGGCAGTATAATTTCGGGGATTTCTCCGTCAGTGGAATGTAAATTCTATAGTTTCTCCTTCATGTTCTGCAGGATCAAAACCGGGAGGCAAATGGACTTAACATCGCTAACATTTCTTTTTCTATTCTTTCCGATTTTTTTATCTTCATACTTGATCGCCAAACCGTCGTTAAGACTGTTCTTGCTCTCCATCGCGAATATTGTTTTCCTTGTGGCAGGCCAGTATTCTGCTTTGCTTCCGTTAATTGGGTTGGGGCTGGTGGGATACATGTTTGGAAGATGGATCGAAGCGAACCGTGTGAAGAAGGACACAGTCTCCATCCTGTTGGGGCTGGGGATCGGAATAAATCTTGTGTTACTCGCCATCTTCAAAGTAGCGGCGACCTATGAAATCTATCCCGCTCAACTGAGTTTTTTGCAGATCAATGGTATCGTTTCGCTTCTGGGGCTGTCCTACATCACGTTTCAGGTCATATCGTATTTGATCGACATCTCGCGGGGGACGATCCCGGCAGAAGCGGATGTGGTCAAGTTCATGGCTTACATTCTGTTCTTCCCCAAACTGATCTCCGGCCCTATCACACGCTATAAGCAGTTTCGAGAACAACTTTCCACGCTTGACCCTACGATCGTCGACATCGCCGGCGGATTGCGACGGATCCTGATCGGCGTCATCAAGCGCATCCTGATCGCCAATCAGCTCGGCGTTGTTGCCAACGCTGGTTTTAATTTGGCTACCCCGAATATCGAGCCTCATTTTGCCTGGCTTGCACTCATTGCCTACTCTCTTCAAATCTATTTTGATTTCTCCGGCTACACAGATGTTGCGCTTGGCCTCGGAAAAATCATCGGAATTACATTACCCGAAAACTTTAATTATCCCTATACGGCACAAAGCATTGGTGATTTTTGGAGGAGATGGCATATTACGCTTTCGACGTGGTTCCGCGAATACGTGTTTTATCCACTGGAGCGCCGCCGAAGCAAATTTACGAACCAGCAGATCAATCTCATCATAGTTTTCTTGCTTACAGGGTTATGGCACGGCCCTACCCTAACGTTTCTTGCCTGGGGGCTGATCCACGGTCTGGCGATTGCGTTCGAGAGCGCAGGGGGAGGCCGCTGGATGAAGACCTGGTGGCAGCCGTTTCGCCATTTCTACGCGCTTACAATTGTAATGCTGGGCTGGGTGTTCTTTCGCTCTCCCAGCCTCGGCTATGCTTTTGGTTTCATCGGCCGCCTGGCTGGGAACCGTTCGGGCATCACTCCTTTGCCATTTGCCCAAACCTCTCCGCTTCCTTTTATCGAACCTTCCTTTGTGATTATTACCATAACTGCATTGTTGTTGTCGGTTCCGGTTACATCCCTTTGGCAGAACATCCGGCATCGCTTCGAGAACTCGAGCGCGAGGTATTCCTTCCTCCCTCAAATGGCTGAGGATTTGGTTGTACTCGCATTTTTTGTCTTATCGATGGCTGCTCATCTCAGCGGGACTTTTTT
>DASSBC010000028.1:0-8714 GCA_035699125.1 Anaerolineales bacterium
GGATACCATCGTTCAGGATCTCGCCTTTAATCACCTGATCCAATTTATGGATAAAAACCCCCAGGTAGGGATTTGTGCGCCGAGAGTCCTGAACCAGGATGGCAGCGTCCAGTATCAAGCCCGCCGCGGGGAAGCCCGTCCCTGGGATGTGTTCTCCTATTTTTCCGGCTTATCGAAGCTCTTTCCCAACGACCCCCGTTTTTCAGGGTATTTATTAACCCACATGGACAATGATACAGCGAGTGAGGTACAAGCGGTATCAGGTTCTTGCATGATGATCCGAAAAGAAGTGGTTGAGCAAATTGGTTATTTAGATGAGCGCTACTTTGCCTATCAAGAAGATACGGATTATTGTTTTCATGCCCGAAAGGCAGGGTGGAAAGTGTATTACGTGCCTTATGCCGAGGTGATCCATTATGGAGGACAGGGAGGGTCCAATATCAACCCCTACTTTAGCTCGTATCACTGGCATCGTTCTTATTTTTTATACTATCGGAAAAATCTCGCCAAGGACTATCCCTTCTGGTTTCATCCTCTGTATTATTTTGCCATGGTGGTCAAGTTTCTGATTGCACTGATCGGATTGATATTTGGAAAGGAAAAGGTCGCTGGCACACGCAAACCGCGATAAAAAGGCTTAAACCCTGTAAAGTTCCGTTGGGGAGGCAATGGATGCCACAAGATAAAGGTGGGTTAAAATAAGACGGTTGCAAAGTTATCCATGCAGAAACTCCAAGAGTCCCCGAAATTTTTCTTAATTTATAGTTTGTTCCTCGCAACACTTGCGATTCTGATCCTAGGGGGGGTGCTCTTATCGCCTTCAGAGCCGGATAACAGTATAGTTTTTGGGCTTTCGCTGCCTCGCCTTGTTCTTGCATCTGGATTGGTCAGCGTATTTGTTTTCTTTAGCCTCTTATCTATAAAAGCTGTTCGAGACCACGCGTGGGCAAAACACCTCTCTGAGCGCTGGTTTGGAGAGAGTCGCCCAGGACAGGCAATCCCCTGGTTCGCGGCGATCGGTTTAGGGCTGGGATGGATTGGCTGCTTTTTACCTTTTTACCGCGCCGGACTCCTGGCGGTTCATTGGGATCGTCTTCGTCCCGCTATGCTTTTCATCTTGTTTGCCAGCCTAGCCACGCTGACAATGGTTTTCCTTAAGCGAAGTAATTTTGCAATTCTGGATTCAAAGATTGCAAAAATATATAAAACCAGCCTGATATTGTTTATTCCCAGCATTTTGGTCATCGGCTGGATGCTTGCCACCGGCTTTGGTGTGTATGCACCGGAGGATTACTGGTACGGCGCAGGTGTGCCCCTCTTGATCTCTCAACTTATCGCCGCGGGTGTGGGCGGAATTCTGTTTTTGCGTGCCGAAAAAAGCTGGCGGACCAGGCGCCTCGACCTTATTATTTTTTTATTGATCTGCATCGTAACAGCTATCCTCTGGGCTCGAGAACCGTTACAGAAAAGCTTTTTATTTATTGGACCTCACGCGCCAAACCGAGTTTTATATCCGTTTGCGGATGGCGCGCTGTATGATACAGCCAGCCAGTTTGCTTTGATTGGAAAACATTTCCTGTTTAACAATGGACCCTTCTTCGAGAGAGCTCTTTACGCCAGCTTTTTAGCGATCTTACATTCCCTGTTTGGCCAGGATTATGGACGATTGATGGCAGCGCAGGCTGCGGTTTTTGCGGTCTTTCCCGCCCTGGTGTATTTGATCGGAAGGACACTTAACGCCCGAGCAGTTGGGTTTGCCGCTGCTCTTGTTGCGATGTTCAGGGGAGCAAACTCTATTGCTGCCAGCAACATGATCGATATGGCAAACCCCAAGATGATGCTCACGGACTTTCCTACCGCTATTGGCGTGGCCCTGATCATTTTGCTTAGCTGTGCATGGTTGAGAACACCGGAACGGAGAGGATATTATGCTTTATGGATCGGGGGGGTCATCGGTCTGTCGATCATGCTGCGAACTAACGCTCTCGTATTCCTTTTATTCGTTCCTCTTCTTGCCATTCTCGCTTCTCCACTCAATTGGAAACAATGGCTCACGACCTCATTTCTTGTCCTTGTGGCTGTCATTGCAGTCACTTTACCCTGGGAACTGAGAAACCAGTCTCTGGGCGGGAAGATGTACAGCTCGTTTATTATTAAATTTCAAAGGGTGATCGAATTGCGATACAGATCGCCCCTCCCACCTGAGAGCTTTATCCCTCAGGAAAACACCTTGTTCTCTATTTTGTCGGGGCAAACGCAGGTCTTACTGGAACTTGTTAACAAATCTGAACCTACTCAGGAAACTTCCTGCAACACCGTCATTTGTTTTGTGCCGAACCATTTTCTCCACAACGTCCTGACGTCTATCTTGGTCCTCCCCACCTCTCCCGTCATGGACGACTTACGCCACACGGTAAAAGAAAGCTATCCCTACTGGCAGCCAGACTGGAAGGGATCGTTCACAAATGTATCTTTCTTTTTCTTTCTCCTCAATGGGTTTCTGATTGTGCTGGGAATCATTGTCGCCTGGAGGCAACACCGCTGGATTGGTCTCGTCCCGCTTGCCGTGTTTGGGTTCTATAACTTGTCGAATGGATTTGCGCGGACTTCGGGGGGAAGGTACATTGTCCCTGTGGACTGGATTATTACGCTCTATTTCCTGATCGGCGTTTTTCAAACGGCTATTTTGCTCGCAAATTCTCTTGGCGCCACATGGACTCTTTTTTCAGAGTCCAACGCGCACATACCTCCAAGGCAAGACTCTGTAAGAACAGACTTCGCAAGAGGCCTTGTGATTCTCACACTCTTATTTGGCTTGGGATCTCTCATACCTCTTGCAGAAACTCTTCACACAAACCGCTACCAGGACTTTGATATTTCGCGGACTCTGTCCGAACGCGAGACGCAGATCGTTGGCGCCGGGCTGAGTTTGCAGGACGTAAATTCTTTCTTACAAGACCCAAACGCCGAAATCTCTGTGGGAAGGGTGTTATATCCCCGCTACTATATTGAAAATGAAGGTGAGGTCCATTTCTATCCTGTAGTCAGGATGGGTTTTCCGCGTATCACCTTTACGCTGATCGGCAACGAAGGAGAAAAGGGGATCGTGCTCCCTGGGGAGAAGCCGGAACACTTCCCTCATGCCGTCGATGCAATCGTCATTGGATGTAAAGAACAGTATTATGTGGATGCGCTCGCCGTGATCCTGCTTGACGAGACGGGGGCGATTTACACTCGCAGCCCTGAATCACCTTTGCAGTGCCCCTTAAAGCAGCCAGTCTGCGATAATAACCATAATTGCTACTAGGTGCCTTTATCCCTTTAACGCACCCGCCATTAACCCGCGCAGGAAAAAGCGACCCAGGAAAATATAAACCAACAGGGTGGGCAGAGCGGCAAGAAATGTGGCTGCCATGAGTACATTCCACTGCACAAGCTGGCTGCCGGCAAGATTATTGAGGGCGACCGTGACCGGCCAGTTGGATTGGTTCGTCAGAATCACGGCAAACAAAAATTCGTTCCAGGCTTGCGTAAACTGCCAGATGATCACAACGGCAAAACTGGGCGCGGAAAGTGGGAGTATGATGTGGCGGTAGATCCCAAACAGACTCGCGCCATCGATACGGGCTGCCTCGATAATTTCCGTTCCAATCCCTGCATAGTAGTTGCGGAAAATCAACG
Organism: Anaerolineales bacterium; assembly: GCA_035699125.1. Classification (GTDB taxonomy): domain Bacteria; phylum Chloroflexota; class Anaerolineae; order Anaerolineales; family Villigracilaceae; genus Defluviilinea. The sequence continues at coordinate 3,682 of DASSBC010000028.1, forward strand.
TGGTAATGGGAATGCCATAGATAATGTGCACCAGGATCAAGCCGGGAAGATCTCCATACAGGTTGATATATTGCATGAACTTCACCAGCGGGATCAGGATGCTCTGATAGGGGATGAACATGCCAAACAGAATCAATGTAAAGATCACATTTGAGCCGCGGAACTTCCACTTGGAGAGTAGATAGCCATTGAAAGAGCCCAGCAGGGCAGAGAGCAGCGCCTCAGGAATCACCATCGCCAGACTATTCCTCAGGTTGGGTGCCAGTTGCTGGTAGCCCGCTACAAAGTTCTCGATGCGCAGACCGGTCGTTGGCAGGTCCCACATGGTTTTCAGATCCACTTCATTGAAGGGCTTTAGACCCGTGAGCACCATCAGGTACACAGGCAGCAAATAAAAGACGGCCAGGGCGAGCAGCGCCAAATAGAAAAGGGATCGTATTGCCATCTGGCGCGTCATAGCTCTGCCTCCGCCCTCATGCTGGTAATCAGATAGGGGACGACCAGGATCGCCACACTGATCAACATCAGGATACCGATGGCTGCGCCCTGCGCGTAGTTCGTACCATCGAAGGTTGTCGTCCACATATAAATGCCGGGGACGTCGAGACGCTGGTCTTTGCGTCCGAGCGCAACGATCAGGTCGAAGATTTTCAGCGACATGTGTCCCAGAATAATGACTGCACTCAGAGTGACGGGACGCAGCATCGGAAGAATGACATACCGGTAGACTTCAAATTCGCTCGCCCCATCCACCCTTGCTGCCTCGCGGATGTCCTCTGAGATACTTCGAATGCCGCCTAAGTACAGCGCCATCGCAAACCCTGAGAGCTGCCAAACGGCCGGGATCACTGTATACGCCATGCCCCAGGGAGGAGGCGTGGCATGCCAGGTGCTGATAAGAAAATCGAGTCCCAGATTCTGGAAAAGCAGATTCAGTCCGGTCGTCCGGCTTCCGGTCGCCGGATTCATGAGCCATGCCCAGACTACGCCGGAGGCAATGAACGAAATAGACATGGGGAACAGAAAAATACTACGGAACAAACTTTCCCCTTTTAATTTTTGATCGAGCAAGATCGCCAGCCCCAGCCCCAGGAGCAGACATCCCAGAATAAAGCCAACCGTGAACACGGCTGTATTGCGGATATCGATTAGAAAACGCTGGTCGTTGAAGATCAGGTTCGTGTATTGCTGTAAACCTACAAAGGTATAGTCAGGATTCAACCCTTTCCATTTACTGAGCGATACTCGAACCGACCATGCGATAAAACCATAGACAAAAATCCCCACAGCCACAATAGACGGAAATAACAGAGCAAACGAGAGCAGAGTTTCATTCTCGAACATAGACACAATAATCAGTACCCCTGCATAAAAGACAAGCCCGCTGGTCAGAAGCGCAACAGATGTCAGATTGTTTCCAGCGATTTCCAGTTCTGCAGTAGAGAGAAAACGGATAGAGAGTAATCCAGCGACCATGAGCAAGGTTGCTAATACAAGTTTCGGGCTGCGTAGAGAAAGACTTCGAGTCATTGGCTGCCTCTTTATCGTTCGGAATAAACACTATGATACGTTATTTTAATCAAACGGGATAATTATAAATGGGCGGCTCGTTGCCGGGCCGCCCATTGCTTACTTATACAATACTCCAGTTACTTATTGGCATACGCCGTCAGACGCACAGGCATCTACCAAAGCGGTCTGGAAGCTGGCAACGTCTGCCGGATTGGCGAGGAAGAGTCCGAGAGCGGTGTCGATCTTGCTCTTCCACGAATCGTTGGCAACCACACCATGGGTCAGGCTGCCGACCACGGTGTCTGTCGTCCAGTCCGCGGCCGCGGACTGAAGGTATTCGTTGAATAGAGATTGATCGCAGTCCGTGCGAGCGCAGATCGAGCCCTTAACCGGGTTGAAGGCTTCCTGGCCCTCTTTCGAAGCGGCAACTGTCAGCCAGGCATTCGTGGCTTCAGGGTTCGGCGCGTTCGCAGGCAGCACAAAACTATCGGAGAGGAACACGAAGACTCCATCAGTGCCGGGAACGGGAGCCCAGTCAAAATCCTCGTGCGCTGTCAGTCCGAGACCATCTGGATCTGGGTTCTCAAAGTAGCCATCCGCCCAGTCACCCATAATGTTGAACGCCGCGTCACCATTCGTGACCAGTTGCGCAGCAGGCTGCCAGTCCGCTAACTGCGCGGCATCGCTATTCGTGTAGGAGAGCGCCCGAGAGAAATTTTCCAGAGCGGCCGTCACATCCGGGCTGCTCCAGTCCGCGCCTTCTGTCCAGAGAGCGTTCCAGCCGTCGGCGCCCAGCGAACCAATCATCACGTTTTCGAGCAGATGCATCGCCGTCCACTGCGGGCCGAGGGCAAGGCAGGTCCTGTCCGCGGCGACAAGCGTATTACAAGCCTCGAAGAATTCATCCCAAGTGGTCGGAACTTCGATACCTGCTTCTTCCAAAACGGAGGGGTTGTACCACATGACGTTCGAGCGGTGGATGTTCACAGGCACGGAATACGGATGCCCATCCTGTGAGATCAAAGGCAGGAGGGTCTCCGGCAACACGTCCGCAAAGCCCGACTCCGCAAAGAAATCATCCAGCGGAGCCACCTGATCGGCTGCCACATACGTGCCGATGATTTCCTGCCCGGCGTGCGCCTGCCAGGAATCGGGCGGATCATTCGCCTGTAAGCGGGTAGCAAGAACCGCGCGAGCATTCGTACCGGAACCACCAGCTACCGCAGCGTTCACGAACTCGATATTGGGGTATTTCTCATTGAAGACTTCTGTCATGGCGGTCAAACCTGCTGCTTCACCACCACCAACCCACCATGAGAAAATTTCCACCTGACCGGAAGCTGGTGCTTCGGTAGCCGGAGCCTCCGTCGCCGGCGCTTCGGTTGGCGCCTCCGTCATAGGAGCTTCAGTAGCAGGAGGTTCTGTAGCTGGGGGTTGTGTTGCGGGAGCCTCCGTGGCAGTTACAGCCGGACCACAAGCCGACAATGCCAGCGTTGTGATTGTCAGGACAGCGACCACGCTGTACCACATTTTCTTAGACATCTTTTCTTCTCCTTGTTGAGTTTCAAATTCATAGAAACAAACCACTGCATTTACCCAGGAACGTACACATCACCTCCTTTCGGTAAGCGGTTTATTAATAAGGGAAAACCAGTCAGTCAGAAAAAGAGAACTGTTTCACCCGAGAGAAAGAACGATTTCAGGTGCGAGTGACGGAGGACTGGGCATTAATCCTTTGCCAGCTAAATTGAAATCATAGAGGGAGTCATGTGCTCGCAAATCGAGAGACCAGCGTTGATGTCGGCGTTTAACACTGGCAGCTGCTTGTCGAACAAGATTAATTATATGACGAATGTAAGCTTTGTCAATGTAATCGTTACAAAATGCACACAAAGTTCATGCAGACGCCTCTTCCAGCAGCGGAAAAGCAAAGACGCGCTCAGGTAGCAAACAGGAATACCAGATCGTTGACATTCGTTCCTGTGGGACCCGGCTTGAGTAGGTCATCGAGCGCCTCAAAAAAAGGATACGCATCATTCCTCGACAATGAGCCTTCTGTGTCCAGCCCGAGCACGTCCGCTCTCGAAGCCGACTCGCCTGTGACCACGGCACCTGCCGCGTCTGTAGGGCCGTCATCGCCATCGGTCCCCAGGGTGATCAGCATTACGTTTTCCACGCCTCTTAATTCATTGACCGCGCTCAACGCTAATTCCTGATTCCTGCCGCCTTTCCCTCGTCCCTTGACTGTCACTGTCGTTTCTCCTCCGGCGATCAGACAAAATGGGTGAGATCTCGCCGAGCTGTCTACGCGCAAACGATAAGCCAGTTCGCGCCCTACTTTTCGTGCCTCGCCCTGTAAGTCATTGGTAAGAATTTCTGCATAAAAACCTTCACGTTCTGCCTGTTCCAGCGCAGCACGTGCTGCAATCTTATTGTCCCCAATAATGATATTTTGAATGTGATCGAGTTCGGTAGATGGCTGGCGAACCTCCCGGTGAAAGTTTTTAGACTCCAGAAATCGTAAAATTGAGCCTGGAGCTTTGTTCTCAAGCCCGTATTTTTTCAAAATCTCCATGGCATCTTCTCGAGTCGTGGGGTCGCGAACCGTCGGACCCGAGGCAATCGCTTCCAATGGATTGCCCATCACGTCGGAGAGAATCAGACTGATAACCTTCGCCTTCGTTGCGCCTGCCAGCCCTCCGCCTTTGATACGATCCAGCTGACGGCGAAGGACATTGATCTCGTCAATCGGCGCGCCACTCGATAACAATAATGATGTGAGGGTTTGCAGATCTTTTAGAGGTACATACGGCGCAGTGACCAGAGCAGAGCCGCCGCCTGAAATCAAACACACCAGCGTATCGTTCTCGCCTAAAGAGGAAACAAAGTCCAAAGCGCGTTCACCGGACTCCAGCGAGCGACCGTCGGGAACGGGATGTGCACCTTCTACAACAGTGTATAGCTCGCGGCTGTCCTCCGGAGCAAACTTTGTTATTGCGAGTCCGTTCGTGAGCGGAATACTCTCCGCGAGGGCGTCCATCATGGGGATGGCAGCTTTCCCAATCCCTAAACCAAATACGCGACCTTTCAACCCTGGCAGATACTTTTGTACTGCCTTATACGGATCGACCGCTTCCAATGCGGCAGATAAAATGCGTAGGAGGCGCGGGTCTTGTAAGCTCTTTGTTGCGAAGCGCTGTGCATCCATGTCTATTATCATATCAGAAACACGTTTCCGGAGAAACTATGTCGAAACCGAAGGTATTTGTCACACGTGTCATTCCAGACAAAGGCTTGGACATTGTAAGAGAGTTCTGTGAGGTGGATCTCTGGCAAAGTGAGTTGCCCCCAGGCCGTGATGAGTTATTGCAGCACGTGCGCGGTATAGATGGCTTGTTATGTTTGCTGACAGAAAAGATTGGCGACGAAGTAATGGAAGAAGCCGGACCGCAGCTAAAAGTGATCAGCAATTATGCCGTCGGTTTCGACAACATCGACGTGTCTGCCGCTACCGCACGCAA
>DASSBC010000029.1:0-5640 GCA_035699125.1 Anaerolineales bacterium
AGGCGGCAAAGACGGTTTGGGCGAGGGGGAGCCAGGTAGGACGGGCGTTGTAGTGGGCATGGGGTACCCCATCTCTGTATTAAGCATACTCGAAACATTCATAATCGAGCGGGCTTCCCGGAAAAGGACAGTCCTTTGCAAGATCATCTACATCATTGGCATGGCGCTGAAATTTTGCTTTGGATACAGTGCTACGGCTTATCACCTCATTGCAGGTGCCTCGTTTGAAGTAAACCCCCTAATTTGTCTATATATTCCCGGCAAAACATCAGCCTTGATGTCGATGTATCGATTCCCCAGTAGAGATAAGTTATCCCCTGGCTACTTTATCTTTCCCCCACGAGTGGATAACACAATTTTGGGAATTTTATCAATTCCCCTCTGGGGGATAAGACATCCCCCGGACCAGATAAGATAAAAATGCTATTTTTAAGACATGCCCTTTGCAGGATTGTAATTCTCCCGTGAGGGATAAGATAAAAATGCGATTTTTAAGACATCCCTGCGCGGGGATAAGAGATCCTCTTTGCAAGATAGTAATTCCCCTGCGGGGGATAAGACATCTCCTGCCCAAGATATTCATTCCCCCATGAGAGATAAGTTATCCCCGCGAGGGGATCTGTTATTTTCAGAAGGGCATACGAACGCCTGTGATCATGGGATGTACATTTTTTTCTGACATCCTCCCTCCAATTTTCATTTTTGAAAACGGAACGGAAAAACAATTTTGTCAGTATCTGAAAATGATCATTTCCCTGTGATACGATGTGCGCCGCTGCAGCAGATTCGCTGCGCAACCAGGGGTTAGACTGCCGCCGCATAACTGCTTTTAGACGGACAGACTGTCCGCCTAATGTCCTGACTGATTTAGGACGTTAGACGGCGATAGATTAAGATAGAATGGGCGATTGTTTCTACTTAAGTGCCTTCCTGTCGATTATACGTCCACCGCCCTGTAAAGGAAAGAAAAGTCCATGGCAAATTGTTACAACAAAGTCTCAGACTCGGGCTGCTGCTTGACATCACCCTTCCCCGCCTCTAAAATCGCCTGACTGGTCAAACACACTACATGGATTTGGAAGGATGACAAGAATGCAGCAGAATCAAGGCAACTCCCTCGGCAAGAAAAAAATCGTAGCATCTATCGCAGCCGTTTCGGTGCTGGCAGCCACGGGGTATGAAGTGAACCGTCTTTCCGCGGGTCCCATCGGCGAGAAGGATTGCCCGCCTGTCTTTGCGGAAGCAAACCCTGCGCCGCAGATCGCTGTCGAGATCGAGCCTCTCTCCCCGGGCGACCTGCTCAAATGGGAGCAAAAGGGCGGGACGATCAACGACGTCAGCTGCCTGGACCGCACACCCGTCTATGGCATTGTCCGGATCACTAGAGCGGACGATCTCCGCAATGCCCTGCTGCTCGCACGCGAGAAGGGGCTCAAGGTGTCGATGGCGGGCGTGCGTCACAGCATGGGCGGGCAAACCTTCTACAAGAACAACCTCGTGCTCGACATGAGGCGCTTCGATAAGATCGAGCTGCACAAAGCCCGGAAGACCATCACCGTCCAGAGCGGGGCGACCTGGCACGACATCCAGGAGTTCCTGCACCCGCGGTTCGCCGTCAAGTCCATGCAATCCACCGATATCTTCACCGTCGGCGGCTCGATCTCGGTCAACGCCCACGGCATGGACCACCTCGCCGGCTCGGTGGGCAGCTCGATCCGTTCCATGCGCGTCATGCTGGCAGATGGGACCATCGTCAAAGTGAGCCGCGAGGAGAACGCCGAGCTGTTCAATCTGGTCGTCGGCGGCTATGGTCTGTTCGGCATCATCGTGGATGTGGAGCTGGATATCGTCGAGAACGACGTGTACCAGACGGAGCGCCAGGTTGTGAGCTACAAGGACTTCCCTGCGATCTTCGAGAAGGAGATCCTGCCGGACCCAAACCTGGGACTCTTCTACGGGCATCTCTCCACCGCGCCCTCCTCCCTGCTCGACGAGATGATCTTTTATAAATACACCAAAGTGGATATCGGTGAAGCGGAAATCCCAGACCTGGATGAAGTGTCCGGAGTTAAGCTGCGCCGCTTTGTCTTTAACTTTTCCAAGCGCGGCGCCATCCCGATGAACCTCAAATGGTTTCTGGAGAAAAACGTTGAGCCGCTGCTGGAGTCTTGCACCGTCGTGCCGCGCACCCAGGCGATGGCGGAGGGCGAAGCTTGTTTCGTCTCGCGCAACGAGCCGATGCACGACTCGGTCAAGTACACGCGCAACAACCTGAAGGGCGAGACGGATATCCTGCACGAGTACTTCATCCCGCGCGACCAGTTCATCCCGTTCGTCGACCGGCTGCGCCAGATTGTTCGCGAGCACGACGTCAACCTGCTCAATGCTTCTGTCCGCGTCATCCACCCCGAGAGCAACTTCCTCACCTACGCGCCCGCTGAGATGTATTCGATCGTGCTCTATATCAACCAGCCGACCACGCCCGAAGGCAACGAGAAGATGGGCGTTGTGACACGTGCGTTGATCGATCTCACAACGGAGGTGAACGGACGCTTCTTCCTCCCCTATCAATTGCACTACACCCCCGAGCAGCTCCGGCGTTCCTACCCCATGATCGACGACTTCTTCGCTGCGAAAAAAGTGTACGATCCCAATGGACTGTTCACGAATACCTGGTACGAGAAGTATGGGAAGTGAACTGTCCTTGTGAGCCCGTAGGGTGAAGCAATCTCCTCATTTTGTGGAAGATTGTTTCTAACAGGAGATTGCTTCGCTACGCTCGCAATGACACTTGGTCAAGAAACCCTAACACAACCTCAATAAACGTCTCCTGATCTTCGATATGCGGGATGTGATTGACTCCCTGCATGATCACCAGTTCCGCATTCGGCAGAATGCTCTGCAAATACTCGCCCTCCTGCAACGGGATGACGGTGTCTTTGTCGCCCCAGAGGAGCAATGCGGGCATCGTCAGCCGCTGATAATTCGCGGGGTCGCTCGTCAAGGAAACTTCCTGCGGACCCAGTACGGCCTGGAGCCAGTCCCCCAGGGTGTTTGTGGAGCCCTGCAGCACTAACGGCTCCTGCAAAATCGTCACCGTTTCCTCGGTTGCATCCTCGGGGTCAAGAATCATGGCGGAGATCAATGTTTTCGTTAACAACGGATTGGTCGCCGTCGTGGCAAGCACCGGATTTCGTATAAAGGGTGTTCCTAAAAAGTATCCTGCGGGGGAAGGCCTTTGCGCTGTCGATTGAAGGTTGAGATTCAAGCCGCCGACATCTTCAAGAATTAAGGCATCAATCCGTCCGGGAATCATCAACGCGGTCTCCATCGTCGCGCCGCCGCCGAACGAGTGACCGAGCAGAATTGTGTGTTCGATTCCCAGTGTATCCATCATGGCAATGATCCGTTTTGCCTGATCTGCGTTGCCGTAGGAAGGTGTGGCGGGTCGTTCGGAATATCCGAACGGTGGGATGTCGATGGCGATACAGCGATATCCCGCTTCTGCCAGAGGAGTCATGGTCTCGCGCCACAGCCCGCTCCAGGCGGCCGTGCCATGAATCAAGAGGATCGCCTGCCCGTCTTCCGGCCCCATTTCCTGGATGAAGAGCTCTACATCCCCCGCCTGCACAAATCGCCCCGTAGACGGCGCGGCTTCCTGCCGGGTCTTCGTCTCACGCAGATTGGCTTGCACCGAGAAAAATAAAATCACCGCGAAGAGCAGGATTAAGATCGCGGCGAGTGATTTGAGAATATAGCCCAGCCATTTTTTCATAAGACCTTCAATTCTTAAATACAGGGGGCACGACACTTGCACCGCACGCAAGTGCAAGTGAGATTACAAAGGAAAATCCCTTAAAACCTTAGCGCCCTTTGTATCCTTCGTGGTTCAACCTTAATAGTCATACATATGCTCAAACTGAATTTCCTCCCTATCGTTCAGCTCCTCGAAGAACGGCGCCATATCCACCACAGGAACCTTGACTGCGGCGCGCGTTTGCCCGGGCTGGGTGAGGATCGGCAGGTCGAAGAGATACTCTCCGTGCTCGAAGGTATAGTCTGCATCCTGTGGACCTAACAGCGTGAACAGGATCTCATCGTTGCCAGCGATCGCCTCGAACTGTACGCCGCGTTCCAAGAGTTCAGGCACGGTATCCGAGAAGTATTCGAAGCGCGTGATACGGATGAGCTGCCGGCCACCCTCAATTTCCTCCACCACTTCCAGGTCCTGGTTCTGCATAGCATCGGTCATGCCTTCCGTCACCGCGTAGATCTTCTCCACGTCGGCGCCGCCATAGGTCGCCTGCGCCCCGAGGTTTGTAAAGCTGCTGTACAGCAGCTTCCCGCCATATTCCACTGTGAGCGCCAGTTTGCGTTCCCACTTGCGGATCGGGTCCGGTCCCCACATGCTGGTCTCCTTCCACAAGCCTTGCAGTGTTTCGCGGAAGGGGAAGAAGTACCACGGCGTCACGTGCATAAATGCGCCGTACTCCTGTGCCACCTGTGCCGCAAAGACTTCCTCTTCGGTGGGCACGTCCGAGCTGATCCAATCCGTGAGGCGCCCCACGGTTCCCTCGTAGGCGCCCTTGAGCATGTTCTCGGCTGTGAAGCTAATGCCAATGAAGGCAAGTGTGAATTGCGAATCGCCGTTGAATGGATACCTGCCCCGAATCTCGTTGCACACATCCACATAACTCTGCCAGTACTGCCCTACGGCGCCGAAGTACGGAAAGTCACTCGAGCTGTGCTCTGTGATGAAATCGGCATATTCATCCGTGCTGTAGACGATGTACCACTCCGGCAGCGTGAGATAGGTCTTGGATTCGGGGCGATAATAATCGGGGATCTCGCGCACCGCCTCTCGGATCGCGGCGTCTGAAACAGGTTCTTCTGTCCGAGGGTTTTCCCAGACCCGGCAGGCGATCCAGACGCGCGGCAGGTTCACAACGGAGGGTCCCAGCGCGATCAGGAGCACTGCCCCAACCAGGAGCGCCAGGCAGCCGGAGCCACGCCTGCGCCTATGCGTATGCATGTTCGGCGAAGCGCTTGCTCAACACAAAGCCGATATAGACGGCGATCCCGCCGATAGTGATGTGAGGAATGTTGGCAAGGAATCGTGTGGTCAGATCAAGCGGTGTAATTCCCTGAAGGAAAATTCCCCCGTCGAGATAACCCTGTCCGAATAGGAATCCCATCACGCCGTCCAGCCCGTAGATGATGCCGAACAGTTTGAAATAAAATTCCGAGGCTCGGAACGATGTCCACGCTGCGATGCCCGCCCAGACGCCGGAAGCATAATGTAAAAGATCGTCGTACCATTGCAGGCTAAAGATCCCCAGTGTCATCCCGTGCGCATCGTTGATCCAGGGGATGTGCGCCAGCGAACCGAGAAAGAAAAACATAATGGCATAGACCCAGGCAAGTTTTTGAATCGTATTCGACCGCATTGTTTGCTCCTCTGTTTTAAGTTGGACGTCCCTGTTGAAAACATTATAGCGGTTCGACGCATCCTTTACAACGCTGGAAGCTTGGCTTGATGCTGGTACAAAATAAAAACAGAGGCGGCTGCGCAGCCGCCTCTGTTTTTATTTTGTACCAGCATCAAGCCAAGCTTCCAGCGTTGTAAAGGATGCGTCGAAC
>DASSBC010000030.1:0-23969 GCA_035699125.1 Anaerolineales bacterium
CATCGGCGAACGATAGAGCGATAAGGCATATTGGTTGAAATCTACCGTCACCGGCAGTGAGACTTCCCCTTCATAGACGCTCAAATTCCTGAAATAGTTCTCCGAGGTGGGGTTCGATATATCATGGTCGTTGACGAAGAAGATGTAGCGCATGGTACCTGTGTAATACTTCCCGACCGGGATGCGAAAATGCTTCCACCCCGGTGCATAACCAGTGTATTGGAAGGCATTGAGTCCCCAGGCATCCGTGCCATACAGTTGGAAGGTCTGCTCTGTTTGCCTGGAATTATCGGCATCAAACCCAATCCCCTGGACTTCGCCCTGTGCACTGCTCTTGTAATCGAATTCGATCACCGTATTCGATGTCACCGTGTAGGGCAGAGACATCTTCTGCCAGCCATTCCCCACCATATGCAGCGCGCCGCCATTGTCTTCAATCGTCAGGTTCAACGCAGGGCTTTCTGAGCTTCCTGCATAGGGAGAAATGGTGTAATTGCCGAAATCCACCTCCACCGGCGGCTGAGCAGGCAGGCTGGGATCTTCAAAGACCTGCACGTTGCTAAAATAGCTTTCGCCTGTCGGGTTGGACACATCATGGTCATTTGCGAAGACCAGGTAGAGCATGTTGCCGGTGTATTCCTCACCGATTGGAATCCGATAATGCCGCCAGTTCGGAGCGAAGGAGGCGTATCTGTACGAAGGGACGTTGATCCCCCAAGTCTGTGTTCCATACAGCTTATGAGTATAGCCAGAGCTGATGCTTTGGTTGTCATCAAACCCAATGCCATGCACCTCTCCCTGCACCGGGCTTTTGAAATCAAATTCAATGACGGTATACGCGGTCACCGTGTAGGGCAGGGAAATCTTCTTCCAGCTATTGCCTGTCAGGTGCAGCGTATTGCCGCCATCTTCGATGGTCATCGTGGGATTGACATCCTCGGAACCAAACGGCGTCGGTGTGTAGGTATTGAAATTGATCTGGATCGGCGTGAATTGCGCCGTTGCCCGTTCCGGCAATTCCCTGGTGCTGGAGGCCGCGGCAGGCTCGGCAGAGAGAAAAATAACAGACAAGAGCAGAGCGAAAAACAGACACCGCCTAATGATCACCTTGCCTTGCCGCATACGCCCCAGCGGGCTATTCCATTGTTTGTTCAAGATTCCTCCTAAACGCTAGAATGAGTTGGATTTGCTTCTGCGCAAAAAACGTGGGCAATGTAATCGTTCCCCGCCACCCGAGGTCGTGATTTCCTTCCCAGGTCCCCGGCGCAGTGTCATTTTCCCTGCAGATTCGCAAGACTTAATAACAGCTACCAGGTACAAGCAGATTTCACTCCCGAGAGATTCGTTCATGGTAATATACCCTCATGCTATTGACCCACTCCTCCGCCACCGCGCGCGATGGCGACCTTGCTCAGCTTGTCGGCTTGCGACATAAACATTTCATTCTCACGCTCCAGGCAGGCGCAAAATTCGAAACCCACCGTGGCATTCTTCAACACGACGACCTGATCGGCAAACCCTGGGGTACGCAGGTGTTCAGTCACATCGGCGCGCCCTTCTATTTATTGCAGCCTTCGCTCGCCGACCTCATCAACGAATTGCCGCGTACCACGCAGATTCTCTACCCCAAAGATATTGGTTTTATCCTGATCACGATGGGCATTGGTCCCGGGCAGACCGTGATGGAGGCAGGCACCGGCTCCGGCTCCATGACCGCTGCCTTAGCCTTCGCAGTCGGTCCGCAGGGACGTGTCATCTCGTATGAGGTCAAACCGGATGCACAGAACCTGGCGCGCAAGAACCTGAGCCGCTTCGCCCTCGACTCGCGCGTAGACTTCAAGCTGCGCGACATCGGGCAGGGCTTCGACGAGACTGACGTGGATGCCTTCTTCCTGGATGTTCCAAACCCATATGATTACACAGATCAGGTCCGCACCGCGCTCAAGCCCGGCGGCTATATGTGCTGCCTGATTCCCACCTTCAATCAGGTAGAGAAGACTTTGTTAGCTTTGCGCCAAAGCAGATTTGCGTTCGTGGAGGTGTGTGAGCTTTTACTCCGCTACTACAAGGCGGAGCCGGCACGCATCCGCCCCACAGACCGAATGGTGGCGCACACTGGATTCCTGGTGTTTGCGCGCCGCATCGAGCCGGGGGAAGACCCTAGAGGGAAGGCGCTCTCCGATGAAGTAGGTTCGGATCAAGGGGAGAAACAAGCCTGATGCGCCGCACGTTCCGTCGTCACATCCGTAAGACACTTGCCCCGGACGTGCCCCCGATTTTGCAGGAGGCGATCTTTGCTTTTGATAAAGGCGAATTTGGGCGCGCCGGGGAGCTCTTTGAAAAGCTCGCAGAAAACGTCTCTGCCCGCGGCGGACCTCGTGCGCCATTCTTCTATTTAAAGGCAGGGCAATCGCGAATTCTGGCGGGGCAAATCGCGCTGGGAATGCCTTCCCTCCGGCGCGGTCTCGAGTTGCTCGGGGAACACAAGCATTTCCTGCGATTACAGAACGCCGGCAGGCGTGTGATCGCAGAGCTGAAGGGACAAGGGTTGAGCGAGGAAGCCTCTGAGATAGAAACTTGGCTGCGCACCCGACTGCCATCCGAGATTTCTTTGGCTGTGCCAGAGCAGAGACCCGCCCTTCCTACCCATTGTCACGCTTGCGGCGCCACGGTTCGCCTGGATGAAGTGGAATGGCTGGATGAGGCTACTGCGGAATGCGCCTATTGTGGAAGCCCGATTCGATAGTTGTACTATGTCCATCACACTGACCGAAGATTACATTTCACAATGCCTGGAAGAGGCACTGCGGAAAGACCCGTCCTCAGATGGGTTTTCTGAAATCGAGCTCAGTGCGGAAATAACATTGAAATGTGCGGCAGTGCTGATCCCTTTGGTCTGGTATGACGAGGAGTGGCATCTTCTCTTCACGCGGCGCACCGATACCGTTGAATCGCATAAAGGGCAGGTCTCCTTCCCCGGCGGCGCCTGCGACGAAGATGAAACGACACCCGAACAGACCGCTCTGCGCGAAGCCAATGAGGAGATTGGAATCAATCCGAATGAAGTCAAGGTCCTGGGAAGACTGTCCAACCTCATTACGATCACCTATTTCCGCGTCACGCCGGTGGTGGGAGTTGTCCGATGGCCCACCGTATTCCGCGTGGGGGCACATGAAGTGGCGCGCATCTTCACCATCCCGTTGACTTGGCTGGCAAACCCTTCGAATCGCTGGGAGTTTGAGATGCCAGGGAGAACACGGACATTAATCGCCTACCACCCTTATGATGGCGAGCTGCTCTGGGGAGCGACCGCGCGCATGACCATCGATTTTTTGAACCTGCTAGGATTCTAATTCGCGCTTCGATTGTGAAGCACCCAAAGAAAACAAAAACTCCCCGAAACATCGGGGAGTTTGCTTTCGAGAGAAGATTTATTCCTCTTCTTCTTCCTTCTTGCCACGTTCCACAGCGAGTTCGGGTTCGCCCTCGGTAGGAACAGCACCTTCTGCACCGGGGACACCCGCACCCTCTTCTTCCACCTTAGCGAAGGTCGCAACGGCAACCATCGTATCCGGGTCATCGAGGATTTGAACCTGATCCGAGACTTTGACGTCGCGGACGCGAATGCCATCACCAGGTCGCTCGAGAACGGAAATATCCACGTCGATCCGCTCGGGCAAGTCGGTGGGTAAACATTCCACCTCCAGCGAGGGGAGGTTTACCACAAAGACCGCGTTGTAATCCTTGACCGCGGTGGAAACACCTGTGAAGTTGACGACGACGCTGGCGCGGATCGTTTCTGTGAGTGAGACAGCCAGGAAGTCCACATGCAGCAAGCGGTTCTTAATGTAATCGCGCTGCTTCTCGCGGACGAGTGTGGGATACTGTGCGCCATCCAGCTCGATCGTCACCAGACTGGAGGATGTGAGCCTCCCCAGGGTCAGCGATGCGCTGTGGCTATCGAGTGAAATATTGATTGGCGCCATGTGACGTCCGTAGATCACGGCAGGCAGTTGGCCTGCGCGCCGGAGAGCATGCACCTGCTTGCCAATCACATCACGTTTTTCAGCCTTTAGTACTACCTTCTCCATCTTACTTTACTCCTCGAGCGCCTCTCACCCCGCTCTCGGGGTTACCTTCGCTCTTTGAATAGAATTTCTGTAGTGACGACTAAAGTCGTCACTACGCATATTTGAGCGACGGAAGTCGCTACTACATTCACCAAGTTATTTCCGTCCGAACAACGCCCGTCCCAGCAATAGCAACAAACCAGCGAACAAACCCGATGTCAGACCGGCGATCAACGCCGAACGCGCGTCAAGCGTGGTGGTGACATTCCCACTGACGTTTCGACCCACCAGCAGGATGGTCCGCGCACCTTCCAGATGGACGTCACGTCCGACGACCACCCCGGTCAGCCCATAATGGACCTCTGCATTCCTCGCAATGACAGCGCCCGTATAGCCATTGACAGAAGCTTTCTCCGCCTGAACATACCCAAAGGCGCTCCTCTGCGAGAGGACTTCCTCTGCTTCCACGTTTGCCAAGGCAGATTGATAGGCGCTCACACTACTCGCTCGGACCCCGCCTGCCGCGCTCTGCTGAAGCGCAACTTCATCTGCCTCAATGCTCTCCGCAGCAGCTTGATTCATTCGTACCATCTCTGCTTGCACGGATCGCAGACTTTCCTGCGAGATGTTCGTTGCCTTTGTTTGGTCAGATTCAGAGGATTCTCTTGACTCACTCATAAGATCTCTTGCATGCCGCGAACACGGCTGGGCACAAAATTCGTCCCGCACTGGGCGGGACGGAGAGAACAACGATTTGGATTTTACCACATAATTCCACCGCTTGATCGCAGGCTTCACAATCAAAGAAAGCTCTATTCCGCAGGGCGGTTTTGCCTCATTACCTCTGCAATCTCATGTGAGTAATCATCGGTTCGCCGCTCCAAGTGAGACACAATGCTCTGGTAACTCTCGTCATCACGGTTCTGGCTCAGCTTGTAATTGGCTTGGATTTCGGTGATTTCAATCTGGAACGCGACAACCCCTCGTATCTCTTTTTCCACAAAGTCCTGCGGAAGAGTTTCCAGCTTGTACGGGGTGGTTGTCTCATAACGGTCAACCAGCCGCTTCAGGATTCCATAAGACTCCGTTTTATCTGTGACGACTCTCGGCTTGCCATACACATGCACAGACTGGTAATTCCATGTTGGCACATTGACGTGGTTGTACCAGGTTGGCGAAATATAGGTATGTGGCCCCTGAAAGATGACCAGCACCTGCGGATTGGTCTCGAACACTTTCCATAACGGATTTGCCCTGGACATGTGCCCGTTGATCCAAAGGTTCTCTCCATCTTCAACAACTTCCATCAATACATGGCTGGCAGCCGGCTTTTCCCCATCATACGCCACCAATACGGCAAAATCGTTCTGGCGGATGAATTCCAGGATGTTCTCGCGATTCTCTTCCCGAAAGTATTTGATGATGTGCATACGTCTCCTTTGCCGACAAAGTATAACAGTGGGGCAAGTCATAGCTCAAATTTCCGAAGGTATAATTCCCCCACCCTCTTCAAGGAAAATAAATGCGCCGTTATTTACTCTTCACCGTCTTCATTTCCGGTATGACAACACTTGCCGCGGAACTCGCTGCCGGCCGACTTATTGGCAATGTGTTTGGCACGAGCAATATCGTCTGGGCAAGCATTATCGGACTCATTCTCATTTACTTAACCTTTGGATATTTCCTCGGCGGCAAGTGGGCAGATGCCAACCCGACGCCTGCGGCGATGTACCGTATCCTGGCGTGGGGCGCGTTTACGCTCGGACTCGTGCCTTATATCGCAGGTCCTGTCCTTCGAGCCGCGGCGAGCGCGTTTGAGACGCTGCAGGTTGGCATCCTAGGCGCATCCTTCATCGCGGTGTTGGTCCTCTTTCTCGTCCCCATCACCTTGCTCGGAACGATTTCGCCCTTTGCTATTCGCTTGAGCGTTGACAATACATCCCGCGCTGGACAAGTCTCGGGCCAAATTTACGCCATTTCCACATTAGGGTCATTCATCGGGACGTTTCTTCCGACCCTGGTAACCATTCCCGCGATCGGCACCAAGAACACCTTCCTCGTATTTAGTCTTTTATTGCTATTTGTCGCACTGGCCGGGTTGGGAAAATTCGCCAGCCGAAGCGACCTGCTCAGGCATCTTTGGATGCCGGTCGTGATCGCGATTGTCGCCCTGCTTTCCAGCGGACAGGCGCTCAAGAACAGCCAGGGTCAGATTTATGAAACAGAGTCGGCGTATAACTACATTCAGGTTGCAGAGCAGAACGGCTATACCATCCTACGGTTAAACGAGGGGCAAGGTGTTCACTCTATTTACAATCCAAACACGCTGCAATACAACGGGCCGTGGGATCAATTTCTGGTTAGCCCCTATTTTTATGGAAATCGCAAGCCATCGGATATCAAGCGAGTCGCAATTGTAGGGCTGGCTGCCGGGACCACCGCGCGCCAGATGACGGCAGTGTATGGAAACATCCCTATTGACGGATTCGAAATTGACCCGGAGATTGTAGAGGTTGGAAAAAAATATTTCGGCATGACTATGCCAAACTTGAACGTTGAAATTGGCGATGGGCGATTGAACCTCGAGCAAAGCCCGCACAAATACGACATCATCGCCGTGGATGCCTACCGCCCACCCTACATTCCCCCGCACATGACAACGCAGGAATTTTTTCAGATCGCCGCCTCTCACCTGACTGAGGACGGAGTGCTGACCCTGAACAGCGCCAGCGTCCCCGGCGACCGGCGTCTAATTGATGGACTTGCCACAACGATGGGTACGATCTTCCCATCGATCTATACAGTTGATATCCCTGGCTCGCTCAACACGATGATCTTTGCGACCAAACAAAAAACAACTTCGGAGAACTTCGCGACGAACCTGGTCACCCTCTCACAAGATCCAACGGTTCACCCCTTGCTCATCAATACCATGCAAACAACATTCGCGAATCTCAGAGCAGGGTATGAAACGACTACCGTTTTCACCGATGACCACGCGCCGATCGAGTGGATTGTCAACGATATGGTGATCCGGTTTATTCTTGGGGGAGGAACAGAATTTTTACAGTAGAGACTGAATCTATGAGATATTCCATGATTGCTTCCTGGCTCGTCACTCTTCTTGTTCCCATTGCCCTGATCGGACTTGGATTACGGGTACTCCTCTCTCCTCTCTTCCTGCAAATCGAATACAACATGCCCTACTTTCCTCCTGATGATTTTGGCTTCTCAAAAGAGGACCGTTTGAGGTGGGCGCCTTACGCCTTGGACTATCTAACCAACAAGGAAGATATTTCCTATCTCGGTGATCTGGAATTCGACGATGGAAGTCCACTCTACAACGAACGCGAGCTGAGTCACATGGACGATGTCAAAGTCGTCACACAGGGCGCGCTGCGCGCCTGGTACGTCTCACTGACGATCTTGCTTTTGCTGGGGATTTGGGCATGGTTCGGTGGATGGTGGTCAGAGTATCAACTCGGATTGATGCGCGGCGGATGGCTGATGGTCGGGCTGGCAGTCACGGTTGGAATGATCGTAGTGATTGGGATCGCCATGAATCCAGATGTATTCTGGAATTTCTTTTCCGGCTTCCACAGTCTGTTCTTCGAGGGAGATTCCTGGCTGTTTCTCTATTCTGATACGCTCATTCGCCTGTTCCCCATCCGCTTCTGGCAGGATGCGTTTTTGTGGGCGGCAGTGATCGCGCTGGGCGGCGGGATTGCTTTAGCGTTAGGATTAAGAACAAAATAGGACGCGCTGCCCTCATCCCTACATGATGTATAATCCCTCACGAGGAGATTGGCACATGGCAGAGACGTTATCGCTTGAAAACAGAGTCACCCTTGTTACAGGTGGATCGCGCGGCATCGGGCGCGCCGTTGCCCTGGAGCTGGCATCACGCGGCGCAGCAGTCGTTGTCAATTACAACAAATCCTCCGGCGCCGCAGATGAAGTCGTGAAGCAAATTCAGGACTCGGGCGGCAAAGCCTCTGCCTTCCAAGCGGATGTGTCTGACTTCAAGCAGGCGGAAGCGCTGGTGAAATTTGCGATCGAAACCTTTGGCGACCTGAGTATCCTGGTCAACAACGCTGGCATCACGAAAGATACACTGATCATGATGATGTCTGAAACGGATTGGGATGCAGTCATCAACACCAACCTCAAGTCCACGTTCAATTGTTCGAAAGCCGCGGTCAGGCACATGATGCGCAAACGCTACGGACGTATCATCAACATGTCCTCCGTGGCGGGGCAAATGGGCAACCCCGGGCAGACCAATTACTCTGCTTCGAAAGGCGGGCAGATCTCGTTCACCAAGTCTCTGGCGCGAGAGGTAGCAGCCCGTAACATCACGGTCAATGCCGTGGCGCCCGGGTTCATCGACACGGAGATCCTCGAGCTGATGAACTCCGAAACACTCGAGGCCGCCCTCAAAATGGTCCCGCTTGCGCGCAAAGGCACACCTCAAGAGGTTGCCTATGCTGTTGCGTTTCTCGCTTCCGACCAGGCCGCGTTCATCACTGGTCAGGTCCTGGGCGTGGATGGCGGCATGGCGATGATGTAAATGTCATTGCGAGCCGTAGGCGAAGCAATCTTCCGCTTAAGAGCAGATTACTTCGGGCAGTCCTTCGACTGCGCTCGGCGATCACTCGCTCCGCTCAGGACGAATGCCCTCGCAACGACAGGAGTAACTAGATGACAGAACCCTATTCTCAAGGAAAAACAACCGTCGCGCCGGATGTGCTGGTGACGATCGCGCGGCTTTCGGCGTTGAGCGTGCCTGGTGTTAGCCGCATGGCGCAGGTCCCGGGTGGAGTGAATCGACTGTTCAAGCGCGGCATCGGCGACGGCGTCCGGATTGAAGTTCACGATAATCTCGTGACCGCAAACCTTTATCTCATCCTTCGGCAGCATGTTAACATCCGCGAAGTTAGCCGCAACGTCCAGCATCAGGTGACGCGCGCACTTCAGGAAATGGTCGGCATGGATATCGGCGGGATCGAGATCCACATCGAAGATATCGACATGGACGAGAGTATCGAGGCAACGTCTGCATGAAATCTCGCACCAGGGCGCGCTCTCTCGCCCTGCAAGTCCTGTACGAAGTAGACATTGCCAACCACCCGCCTGCTGATATCTACAGATTACGCCTGGAGGAGAATCCCCTCCCTGACGATGTCGCCGATTTTGCGCGAAAGATCATCTTTGGTGTACTCCCGTTGACCGGCACCCTCGACCAGATCATTGCCATTTATGCTCCGGAGTGGCCGCTCGATCAAATTGCGGCAATCGACCGGAATATCCTGCGTATGGCGCTCTGGGAGTTTGCCGTCTACCAGGATACTCCGCTCAAGGTAGCGATCAACGAAGCCGTGGAACTTGCCAAGCAATTTGGCTCCGACTCGGCGCCGCGCTTTATCAATGGTGTATTGGGCGCATTGGCAGACCATCAGTACGAGATCCAGCAGACGCTCAAGAATTCATCGTCTTAGGAATTCAGGCATGGAAATCTTTGGTATCGGCGCCTCTGAGCTCATTTTTATCCTCCTCATTGCTTTGATCGTCTTGGGACCCAGGGATATGCAAAAGGCAGGACGGACGATCGGACGCTGGCTCAATCAGCTGATTCGTTCGGATGGCTGGCGGGTCTTTCAAAGGACCTCTGCCGAACTCCGAAATTTGCCGCGCAACCTGATGCGGGAAGCCAACGCAGAGATCTCGGAAATCCAGCAGGACCTGCGTAACGCCATCGACCCGCGCAGCATCGATCCCAAAATCCGTTCTGCTTCTGCGCCAAAAGCAGAGCCGCCAGCAACACCCACAGAACCCGACTCCGACAAACATGACTAATTTTTTCACAGCAGTGTGGCGGGTCATCACATTTCCATTTCGTTTGATCTTCTACATTCTCGCACTTCCCTTCCGCGGACTGCGTGGCATCAACCAGTTTCTCAACGAGGAGATCCCGGAAGAGCGTCCGCTGATGGACACCTTCTCCAGGCTGGCTACCGAAGCAGAGACACGTGCCAGCCTGTGGGAGCATGTCGATGCGTTGCGCGCGCATCTGCTGCGCATGGTGATCGGGTTGGCGCTTGGCGTGGGGATTTCCTTTTATTTCACCGTTCCGCTCATGGCTTATTTAGCCATTCCGGTGGGCGGGCTGGAAAACCTGCAGGCAATTGAAGTCACAGAGGAAGTTGGTGTGTTCATGCGCGTGGCTCTCACCAGCGGCATTGCCATTATGCTCCCTTATCTTGCCTTCGAGATCTGGTTGTTTGCCGCACCCGGGTTAAGACCGCGCGAACGCAAGTTTGGGCTAATCGGCATTCCGCTGGCTACGGTCCTCTTTTTGGTTGGCGTGGCGTTTACCTACTTCATCCTTTTACCTGCGGCGCTTCCGTTTCTGGGCGGGTTCACCGACATCCAGCAATTCTGGACTGCGCGCGATTATTTTGGTTTTGTGACAGGTTTGATGATCTGGATCGGGTTATTCTTTGAGTTCCCGCTCGTGATTTACATTCTGACCTCTATAGGATTCGTCAAACCCCAAATTCTGGCGCAACAGTGGCGGCTTGCCATTGTCATCATTGCGATCATCGCAGCTGCCATCACACCGACCATTGATCCTGTGAATATGGGGCTAGTCATGCTCCCCATGTCATTGTTATACTTTGTCAGCATCGGTTTGAGTTATGTCGCCTACGCCGGGCGACGTAAGGCAGGTTGACCACTGTTTGCCATGTCAGCGAGGAGAAACGATGAAATCCCCACCCCTTTTTTCGCGCCGCATTCTGTTCTTCATTCTGATTCTCGCCCTTGCCAGCCAGGCATGTGCGATTACCCTGCTGGAGTGGCCGGACTTCTTTCCCACTGCCGCGCCGACGAATCCCACAGGTCCGGTGGGGCCCACTGCAACTCCTCTTCCGCGCGCTGAGGTGACGTTTACAACTCGCCTGCCTGACCCGCTCCCTGCGAACGAGATCCTCGTTGTCAGCATCCTGGATGAAATCACAGGGCTTGCCCTGAATCCGGTGGATTACCAGATGACAATGGTGGATGCAAACACGTATACCGCCAAACTTGCCATCCCTGACCAGGCACTGCTCAAGTACCGTTACGTACGACGCGGCGCCGGACGAGTCAACGAAGATACCAACCTAGATACGAACGTCCGTTACCGTATGCTGCATGTGATGGGGCCCACGCAGGTAGTGGATATCGTGAATAGTTGGGCAGACCAGCCGGTCACGACAGTCTCCGGCAACATATTTGGGACGGTATGGAACGCCGATACGGGCGTTCCGATTCCCGACATCTTGGTCAGCGCAGGCGGCGTCCAAACCGTTACCGATTCCGCCGGGCGCTTTCAGTTGCTGGGCTTGCGTGGTGGGACGCACAATGTCATCGCGTACGCGATGGACGGGGCGTTCCAGACCTTCCAGCAAGGCGCAACCGTAGCAGAAAACCAGGGTACGCCCGTCCAGATTGGCATGAAGCCATCACAGTTGGTGAACGTTATCTTTACCGTCGCCGTCCCCGCCGGGACAGAGCCGAACATGCCCTTGCGACTGGCGGGAAACCTTCTTCAGCTTGGCAACACGTTTTCCGATCTGCGCGGCGGCTTGAGCACAGTGGCAGACCGGATGCCCGTCCTTTCTCCGTTGCCGGATGGCAGATATTCGGTCTCATTGTTCCTGCCAGCAGGCGCGGATATCGAATATAAATACACGCTTGGGGATGGGTTCTGGAATTCAGAGTTTACATCTACGGGGCAATACGCGACGCGTCACTTCATTGTGCCAGCCCAAAACACGACAGTGGAAGACGTCGTCCAATCCTGGCAGACCGGACCGAACGCGCCGATCCTGTTCGACGTGACGGTACCGTCCGACACACCCATTGATGATCGGGTTTACATCCAGTTCAATCCTTATGGCTGGACCCCGCCTCTCCCCATGCAGCCGGTTGGCACGAACCGTTGGGCGTTTAAACTTTACGGACCGCTGAACATCGTCGGAGCCTTTGGATATCGCTACTGCCGCAATGCGCAATGCGACTCTGCAGATGATGCACAAACTCAGGGCGAAGCCTCACGCGGTCACACCGTGACACCCAGCATTGCTCCGCAGAATATCGTCGATACAGTCAATGAATGGGCGTGGCCGCTAAAAACCGGCAGCCCATCCCTCGTCGCCACCGAAATTCCCTCGCGCGGTCCGGGGTTTTTCGCCGGGATTGAATTGCAATCCTATTACGAGCCGAGCGTGCCAGCGTTCCTTCCAAGCGCCCTCAAGAATATTCAGGCGCTTGGCGCCAACTGGATATTCTTCACCCCCTCCTGGACGTTCGCCAGCAGAAATCCGTTGCTCTTTTCGGAACAGCCAGGCAGGGATGCTTTCTGGTCCGATATGATTACATCTGTTACCCAGGCACGAGCAATCAATCTGAATGTTGCTCTGTTCCCGCAGCCGCGCTTCCCCCCAAGCGCGAAGGACTTTTGGGAGAACGCGCCGCGCGACGCCGACTGGTGGAACACCTGGTTCGATCACTATCGTGCCTTTGCGATTCACTACGCGGACCTGGCGAGCATAAGTGGATCGCAGGCATTGGTCATCGGCGGGGATTGGATCGTGCCGGCTCTCCCGGCAGGGGAGCTTGCAGACGGCAGCCCGAGCGGCGTCCCACCCGACGCGGAAACGCGCTGGAGAAGCCTGATCGCCGAAGTTCGGCAGCATTTCCGCGGCACCCTGATCTTTGCCCTACCGTATGACATTGGCGTCATCTCCGCGCCCACAGCCATCCTATCGGATGCAGACGTCGTTTACCTGTTATGGTTCGCCAAGTTGAGCGACCAGGCAAATCCGAACGAGAACGATATGCTCAACGAAGCCGGGAGCCTGCTCGACAACAACATCGCGCCCATCCAGCTGCAGGTAAATAAGCCTATTGTTCTGGGACTCTCCTACCCCTCCTCAACCTATTCCGCCACTGGATGCCTCCCCGATGGAAATGGCGGCTGCAATTATTGGACCGCCCTCAACCGTCCGAACCCGGACATTAGCACCGTCAGCCTCGACCTGCAGCAGCAAGTGGAAATTTACAATGCGGTCTTCAACGCCGTCAACGGACGGACCTGGGTCACCGGGATCATCAGCCGCGGCTATTTCGCGCCCGTGGCATTGCAGGATAAATCCGCCTCCATTCACGGCAAGCCCACCGCAGACCTGCTATGGTACTGGTTCCCCAGGTTGCTCGGAAATATCAAATAACATGTCATTGCGAGTTGTAAGCGATTGCAAAGCATTCTGAGCGGGACTGCGAATTTTCTAATGAATGAGATGCCCGCTCCCTTCGGATGGTTCAACGTTCAAGGATTCTGCGATGACGCCTTGCTGTTTTCCACCCAAATCAAATTGGAGTAATCCTTAAGAAATAAGAGACGTTCAGACTTGAGCGTCTCTTTATGTATCGCCTTGTGTTCTAGCCATAGGTCGCGAATACGTTTACCGGAGGAGTTATGAGGAAACTTGGTATTTTTCTAACCCGCGGGTTGATTGTTACCGTTGTGCTTGCCTTGATCACCGTAGTAGGCGGGGCTTATTATTTCAGAAGTTATCTGCCGAACACGGTTGCGTCAAAATCATTTCCGCAAACGGATGGGGAAATACAACTCGAAGGCTTGAACGCGCCCGTCGATATTTACCGGGACAAGATGGGGATCCCGCATATCTACGCCACTACCTCACATGACTTATTCTTCGCACAGGGATATGTCCATGCCCAGGATCGTTTCTGGCAAATGGATACCTGGCGGCATATCGGCTCCGGCACGCTCTCCGAAATGTTTGGCAGCGGTCAGGTAGAAACGGATACCTTCCTCCGCACGCTGGGATGGCGCCAAACTGCCGAGCAGGAATATGCCGAATTGGACTCTGAATCGAAAGCAATTCTTGATTCTTACACAGCAGGAGTCAACGCTTACCTCAAAGATCACGATACAACCAGCCTTAGTCTGGAATACGCTATTTTGGGCTTGCTCAGCCCGGATTACAAAATCGAGTCGTGGACGCCGATCAACAGCCTCACCTGGGGCAAAGCAATGGCTTGGGATTTGCGCGGCAATATGGGCGAAGAGATCGAGAGAGCCATCCTTCTTAACAGTCTTACGCCCGAACAGGTGGCAGAGCTATATCCAGCCTACCCGCAGGATCATCCAGTGATTGTCAAGGAGATCCAGGGAAGTGCGTTGAAGATTGAAAGTCAACGATCGCAGACTGCCTCAGACTTTGAACTTTCAGCATTCGACTTTAAACCCCTCGCAGACAGGATGACGCGCGTCGATCTAGCGCTCGGACCGGCGGGCGATGGCATCGGCTCGAACTCCTGGGCAGTTTCTGGTGAGCATACGACGACCGGTATGCCTTTGCTGGCGAACGATCCGCACCTGGGGATTCAAATGCCTTCGATCTGGTACCAGGCTCATCTTGAGTGCAAACCAGTAACAGAGCTGTGTCCTTACAACGTTGCCGGGTTCACATTTGCCGGTGTGCCGGGTGTGGTCATCGGTCACAATGACCGCATTGCCTGGGGCTTTACGAATGCCGGTCCGGATGTAATGGACCTGTACATCGAACGCCTCAATCCTGAGAACCCAAATCAATATGAGGTCAACGGCGAATGGGTAGACTTTGAAAGCCGCAAGGAAACAGTCCAGGTTGTGGGGGGTGAGCCTCTGGAAGTTACCGTCCGTTCGACCCGGCACGGACCTGTGATCTCCGAATCGTATGGGCCGTTGAAAAATGAAAACACAGATGAGGATCCGGAGTTCATCCCGTTCAAAGACCGCGCTGGCGTAGAGCTTCCTGAGCAGTACGTCATTGCCCTCAAATGGACCGCGCTCGCGCCCTCGACGCCCTTCCAAGCCATTTGGGGATTTAACAAAGCCCAGAACTGGGAAGACTTTCGCGCAGCTGCGCGCGAGTTCCATGTGCCAGCACAGAATCTCCTGTATGCCGATGTGGACGGAAACATTGGCTACCAAATGCCCGGTGACATTCCTATCCGTGCCAATGGAGACGGCGCGCTGCCTGTCCCCGGCTGGATCGACGAATACGAGTGGACAGAGTTCATTCCCTTCGAGGAATTGCCCTACACGTTCAATCCGCCGGAGGGCTATATTGTCACCGCCAACAATCGCTGCCAGCCCTGGGACTATCCTTATCTCATCACGCGTGATTGGGATTATGGTTTTCGCGCGCAGCGCATCGTGGATATGATCGAAAGCGGCTCGGGAAAGATTGACGTTGCCTATTTCCAGGCTATGCAGGGTGATTCGTTCGATACAAATGGACCAACATATGTTCCCCTCTTGTTGCAGCTGGATGAGCTTTCAGAAAATGAGACACAAGCCCAAATCCTGCTTAGAGATTGGGACTACCAGAATCATGCTAGCTCTGCCGCTGCGGCTGTGTTCAATGCATTCTGGCGACACTTTCTGCAAAATACTTTTAATGATGATTTGCCAGAAGAGAATTATTATCCGGATGGCGGCTCACGCTGGAACGAGATTATGCGCCAGCTGGACGATAGCAGCGCATGGTGGGATGACAAAACTACCGATGCGCAAGAAACGCGCGATGATATCATCCGGAAATCCTTTGAAGAGGGCGTTGCGGAGGTGGAAAGTTTATTGGGTAGAGACTTCGCAAAGTGGAGCTGGGGCGAAATGCACGCTTCCACATTCCGGAATGGCACATTAGGCGAATCCGGTGTGCCGCCCATTGAAGCGCTCTTCAATCGCGGTCCCTTCCCGACGGGTGGCGGCGAATCGATTGTCAATGCAACAGGATGGTCGATCAAAGACGGCTATGAAACGAACTGGCTGCCCTCCATGCGCATGATCGTGGATCTGAGTAACTTGAATAATTCCGTCACCGTGCACACAACGGGACAATCTGGTCATGCCTATCATCCCCATTATGTGGATATGGCTCCGCTGTGGGCAAATATTGAATACTATTCGATGTTGTGGGAGGAAGGGGAAATAGCATCCGGCGCAGAAGGGCATTTGGCGTTGACACCATGATAAATCACGAGCGATCGGCGGATGTCGACCGCTCGTGATTTATCCCTTTGCTGTTTTTGTCGCCAGCCATGAAAAGAAGATCATACCAAGGTAACTAGCGCCAAGATCAATCAAGTCAAAGGTGCGGGTGGGGAAACTAAGCTGGGACAGCTCTTCAAACCCGATCAGGAGGGCGAGGGTCAAGCCGCTACCTAGGACGATCCAGTTCCGACTACGGGAGGGAACGAGCTGAAAGAGCGTACGGTTGACGAGAAAAGCTAAGATTCCATACAAAATGAAATGCCCGAGTTTATCCGCAAAGGGGATGTGGAAAACGATGGCGAGAATCCCAAGGTTGCCTGTATTGGCGAGGAAGATAATTACGACTATAAAGATCGTGAAGAGCAGGGTGAGCCACTTCATAGAAAGAAGTAGGGAGGGTCTCCCTGGCACCACCCGCCAATTATTAGAGGGTTTTTTCCATTTGCGCTTTAGCGGCTTGTTCTGCCTTTATTTCCTGTCTCGCTTTCCAGGCTTCCCACACCGCCGGGAGGACAGAAATAAGAATGATCGCAATAATTACAAATTCAAAATTAGCCCTCACGAACGGAATATTGCCGAAGAAAAATCCGAGCAGCGTAAAGAGCATCACCCAAACGATTCCCCCAAACACGTTATAGGAAAAGAAATAACTATAGGACATCTTACCCATACCGGCGACAAAGGGCGCAAACGTACGGACGATTGGAACAAAGCGGGCAAGGAAAATAGTCTTGCCACCGTGTTTTTCGAAGAAGGCGTGCGTACGATCCAGATATTCCTTTTTGATCCATTTAATGTTGTAGGCGCGATCGCCTAAATAGTGACCGATCCAATAGTTGACTGTATCGCCCGCAATGGCAGCGATGATTAACAGGACAATCAGGAACCAGACATTCAGCGATCCAAGTGCGGCAAAGGTTCCGGCGGCAAACAAGAGCGAGTCACCCGGCAGGAAAGGCGTCACCACAAAGCCCGTCTCCATAAAAATTATGAGGAAAAGAATGGCGTACGTCCATGTACCATACTGATTGATAATGTTTGCAAGATGCTCATCAAGATGCAAAAAAAGGTCGATTAGAAATCGAATTTGCTCCATAAGTTTTTCCCAAGTCACCGCTTTTGGGTTTAATGTCCAGTCAGCTGGACACTGAGGCGGCGACGTACTTCAAGAGGCGCAGATTATAACTGCTTTCCTATCTGGCTTCGATACGGCTCAGCCAGTCACCAATTGCCAGGAGCACGAGGCTTCCAAGGGTAGAAAGGCCCAGATTCAACGAACCCAGGGGAAGAAACATCCACTCCCGCCAGACGCCGATTAGATGTCCAAGAATGAAACCACAGACGCTCAGGCTAAAATACAAAAGCAGCCGCCAGAAACCTCCCCCGCGGATCAAGTGAAACAGTGCGCCATAAAATAAGGCAATGAGCAGGGCAAATACCAAGCTTGGACTGGTCATGTCGTTGATATTAATAACTAGACTGGATTGGGGGCAATATGTAACAAGCCCCACATCTTGTAAGTATGCTTTGACCACTGTATTGAAACATTCTGCGTTTCTTTCTTGCACGAAATGTTTGCTTACACGCAGAGCTAAATAATGATTCCGCCACCGATCAGCAGGTCATCCTGAAAGAAAACCGCTGCCTGCCCCGCTGTAATATCTCTTTGTGGTGCGTCGAACTGAACCCGAGCCTGATTGCCACTTAATGGCGTGACGAGCGCTTCTGCTTCCCTGGCTGTATAACGGATTTTCACATCCGCTCGAAACGGCCCCTGCGGTGTTTTGCCTGATTGCCAGTTGACATCCCGTGCAATTAACTCGCGCGATCCCAATTCCTCCTGCTTCCCCACAATCAAGGAGTTCGTAACCGAATCCTTGCCAAGGACATAGAGAGGCACCGGTGATGCAATGCCCAACCCCTTGCGCTGACCAATCGTGTAATTCGCGAGGCCCGTGTGTGTACCCACCGTCTTACCTTCCCGAGTTAGGATCTCACCCGGTTGGAGTATCTCCGCCGCGTTGCGCTGGAGGAAGTTGCGATAGTCCTCTCCCGCCAGGAAACACAAATCCTGCGAGTCTTTACGGGAAGCGGTCGGTAATCCAAACTTCTCCGCTATGGCGCGGATCTCTATTTTTGGATAATCCCCAACGGGAAACAGCGCGCGAGCGAGCTTTTCCTGGTTTAAGACATGCAAGACATACGACTGATCTTTACCCAGATCCACCGCGCGCAGCAACTCATACGTTCCACTTTCGTTTTTTCTGACGCGCACATAATGTCCCGTTGCCATGTAGTCAGCGCCCATTGCAAGCGCATGGTCGAGCAACAACGTCCAGCGGATCTGGCGGTTGCAGATCAGGCATGGATTGGGTGTCTCGCCGCGCGCATATCCATCCAGAAAATACTGTACGACCGTCTCACGGAAGACATCTTTCGCATCGATCACGTAAAAGGGAATGTCAAGTTTAGCTGCGACGCGACGAGCCTGCGCCATCGAATCGGGCGTGCAGCATCGGTTGGACTCTTCCTTGCCGGGCTCACTCCACAACCGGAGCATCATGCCAATGACGCCATAGCCCTGCTCCTTAAGCAGGGCGGCAGCGACGGAGGAGTCGACTCCTCCAGACATAGCAACAACAACTTTGGGCATCGAATGTAGATCCTACACAACTAAGGCGAAGCTGCAACGGATACATTGCATGTTAAATTCACCTTATCTGTTACCTCCGTGAATAGATAAGGCGACAGCCAGCTAGCAAAATAATTTTTGTCAGCCAGGAGCTCGAGGCTAGCGCCAAAATACTGGTTCATAACAACACGAAGTGAATTAACAGGCGTGATCTCCGGATACAGCGACTCGTAATCACCATCGGGAAAGTAATACGCGTTCAATATAGAATATCTTTCCGTCAAGCAAGAATCCTTGAGCTCGAGCATATCGTAATGGGCGCCGGGTCCGTGATCACCTTGAATAATGATAATCGGTGGCTTGACGGAGTTATTCAGAATGGATTGAATCGTATCTTGTATTTTCCTGTTCACAAAAGTTATTTGATCGGTATACCCTCTAATATACTGTTCTTTTGAACCGGGAAACAAAGATGCATCCCACGAGCTGTAAGGATAATCAGGAGGAACAAAATTCCCGCTCCTGTCAAAGATAAAAGGCGGGTGCGGCGATAGAATATGGGCAAAAACAAATTTTGGGCCCGCTAGCTTTGGAACGTCCTTTAAGGCTTCGAGAGAAAAAAGGATGGATTGGCGATGCGTTTCATAGCTTTGTACAGGAAGATTGACTCCCCCAGCTTCCACTGCAACCCCAACGATGGAAGACGAGACTAACAGCCCTTCGAACTCATTGAGGTTGATGGGATTCAGGCTAATATACATATCTGCATCCCGTATCTGTGCAAAAAGTGCCGCGCTGGGCAGTGCCACAAATCTATAGCCCTCATTCTCAAGAAAACGCCTGAAATTGGTATGTTGCAAGAGCTCACGCAAGGGCCCTCTTCCACTGGCATCGCCGAAACCCGCCACATAGTCATCCAGATACTGGAAATTTAACAACGAGGAAAGGGATAATTCTGTCTGCGGGTAATTGGATGTTGCATGGTCAGCAACATAAAAGCCCGTATCTTTTAGAAAGTTTATGAACCCAGAATTATCATAACCATACATTTCTTGTAAAAAATCCGCACGCCCATAACCATCCAGGATGATCAGGTAAATGTCTGGGGTGCGATGGTTCGAGGCAGCTACCGGAACGGCAGCGTTTCTCTGGCGCGCGCGCATTGTTTGTAATTGACTTCTTTCCTGCGGAAAAACAGTGGCAATAGTGATCAGTGGAACCACGAGCAACACAACCGATACGGTATTGAGAAACTTGGTGATCGTTTTCTTGTTGGCAACTTTTTTCCAAATCCACCCGCTCGCCAGGACCCCAAATGGGACGCTGATAATCAAAAACGCGATCCATCCGCCAATTGGTGTTCGCCAAAAAGGCGACCAGCCCGATAACAATCTGTACACATGTCCCATAAACAGCCAGGCTAAAAACAAAGTGCTAACAAACCCGGCGCGCTCAACGTCTTTCCATGCCCAAAGCAGTGAAAGGTACAAACCAAAGGTTAAAAGGAACAAAATCAGTAAT
Organism: Anaerolineales bacterium; assembly: GCA_035699125.1. Lineage (GTDB taxonomy): Bacteria > Chloroflexota > Anaerolineae > Anaerolineales > Villigracilaceae > Defluviilinea. Next base: position 20,336 of record DASSBC010000030.1, read on the forward strand.
GCCCGAAACGTCCAGGTTATCGGTACTTGCGAAGTGTTCTGGGCATAGACACCAATGACGCAGTATGCAGCAAAAAGAAACGGATGAACGACAATAGTTCGCTTCATCACACGCCAGCACGCAGGGAGCGTGCCTTCAAAATCAGTGTTGGCAGAGCAGATAGAAATACTTCTACATCTTCTGGCGAAGTGTATTTGCCCACCGTCACCCGCAGGGACCCCAAGCCCCAGTCGCGAGGTATACCGATGGCATTCATCACCTCACTGGGTTCGGGGTTGCCCGTTTTGCAGGCAGAACCGGAAGAACAGGCGAAGCCAGCGGCATCCAGAAGAGCCAGCAGTAAGTTTCCATCCACATCCTTGAAAGCGAAAGAGGCGTGGTGAGGCAAGCGTTCTTCCATGTGACCGGTGAGACGTGCATCTGGGATAGTCTCAAGGACCGTACCAATGATCTGATCCCGGAGAGGCTTCACGTGCGTAACACGCTGCTCACGCTCTTCGTTTGTCAACCGTAGCGCCTCTGCGAAACCAACAATATACGGTACATTCTGGGTGCCTGCCCGCAGGTTGAATTCCTGTCCGCCGCCTGTCAGATGCGAGACAAGTGGCGTGCCCTTGCGAACATACAGCGCACCGACGCCTTTGGGACCGTAAAACTTGTGTGCGCCTAACGACATCATATCCACACCAAGTGCTTGCACATCCACCGGCAGATATGCCGCAGCCTGCACAGCATCTGTATGGAAGAGAATCTGGTTCGCTCTGCATAGTTCCGCGATCTCTTGAATCGGGTTGATCGTGCCGATCTCGTTGTTCGCATACATCACCGAGACAAGTGCTGTATCGCCGCAGATCGCTTTTGTCACAATCTCAGGTGTGACCATGCCTTGCTCATCCACATCCAGCCATTCGATCAGAAAGCCTTCGTATTTTTCCAGATGAAGCAGCGTCTTCGTTACGGCAGGATGTTCGGCGCGGGAGGCGAGAATCCATCTGGCTCCCGTCTTCTCGCGCATGGCATATGCCGCGCCGCGAATTGCCAGGTTATCTGATTCTGAACCACAGGAGGTGAACAGGATCTCTTCCGGCTTGCAGTTCAACACAGATGCCACTGTCTCGCGCGCGGAATCGACCGCCGCTTCAGCAATCTGTCCATAACGGTGAACGGAAGATGGATTCCCGAACGAATCAGAGAAGAACGGCGTCATCACGTTGATGACACGCGGGTCCACCGGTGTCGTGGCAGAGTAATCCAAATAGATCATAACTGGCAGATTATAGCATGAGCATCCATGGCAGGACCGCAGGGTGTCCTACCGTTGGACAAAAATCAAAATCCAAGTAAAATAGCGCCTCGTGTGGAAAGGAGACAGAATGCTTAAATTTCGATTAGTAGTTGGTTTACAGATCTTGATGATTGGAGCCTTGCTGCTCAGTGCCTGTGGTGCGACCCCCGCAGAACTCACCCCTACAGTGACGGTCAACCCTGATGAGATCCGGACGCAAGCCGTGGGGACGTTTGCCGCCGATCTCACGCTGACGGCATTTGCCGCCCCCACCAATACCCCCGCGGCGACCGTTACTCCGCTGGCGACGTTTACTGCTGGTGCTACCAGCCCGGGCGGTGTAGCGGTGAACACGTTGCCAGCCGGTGGAGCCGCTACCTCATCCTGCTATGGAATGGCGTTTGTAAGCGATGTGACAATTCCTGATAACACGCCGGTCACGGCGGGTCAGGCGTTTACGAAGACCTGGAAAGTAAGAAATGCAGGTTCCTGTGCCTGGGATGCCGGATTCAAATTTGCCTTTACCGGTGGTGAGCAAATGGGCGGCGCAACATTCACGTTGCCCTCTGCTGTCGCTGCAGGTGCCGTGTACGATATCTCCGTTCCCATGACTGCGCCGAACAAATCGGGCACGCTGCGCGGCAACTGGCGCATGTCTACCGCTGCCGGGCAGTTTTTCGGTGATGAAGTCTATGTCCAGGTAGTCGTTGGCGGTGGTGCTGCAGCCACCAATACAAGTACAGGTGGAGGAGCAACTGCCGAGGCAACCACAGCAGTGCCTACTACCGAAGTTCCTGCAACAACTAGTTCTCCCTAAGAGTGACCAAAAACCCCTTTTCCTAACGAGAAGGGGTTTTTGGTCTTGCTGATTAAAAGACTTCCAACGTTCCACGCTTCTTGGCTTCTATCTCAAAGACGGCGAATAAGAGATATCCCAACAATGCGTAGACCAGACCCACGGCAAGTTCGCCTAACAACAACGGCATAACCTCTGTAAGACTGGCTCCCTGCACCAGTAAGCGCGCCGCGGCAATCCCGCGCGTGAGAGGGAGCACGGAGGATGTTGACTGCACCCAGCCAGGCACTTCGTTCAGCCGGATGTTTGCACCGGAAAAAATCAAAAGCAGGAAATAAACAAAATTATTCACGAACATTACATTGACCGTGATCAGACTCAAGCACCCCATCAGGAGCCCCAATCCGCAAGTGCTGATGGTGGTGATCAGGATCGTCAGTGCAAGGGCGGGAATGCTTGTCTGGGAGAGATCAAGCCCCATCAGCGTAACACCCCAGAAAAAGGCAATGACCACACCCAAAGCACCGTCCAGAATATTCATGAATGCCCGCCCCATAAAGACCACGAGCCGGTTCGCGGGGGTGCCGAGGATGTAGCCCAGCGTCCCGTTTTCACGATCACCGCCGATGCTTAGCGTCATACCATAGATTCCGCTGACCGCCGCGATCTGAAGCGCATTACCCACGATGTAAAACGAGGAATTGTCCGCGCTGGTGGCGAATGTCCCCAGATAGACAAAAAAGAACATCTGCGCCAGTGGCATCAGGATCTTGGATGCCATATATTGAATGGGACGCAACCAACGAAAGAGAGCGATGTATGAGAGCAGTGCACCCTGCCAGAAAAGGCGGAAATTGTTGGAAAGTGTTTTCACCAACTATCACTCCATTCCCAGCGTAGCGTCGGCGCGGGCTTTGTAGAGCATGAGCTTGAACAGGCGCGAGGCGATGAGCAAATCGATCAGCGAGAAGAGAACCATCATGCCCCAGGCAAAGAGCGTTTGATTAAGAGCTGCACCTCCTGTTGAGGTCCCATGCAAAGCAACCGCCGCCCAATACGGTGGAAGGAGGTACGAGATGGGAGTCGTCCATCCCGGCAGGAGCGCGATCGGGAAAAGGAATCCACCAAAAACATAGATGGGGAATTCCATCGCATTCTGCCATGCACGAACGCCCGGGTTCATCACGAAGATCGGTGCAATGATCAGACCGAAACTGATGAAAGCAATCACAGCGAAGACCACCGACACTGCAAATAAAAGTGGCTGTTGAACATCCAGAGAGTACCCAAAGGCAAACACAGCGACGAGATAGCCAAGCACCATCGAAAGCAGAGATTGGATCACGTTCGCCAGATTCTTACCAAAGACAATGACCTCGAACGGCGTGGGGATCGCTACCAGCGACTCAAGCGTTCCGCTCCAGCGCTCGTTGTTGATGCTGTTACCCGAGATAAACAATAAGCTGGACCATAGTCCGGTGAGCCCGCTGCCCACCACGACAAACATAGCCGCGTCCGCACCTTTGTCTTTGAGCATCCATAAGCCAAGAAGG
>DASSBC010000031.1:0-9354 GCA_035699125.1 Anaerolineales bacterium
GATGGAATTGCAGGTCTTCACGGTGTCTGGCAGGACCGCAACCGATGGGGATTATCGCTATGGCTTGGCGTTCCGTCGCTCGGGTGACAACTACTATGCCTTCACGATCTCTCCCACCACCAAGAAGTGGGAAGTGCTCAAAAGCTCACCCAGCGGAGTTACCGTCTTGCAGGAAGGTGTCGACGAGAGCATCCACGATCTGGATGTGGATGACCTGCTGCGTGTCGATGCGCAGGGTCCCAATTTCTTATTTAGTATCAATGACGTTCTCGTAGGGCAGGTGACGGATCCAGATTATTCCGACGGAGAAATCGGTTTTTATGCCGAGAATCTGACCAACACCAATACCCACGTCCATTTCGATGATCTAAAAGTCCGCAGTGTCAAGTTTGCTCTGCTGTGCAGTATCAACGAGGGCGGCACTGTGAACGTGCGAAGTGGACCGGGGCAAGCCAATTCCACGATTGGCACGCTTTCGAGCGGTGATACTGTGAGAGCTCTCGGAAAAAGCTCGAATAACTGGATCCAAATTGTGATCGAAGGCAGTGAAGTTCCGGGCTGGGTTTCTTATGGCGAAGGATATATGACCTGTACCCCGTCCGTCGATCTCTTCCCGGTCATCAATCCGTAAGTAAACGGTATTGTGCCAAAAATAAAAAAGGCGCTCGATGAGCGCCTTTTTTATTAGCCCGTTGGCTCTATGCGACCACCAGGTTTTCGAGTTCGTGATTGCGCGCCGCCACAACCTCCGCCATGATCGAGAGGGCAATCTCCTCCGGGGTCCCGGCACCGATCTTGAGCCCAATCGGACCATGCAGGCGATTTAATTGCTCTTCGGTCATTCCATCCTCAAGTAGGCGCTGGCGGCGTTTCGCCTGTGTGGTCTTACTTCCCAGCGCGCCCACATAAAACGCCGGGCTGGATAGAGCGATCTTCAACGCCGGATCATCCAGCTTGGGATCATGCGTCAGCATCGCGACCGCCGTAGACCGGGTCAGCGGAATCTCTTGAAACGCAGCTTCGGGCCATTGCTGAATCAAGCGATCGAGGTTCGGGAACCGTTCTACGTTACCGAAGGCGCTGCGCGGATCGACCACCACCGTCCGGTAGCCAAGCGTCTTTGCCAGCGCCATCAGGGCGATCGTGATATGGACTCCGCCTACGGCAACGAGCGTTGGCGGCGGCAAGATCCTTTCGATAAAAGCTTCTACATCCTCCCTTAACGTCACACGACGGGACTCCCCCTGCATCAGAGTTTCTTGCACTGCAGCATGGGCTTGCTTGTCCAGGCCGCTGGCAAGTGACCCTGTGACAGTCCCATTTTCTTCGATCAACATCTCCCGCCCCAGGAGCTCATCGGGACCGTGCACAACAGTCACCAGAACCGCCGGTCTTTCTTCGACCAGAACAGAACGCAAAGCTTTAAAGATTTTGGCATCGAGCGGTTTTACGAAGATATCGATACTTCCACCGCAGGCAAGCCCCACCCCCCACGCCGTTTCGTCTGCCACGCCAAAATGCAAGAGCTGCGGGCGCTGAGCTTTTAAGGCCTCCACGCCAGCTTCGTAAACCGCTCCCTCCACGCATCCGCCGCTGACCGAGCCGGTGATCTTTCCATCGGGGGTAAGCGCCATTTTGGCGCCGGCGCGGCGCGGGGAGGAGCCCCAGGTTTGGATGACCGTGGCAAGCGCAATGGGTTGTTCCTCCGCGCGCCACCGATCAACATCAGGCAAAATATCACGCATAACATCTTCCCTTGTAGAGCAGGATGCCATCCCGCTCTACTCTATACGGAGTCATTCGCGTGTCACCGCTGTTAGATTCATCGTCAGCAATACCCCAGGCTTCGGGAGTTCATTCACACCGATCACAGTACGTGCGGGGCGGTGACCTGCCATCAGCTCCACATACGCACGGTTCATTTCTTCAAAGTCACGCATGTCCCTCAAAAAGACATGGACGTGTATGACCTGCTTCAGGTCCGAGCCTACAGACTCTAGCATAACCTGAAACGACCGCAGGATTTGTACGGTTTGTGAGTATACATCGGGTCCGGCTAGTTGCCCTGTGGCGGGGTCCACACCGGCAGTGCCGCCAATGCTAAGGAACGGACCCACTTTGGCGATGTGATTATAGGGCCCGATGGGTGTGGGGGTATTGGCAGGTGTGGACGTTTCTACTGTGTTTGTCATAGACCGTAACGGCTTCCTTTCATCACACCGAACCTCGCAAACCTACATTCAGGAGGACGGTGCATGGTCAGTTTCAATTTTCTTGCGCACACTTTCATAGAACTGCGCCGCAAGTTTTTGCGAGACGGGAACCATCAGCCGCGCCGCCAGGCTGGCTAGTTGTCCCGAGATGCTTACATCCGCCGTCCAGTGGACATTGGTCGCGCCGTCCGGGCCGTCGCTGAAATACACTTCGCTAACCGCATCCGCGACGCTGCCCGTAGCGGCACCATGCGCTTTTATCTTCGCCCGATTCGGTTCCTCCAGTTCCAGGACATCCACATCCCCACTGAAACGCGCCTTCACCGCGCCAAACCCCACAGAGACGACTCCGCGGTATTTCTTGAGCGGTTCGATCATCTCGATCTTTTCCACGCCCGGCGCGCACTGACCGATCTGATTCGGGTCGGTCATAAAATCCCAGACCTTTTTCCGCGGAGCGCGTATCGTAACATCGCCTTTAAGCTGCATATGATCTACCTCATCCAAAAGAGTATGGCTGTTCCACGAGACGAAACAAAGGTAATTGTATTGGATTCACAAACAAAGTCAAATGCAGGAGGCGACCGTCTATATGCAAAAGAAGATAACATGCATATAATCTGCATACGCGGATCGGCAACATTACATCAAAGGGACCTGAACAGGTCCAGCCCCATCCTCCATACATCTGAATAGGCAGCCCATTCCTGGCTCGATAAGCCTGGGAGTCAGCATTGCGAACAGCATTCAGCTTTGTATCCTTGCTATGTCCTCCACGAAAATTAGAAAGGAAAACGATATGGAAAGTTCTGTCCATGGCATTCACCACGTCACCTGTATTGCGGGGACTGCCCAGGAAAATCTGGATTTTTATGTAGGGGTGCTGGGCATGCGCCTGGTAAAACGGAGCGTCAATCAGGATGACCCCGGTACCTATCACTTGTTCTACGCCGACCGCACCGGCAACCCCGGCACGGACTTTACCTTCTTCCCCTGGCAAAATATGGAGCCCGGTCGTTTAGGCATTGGCTTGACCGTGGAAACCTCCTTTGCCGTGCCGTCAGGGAGTTTGGCGTACTGGCAGGACCGGCTCAAGCGCTACGAGGTGGAGCACGGTGCCCTCGAACGTCGTTTCGGGGAAACCACCGTACCCTTTCAGGATCCGCATGGCTTGCAGCTCTCCCTCGTGGAAACCGCTGAGGAACGGCAGTTCGTGCCGTGGGAGAGCAGTCTCGTCCCGTCTGAGCATCAGCTGCGCGGGATGCATGCCGTCCGGCTCTGGGAACGGCAGCTCGGACCAACCGAGACGGTGCTGACCGAGGTGATGGGCTTTACATCCCTTGGCACAGAAGATGGCTGGCAGCGGTATGGCGCGGATGGTGGAGGCTCTGGAAAACTGATCGAAATCAAGGAGCTGCCCGACGAACGCCGCGGGGAATGGGGAACGGGGTCGGTCCACCACGTCGCCTGGCGGGTGAAAGACACAGCCGAACAAATGGCGCTGCGGAACATGCTCATTCGAGCCGGGTTACGTCCTACCCAGCAAATCGACCGCTTCTGGTTCAAGTCGGTCTACTACAAGGAACCCGGGGGAGTCCTGTTCGAGCTGGCAACGGATGGACCCGGTTTCGACCGCGATGAGGACATGGACCACCTGGGTGAGCAGCTGATCCTCCCGCCCTGGCTCGAGCCACAGCGCAGTCAGATCGAGTCTGTGCTGCCGTCGCTGGAGATGCCAGGCGGTCCCGTCTCAGACACCGGGAGCGCTTGAACGTTTAATCTTCCGCACAAATCACCGATTTCAATCCGTTTTCCCACGTTCGGACAACGCTTCTCGCACTCGCTCCGGCGTAAACGCAGTCTGGCGCAGCCGTATGCCTGTGGCATCGAAGATGGCGTTCGCCACGGCCGGGGCAGTGATCACCGTCGCGGGTTCGCCCGCGCCCAGCGCTGGCTGGTCAGGACGGTCGATCAGCAGGATTTCGATGGCGGGCACTTCAGAAAAGGTCAGGATGGGATACGTCCCCCAGTCCACGCTGGTGATGCGCGTTTCATCGAATTCGACTTCTTCCTTGAGCGCCCGGCTCAGGGATTGAATGAGGTTCCCTTCGATCTGATTCCTCACGCCATCCGGGTTGATGATCAGTCCGCAATCGTGCGCCACCACGAGACGCTTCACCCGCACGACCCCGGTATCCCGCTCCACCTGCACTTCTGCAACACAGGCGACGATGGCTTGATCATTCTCATAGCGAGCGAAGGCAACCCCGCGCCCATCCGCCAGTGCGCTCTCGCTGGTACGCGGCGAGGGACGTGACTCCCAATCGGCTTTCTCCGCCGCAGCCGCCAGGACCGCTCGCTCCCGCGGATCATGCAGATAGCGTAGCCGGTATTCGATGGGATCCGCGCCTACCGCGGCTGCCAGCTCATCGATGAACGATTCGTTGGCAAAGGTGTTCTTGGACCCACCCAGGCTGCGGAACGACGATACCCGCAGGAAGGAATCCGGTACATAATGGACGGTCACCCGCTGCGCCGGAAACGCATAATTCGTGGGTGCGTTCCGCTCCGCCCCGTAAGAGAAACGAGGCGTCGGGGCAGGTTCCCCGGCGAGCAGTTGTGCCGTCAGGAGCTGATTGGCAACGCGCGGTCGCCTGGCATGCGAGGGCGACCAGACCTGATACTCCCAGGCGACCACGCTCCCCTGGCTGTCCAACCCACCGTGTAGCTCCACCGCCATCGCCGGAGATTTTGGTTCCCAGAGGAACTCCTCCGCCCGGCTCCACAAGACACGCACCGGCCTCCCGACCGCTTGCGACAGGATGACCGCGTCGGCAGCCACGTCATCGGAGCCATTTTGCCCGTAACATCCGGCTCCCTCCACATGGATCAAATGTACGTTGTCCGCGGGGAAATTCAGTAACTCTGCCAGCGCCCCACGCAAGGGATAGGGTCCCTGCGTGCTCGACCAGACAGTGACCCGGTCACCCTGTACATCCGCCACCGCGCAGGAAGGTCCGATCGAAGCATGAGCATGATAAGGCTGGTAGTAGGTGGCATGCGCCTGCCTGGTTGCTCCGGCAAACGCCTGCTCCAGGTTTCCCTGTTCCACCAGGACGCGGTCTTCGGTTGGCTGCTCTCGCAGTGCCCTGTAAAGATCTTCCATCCGCGGGTAGACGCGATGCGCCTGCCACTGCACGTGGAGCTGCCTGGCAGCCCGGATTGCCTGCTCTTCCCGTTCTGCGACCACCCCGATGAAATCCCCACGCTGCACCACCTTCACCAACCCGGGCATATCCTTCACTGAGCTTTCGTCCATCGCCATCAGCTTCGCCCCCGAGCTCGGCGGGCGCACCAGGCGCGCGTGCAGCATCTCCGGCACTCGCACATCGTGGATGAAGACCGGCTGCCCAGCCACCTTGCGGGGCAGGTCCTCTCGTGGAACGGAGGTGCCGACAATCTGGTAGGTTTCCGGTGGCTTCAGCGGTGCCTGATCCGTCACCCGGAGGTTAAATCGCTTGCCGCCCATCAGCTCCGCATAGGTGAGCGAGCGCTGCGGGTCGTGAGTCACAGTGATGGCCCCCTCCTGAACCGACAGTTCCTCCAGAGTAGCATCCAGCCGTTCAGACGCCATCTCGAGCATCGCACGCCGTGCCTCCGCTGCTGCCAGGCGCAGCGCCGTGCCGCTGCTGCTGATCGTCATGCTGCCGGCGGTATAGCCTTCATCTGGCGTAAGGGCAGTATCGCCCATGACCATGCGCACCCGCTCAAGCGGCACATCCAGCTCCTCGGCGACGATTTGCGCCAGCGCCGTGCGGACGCCGGTCCCCAGTTCCACTTTCCCGCTAAAGGCGGTGACCATTCCATCCGTCCCGATCGCGATCCAGTCGTCGAGCCAGGCATCCGGCTTCCGGGCTGCCATCAATCCTCCCGCTCCGCGGATAACGCCTCGGCTCTATGCACCGCCCGCAGGATGCGCGGATGCGAGCCGCAGCGACACAGGTTCCCATCCAATGCTTGCCGGATCTGCACGTCGCTTGGGTGAGGAGTCTTCCAGAGCAGCGCTGCTGTGCTGATGATCATCCCGTTCAGGCAGTATCCACATTGCGAGGCTTGTTCCTCGAGGAAGGCGCGTTGCACCGGATGCAGCTCCCCCTCCTCCATCAATCCTTCCAGGGTCGTGATCCGCGACGTGCCCACCCTGGAGACCGGCAGCTTGCAGGATGTCGTCGCCTGATCCCCGATCAGCACCATACAGGCACCACAAGCCTCCTCCCCACAGCCGTACTGCGGACCCGTGACGCCCAGCTCGTTCCTCAGCACGTACAGCAGCGGGGTATCGTCCGCCGCCTGGACCGTGTGGCGCTTTCCATTGACTACAAGGATGATTTGATCGGACATGCAAATTTCTCCACGAACAGCCTATGTGTTCAAAACCATATCTTGGACATCTATTACATATTCATCCACCGGTTCAGGTGGAAATAATCTTCTACACGCTTTGTTAGCGGCAATCTTTGCCCGCAATTGGCTCAAATCACCCCATGGACACCTCTAAATTCGATTCGTGGAGGAAAAGCTAGTCCTCCCGGCGCAGCTGCGGGCAAGCCAAGCCAATGGAATGTACCAGCCCAAACGCCAAGCGCCACAACAATACTGGCTGCTCCGTGCGCGAGGGCGAAACTCCAAACCAGCGGCGCACTTTGCCGGAGATCGGGTGCATACCTATCCCGGTGCTCTTCGGGACGCTTTGTTAGGCGTGATTCGTCATAGAATGCTTCTTTATTATCAATGTGTCATAAGCAACAATCTTACGAACTGTAGAAATACCTTCGGTCTCACTGATGAAAACGAAGCCAGAGTTGCTTATCCTCACAGCCATAGGATTTCTTTCTACTGATGCTAATGACACTATGAACCAGTTGACCAATACAGTTCAGTCGAGTTACCATTTTAGGTTCAACAACTTAACTAACTTTCGGTTGGTCACCTTCCAAGACAACACTGATAAACCCGCCAACGCGCCTAAGCCTAGTATTAAGAACAGAATTTGCTTATCCTTCTCTACATAGAACCAAAACAGTACACCTATCGCTGAAATTGATAAAAACATAAATAGAGCGATCAAGCTTATTGTTAACCAACCTTTTTTGTTTAGCCAATAAAATACTGTCGTTAAGGACATGACTGCCAGGAAACCTGCTCCACATAAAATGGGGAAATAGTTCTGCTCCATTAGCTAATCCTTTCTTGCAACTATCGACCTACATTCATCATGCCAACGCCTTCTGTTTGTTCTGCTTCAAACGCCTAACGCCTCGCGTTTGCGGCGGCTGGGGAGAACCAGGCTTGGAAACGGGAACCTGTCCAAGCTCATAACCAACTCCACAAACGCGCCGAGTCCCAGCTGTCCGGTGCGCGCTCTGTTAGCCCGCGTTTCTGAATGGGAGCAAACTGCAAGCCGCCTCAATCCTCATCTCCGCATGAGTTATCGATCAAATCTCAAGAGATTGCAAATCGTTCATACCCAGGATTAGCGAGACTTCACTGCCATGATGTAAATCGTGTTCCAGTACATGGTAAATCACCCAACTGCGCGATACCTCATAGATCTGACCATTATCTTCATCCGGGAAAGTCTTGGCACAATCGGCGGGTGTCCAGCGCTGCAAGCGAGATTCAATGAATGCCCACGTCTCGTCGAGACCACGAACGAGTTCCGCAGCACTACGTTCTGGCGAATCACGTTGACCCCACAACATGTACTCGTTCATCTTTTCATCGGCGTCCTGGAGAGTGTAGCTAAACCACCCAGCCCGGACCGAAATGATGTGCTGCACAATTTGTGCCAGCGGCCACATGCGCGGTGCAGGTTGTAGCAAGAGTTGCTCATTTGTCAGCGGCGCGATGCATTTTCGCAGCCTGCCGTTATAACCTGCCCAGTTTTCGTAAATCACATCTACTGTTGATCGATTATCCGTTTGCATCCATTTCTCCTTGAGAGTTACTATCCCCATTTTAGCATCAGCGGAGGAGCGGGCTAACGGTTGGCGTTATACCCGCAGGGGTATTGCGCACGCCGTTTCTATGGGCGGCAGTCCCACCCCGCTAGTCTCGGTGATCTCCCGAGGGTCAGATGTACGCTGTGTTGGGCGGGTTTTGCTGGAATGGGTTGAAAAGCATCTGCAACACACCAGGATATCCGTACAAAATTAATCGAAACATACATCGTCAAGGTCTGGGTTTCTGAAGAGTTGCCGACTGCTCCGCTCTTCGATATTTCCCTCAACAGACACATGTACATCTACTTCGGATATCCAGTGTGGACCACAGCCGAAGGCCTGATCATAGAATAAATGGACGATGTAACCGTCTGTATCGTTGATGACATAAGTGTCTTCAATCGTGTCAACTTCGTACTCATAAGCAGGATCATACTGGATACCATAATAAGCAGACAGATTTTTAGCCGCCAATACATAACTTAGTGCTTCCTCTGGGGATTCAATCGGAGCAAACAGCTTCCGCAAATCTTCGACTGTCTTGATTAATACAAATTCGCCGTCTTGATAAATGAGGTAGCGAACATAGCTTCCAAACAAACCGCCAGTGTAATAGAAGAATTGTTCGCTTTCAATCTCTGCTGCAAGTTCTTCTGTTGCCTCGCCCGGTATGTATTGAAGTGCACAAATGGCGATCGGATAGGATGGTGCCAACCCGCCGATCAAGTTTGACGGTGCCTGGATTTCAGTGCAGCCAAAATTGGCTAAGCGAGCATCATTGGAAAAGACATCCATGGAGACAGCCAGGTTTGGCGAAGGGTGGTTAATAAATTCTGGCTTGCTTTGACAGGCCGAGAGGAAAATCAGCAACCAGATTGCTTGCCATAATTTCGTCTTGATCTTCATATTTCCTCTTCTTTGTTCTGTAGCGCCCAACGGTTCGCGTTACCCGTTGCGTAGCACCCCGACGAGGGCTGGTGGGCGGGATTGGGCACTATCCCGGTGCTCTCCCGGGACGAGACCGCGCCATTTTATCGGAACCAACTTCAAGCCACGCAAACCGCCTGACTGCCCGAAGGGCGTGCGCACGCCGCGAGCGGTAGTCCCACCACCACACCTGCATGAATTGCTCAGCAATT
>DASSBC010000032.1:0-134028 GCA_035699125.1 Anaerolineales bacterium
GTAACGCGAGCCGTTGGGCGGCTGAAAGTGATGAAGAATCTGGTTTGAGCGTTGGCACTCTTTTCTTTAGTTAATGAAGCATTTAGATAATGTCAGGAGAACCACAAATGAGAAACGTTGTTTTTGCAATCAACATCACGATAGATGGCTATTGCGGTCACGAGTCGGGGATCGCCGACGACGAATTACACGAGTACTTTACCGGGCTCTTGCGTGATTCAGACGTTGAAATTTTCGGACGCAACACGTATCACTTGATGTACCCGTACTGGCACGATGTCGCAGTGAATCAATCGGAAACGAAAGTACTCAACGAATTCGCACGCACGTTCGATTCGATACCGAAGATCGTCTTTTCAACGACGCTAAAAAGCGTTGAGTGGAATAACACAATACTTCTGCGCTCCAACCTGCAAGAAGAAATTCTGAAGTTGAAACAACAGCCAGGAAAAAATATTTCCATTGGTGCGCTGAGCATCGCATCGCAAGTGGCACAATGGAATCTTATCGACGAGTATCACTTTGTCGTTCACCCCATCATTGCCGGAGAAGGTCCCCGCTTGTTCGAATCGGTCAAGAACCTTACATTAAACCTTGTTGGATCAAAAACGTTTCGTTCGGGCGTTGTTGCGTTACACTATAAGAAATAATTTGGGTACGTTTCCTTTGAGTTGAAAACCGGACTGCAATCTGGTAAAGTGAGTTTCCGCAAACCCATCATAATTTTATTGGTTGGCGCAAATTGTTTTCAATCAGTTTCGCAAAAGTTATAAAGCTCAAACCCGCCTAACACCGCGTGCACCGAGCGACTTGGACTCTGCGTGTTTTTGAGAATTGTTCTACGCTTTGGCGGTTTTCCATTTACAGTCCTTCTCTCTCCATCCGCTGGGAAGGCCCTCCGCTGACCCGCCATAAGCTTCGCATCGTACGACACGATAACAGGCGTGATTGATTATGAGAGAAAAGAACGTGAATCATCCTCAGTCTTTGAATCAAGAGCTTTCACAGGCGCCCTCGCGCTGTTTGGTGTGGTCTGGAGCCGCCATTTTGATCTGGTCGGTCGCCTTCGGGTTCCTGCACATTTTGTGGGCACTCGGGATTGGTCTGTTCATGCTAAAACCGTCTGCCTTGGAAGTCTCTCAATTTGAAGCAGCGAATCTGGTCGTCGCGGTATTCCTGACTGCCGTGGGATTTCTCGGTCTCCTGTTTATTCCTCTCCGGAGACGAAGCTTCCTCCGCTGGTCCCTGCTTGCCATCTCCCTGGTGGGATGTTCCTTAGCGACTTCTCACGGCATTTATGGGATCGTCAATCGAGTGCTTCAAATCGTGGGCGTCCTCGAGCTGGACTCCGGTCCGTTCCACCTCATGGAACATGCCTATGTGTTGTGGGATCTGCTCCTGATCGAACCGTGGTTTACCATCGAGGGCATTTTGTTCGCAATCGCTGGTTGGTGTTACCTGGATAGAGCGCGCAGCAGACGAAACTGGATCATGCTTTGTATTGTTGGCATCCTCCTCAGTCTGGTTAGCGGACTCTTAGGGATTCGAGTGGGATAGCCTGTTTGATTTTTATTCTTAATTTAATCTAGGAGGGATATGATAGATTCCGCAGAAACCCGGGAAAGAGGACTCCGATCTGCAACTTTATCGCTCAAGGAGGTTTTTTATGAATGTAGCAAAAACAGATGCTCATGCACAACTCGCCGATTTCACAACAGATCGACGCGTCTTGCTGCTCAGCGGATTTGCCATCGTGGTGGGCGCGATCAGCTCGGTGGTGGCATATGTACTCGTGTGGTTAATTGATGTATTTACCAATCTTGCCTATTACCAGCGCTTCTCCTCCCAGCCTGCTTCCCCGGCGGAGAACCACCTCGGGATCTGGGCTGTGTTCGTTCCGGTCATCGGTGGACTGATCATTGGACTGATGGCGCGCTACGGGTCTGAGAAGATCCGCGGGCATGGCATCCCGGAGGCGCTGGAAGCGATCCTGATCGGTCGCAGTCAAATGGAGCCGAAAGTCGCGGCGTTGAAGCCAATCTCTTCTGCTATCTCGATCGGCACAGGAGGCCCGTTCGGCGCCGAAGGACCGATCATTATGACGGGCGGGGCGTTCGGGTCATTGTTCGCGCAATTTTTCCATCTCACGGCAGCAGAACGGAAAACGCTCCTGGTGGCGGGCGCCGCGGCGGGCATGGCGGCAATTTTTGCCGCACCTGTTGCTGCTGTCTTGCTTGCCGTGGAATTGCTTTTATTCGAATGGAAACCGCGCTCCTTCATCCCGGTGGCGCTTGCCGCAGCCGTTGCGGGCGCGCTGCGGGTAGTGTTTCTCGGTGAGGGTCCGATTTTTCCGGTCTCTGCGCACGCTGCCCTGAACGGAGAGGCACTTTTGATCGCCTGTCTTGTAGGACTCGCCGCCGGTTTGGCATCCGGTGTTTTGACGACGCTCGTCTATTTTTTCGAAGACCTGTTTGAGAAACTGCCGATCCACTGGATGTGGTGGCCCACGCTGGGCGGACTGGCGATCGGTATCGCCGGCTTGATCGACCCGCGCATCCTGGGCGTTGGCTACGACGTGATTCACCAATTGCTGCGCGGCGAATTGGTTGGCACTGTCGTGCTTGGCTTGCTGATCGTCAAGGCGCTGGCATGGTCGATTGCTCTGGGGTCCGGTACATCGGGAGGTGTGCTGGCACCGCTGCTCATCATGGGCGGCGCGCTGGGCGCGTACCTCGCAAACTGGATCCCGTATGGCGACGCGGGCTTGTGGGCGCTGATCGCCATGGCGGCGATGATGGGCGGCACGATGCGCTCGCCGCTGACGTCGATGGTCTTCGTACTTGAGCTGACTCACGACTTGAACGTGCTGCCGGGACTCATGCTGGCGTGCATCGTCGCCGATGTGGTCACCATCCTGCTCCTGCGGCGCTCGATCCTGACAGAAAAAGTCTCACGGCACGGGCATCACATTTTGCGCGAATACGCGGTCGACCCGTTCGAGCTGTTGCGTGTGAACGACGTCATGGACAAGTCTCCCGTCACGATTCCCGCGGCGCTGACCGTTGCCGAACTCTCCGAGCGGATCGCGCGCGGCGATCCGCAGGTGGCACGCCGGCAAGGCACGCCCGTAGTGGACGCGCAGGGCGCGCTGGCAGGGCTCATCACGCGCAGTGATATTATCTCCGCCCTGGAGCAGGACCCGCTAGGGCAGCTCACAGTATTGGAAGCAGGCAGCAGCAATTTGATTGTGGCGTATCCCGACGAGCCGCTCAAAGAGGCGGTCGCCAGAATGCTCAAGAACGAGATCGGGCGTCTGCCGGTTGTCAGCCGCGACGATCCGCGCCGGCTGGTTGGGTATCTGGGTCGCACCGGGCTGCTGGAAGCGCGCTTGCGAAAGATGCAGGAAGAGGAATTTCGCGAACGACGCTGGAATGTGGCAGGCATGACAAAGTAGTTCTTGCCCGAAAAGCTGAGAAACGTAAAACGTTTGAACGCATTCTCCCGCTTGACTGAAACGGTCAGCGGGAGTTTTGTTACAGCAGAACACCTGTGCTAAAATCAAACTAGAGTAATAAGAAGATCAGTGGATTGTCATCCGAATATGCGTTTCTGAAGGAGCTATTTCAAATGGAGAAATCGGAACTTCTGGATTGGCTGCAGGAACAGTATCAGAAATGGGAAACCTTGATCGATGCGATCGGTCCGGCGCGCATGGGCGAACCGGGCGTGAATAGAGACTGGTCCATGAAGGACATCGCCGCGCACCTGATGGGCTGGAATCGCTGGCTTGTCGTGCGCTTACAGGCAGCACAACGCGGCGAATCGGACCCTCCTCCACCCTGGCCTGCGCACTTAAAAACGGACGATGACATCAATGCATGGATCTATGAGTCCCATCGTGGGCGCTCGCTGCGCCAAGTGCTGGAGGAGACGCAGAGAGTCCATCAGCAGCTCGTCACTGTCATCGGAGAGTTACCCGATGACGTACGGATTGAGAAGATCGAACCGGCATACTATCTTGTGTGGGTGAACGACCAGCGCTTCCCCGCCAGTGAGTTCTTTGACCATTTCCGGGATGACCATGAGCCAGACGTACGCGCCTGGCTGGCGAGAGAAGAGGAACACTAGCTGCATCCCGCACATCGCCATGGACCTCGAATTCAAAGGCAAGATTTGGTACTGGCGGGGTCCGTCCCCGTTCTTCTTCGTAACGGTCCCGGAAGAAGAGAGCCGAGACCTGAAAGCGATCTCCGGACTGGTGACCTATGGGTGGGGTGTGATTCCGGTCCACGTGCGAATCGGTAAAACCGAGTTTCAGACATCCTTATTTCCCAAAGATGGTTGCTATCTTGTGCCTCTCAAGGTAAGTGTTCGACGAGCAGAACAGCTGGAAGAAGGCGATGAAGTGACCATGCGAGTGGAGGTTTCCTTGTGAATCTCTCGCGGAGGAACAGGCGGATGACGATATGAAACCAGAAGAAACAGGCTCGCATTACGACCAAATTGCTCTGTCCTGGCAGAAGCGACACATTGATTCCAAATATGGCATCGCCGCATTGGAGCGGGCCATTCGGTTCGTGGAAAATAAATCCAGCGCGCTGGACATCGGCTGTGGGAGCAGTGGACGCTTCATCGAGGTCATCATCCAGCATGGTTTCATACCCACAGGTGTCGATATCTCGGCAGAGATGATCGCGCTTGCCCGGCAGCGGCATCCACATGTGACGTTTTATGCGGCGGATATCTGCACCTGGGTCTTGCCGCGCACTTATGACTTGATCTCTGCCTGGGATAGTACCTTTCATCTACCTCTGACAGAGCAGGAACCCGTCCTGAGGAAAATGTGTGATGGATTGAACCCCGGGGGCGTCCTCCTGTTTACCTGCGGAGGAACCATCAGCGCAGAAGAGATCTCCGGCGGGTTTGAAGGCCAATCCTTCGATTACAGCACGCTCGGCATGAATGAGTTTTTGCGTCTGCTGATCGAGTTGGGCTGTACCTGCAAGCATCTGGAATACGATCAATATCCGGAAAACCACGTGACGATCATTGCACAGAAACCCGCCTAATGCTATGGGCACTAAAAATGGGGTAAACTACTCCCGTCCCATTCTTCCCACTCTGGAAGACATTGCCATCATGACAGCCTCCTTCTCTTTGCTCACTTTCAACTGTTTTGGCACCCCGGTGCCCAAGGCGCGGCGCCGATTGCGTGCCTTAGCCCGTCAACTGGAGGACAGCGACATCCAACTCGTCTGCCTGCAGGAGGTGCAACTCGTTTTTTTCCAACGGCTGTTGATCCAGGCCTGCTCCAGTTATCCGTTCCAGGCGTATGAGCCCCATCTGCATTCCCCCAAAGGTGGGTTGGTCACTCTTTCGCGTGTACCTCTGGCAGCTCAGCGTTTTGAAACCTATACGGAACAGGGGCGCTGGTATCTTCCGACCGCGATGGATCGTTTCCTGCGCAAAGGGATGTTGATCAGCTCGCTGCACTGGCAGGGGGTCCCGGTAGTGGTGATCAATACACATGTCATTGCCAACTATAACGGGGACTGGGAGCGCCAGGGGGTGTTCGCCAAGATGCAGGAAAAGCAGCTGCACCAATTGGCGGAAGTGGTCTCTATCCAGCCCAGTGATGCGCTGGTGGTAGTGGTCGGTGACTTCAACATTCCGCGCGGCAGCCGCCTCTACACTAATTTCCTGCATTGGACCGGCTTGATCGATACATTAGCCCAGGACCAGCGCCCGACCCATCGCCCTCCGCGCGGGGTACCGGCGCAGTATTCGCTGCCGATTGATTTTACATTTGTGCGGATGCCTTCCAGTCTTTCGCTGCAAATCAATTGTGATCTACGCTTTTCGAACAAGCTTCAGCTGACTCACAGACATCAGGATTATCTTTCCGATCACAACGCGATTGAGGTGAGTTTTACAGCCAAATCTTCGATACAGGCAGGGACGAGTTAGGGTGGCAACACCTCAACACGAGCCAGTTCCTGTGACTTGGGATCAGGTGGCTGCCTTTCGGCTGCGGCGGCATCACCTGGCGGAACGCGCCGCCACGAAAGCTCTCGTCTCCGTCGCGGGGGCTATGGCTGGGGCGCAGGCACAGCTTCTCTCAGCAGCACAAGTGTCCCTTTGGGCGCGTGTATCGGATTTGGAGATCGCCGATGTGGAAGAGGCGATCCGAAAGCGGACTCTGGTCAAGGCGGCGTGCATGCGGCGCACGCTGTTTCTCGTCCCTGCAAAGGATCTGGCGGTCTTCGTCCGGGGGACGGCACGCCGCGCCGAAAAAGAGATTCGCTGGGCGCAAGGCAAAGGCGTGCCCGAGCGTGTGATCGAAGCGGCGATCGATGCTGCGCTGGATGCATTGGATGAACCCCGTACTCGCCCGGAGATCGCCGAGCATACGAGTAGAAAACTGGGTGTGCAACTACGGAACGTGGAGGGTGGAGGCTGGGGAAGCAACCGAAAGCTTGCCGCCGTACCGGTTGGTTCCTTGACATATCCCGTCGTGGACCTCCTCCACTTGGTAGCTGCTCGCGGCGTGGTCTGCTATGGACCGTATCGCGGGAGTGAGCCGACGTTCGTCCGTGGCGATGCATGGATTCCCAGGTGGAAGGATATGCCGCAGGAAAAAGCCGAAGGCCTCCTCCTGCACAAATACCTGCGGGCGTTCGGGCCTGCGATCGCGGCGGACTTTGCGATGTGGAGCGGAATCACGCTCACGGAGGCTCGTGAAACCTGGCGGCGTGAGCAACGCAATCTTGCCACTGTCAATGTGGAAGGCTGGCAGGCGGAGGTTCTTCGCGAGGATCTCGAGGAACTGGCACAGGCAGAATTTGAACGACTACTCATCAGACTGTTGCCATACTTCGATACGTTTCTTCTCGGTCATAAAGAGAGGGATCATCTCATGGCTGCAAAGCACCGCTCGCTGGTCTACCGCCCCCAAGGATGGATCGCCCCGGTCGTTCTCGTCAACGGACGTGTCGCTGCCGTCTGGGAACAGATTTTGGAGAAGACGCTCCTGCGTGTGAAAGTTCTCAAGTTCGATTCGATTGCAAGGCAAGTCGCCGCCGGAATCGGCGAAGAAGCGCAGAACCTCGCCCGTTTCCTCACAGTCCCAAACGTGGAGGTCCAGATTGGCTGAAACGCATAAGTCTCTTATGTGGATTTATTCTTCCGAAGACGTAAACTGGGAGGATCTTTCCGCGTTGTACCGGGCAGCCCCGCTGGGGCAGAAAGATCCCTCGGATCTAAAAATCGCATTTGCCAATAGCATGTTCAAATGCTTTGTCTATGACTCTGGAACACTGGTCGCCGCCGGCCGAGCGCTTGCGGATGGGAGAGATTGTTCCTATATTTGTGATGTCGCTGTGCTGCCCAGTCATCAGGGGCGTGGGATTGGCAGGGAAGTAGTGTCTCAACTCGTCAATTTTTCAAAGGATCATAAAAAGATCATTCTCTACGCGGCGGCTGGCAAGGAGCCCTTCTATCGGAAACTTGGATTCAAACGCATGACCACCGCGATGGCAATTTTTAAGGATCAGGCAAAGGCACTGGCAAATGGGGTTATTGCCGACGATTAATGATAAGGGATTACACTGGAATCAAAAACGGAGACAGCCCTGTGGCTGTCTCCGTTTTTGATCGAGAGAACACTAGAACAACTTCAGCACCGCCGTGCTTGCCCAGGCAAACAGGAACTGTGGAACGAGGCTGATGACCACCGTCGCGACCGCGGTCGCAATGGTCGTAAAGTCAAGGAGAGGTTCGCGCTGTGTCTGCGGATCGCCATCGCGCATGTACATGATGACAATCACGCGCAAATAGTAATAGGCAGAAACGACAGACGTCAGTACGCCAATGATCGCCAGACCGTAAAACCCACCATCGATCACAGCGCTGAATAGATAGATTTTTCCAACCAGCCCGAGAGTGGGTGGCAGACCGATGAGAGAGAGCATAAAGACAGCCATAGCAGCCGCCAGGACAGGATGCTTACGCGCAAGACCTGCGTAGTCTGTCAGCTCTAATCCGCGTCCCTCTGATCTTTCGAGGGCGATCACCACCCCCCACGCGCCGAAGTTTGTAATGACATATGCAACGAGATAGAAGAGACCCGCGGCAACTGCGTCCGCACGAACGTCCGGGTTGCCATAAGGCACAAACGCCATCAGGATATATCCTGCCTGTGCAATGCTGGAGTACGCCAGCAGGCGTTTGATATTCGTTTGCGCAATCGCAATCACGTTGCCCAGGATCATCGTCAATGCAGCCAGTGCCCAGAGGACGTCAGTCATATCCACGGAAATGGAAGGAAACGCTGTCGCGAACACACGCAGCAATGCAGCGAACCCGGCGATCTTCGCACCCGAGGACATGAACGCCGTCACTGCAGAAGGCGCACCCTGATAGACATCCGGCGTCCACATATGGAAAGGGACCGCGGCGACCTTGAAGCCGAACCCCACTAAGATGAGCGCCGCGCCAATGGATAACAGTAGCAGGTTCTCAGAACCCGGAGCAGCACTCTCAATAATCGCGACGAGATTCGTCGAACCGGTCGCGCCGAAGACGAGCGCCGTCCCGTAGACGACAAAGCCTGTCGCGAAGGCGCCCAACAGAAAGTATTTGAGTCCCGCTTCCTCCGATTCCGCACGCGGGCGGGCAAAGGCAGCCAGGACGTATAGTGGAATCGAAAGCAACTCCAAGGCGAGGAACACCACGATCAGATCGGCAGCCTGCGCCATCCACATCATGCCTGTCACGCTGAACAGCAGCAGAGTGTAGTACTCGCCGCGTTCAAGCCCCATACGTTTTACATATCCGTATGCAAGGGCAATGCCGAGAAGCCCTGTGAGGAGCAGTAAAGCATTGACGAAGACCGCAAATCCGTCGAGGACCACCATTCCCTGAAAGGCTGTGATTCCCTGACCGATTTGTGTGAGGGTAAAGCCAAGCGTGAGAGCCAACCCTAACGCTGCGAGCAAAGCCGTGACGCCCTTACGCTCTTTCGGGATGAAGAGGTCCACCAAAAGCAATATGCAAGCCCACACGCTCAGAAAGATGAGCGGCCAAACAGTGGTGTAGTCAGCAGATGTGAGTGTCATGGTGGTTTAGCGCATCGCGACACTGGAAAGGTTCGCGACTAATTGATCCACAGCAGGCGCCATAAGGTCAAAAAACGGCTTGGGATATAAACCAATCCAGAAGATCAGGATGAGCAGAGGGACCATGGTCGCGATCTCGCGCCAGTTGAGGTCACGCAGACCACGCCCGTGACTCTTGACCTGGTCCACGACCTCCCCCTGCGGACCGAGGAACATGCTCTGGAACATGAAGAGGATGTACACAGCCGCCATGATAATTCCCAGTGCCGAGATCGCCGCATACCAGACGGACCCCAATGGACCACCATTCGTCCCAGCTCCCCAGGCGCCAAGCAAAATGGTGAACTCGCCTACGAACCCGTTCAGCCCCGGCAAGCCCATCGAAGAGAGCGAGGTGATCAACATGATCGTCGCAAAGACAGGCATAATCTTCCACAAGCCGCCATAGACTTTCAGTTCACGCGTATGCGTCTGTTCGTAGATCATGCCAACGAGCAAAAACAGCGCGCCTGTGCTCAATCCGTGATTGATCATCTGCAAGATCGCGCCTTGCATGCCCTGCGAGTTGAGCGCGAACAGCCCCAGCATCACAAAGCCAAGGTGGCTCACCGAAGAATACGCCACGAGCTTCTTCATGTCTTTCTGGGCGTACGAGACCGCCGCGCCGTAAATGATGCCGATCGTCGCCAGCAGCGCCATCCAAGGCGCCGCCTGGACGGAGGCCTCCGGGAACAGAGGGATGTTGAAGCGCAGGAAGCCATAGGTACCAAGCTTTAACAGAACCCCTGCCAGAATGACTGAGCCCGCCGTCGGTGCTTCCACGTGTGCATCTGGCAGCCAGGAGTGCAGAGGCCACATCGGAACTTTAATAGCAAATGCCGCCGCAAACGCCAGGAAAAGCCACATCTGGGTCGCGGGGTCGATGTTAATTCCGATCAGGTCGGGCAACGAGAACGTCCCGCCGGCAATGCCCAGCCACAGGATTGCCAGCAGCATCAGAATGGAACCCGCCATCGTGTACAGAAAGAACTTGATGGCGGCATAGACGCGGCGCGGTCCGCCCCAGATCCCGATGATGAAGTACATCGGTACGAGTGTGAATTCCCAGAAGATGTAGAACAGGAACAAGTCCTGCGCCAGGAAGACTCCCATCATCCCGACTTCAAGCAGGAGAAAGAAAATCATGAAGTCTTTGACGCGTTCTTCCACCGCCGTCCAGGTCGAAAGGATCGAAATGGGCGTCAGCAAAGCGGTCAGCAACACAAGCAGGATGCTCAACCCATCCACACCGAGGAAATACTGGATGTTCCAGCCCGCCACGGTGATCCAGTCGTATTGGGCAACGAGCTGCAGGTCCGGGTCGAAGGAATTGAACACCGATAGCACGAGGAGCGAAAACCCGAAGGTGACAAGGCTCGTAATGAGCGCCGTCCAGCGCAGGGCATCCTTCTGCTCGCGGGGGATGAAGAGCATCACCAGGATTCCCACCAGCGGGAAGAAGGTCAGAAGGGTCAGAGGTTGCAGGAAAAAATTCATGTTCGATCCTTGATTACGAGATGGTCAAAGGTTGAAAGCTAAAAGACAAAGGTCGCTATCCTTGAGGCTCGGCTATCTCAAAATTAGATACCCTACGATCAGGACAACACCCAATAATACAGATAAGGCATAGGAGCGCACGAATCCGTTCTGGATTTGACGCAAAGTCACCGATAGCCACTGTGTAACGGTCGCAAGCCCATTGGCAGCCGCGTCGATGCCCCGCTGATCGGCGTAACGGTTGAGCCCAATATGGCTGATCCAGTTATATGTTCCAACAATTACATTCTCGTGGAACCAGTCATGCCAGAAGCGCCAGTCGATCACGTCCGCCAGGAATTGCGAGATCTTCATATACGGTGTCACAACGACTGCGTGATACAACTCATCGATATACCATTTATTTTGCAGAGCTGTGAATACAGAGCCCAGGCGTTTCTTCAACGGATCGACCTCGCCAGCTCGAAGCGGACTGCGACCATAGATCAGCCACGAGGCGTAAATTGCCACCACCGCCAACACGGTCGCAATACCTGCAACCGGGGCATTAAACGAAAGAGATTCCACTTCCCGGAGTGTATATTCGAGCCAGTGACCCAGGTTGTGAAAGCCTTCAAAGGGCAGGTTCAACGCGCCACCCAATACAGACAGAGCTGCCAGCACCATGAGAGGGATCGTCATGACCCCTGGGCTCTCCTCGGCATGTGCTGCGGCTTCGTGGCGGGGCTCTCCGAAGAAAACCATCCAGATCTGCCGCCCCATGTAAAAGGCAGTCAGGAAGGCGGCGACCGTCAGCATCCAGTAAATCAACGGATAGTGCAGGCTGGCATCCAACAGGATCTCATCCTTTGACCAGAACCCCGCAAACGGGACAATACCAGCCAGCGCCAGCGCCCCGATGAGGTAGACCCAATACGTGATGGGCATCGTCTTGCGCATCCCACCCATGTTGCGCATGTCGCCGGCATCGAAGTGTTCGCCTTCCTCTTCGTGCACCGGCTCATGCCGTTGCTCTTTCTTCTTTCCTTTATTTTTTCCATGCTTACTACCATGGTGCCCGCTCGCATGCGCCAGGTGGTGATGCCCGCGCTCCACACCGAGGATGACGGAACCCGCAGAGAGAAATAATAAGGCTTTGAAAAAAGCGTGTGTTACGAGATGGAACATCCCGGCGACGAACGCTCCCATCCCCACGGCAGCCACCATAAAACCGAGTTGTGAGATCGTGGAATATGCCAACACCTTCTTGATATCGTACTGACCGACAGCAATCGTCGCGGCGAAAAGAGCAGTGATCGCGCCGGTCAACGCCACGATGTATTGTGCCTGTGGGACAAGCGTGTAAAGCTCTGCAGAACGGGTGATCAGATACACGCCTGCCGTCACCATCGTCGCGGCATGGATCAACGCCGAGACCGGGGTTGGACCCGCCATCGCGTCCGGGAGCCAGACGTACAGCGGAATCTGCGCAGACTTTCCCGCCACGCCGACGAGCATCAACAGCGTAATGGCAAGGATGACGCCAGGGGCCGCCCCTTCAGCCGCTTCGAAGACCTCGTCGAATTGGAAGCTGCCCAGCGCCCAGAACATGATGAAGCCTGCAATCAAAAAACCAAAATCGCCAATACGGTTGACGACAAACGCCTTCACCGCCGCATTGGAGTTCGACCAGGATGTGCGCCCGAGCAAATCCAGCTCATACCAGAAGCCGATCAGCAGGAACGAACATAAGCCCACCCCTTCCCACCCGACAAAGAGCATCATATACGAATCGCCCGCGACGAGAATCATCATCATGGCGATAAAGAGGTTCAGATAAATGAAGAAGCGGGGGAAGCGTCCCACGTCATTCTTGAAGCGCACATCCTCGCGCATATACCCGATGGCATAGATGTGAATCAACGTCCCCACGCCGGAGATGACCAGCATCATTATGCTGGAGAGCGAGTCGATGCGGAACGTCCAGTCGAGCCGCAATTCACCGATCTGAATCCAATCCGCCAGATACCAGCGCGCCACTTCTCCATGATTTGCCGAGAGTGAGGATGTCAAGAGGATGGAGACAACAAACGCCGCGCCGGAAGCAAGACTGGCAACGATCCCCACCGCGTTCTCACCCCAGGGCTGCTTCATAAACCACTGACCAAAGATCAGATTAATCAACAAGCCGACCAGCGGCGCAAAGACCAGCCAGGGCGCTAAAAAGAAAAATCCTGTAGATGCTTCTTGAGCAAAGTGCATGACTCTCTCCAGAGACTGAACCTCTAGTCTCTAATCTCTGTTCTCATCCCTTCATTGAACTCAACTGGTCAACGTCAATACTGCGCTTGGACTTGAAGATCTCGACGATCAGCGCCAACCCAACGGCAACCTCCGCGGCAGCGACAGCAATAACAAAGAATACAAAAATCTGCCCGCTGAAGCTGCGGATCACGCTGCTGAATGCCACAAAGGCCAGATTGGCAGCATTCAACATCAACTCAATAGACATGAAGATAATAAGAGCGTTGCGGCGTATGAGCACGCCCACCACGCCAATCGTAAACAAAATGGCAGAAAGAATAATGTAGTAATTAACCGGAATCATAGCTACGGCACCCTCTTTTCTTTCCGGACCAGCACAATGGCGCCGATCATTGCAACCAGCAATAAAATGGACGTGACTTCAAAAGGCAGAAGGTATTGTGTAAACAACGCCTCACCCAAGGCACGAAGATTGGTGACCGTGTTCACCGATTCATCCGGCTGCGTGACGTCCCCGAGCGGGCGGGCGCGTGTCAGAAAAATAAAGGTTGATTCTATAGCAAGTGCCAGAGCTAACAAAACCGCTAGCGGTCTTTGCCAGGGCAGCACCTGCTCCTGGGGCAGACTCTCAGCACCCAGCAACATAATCACAAACAGGAACAGCACCATGATCGCGCCCGCATAGACCGTGATCTGCGCCATGGCAATGAACGGCGCACCCAGCAGTAGATAGAACACGGCTACGGTCACGAAGTTCAGCACCAGGAACAACGCCGAATAAATCGCATTGCGGCTCAACAACATACCAAGAGCAGTGGCAACGGCGATCAAGGCGAGGAGGAGGAAGAAGATGAGATCGAGATTCATGGTTATCTATTTGAGGGACACAAGTACACAGGTATACATGTCTACTTGTGTCCCTATGTACCTAATCCACCGGATCATTCATCTCCGGCACAGAGCGCCGGCTGTACTTGCCCGGTTCTGTTTTTTGCGGGGTCAGCATTTCAGATGAAGCGACCGGCTCGAGAAGCATATCTTTGGTATAGATCGCGGAGCGTCGGTCGTAAAAGGAGAGCTCGTAATTATCGCCCAGCACGATCGCCTCCGTCGGGCAGGCATCTTCACAGTATCCGCAGAAAATGCAGCGGATCATGTTGATTTCATAGGTAGAAGCGTATCGCTCGCCCGGCGAGAATCGGCGTTCGTCCGTATTCTCATCCGCTTCGACGAAAATCGCGTCCGCCGGGCAGGCTGCCGCGCAGAGCGAGCAACCGATGCAACGCTCGAGTCCATTCTCGTAGCGCCTCAGGATATGCCGGCCGCGAAAACGCTGGCGGACCTGGCGCTTCTCTTCAGGATACTGATACGTTACAGGCTTTTCAAACATTTGCTTGAGCGTGGTACCCAGCCCACGCACAAGCTCCACAAACGGCTCAAGCGCGCTCATAAACTTTTCTCCTCAACTCACGGTAAATCACCGCAACACTAAAGGCACCTACCAGAACAGAGACCACCGGAATACTCCAGAGCCATAGCGGATTATTGAATTCTTCTGCCAGCAACACACCCGCCGCTGTAATAAAGGCGATTGCCAGCGATAACGGCAGTAGAATTTTCCAGCCAAACGACATGAGTCGATCGTACCGGATGCGCGGCCAGGTGGCGCGCACCCAGATCATTACAAACAGTAGGATCACCACTTTGATCAATAAATACAACGGCCCAAGCAGGGGAAAACGATCGACGAAGGGACCCAGAAATCCGCCGAGATACAGGGTCGCCAGAATGGCGCTGACGGCGATCATCTTTTGATACTCTGCCATGAAAAACAAGGCAAACTTCATACCGGAATACTCGCTGTGATAACCAGCGGTCAATTCCTGCTCGGCTTCGGGCATATCAAACGGCGCCCGGTTCACTTCTGCAAGAGTCGCAATCCAAAAGATCACGGCGCCCACAGGCTGGAGGAACACATACCAGATCCCCCTTTGTTGATTCACGATATCCAGCAGGCTCATCGAGTTCGCCAGGATAATCACCGTCACGAAGGAAAGACCCAGCGCCAGCTCATACGAGATCATTTGCGCGGAGGAACGCAGCCCGCCCAGCATGGCATATTTGTTATTCGAGGACCAGCCTGCCAGCACAATTCCATACACGGAGATGGAAGCGATCGACATCAGGTACAACACCCCGACGTTAATGTCCGCCAGATAGAGCGTGATCTCACGACCAAAGGCAGTAAACGTGTTTCCCCAGGGGACGACCGCCACAATAATGATCGATGGGACCATTGTAATCACCGGCGCCAGGAAAAAAAGAAGCCTATCCGCTTTTGATGGCGTGAACTCTTCTTTGAAGATCAGTTTGATAGCGTCGGCAATCGGCTGAAGCAGTCCAAAAGGACCAGCGCGGTTGGGTCCAATACGTGTTTGGATACGCGCCAGCGCCCTGCGCTCATACCAGGTGAGGTAAGCAAACCCACCCAGTAACGCGAAGATGACGATCAGCGACTTGATAAACCACTCGAGCCAGAGAGTCCAGTCCGATAACATCATTCCACCTTTGCGGGCATACTGATTTGCACAGGTATCGGTTCACGGATGGCGAACCCCATCTCGCGCGGCACTAACACAACATTGGCGGTAATGGATTCGTCGAATTTTACGCGGGCTTCGCCGCTCACGCCATCGAAACTGATGTGCACCAGATCTCCGGCTTCGACACCCAGGTTTTTAGCAGCATCCGGATGTAGTGAGATCGTGGGGCTGCCGATCCAATCGCGCAGCAAGTCCGCGGACTGCATGACTGTAGTACCGCGGTCATACAGCTTGTTGACGGGCACTGCCAGCAGTTCGTTTCCCTTGGGACGGGGAGCCGACTCTCGCTCAGCCCGCGCGACGTCCAGCGACTCACCGCGCGCCGCGGCAGCCGTGAGATGCACACCCAACCCCATCGTATTTTCGTAGGTGGTGCCTCCGTAGTACATATCGCCACGCCCGACGATGGGCCACTGCGGTTTGACCTCCGAGACCCTGGCGTAGGTCAGACCTGCGAAGGATTTGACCGCGCCCGCGAGACGTTCGAACACTGCCGAGACCGACATGCCTTCGAGCTCGATTCCCATGTGACTCGCCAGCTGCGCTGTAATAGCATAATCTGCCCGTGCTTCTCCCGTTGGCGGCACCGCAGCATAGAAACGCTGTACGCGGCGTTCGCCAGAGGTAAGTGTTCCTTCCCGCTCGGTAAACACTCGAGCAGGAAGCACCACATCGGCAATTGCCGTGGTGGCTGTCTGCATCACATCCTGCACAACGACGAATTGCGCCTCTGCAAGAGCCTTTGCCAAGGCTGGGTCATCTCCCACCGGATCCGCGCCGACAATATAAACTGATTTGCCGCGCAGGGCTCCCGCGAGGTCTTCGGCAACTTCAAAGCCCATCTCCCAGGCACCCTGGTCGTTGGCACGCTCCCAAACACCGATCAAGCCGCTGTTAGGTTTGCCAGCGTACCCGCCATCCTGCAAAAATTTGGCACAGGCAGAAGCGAGGTTTGCCGTCCCTTCCACACCTAACCCGTCACTTCCAAAGAAGATAAGGACATTTTGTGAATTGGCAAACGCCTCGGCAGTCTTAATCCCGCCGAGATGCTGGGCTGCTTTAATGGCATCGCCATAGTCATAACGTTGGACATGGGAGGCGAACCGATCCAGCTTTGTGCTACGCGAGTTCAGCACAAGCAACGTCGCGCCACGGTCGGTTGCTTGCTTCACACGCAAATACCAGATCGGCGCTTCTTCATATAAGTCAGACGCTACGACGACGATAGTGGTCCCGGCGCCCATCGCGCCGATGTTCGTGCCTTCGCCCACGCCTATCAGAGTCGTTACATCGCCGCCACCCATGTGGGAGTACAGATATGCCTTCCCACCGGCTTGATCCGCGAGTGCTTTCAAGTTAAACAGGTCTTCATTCGCCAGCTTACCAGAAGCCAGGATCACGGAGTCATTTTTTAAAGTTTCTGCAGCCGCTTTTGACGCTTCGTCCCACGAGACGTGTGCGAATTCCCCATCCCGTCGGACGAGAGGCGTCTTGAGTCGCCTTTTGCTATCCGTATAATGGTGGACGAAACGCCCCTTGTCGCAGATCCAGATCTCGTTGACCTCTTCATTTTGGCGCGGCATCACACGCTTGACCACAAAATCGCCGCCTGCTTTTGCCTCCCGGCGGGTGTTCAACGTAATATTGCAGCCCACCGGGCACTGCGTACAAATGGACGCCACAGACTCCAGCTCCCACGGCCGTGCTTCAAAACGAAAGTCGCGGGTGGTCAAGGCGCCGACCGGGCAAATATCTGTTGTGTTGCCCGAGAAGATAGAATTAAATCCCGGCTCTGAGAACGTGATAATTCTCATGCCGCGCGAACGATCGTCGAAGCCGAGGACCGAGTCGCCGACGATCTCATCCTGGAAGCGGATGCAGCGTGCGCACTGGATACAGCGCTCCTGATCGAGAACGATCAAATCTCCCAGTGGCACACGTTTTCCGAGACGGAGTTTTTCATCAAACAGGAAGCGACTCTTGCCAGGACCATGCGCCATCGTCAGATTTTGCAGCGGGCACTCTCCACCTTTATCACAGATGGGGCAATCGAGCGGATGCGAGGTCAGTAGGAACTCAACGGTCGCGCGCTGACCGCTACGCGCCTTGTCCGATTGAGAGAGAACGACCATGCCTTCTTCCACTTTATTCGTGCAGGCTGTTTCCAGCTTGGGCAGGAACTGGATTTTCGGCGCGCCGTTTTCCATCACAATCTCATTCGTTGCGCGGTCTCGCATGGGTCGCCCAATTTCTACCAGGCACATCCGGCACATACCCACCGGTTCGAGCTTGGGATGATGGCAAAACACCGGGATGTCGATGCCTGCCAGTTTGGCAGCATCCACCAGACTCGACCCCGCCGGGGCTGTCACCTGTATTCCATTGATCGTCAGGGTTACCTGTTTTGTCATGCTTTCCCTATCTCTCTTTCCTTCACGTAGAGTTGTGGGAGAGGCTCAGGAGTGACTGCATTCTTGAAATCCTCAGAGAAACGCTCAATGCCAGACACGACAGCCATCGTGGAAAATTCACCCAGAGCGCACAGGCATTTGCCCTGGATCTGCTTGGCGACATTGAGCAGGAGATCTACATCGCCTGTAGTTCCCTGCCCCTGGTGAATCCGCTCGATGATATTGGACATCCAGTAGGTGCCTTCGCGACAGGGCGTACACTTCCCGCACGACTCATGCCGGAAGAAGTGGACCGTCTTGTTGACCAGCCAATCCATCGACACCGAGTCATCGACAATAATTACAGATGCGGAACCCAGCTCACTCTT
Organism: Anaerolineales bacterium; assembly: GCA_035699125.1. GTDB lineage: Bacteria > Chloroflexota > Anaerolineae > Anaerolineales > Villigracilaceae > Defluviilinea. The sequence continues at coordinate 18,279 of DASSBC010000032.1, forward strand.
TAAAGTGCGGACACTGGCATAGTCCATCGGTGTATCGAGGATCTTTTCGTCGTCCACGAGAATCAGCGAGGAAGAAGCGCCTGCGGGCATAATCGCTTTGACTGCGCGCGAATCCTGCACGCCGCCGCCGTGTGTATAAATCAACTCACGGAATGTGGTGCCGAATGGCAGCTCATAATTGCCGGGCTTGCGCACACGACCCGACAGCGAAAAAATCTTTACACCCGCGCTATCGGCGGTTCCCATCGATTTGTACCAGTCAGCGCCGTTGGCAAGGATCATGGGCACGTTGGTAAATGTCTCCACGTTGTTGATGATGGTCGGCTTGCCAAACAGACCGACCGAGGGTGGGAATGGTGGGCGAACACGAGGTTGCCCGCGCTTGCCTTCAAGAGATTCGAGCAGGGCCGTCTCCTCACCGCAGATGTACGCGCCTGCACCGAGATGAGTATAAATGCGGAGTGAATATTCACTGCCGAACAGTTTATCGCCAAGGAACCCTTCTTTTTCCAGCTCGGCAATCTTCTCATCGAGGAGCGCTCCCAGTTGCCAGAATTCTCCGCGCAAGTATACGTATGCCACGTTCGCACCCACCGCATAGGAAGCAATCGCAAGCCCTTCCAGGAACTGGAACGGGTTGCCCTCCATGATCTCGCGATCCTTAAACGTACCTGGCTCCGATTCGTCGGCATTGGCGACTATATAGTGTGGCCAGTTCTTGTTATCTATGAAGGACCACTTCATTCCAGTGGGGAAACCTGCCCCACCACGACCGCGCAAGCCCGAGTTCTTGACCACGTCGATCACCTGTGCGGGAGTCATCTGAGTGACAGCGTTCTTAAATGCCTCGAAGCCACCGTTCTTTGTGTAAACATCAAATGTGTGGAGGTCCGGAATATCGCGATGACGCAAGACGACATAACTCATGAGTGCACCTCTCTGCCAGATCTGCGCAGGACAGCGATCAGGTCCATCGTGCGTTCCACGGTCATATTCTCGTGGTATTTGATTCCATCGGGTCCCTGAGTTTGGAACATGGGAGCTCTGTTGCAGGCTGCCAGACAGGTGGCCGCTTCGAGGGTCAGGAAGCCATCCGCGGTCGTCTCGCCAACTTTGATGCCGAGACGGTCACATAAAGAGTTCATGAATTCATCTGCGCCGCGCAAAGCGCAGGGCAGATCCGTGCAGACCTGCATTCGATATTTTCCTTCCTTCCGGTCGTGGTAGAGCGTATAAAAGCCAACCAGTGCCGCAACCTCGGTTTCAGTAATGTCGACGATCTGTGCCACATCCCGCATCGCATCTTTTGTAAGGTAACCTTCCTCCCGCTGCGCCAGATACAACAACGGCATCACCGCGGCGCGTTTATGCTCCGGCGGGTACTTGGAAAGGATTTGTTTTACTTCATTCGGATATTTGGTCTCAAGACTCATCGGTCAATATCTCCGAGCACAATATCAACAGCTGCCAGGATGGCAACCAGGTCTGCCACCAGGTGCCCTTTGACGATCTTCGGCAGCACTGACAAATTATCAAACGAAGGGGTGCGCCAGTGACAGCGACGTGGCTTGGCGCCGCCATCCCCTGCGAGCAATACACCCAGCTCCCCACGCGGCGACTCCACGGCCTGGTACACAGAGCCATCTGGCGCTGGAAAGCCTTCTGTCCACAACTTGAAATGGTGGATGAGCGCTTCCATGCTCACACCGAGTTCGGAGCGTGGCGGTGGGACGAATTTGCGGTTATCGCTGCGGACGGGTCCGAGTGGCAATTTGTCGAGAGCCTGCTCGATAATCTTTAACGATTCACGCATTTCTTCGATACGCACAATATAACGCGCATAAGTATCGCCTTCAGAGCGAACGGGCACGTGGAAATCGTATTGTTCATAGCCCATGTAGGGACGCACTTTGCGCAGGTCCCAGTTGACACCTGAGGCGCGCAACATGGGTCCCGTCACACCATACTGAAGCGCAACCGCAGGCTCCAGGATTCCAATGCCCACCAACCGATCCAAAAAGACAGGGTTTTTCGTCATCAATGCTTCATACTCATCGATGCGTTTCGGCATGATCTTAAGGAAATTTCGCACGGCGGTCTCGAATTCCACCGGCACATCGCGCCACAACCCGCCGGGGCGGATATAGGTTGTCATCATGCGTTGCCCCCCAATCAGTTCCTTAATATCCAGAATCATCTCACGTTCACGGAAACAATACAGGAATACAGACATCGCGGCGAGGTCGAGACCAAAGGAACCCAGCCAAACGAGATGTGAATTGATACGCTCCAATTCCGCCAGGATTACACGGAGCGTCTGTGCCCGTTCGGGCACGTCGAGATCCACCAGTTTCTCCACTGCCATACAATACGCCAGATTATTGCCCAGGTTGTTCATGTAATCCAGGCGGTCGCTCATGACTTCGGCTTTCAGGTAGGTCTTAGCTTCGATATTCTTTTCGATGCCGGTATGCAGATACCCAATATCGGGAATACAGTTGATGATGGTTTCGCCGTCGAGCTCCAGCAGCAGGCGCAAGACTCCATGCGTGGAAGGGTGCTGTGGCCCCATATTCAACAGCATCGTCTCGCCCGTCAGAGCACGTTCGGAGACTAAATGTTTGAATTTGTCGACACTAACTTCTTGCAGCTGAGACATACTCAATCCTTTGCAAAGTGCTTTCGTGCATTAATTTCATCGACGTTAAATGTAAACTGCACTTCCTCATAACCCAGCGGAAACTCTTTGCGAAGCGGATGTTTATCTTCCCATCCTTCTGGTAATAAGAGAATACGAAGATCGGGGTGTCCATCCGGAACAATCCCGAACATATCCCGCAGCTCGCGCTCCCGCCAGTTTGCCACTTCATACACGCCTGTCGCGGTTGGGATGTGAGGCTCGCCATCTTCAAGGACGACCCGCAACTGCAGCGACAGGTTTCGCGCCAGTGAGGTAAGCTGGTAAATCACATGGAAACGCGGCGAGGTTTGCGGCCAAAAGTCGATCGCCGTCAACGCCGAGAGCAACTCAAAGTCATATTTATCTCGTAGAAGGGTTAGCGCCTCGATGATATTTTCCACCTTTACAAACACATGTACTTCGCCGCGGAACTCTTCAAATGTGACACCAAAGGTGTCCTGTAGCGCCTGAACAATTATTTCGAGTTTTTTATCCATAAGTATTGCTCCCGCCGTCCCCGTCGTGATTCGGTCGCCAAGGACGGTAACCGGAGCCTGATGATTAAGCTTTTACCGCTTCTGCTAACTTTTGTCCGTTCACCTTTTCATAGAGCGTGACCACACCATGAATTAACGCTTCCGGGCGCGGCGGGCAGCCCGCCACATAGACGTCTACCGGAACGATTTCGTCCACGCCCTGCACAAGTGCATAGTTGTTGAAGACGCCCGTGCAAGAGGCGCAATCGCCCATAGCGATGACCCACTTCGGCTCCGGCATTTGATCATACAAGAGACGAAGGGCAGGCGCCATCTTCTTCGAGAGGCGGCCGGCAACGATCATCAAATCCGACTGGCGCGGGCTGGCGCGCATCAGCTCCATGCCGAAGCGGCTCATATCAAAGTGTGATGCCTGCGCTGCCATCATCTCAATGGCGCAACAAGCCAGACCGAACAGCATCGGCCACATCGCATTTGTGCGCGACCAGTTGACGACTGTTTCCAGGGTGGTCGTCACCACACCCATATTTCCAAGTTTTTGCTCTACTCCCATTCAAGCGCTCCTTTCTTCCATGCATATACATACCCCACCAGTAAGATTGCGATAAAGATGATCATCTCGATCAACCCGAACAAACCAAGCTGACGGAACACAACCGCCCAAGGCAGGAAAAAAATAACTTCGATGTCAAACAAGATGAAGAGAACGGCGATGAGATAAAAGCGGATGGGCATACGCCGCTTCCCTTCGCCAAAGGGAAGCATGCCCGACTCATAGGGCGTGGATTTGGCAACAGATTCTTTTTTCGGTCCGAAGAGATTCCCCAATCCAATGGCGATGAGTGCAACGAGGGTGGATAGGACTACCAACAGTCCGATAGCTACGTATTCGAGCATTTTGACACCTCACGCAGTCCCGGTGTTTTGCTTTTTGGGAAAACGCCTTGAAGCGTTTGTTTGTGCTTCCTTGCACGTTCGACGTAGTATAACATAATGTGTTACTTTTCACAAATTTGACGTTGTATTCTTATAGGATTTAACGGGTACTTAAATAAAAAGTCACGCCATAAGCGTGACTTCCATGACTATGCCAGGTAATCTCGTAACTGTCTGCTTCTTGATGGGTGCCGCAACTTCCTCAACGCCTTCGCTTCGATTTGACGGATGCGCTCACGTGTTACGTCAAAGTAACGGCTCACTTCTTCAAGCGTGTGATCCTTACCGTCCTTGAGACCAAAACGTAATTCGAGGACTTCGCGCTCACGATCGGAGAGGGATGTGAGAGCGCGTTGCACCTGCTCGCGCAGCATCTGGCGCGCGGCCGCTTCAATTGGGGAAGGTGCATCTTCATCTTCGATGAACTCGCCCAACGAGCTGGATTCCTCATCCCCCACAGGTCCATCGATCGAGACAGGTTCCTCGGCGGAGCGCAGCACACGATCGATCTTTTGTGTGGCGATCTCCAGCCTGTGCTGTAGCTCTGGCGGGAGCGGCATCTGCTCGGCATGCGCACGCAGGATAGCTTGCACATCCGAGGCAGGCAGGTATCCCACTTCCATCGCAAGCTCTTCTGCTGTAGGATCGCGTCCCAACTCCTGCACGAGCGTCCTCTGTGTGCGCAAAATACGTGTGATCGATTCAAACAAGTGGACCGGAATCCGAATCGTCCGCGCCTGTTCGGCGATGGAACGATTGATGGACTGCCGAATCCACCACGTGGCGTATGTGCTGAACTTAAAGCCGCGCCGCGGGTCGAACTTACCCACCGCCCGCAGAAGACCCATATTGCCCTCTTGAATCAAGTCCAGAAAATTGATCCCGCGTCCCAGATAGCGCTTGGCAACGCTGACCACGAGTCGCAAGTTGGCGCGAATTAAGGCTTGATTCGCTTCCACAGCCCGGTTTTGCGCAGCATTCATTTCTGCTAACAGATCCGGGTCTTCACACAAATTTCGATAGAGAGTCCGTTCACTCGGCAGGCGCTGGTATTGGTCGATATGCCGCAGCAGCCATTGTGCATAGGGCAATGGAATCAAGTACAAACTGAGAAAGACGCTATAGGCATTTCGGGCAAGATTATCCCAGAGTTGGTCCACTCCCCAATGTCCATTATCTAGATAATTCCGCAGATAAGAAGGGGCATCTGACTGCCAGCCGGCGTGCAGTGCCTGTGCCTCCGTTAAGATTAAGCTGAGATCGGGCAGTTCATAATGGAGGCGCCTGGCATCTTCTACGAGGCGCTCCCACGAAGTGTGCATTTCAGAGAGAATAGCGTGGTAAATGGTACATTCCCTGGAGATCCCCTGGGGCAATGGGCGGCGGCGCAGGGTGATTACAAATCGGTTGGCTTCGATAATGGTTGCCAGCCGGAACTCACTATCGGCATCCAGCAGCTTGACCTCGCCGATCTCACGCAGATACAGCCGGACGTTATCCGTTTCTGAGAGCTCTGCCGCGACCTCCGGGCTTTTCAGATCGATAGGCTCTTCGTCCAGAAGTTCATTTTCCTGTTGCGCTAGCATACTGATATCGGGGTCACCTACTTCATCCCCCATTAGCACAAGATCCTTGAAACCATTCTCTTCCTTCAATCTCCCATTGGAGTTCTTTGTATTTAGTTCCTGCCCTTCCTGATTTTTGGCGCGAGATAGCGGCGGCTTTGCATTGCTTTTGCGTTTTTCTTTTTGTGATGATCTCTTTTTTACACTCATGGGACCTTTCTTACCAGACGACATCACATTTGAATTGTTACGCTTGGATTCTGGGCTTATATGTTGTCCGCCACGCACCGTAAAGGAGCTTACCCAGCTATTGTAACCGCTTTAAAGACAGTTTTCGATATGCCTGATCCAGATCGTGCAGCAACCTTGTATGTTTTAACACCAGAGACTGGTAAGAAGCCGCGCGCAAATCGCCGACTTGTTGCGCTTCTTCGATCAAGTACCGCAGCTGGTTCAGGTTCTCTCCCGCTGCCACCCGGCGCAGTTTGATCACACCACGCAGCAATTCTTCCAGCAGCTTTTCCTCCATCCGCTCGAATTTTTCTGTTTGCGCGTCCAGTTCCTGCAGGAGACTATGCAGGGAAGCTGGCACTGACTCCACGACGAACTCGTGATGCTCGGTACGGTCCTGCTCCACCGCTTCGCGGATTAAGCCAAAGAACATTTGATGATCGGTATATTCAAAGTCCTGTACTGCCAGCTTGAGCAGATTATGCTCCTGCAAGAGTCGGTCGAGCCGATAGAGCAAGTCAGGCTTTTTGTATAGTACAGCAATGATGTAGGCCTCCACCTTTTGGTTGGAAGAAACCGTGACCGCAGTCTTCGGTTTTTCGGGGGGCTGTTTTTGTGCCGTCTGTCCCTGTGTGCCGCGACTGCGCTTCACACTCGAAGCCTGTGCCTGGGTTCCGGTGAGGGCGCTTTCATCCACCCGTAGCATGCGCGCCAACTGCTGACGGTAGCTATCGCGCTCCAAGGCATTTGGTAAGTCCTCGATCAGCGGCAATACTTGCGCGGCGACCTGGTTCTTGACCTTGGGATCGATGATGTTCTGTCCCGCAGCAAGCGTTTCCATGACATAGGTAACAATTGGTTTTGCCTTTTCGATCAGGCGCCCCCACTCTTCCTTATCCCGCGCAACAATCTCGTCGGGGTCCAGCCCATCGGGGATGGCGGCGACGCGCAGGTCGGCTTGCAGGCGTGCCTCTTCGCGCAGCAATCCGCGAGCATCGAAGCCGAGTTCGTTTTCGCGATCCATTGCCTGGCGCGCTGCGTCCAGACCCCGGAGGACAGCCTTTTGCCCGGCAGTATCCGGGTCGAGAGCAAGTACGATACGGCGCGTGAAGCGCTTTAACAGGCGCAGCTGGTGTTCGGTCAGGGCGGTACCCATTGGCGAGACCGCGTTTTCATAGCCTGCCTGATGCAAGGCGATCACATCGAGGTAGCCTTCGACGATGACAGCCTGATCCGCCGAACGGATCGGTTTGCGCGCCCGGTCCAGACCGTAGAGCAAATGTCCCTTCGAAAAGACTGGCGTTTCCGGGGAATTGAGGAACTTGGGCACGTCATTCGGGTCAATGATTCGCGCCCCGAAGCCAGCCATGCGCCCATTCTCATCACGGATGGGAATCATCAACCGGTTTCGGAATCGGTCGTAAAAGCCGCCGCTGTCACGCGGCGAGATCAAGCCCGCCTCCGCCAGGTCCTGCTCGGAGTACCCGCGCTTGGTGAAATGAGTGATAGCCGAATCCCAGGCGTTGGGCGCATACCCCAGCCCAAACGTCTCGATAGATAAATCTGCCAGCCCGCGTTTCTGCCGGAGATAGGCAAGCAAAGATTTGTTTGCCATCAGATAACTGCGATAGAAAATGACGGCATCCTCGAGCAGGATGCGGAGCTTGTCGTGAACATCCTTTTCTTCTGGTGTCTGTTTGGTAAATGTTGGGACTTGCACCCCGGCGCGCGCTGCCAGTTTGTCGAGCGCTTCCTTGAAATCCAGATTCTCGCGCTTCATCACAAACTTGAAGACATCGCCCCCCTCTCCGCATTGACCAAAGCAGCGCCACGTCCCAGACTCAGGCCACACAACAAACGAAGGCGTATGCTTGTTATCGTGGAACGGACAAAAGCCGGTATAGTTCCTGCCTGCATGGCGCAGCTTAACCCCCGCCTCCGAGACAAGGTCTACGATATCGACTTTGGATTTGATCTCATCAATGACAGACATGGAAATGATTATAGACTCGATTGGGTGGGATGGCAAATCAAGATCACTTTTCTATGGCTAGCTCCATTTGTTGTTAGAAACAAAAAGAGCAGTCCGTGGACTGCTCTTAAGGAATTTGAATGATCTGAATTCCACTAATGAGGGAAATAAGACTCCAACTCAGGGATAGCGATGCCTGCCTCGAGTAACGCTTTATGCTGCGCCAGAAGGACAGGCCGAATCCGGGCGCGGTCCCGCTCACTCTCGGCATTCTGGAATTTGACGAGCAACTCCTCGTAATTCTGGATCGCCCAAACCCGGCGGTTTTCATCTTCAGAGACGACCACTAGCTCGCGCATTCTACGTTGTGAAAGAGCGATATCGACGCCTAAATCATCCCCAGACGTAAGCCGCCAGACATGTTCGCTGGTAAGCTTCCAGGTGTAGAGCGTGTCGCCGGGTACCGCCTGTTGGGCAAAAGCGGTGCCGCTGGCGAGGAACAGCATCATCACCGTCGCAAAGCTAATGGCGACTCGCCAAAACACAGGGGAGACCCGCTTACGTTGCGGGTGCTGCTGCATATAAACATTCAATTGGGAGCGCGCCCGCATCCGGTAGCTGGGACTCGGCACCACCTCCCGCGCCCGCGCCAGCCTGGTCGCGGCCATGAGAAGCGGCTGAAGCTGGGCGGCGTGTTCGGGATAGCGCGCTAGGCATTCGTCGACGCTGACTTGCCCCTCTTCGATCTGGTTCAGACAGATATCCAGGATTGTTTCAAGATCGTTATTCATAGTGCCATTTTCTCTTCTAATTGTTTGGCTAACGCCTGCAAGCCTCTCATCTGGAGTGCCCGGATCGCTCCTTCGCGTTTGCCCAGATGGCGTGCAATTTCGTTATTCGACATTCCTTCGATAAATTTTAAGGTCAGCACTCTTTGCTGATCATCGGTGAGCGTCTGCAGGGCAGACTTGACGGACTGCATTTCTACAGTCAGATCGATTTCGTTCTCGACAACCTCCGAGTGGTCGGGGTGTGAAAGCTGCACGTCGTCCAATGCTGTAGTTACCTTACGCGTACGATAATGGTCAATCACCGCATTATGTGCAATCGTGTACAACCAGGCTAGGTAGGGTGTGCGGCTGAAGTGGAAGCGGTCCAGGTTGCTCCAAGCTTTGAGGAACACCTGAGAGGTGATATCTTCGGCCGTCTGCTGGTCTTCTACGCGGAAATAAACAAAGCGGTAAATTCGCTCCATATAGGCGTCGTACAACTGTCCGAACGCCTCCGAATTGCCAGCCTGCGCCTGAAGGACGAGCTGCCGCTCGTTTGCCAGGGGCATTCTGGACTTCTTAGAGTTATTTGATTCCAACGAGTGCTACCTCTTATAACGAGTAGATATTTGTACTGTTACACAAAACGCTCTCCCGGGGTTGGGAGAGCTTTGCAATCTTGTTAACCCTTCGAGTCTAAGCGATCTGCAACGTCGTCAAGGGTTGCAGTATCTGCCATATTTTCCTGAGTATTATAACATTTGTCCTTTTCCCGCCTGGCGTATTCGTATTAAACTTTTGAATGATATTGTTAGATACGAGCCAGCTTTCCCCCTAATGTCCATAGTGATGGCCTGAATCGCAGTGTATAACAGGGAGGTGAATAAAAAAGGAGCAGTCGGATGACTGCTCCCAAATTTCTACGCAGAGTTCTAGTCCAGGGGAACGCTTTGCGATTCGTGTTCGCACCCGCCTCTGCCGGGCCCGGGCTGTAAGTACATATCGCTTTGTGCCTGAAGGGCATCCAGTTCTGCGGCTGTAGAACGGTCGTGATTGAAGTTTGTTTGCAAACCGCTCACCACATGCGCCTGCGCGCCGATGGACTCAGATTTTGCAAAGGCGCCCTGCACGCTCACGTAAATGGCTGCGATCAGGGCGATTCCAATCAATGAAATAAGAATCACTCGGGCAGTCGATTTGGACATAGTCATGGTATCTAACTCCTTGTCAATCTCATTTTGCCTGATGAAGAGGGCTTTCTGCTTTCGATATGCCTGAAAACCTAGGGTGCAATGTACAGATCGAATACAACGGAACCCCACTTTGGTTGTTAAATTATACTCAAACCAATCTAATTTGCAATTAGAAGAGATTAAGATTCCTGTGGAGATTGTTTATGTCTCTTTATGTACAGATTTTGCCTCGGAATACGATCAGGAGGTTTCATCTGATCATGGAAGAATATCAGATTTGGCCTTGTGAAGGTTGGCAACAGGAGGGACACCTTAAAAATAACCTTGCAAGGAAGGCGCTCGCCCCCGAAACTAGAAGCCTTCGAGCTTGCTCAGGTCGGCAATCCCGCGAGATAAATTGGCAATCTGACCGACCAGCGCCAAACGGTTCTGCTTTATTTTTTCATCGTTTGCCATCACCAGTATTTTGTCGAAAAAGGTGTTGATCGAAGGGAGGAGCTTGACGATAATGTTCAGGAGTTCATTGACGGATGATGGACGATGGACCACGGACGATTGAATGGCATGATACAGATCACGTTCAGCGTCCTCCACAAAGCTCCGATCGTCAACGGTCAATTGTCTATCGCCTACTTTTGCGGAACGAATAATGCGGACACAGCGCGCGTACCCTGGCAGGATCGTCTCCCAGTCATCCCGCTCGACCCACTTCTGAAGCTGTTTCACCGCCTCTGCCGCCGCAGCCGGATTCGCAGCTTGCTCCGCCAGCACGGCATCGACGACATCGTGGAAGTAGCCCATATCATTCAACACAACCCGCAGGCGACCTGCAATAAAGTCCAGGACCTGAGTCTGGACATCCACTTTGACCTGGATCGGCTGTAATGTAGCGGCTTTCTGAATCACTTCTTTCAAATCCAAGGAGATATTATGTTCCATCAGTGGCTGCACAACGCCGATGGCAGCACGGCGCAGGGCGAAGGGATCTTTCGTGCCGGTTGGAGCCAGGCCCGCGGCGAAGAGTCCCACCAGCGAATCGATTCGGTCAGTCAACGCGACTGCTAAGCCAATCTTCGACTGCGGTACAGTCTGGTACTGCTCCCCGATCGCATTGGCGACCTCTGCCTGTTCACCGCTACGCAGGGCATATTCGCGCCCGATAATACCTTGCAGGGACGTCATCTCCATGACCATTTGGGTGACCAGGTCCGCTTTGGCGAGGTAGACAGCACGTCGGGCAAAAACCGCTTCATCCTTCTCCAGGCCGAGCATGGGAATCAAATCGTTGACCAGCTTGTTCATGCGTTCGGATTTATCGAGCATCGAGCCAAGCTTGGTCTGGAAGATCAGCTTCGATAGCTCCGACCGATAGGCTTCCAGTGGCTGCTTGAGGTCTTCCCGCACGAAGAAATTTGCGTCCGCAAAGCGCGCCCCGAGGACGTGCTCGTTGCCTTGTCGAACGATATCGATACCGATGTCGTCACCATTGCGGATGGCGATAAAGTGGGGGAGGAGGTTGGATGATTGGAGATTAGAGACTGGAAAATAACGTTGGTGCTTTTTCATCACTGAGATCAATACATCACGCGGCAAGGACAGAGATTCCTTATCAAACCCTCCCATCAGAGCCGTGGGCATTTCGACCAGGTTGGCAACTTCGCTCAACAAACCTTCCTCGATAATCGCCTCCCCGCCCATCAGCGTCGCAGCTTGATTGACTTGCTCCACAATGGATGCTTTACGCTCTTCCTTATCCAGCACGACTCCGGCTTCCCGAATCACATCGAAGTAATTTTCTGCAGATGGGATAACGATTTCCGGCGAATCATACGGGCGCAGTCCGCGCGTCGTGTTGCTCGAGACGACACCGGCGTACTCGAAGAGAATAACGGTCTTTCCCAGTAATGCCACAAACCAGCGGATGGGGCGTGAGAAGGAAACACCCGATTCATTCCAGCGCATGGATTTTTCGAATTTGATACTCTCGACCAACTTTGGTAACGCCTCTGCCAGGACTTCAGGCGTTGGGCGTCCCTTTTGGCTGACAACCGCGAAGACATATTTCCCACCCGCTTGCGCGTCCTCGCGGAGTTGCAAGTCTTTTGTATTTACGTTGTTCTTTTTTGCAAAGCCCATCGCGGCGGGTAGCGCAATCCCATCCTTATCGAACGCTTTATCCGCAGGAGGACCCTTGACAAGGTCTTCGCGGTCCGGTTGGTTGGGAGCAAGAGAATCAATGAAGACGACCAGCCGCCTCGGCGTCCCTTCGATTTTGACCGCCCCATGCTCGAGCGACAGTTCCTTCAACAATACCGGAACCCGCTCACGGAGTTGACTGAGCGCCGCGTCCACATCCGATGGCGGAAGTTCTTCTGTGCCAATTTCGAGGAGCAGAGACTGAGGACTGGAGACTGAAGGAATTTGAGATCCTCCAACGGAGTGACTAATCTCTAATCTCTTATCTCCAGTCTCTTGTAATAACGGATACTCCAGCGCCTTGCGCTGTTCTAGGTACGCCTCACCCACCCGTCGCGCCAGCTCACGCATCCGGCGGAAATAGCCCTGGCGCTCCGTCACTCCGATCGCGCCGCGCGCATCCAGGATGTTGAAGGTGTGGGAGCATTTGAGAACGTAATCATGGGCAGGGACGACCAGTCCGTTGGCAAGCGCGGCTTCGGCTTCTCCCTCAAACCGTTCGAAGACTTCCCTCATGCTTTCTACATTGGCAACTTCATAATAATACTTGCTATGCTCGAACTCCTCCTGACGGCGGACGTCTCCGTAGGTGATGGAGTCCGTCCATGGGAGATCCCAGGCAGCCTTGACGTTATGCAAGCCAATCAGGATTCGCTCCAGCCCATACGTAATCTCGACTGCTACGGGGTCAAGCGTCACGCCGCCCACTTGCTGGAAGTATGTGAATTGCGTAATCTCCTGCCCATCGAGCCAGACCTCCCATCCGAGTCCCCAGGCGGAGATAGCAGGTTGCTCCCAGTTGTCCTCCACAAAGCGGATGTCGTGCTGGCGCGGGTCGATGCCGATCGCTTTGAGCGAGTCGAGATAGATCTCCTGCGGGTTACCCGGATCCGGTTTGAGGATTACCTGGAACTGGTAATGCTGCTGGAATCGGTTGGGGTTTTCACCGTAGCGCCCATCGTCCGGGCGGATGGACGGCTCCACGTACGCAACATTCCACGGCTCGGGACCGAGGACGCGCAAAAAGGTGGCGGGGTTCATGGTCCCGGCGCCGACCTGAGTGTAGTAGGGCTGCCAGAGCACACAGCCGCGCTCCGCCCAGAATTGCTGGAGGTTGAGGATGACTTGCTGGAAGTTTAGAGGCATAATGATTGGAGATTAGAGAGTAGAGATTGGTGAAGCGAGGGGATTATAACGTATGGAAAGGGGAAAGAAGAAAGACGATACGCTGAGGACTAATATCGAGGAATTACGGTGACTTGGCACAGCGAAACCCAATTCCGCCGCTGGCATCTGTGGGAAGGTTTCCAGTTCTAGTGGATGTGCTAACCAGATCAGTGCTCGTGTTCGCCCACGACCCCCCTCGCCAGACTCGGTATTCCCCGGTCTCTGGACCCGAAGGATTTCGAAATGGTGGACTATTGTAATCATCCAGACTGTACCAATCTGCGACCCATTCCGAGACGTTGCCTGCCATATCCAGCGCGCCATACGGGCTGGCGCCGTTGGGATAGGACCCAACTTCGGTCGTATCCTGGCCACGAAAGTTTAAGAGACCACCAATACTCGCAGGATCCATATCACCCCACGGAAATGGACGCCAGTCGGTGCCGCGGGCGGCTTTTTCCCATTCCGCTTCTGTCGGTAATCGTCCGCCAGCCCATGTACAGTATGCATTGGCATCCAGCCACGAAACATGGATCACTGGATAGTCATCAAACTCGGGATTTCCATAATAATTTTCGCGTGTATTCGAACCGCTGGAACGCGGTGGATTGCACACACCAGTTTGTATGCACCGGCCATACATGGCATTGGTGACCTCGGTTTTGTCGATCCAGAAAGAAGACAAAGAAACCGGGTTGCTTCCCATGATAAATTGCCCTCCTGTTACAAAGACCATGGACACATCTCTGGCTTCCGTGGCTGGGGTTAGTGGGACTGCCTCAGAAATTAATCCCAATCCGGTTGCTACCGAGATCTGGTTCAGCACGGACATAGTTTCTTGTTCATTCGTCGTTACAAACACAGCCCCTCCCCTTGTCATTAAGTGCGTAAACAAGCTTAGGTTAAAATCATTACCCACATAAATGTAATAGATCGGCATTGGTTGATTCGAGATATAGGATGGCATCTCCTCCACAGCAGGCATGTGACAATCCCACCCCACATGATCGTCCACCGTGAAATCGGTCACGAGAATCATCATCGTTTCATACTCGTCCGCAACCGTGAGGAGAGATGCTTGCTGAATACCTGCGTATAGGGCATCTTGAATACAAGTAGCATTATGTTCTACGTCGACGATGATGGATTGGATCGCATCACCAGCGGCGGCAGAATCGCGGGTAGAAGCCGTTTGTAATTCCACATTCGTATCAAATCCGATGACCGAGATGAGATAACGATCACCCAAACGGGAGGTAAATTTGGACACGGCAGATTTCACGAACCTGATCCTATGTCCCTGCATGCTGCCGCTGGTGTCAATCAGGAAGATAATATGCGACACCTTACCTTTCCCCGCTAACGTTGGAAGAAGGCTCGGCTGGGGCGTGGCAGTTGCACCAGTTTGTGCTCGAGGCGCTGAGGTTTGAGTCGTCGCCCCGCGAAACGTTGGTGTCAACTGATTTCTCTGAAGTTGGGCATAATAAAGCATGACGGCAGCGATACTTCCGACCAAAGCAACGAGAACAAGCAACATAACTCGCCTAAGCTTGTATTGCAATCGTCCCTGGAGGGTGATTGCGGGACGTTCGAGAAGGATGCTAGCGCCTTCGCCGATTTCTAATATAGTTTGCGCTGCTTCTACAGGTTTTTCCTCTGTTACGGGCTGTTCATCTGGTATGGCGGGCGTGGTAAACGCCGGGAGCGAACTCTCCCTCGGTTGTAGAGTCGCACCGATCTGACTTGCTTGCGCCTGCAAAGCCTGTAGAAGCATTCCATAGCCGCCCTCCTCAAATAAATCCACCCACTGCCGGCCTATCAGATTCTCGACTCGGTCACACGCATCCAGGCGCACCGGAATCACAAACGTTTGACTCTCAAGCTGCTCGATGATGGCATCAAAGGCTGCCTGTACATCCTTTTGTCGGGATTCCATCCATTTCCACCCGGTGGAAATACAAACCACGACGACATCGGCTTCAGAAACCACCTTGTGAAATTCTTCTTTCCACTCCTGACCCGGGAGAAGCTTATCTTTCACCAGCCAGGCATCCACGCCGTCTTGAAGCAGGCGAAGATATAACTCTCGCACCGCAACCTTGTCTACAGATGCATGGTACAGAAAAACCTTGAGCGGACGTTGGATTTCGGTCATTTTGGGATTCGTGAAGGGGAAATTATAAATAGAAATCAGGAAGGGTTCATAAACATTAATGACCCTGGCGGCGGGACTAAAGTTCCATATTTCTTAGTGCACCATAAAGAATGCACGATTCCTCAGAGCTTTATTGGGCTGCGTTATTTTGATTATCTCCCCTGGAAACTTACCCTTCCCGATATTTGTTTACTCCAATTCAAAGCTAAGGAATGTTCCGTCAATGCGGTATGACCCTCTAAGCCCCTTATATCCAAGGAACAACCACTTTTGCGAAGAGGGGATAGAAACGGAGTTTGTGAAAAACACACTGGGATTTACCGTGCTTCTGGCAGAATTCTCTGTGAAACTAAAGGAGATCGAAAAACCATTTTCCAGAGGAAGCAAACGTGTATCAGCAATATTCTCGTAATTTCGAGGATCTTTTTGAACGAACACGCGTCTGCGAACATCTCCAGAAGGGACAATCATCAATAACCCTTCAGATGTCACATCAGGCTCAGCGAAAATCCCCATCCAAAGATCGACATTTGTCAAATCTCTTAATCGAACGGTAAATGTCACAGTGCCTTCTTCCGGTAGGGGAGCAAAGAGCCCATAGATCTCGGCAGGAGCATTACTGCGCTCTGCCAGAAAATCCAGATCTCCATTTTCTGCCGAAAACACATAGACGGGTTCCTTCCAACATCCATCTCCCTTTTCGCTGACCGGAATGTCTTCGGGATATGGTCTCCAGAGGGTACTAATACACCCCGCGAGCCAATCCTCTCCTAAGGCAACTGGAGGAATAATAGTAATTGTGGGAACTGGACTATCCGTTGCTGGAATGGGTGTAGAAGTCGGTTCAGAAGTAATGGTTGCTGTAAGAAGAAGTGCATTCGTACTCGTTGAAGTAAAAGCAACCGCTGTTGACAGAGTCGCTGGTGGGAGCGCGGCAGGACGGTTTGTATAGAGTGGTATTAATGTGACGAGAATGGTGCCTATTACAGTAATGATCGCGGCAATGATGGCAGGGTCTAATTTAAACATTCTCTTTGGCTTTTCTTGCCTATGTCCTTGATCATCCACCCTGACTGTATTATTTGTTGATGACGGCACAGAAACAGTTGGTTGGTTCCCACTTGACTCCTGCAAAACCAATCCTTCCGAAGAAGGGGACTGTGCTTTTTCAGCAGTATGCTCACTGCTTTTTGGCAGGGTAGCTGCACGCAAGGGTAAATTGCCCTCTAGTTCCAGATCTGCTTCAATCTGATCTGCTCGTAAAGCGCGGATGAGATTTTCATATCCATTCTCTTCAAACAAATCGACTCTATGCCACTTACGCAAGCTTTCAGGAGTATCACAATCCTCTAAACGTGCAGGGATTATAAAAATCTCTCCATCTGGTTTTTCCATCGCCGTGTCTAAAGCAAGTCGTACCTCCTTTTGTCGAAATCCCGATCGATTAAATTGCTTCGATAGACAAACGACAACCACATCTGATTCCCGAACTGTTTTACGAATTTCAAATTCCCAATCCTGCCCTGCCAGCAGTTTCTCCTTATCCAGCCACGGATCAATCCAAGTTTGGAGTTTTAGCGCGTTGTAGACTTCACGCACCGAAACCTCATCCTGCGATGCATAGGAAAGGAAAACCTTGAATTGGCGTTGTTTGGTAGACATACAACTCCCCGCGATGATGAATTTATCAAATTATACGGCAAGTAAAGGGATTTTTCTTATGAGTTTCATCGCAGTTTGCTATTAAACGTTCTGCCGATAGGGTTCTCCCACATCCAGAATAGGGAGTTTCACCATTGATTTTCCCCGCTCCTGACGACATGATAGTAGAAATCGGATTGTCTCTTCAATAAGGAGTGAATGATGGCAAAAGATACCCTGATCGAGGAAATCCACCACGATCGAAAAGATGTAAGACATACATTTAAAGATATTCGGGAGGCTTTGGAAAAGGCGACAACGCAAGAAGACCTGACCGAGTTGTATAAGCAAACTGTCTATATGATCCTGATGACCCATTCCTCCCCTGTGAATGAAAAAGACCAGGAAATGAAAAGAAGGCGTGAGACCGCTGAAAGGGAGTTCGCCAGGACTGTCCGCGCGATCAACCGGCAGGCAAAAAAGATCGCCGTGGAAGCGAACTACAGTGAGGACTGGGAGAATATCACCACAAATGGATATGGAACAGAAGGGGAGAACCTGGAAGCTCAAAGAGCGGTGGGGATCGTCCGGGAATAAATAATATATGAAAAAATAAAAAGAGCCAGTCAATGACTGGCTCTTTTCAATACCTGCTTTCCAAAAACCGAATATAATTTATAGTTATGCGCAGTCATTCTTGCAATACCATTACAGTTGACGGTTTTGATAGGTGGTAGTACTCTAGTACCTCCTCATGCTATACTCACCGTCGAGGAGTTTTTATGCTAGACCCAATTCAAATCCCCATCCTTTTAAAAGCGATTGATTTTGTCTTTGACGAAGGGCACAAGCTTCTGGAAGAGCGCCGTGAACGGCGAAAGACGAGCGCAGTAGGTGCAGCAGGGGCAGCAAGTGCAGCAAGCGCGCCCGCGCAAACCGGCGACGCCCCCGAACCCACGGAAGCCACTTCAGCAGAGACCCAGGAAAGCAGCGAGACCAAACAGGATCTTCTGAGCTCCAAGATCGATGAAATCCTGTGGAAAAACCACGAAGCGGAAGTCCAGCATCTGGTGCGGCTGCTGGAAACCTACTCCCGCAACTATCACCTCGCCAGCGAACAATATGCCAAGTGGGGCGACGCACTCGTGCCGCCTATTATCGTCCACAACATGACCCAGGCGGAAAATTCCATGGGAGAGACACTCAAAAAGCTTGAAGACGTTTTATCGAAAGTCTACAAGAAAGATATCACGCCAAACCAACAGGCATAAGGTACGACATGGACAAGGAAGAAATTACTCATCTCGAGAAGATGATTTCTTTACATAAGAAGAATCTCTACCTCCTCGAGGAAATGCTGGCAACCTATGGAGCCGACCAGCCCCTTCATCTCGTCAACAGTGTGACGATGGAGAAGGAGGCGATCGCCCGCTATAGCAAGCAGATCGAAAGCATTAGCACAGGTAGCAAGCAAGCCGAAAAAGCCAGCATTCTCGCCAGCCTGCCGCGCCGTCCATATTTCGTCGGACGGGAGGAAGAGATCGAGTCGATTTTGCAGTCCCTGCAGCCAAACAGCCGGACATTTATCGTCGGCATCGAGGGCATTGGCGGCGTCGGGAAGTCGACTCTCGCCACCGAGATCAGTTACCGCTGTATCGAGAATGATCTCTTTGAAGCGGTCATTTGGATTTCCGCCAAGGAATCCATGCTCACTCTGCACGGGATCGAGCCGGTCATCCCGGAAGCGAAAACGCTGTCTGATATTCTGATCACCATTGGCACCAGTCTGGGAAACCCCACCATTGGGAATCTGTCCATGCAGGACCAGATCAAGCGTGCGTACAACCTGCTCGCCCGCCAAACAACTCTGCTGGTGCTCGACAATTTTGAATCGCTATCAAAGAACGAACAGCGCGACATTCTCGATTTTCTGCGCCGCTCCCCCATCACGTTAAAAGTTGCTATCACCTCCCGCGAGCGGGTTTCCGAAGGACAGATCATTCGTCTGCAAGGCTTATCGTTTGAGGAAAGTAACGCCCTGCTTGAATGGGATGCCCAGCAAAAAAATATCCATCTGACAAAAGACCAGAACAAATATCTGGTGGAACTGACAGGAGGCTTGCCTCTTGCCCTCCTGTGGGTACAGGGACAGATCGCTGTCCTGGGCTACTCCGTCACACAGGTCCTGGATAAACTGAGCCTGGATACAGAGATTCCGATCCTGCAATACTGTTTCAACCACAGCTGGAATTTGCTGCGGCATAACAATGAGAAGAAGATTTTGTTTGTTCTGTCGCTACTGCCAGAAGCCGTTTCGAGGATTGCCCTTAAGGAAATCGCCGGGATTGAAGACGCCGACAGCTTCGACACCTCCATCAGCGATCTTTTGCAGCTTTCCCTGATCGATCATGAAACTGACCGGGACTACTTCAGCATTCTGCCGTTGACACGGCGCTTCATCCGCTCCCAGTTTGTGGGAGACCGAAAATTCATCAAACAGGCAGAACTGAAGATCGCCCAGTATTATGCGAGACTCGTCGCGCAGAAAAGCGGTTTCAAGGAATGGCGCGGCTATGACGAACTGCTGCTGGACCGCAACAACATCTTGAGCGTGGCGCAGTGGTGCTATAAGTCCGTGCAGCGCAAGCAGAACAGTTCCGCCTCTCTGGCAAAGCAAACCCGCAATATCGCCGAGATCCTGGTACAGATTGGCATTCAGTTTGGCAGCGTCCTCTGGCAGCGCGCTTTCTGGTATGACCGCATGACGCTCGCCCACGCTGCGTTGAGCGCTGCCAAGCTTCTCGAAGACTGGAAATCCGTCAGCACGTTTGCCCGGAATATTTCGTGGATTTATTTTTATCAGGGTGACTATCTGCGCGCCTTGCGCTGGTCGGAGGAGTCACTCCTGGCAACCACGAAAACGGAAGATGACCTGCTGATCGCCGCCGCAAAACGGTCTCTCGGGACGGTGGAATTACGTCTCGGTAATTTTGACCACTCCGAAACCTTATTGAAAGATGTGCTGCAGACGACCGAAAAGTATGCCAATGATGATTACGGCATCTACAGTAAAGGGTTTGCACAATATGGACTGGGCGACATGGAATATGAGCGCGGAAATATCCAGGCGGCAAAAGAATGGTATCAAAAGGCACTGGATACCTGGCAGAACCCCGTTCGCAAAGATCCCGTGCGGCACGTCAGTTACGCTCTCAATGGATTGGGCTTCGTAGCGCTCAAGGAAAAGAACTATGAAGAGGCAAAGCGACTCTTTATGGAAGGTATTCAGTCGGCAGAGGAGTTTGGTAGAGTCGATGAGCTTGCCAAAGGAAACCTTGGGCTGGCGTCCGTCTATCTCGAAACTGGCACGGACCTCAAAACGGCCCTGGTGTTGATCAATGACTCCATTGAGAGCTTCCAGCAGCAGGGCATGCAATACGAAATCCAGAAAGCGAAAGTGCTCCAGGAAGAAATTCTGAAAGCGGACCCGCAGATACTCACGTCGCAATGATCAAGACTGATAACGAAAAAGAGGTTTTCCTGCGTTCCTTTAAGAACCTGGAAAATCAAATTCAGGTTTTGCCGGTCTCTGAAACGCAGATCCAACGGTTGAAGAGCCAGCTTTCAGGCATCCAGAAGACCGCCGAGAATCTGGCGCTATATGACCCTCTGACTCATGCGCTAAATGCCCGCGCAGGCGAATGGCTGATTCCCAGAGAGCAAATCAAAGGGATGGCGAAGATCGACATCTACGATCTGCGGCAGGCAAATAAGGTGTATGGCGTGGCAGCGGTGGATGCAGAACTGCACAGACTCGCCTATCGGCTTATGTCGATCTTTACTCTGGATAAGGGTGACTTTGTCAGTCGCTCGCCCGGCAGTGACGAGTTCCGTATTTATTCCCTGTCAAAAACGCCTCAGGAGGTCCGCCTGCTGCTCACGAAGTCCTACCTTGACCAGGAACGAGAATCATTGCTAACCTGGGATTTTGGCACGGGCCGCACGGAGACCGAAGCAGAAAACAACCTACAAAAGCAGCGTAAGCTGTTCCGGCCCCTCGTGATTCGACAGACCATCCTGGAAAGCCACTCGGAGATTCCGAGGCGCCTGGAAGGAGATAGCAGCCATTTAAGTTGGCATGAGTTTAATATGCCATACGAAAGGCTTGTAGATACAATCTGCTCATCAGGACTCCCTGCCGGACTACAACAACAGACCACACAGCAAATTGACACGATTCGTGGAATCGTGGAAGGGATCGTCACCAAGGAGGCTCTGACAGGCACTCTCAATGCCATCGGAGCCAAGTGGTACCTTGACCAAGCCGTGATCCAGAGCGTCGCCCTCACCGATATGCTGGATATGCATGAAGGGAATGCTCGTTTTGGCAGTGTAGCCATCGATCAGGATCTCAGACGGTTTGCAAGTCTCCTTCTGCGCCACTTCCCGAAACAGGAAGGTTTCCTGCTCTTTCGATCCGAACGGGCTGGCGATGAATTCAAGATCGTATCGACGAAGAGCGGAGCAACCGAGCTCGAAAGCAGAATTCGTGCTATCTGGCGAGAGGATCTAGGACGCGGGCTGCTTGCATGGAATTACGGTGTCGGCAGAGATGACGCCGAAGCCCATGTAGCGCTCTACAGAAATAGAGTAAAGGAAATCGAAAGCATGGAAGTGCCTGTTTCCAACGGAAAGTCAACCTTCATTATTGTCAGGCCCGAGAATGATGATTATCCCGGCCTGTTCAAGCTCTCTGAGGAGACCGCCCGCATCATCGAGGGCAGGCCGATCATGGATTTGCACTTGACCATGCAGGCAATTCGAAATGTGCACGATTTCTCCGAACTGCGCGAACGTCTGGAAGACTATAGCTCGAAATTAACCCCGTTTGAAGTGAAAGTAAAGAACATCGTTCGGATGAACGTAAACAACCAGCAGGGGCGGTTGTGGCTGCTGGCAGAAAAAACAAAAGCGCTGGAATCCGTCTATGACGGCCTGGGCAGGATTGCGCGCGAAATGGGATATGAAAGTTATCCCTATAAGTTCGAGAACTGGCTGCCACACATAAAAATTGTGGAGCTGCCCGAAAACAAATCGACCCAGATCAAAGACCCAACGTTTGGGGCGAACCGGCAGGCGACGTTCACCGTCCGGCGCTTTGAGTGGACCGTGCAGCAGGCTTCGGATCGTTGGGAACTCTTACAGCAATTTGCGTTTCCACAATAGGAAACTGAGCAACTTGATGAGGTAACGTGGCAACTATTCTCGTTGTTGACACCAACCCAGCGGACCGCCGGTGGTATATTACTCTGCTGGGCAATTATGGTCATCGTCTTCTGGAAGCTTCGGATGGTGCCGAAGCCTTAGCACTGGCACAAGCCGAACTCCCTGAGTTGATCATCACCGATATTCTCATGCCACATATGGATGGGTTTAGCCTCGTGCGCCGTTTGCGGGCGGAACCCCTGCTCTCAGGCATTCCCGTCATTTTTCAGACTGCCAACTACGATATGTCTGAAATCCACAAGCTAGCCCGGGCGAGCGGCGTGCAGCATATCCTGCGAAAGGCGGCCGAACCGCACGATATCCTCCGCGCCGTGAACGAATCGCTAAAACGCCCTACGACACCTGGCAGGCTGCCTCAAACCGGACAACTCCAGCGCGAACACCTGGAACTGCTGGCAGATAAGCTCTACCAGAAGGTCTCAGAGCTGGAAAAAGCCAATGATCGCCTGCGCAATCTTTCCCTGACCGATGCCCTGACGGGCTTAAATAACCGGCGTGGTTTCATGATCCTGGCGACCGGCCTCTTAAAGTTTGCACGGCGCGCGTCTTACTCCGTGTGTTTGTTGTATATCGACCTGGATAGCCTGAAATACATCAACGACAGCTTTGGTCATGCCGCCGGGGATGCAGCCATCCTGCAGTTTTCTCGTCTCATGACAGACACGTTCCGCGACTCCGACGTGATAGGTCGCCTGGGTGGTGATGAGTTCGTCGCGATGATTGCCGATGCCACAGAAAGCGACCTCGCCAGTGTTCAGTCTCAGTTGCAAAATAATGTGGACAATTACAATCGGCGATCCGATCCCAGGCAGGCCCTGGCATTCAGCCTTGGCGTCATTCGCGTCGAACCTCAATCCACGATTACGATGGAAGAATTGCTGTCTGAGGCGGATGCAGCCATGTACCAGCACAAAATTAGCAGAAGGCGAACAGCTTGATGTGTGAAAAGCCGCAGGCGTTCTTCTCCTGCGACTGCTGTTTATACGTATGTTTGTAGTGTCCGCTATACAAGAACCGTCTCCGTTTTAAGGACCTGAATCAGTTTTTTATACCCATCTGTTTCAAAAAGATCCACACACTGCCAGCGGCGCAACGGCTCGGGCAGATCACATGTCTCCAGGCGGGTAGGAATCAGGAAGGTCGAGCCCTCCGGCAGAGAGACAGCCTTTTCGAGCGCGATCCGAAGCTCTTCATGACGGTAGCCTCCCTGCCTCGTGAATTGCCTGGACAGACAGGCAATGACAATATCACTGCTGTGAATTGCTCTGCGGATTTCGTATGCCCAGTCCTGACCGGGAAATAGTTTCTCCTGATCCAGCCAAACGTCCGCCCCTTCTCTGACCAGGCGCTGATATACGCGGTGGACCATTTTTTCATCCCGCCGTGCGTAGAGAAGAAATACTCGAAGTTGTCTCATAAGTCTCATTGGCATATCCTTGAAACGAATCTAAGCGCAAGCCACCGTCGCCAGTGGCAATGCATAGGGACATCCGGCGCTGTCCTTTGCGCAGGGAGCAAATGCTTGTGTGGCTACTCAGATTAGGGGAAGCGGAATTTAAAAACAATCCCCCCGCGGGGGATTTGCAGGAGGATCTTAGGTGTAGTCCCAGGGTTGACCTATATGTTGGAGGAGAGTCGAACCTGTCCCCTACTCCTGCTGGTTGTGTTCCCACCAATCGTGAAAGTCCCAATCTTTCAAGACAAGACGTAACTCTTTCGTGCTGCGCAAATGAAATTTATCGAAAATATGTTGTAGATGCGCCTTCACTGTTTCGGGCGCAATCACAAGCGTCTGAGCAATTTCATAGTTCCGGTATCCGAGGCAAACGAGCCCAACCACCTGCTGTTCGCGATGCGTAAGAGAGTTCCATCGATTTTGCATTTCCCTTTGGGTTGCGAACTGGTTTAATCCCACTTTTGTGAATTCTGCCATGACATCCTCTTCAGGGCGGCTCTGTTGTTTCGCTACGTCCTTGATGACAGCGATGAGTTCCTCATCTTGTAAAAAGACACGTGGATGTTTGGTCTTGTCTCGTTCCCCGATTAAATATTGTAGCAAGCGCCTTAGGAGAGACATGACGGCGATTATAGTAGAACAGGTGTTCCAGGTCAAGAAAGGCAACCTTACAATCTGCCTAACCCTCCTCTAGTTCCAAATCCCTCTCATCCTTGATCAACGGATTGTGATGCCGTTCGCGCCTGATCGCCAGCAGTGGATCCATCCCGCGCTGAAGTGCGATCCCATGCAGCAACAGGCTGAGCTGCGAGAAACCGAACCAGACCAGGAAAACCGTCAGCACGATCGACGCCTGGTCGATCCATTTGGGAGCGTTTTCCAGCATATCTTCGCTCTGCTCACGCCAGCGGGCGACTTTCTTTTCGTACTCCTGAATCGTGGAAAGAAAATTTTGCAGACTCTCCCGCGTTTGGGTCAGGTCGCCACCCAGCAAATAGCCTGTATCTGCGACAAAGGTGGACGCCTGGGTCGCCAGACCCTCTACATTTGCAATTTCAGTATCCAGGGATTGAGTGGAAGCGATAAGGTCCGTCAATAGCTGACCAGGAAGATTTAGATCGACGCCGGGGATAAAATTGCTGATGCTCCTCAGGACCGACTGCAAACTTTCCAGTGCGGCACGCGCTTCGACGATACGGCGGCGGGTCGTTTTTAATTCCGGCAGCAGCCTGTCATCCAACGTGCCTTGAATGCGCTCAAAAAGACTCTCTGCACTTTCTGATTGTTCCGTGAGTTTTTCGAGTGCTGCTTCCGTCGTATCGACAATGCGGAGCGCACGCTGTAGTTCCTGGTCGGAGCTTTTCAGCGTTGCCTCCGCTTGGGTAAGCTCAGTATCGATCTCTTCTAATTGTCCCGTTACTTCGCGAGTGAGCGGTTCATTGTAGTACCAGATGGCGCCAATCCCCACGACGCTTGCCACAAGAAAAATTGCGCTCAGTAAGATCAAGATTCCAGCGAAAATTCTTCGGACCATGATAACTCCTTATCCATCAAACTGAACCCCCGTGGGAAGTCGTCGCAGTTTGCTTGCCTCACGAAACATTAAAAAGCCCATTCCCTTTTCAGCATTATACGTCAATATCCCGAAGCTTCCCGTGGGTACCATCCTCAGGAATATCTCTATATTATGTATAACGAAATAAGGGGAAATTTGCGCTCCGGCAAATTTCGCATACATTCAGACTATAATTCGATCATTCATGATCAATTCCAAAACAAATAAGAGAAGTCCATTCTCGTCTTTTTGGAGTCCTTCCCGTTTTTCATGAACTGCTGAGTAGGAGAATCATCATGCTCGTCATTGTCAGTGATATTCACCTGGGGGACGGCACAACTGCCAATTCGATCTCCCCAACCGCATTTGACCTTCTTGCCAACCGCTTGCGTGAAACTGCCTTTTATGCTTCCTTTCGAGAGGATTCTACTTACCGACCCATCCAGAGCCTCGATGTCCTATTGCTTGGTGACATTCTTGACCCGCTTCATTCCACACTCTGGCTCAATACTGCACCCGGCACGCCGAATTACACTCGCCCCTGGACTGATCCGAACAGCCATGCCTTTGCCCGTACGCTTTCGGAAACCACGCAGGCGATCATCGATGGCAACCGGGCATCTCTTGAGATCTTGCGCAAGTGCGCGAAAGAACCCAGTATTCTTTTGCCTCCTGCGAATGCACATCACCAACCAGACCAGGGTTCAAAAGAACGGATACCGGTCAACGTCCGCATTCACTACATGGTTGGCAATCACGACTGGTACTATCGGCTGCCGGGACCAGCCTTCGATCAAATCCGCAAAACAATAATCGAATCGATGGGGTTATATAACGATTCAGGTCCCTTTCCTTATGAGCTAGAGGAGCATCCTGCCCTGCGGGAAATCCTGCAACCCTATCAGGTCTTTGTCCGTCACGGAGATTATTACGATAAATTCAATTTCGACCGCGAACGAGGCCGCAATCACGCCACGCTTGGCGACGTATTCACGATGGATGTCTGCAACCGCTATCCAGTGGAAGTACAGAGGCGCTATGGCAATCAACTCCCCAGCGGGGTTATCGACAGCCTGCGCCGGATCACGAATGTGCGCCCGGCGCTGGCAACTCCGCTTTGGATCAGTGGACAGATCCGGCGTCACGCGGAGAGCGCCGCTCTGGAAAAGGAGCTGAAAGATGTGTGGGATGATTTGTGTGATCAGTTCCTGCAACTTGCCTTCGTCCGCGAACTGGATAAATCTTTCCAGTTCGATATTGTGGATGCCCTCGAGCTTGTGCTCAAAATATCGAAACGCGCTTCCTTTGAGACCCTCGACGAGCTCGTCCTTTGGGTCCATAACAAGATGAACGAAAACGAGCGCTCTCTGGCAGAGAACGCCTTACGAGAACCGGCGTTTCTCGACGACTCGGCACGTTTCATCGTGTATGGTCATACGCACTATCATGAGATCATTCCTCTTGATTCGGATGGAGAGCCCCCGAACGAACGACATCAGTTCTATTTCAATTCAGGTACGTGGCGTTCGTATTATGATCTTGCGATTAAAAACCTCAGAGAGCAGAAGTTCGCGCGATATCAAACGTTCACGTATCTGACATTTTATAAAGATGGGGAACGTTCCGGCAGAGAGTTTGAGGCATGGTCGGGTGCGTTTGTCTAGCAGAAGACCCCTAGGCACTGCTGCCTGCAAATTTTGCTCCAAAATTCATCACCCCATTTATTGACTTACACTTGTGCTTTTCATATAATCAGCAAACCATCAAACGAACCGATGAAGCCTAATAACGGGGAGCGCGCCCTGAAACGACGCCTACACCCGTTTTTGGGTATCCTGTCAATTTATCGAAAGGGTAACGTCGCTGCATCATAGCCATATATCGACAGGAGAAATATGGTTTTCAAGCCCATAAGATTGGAGGTGCAAGCGTCAACTTAACGTGTGGTTCACGATTTGCTTTCAAACAAACATTCGCTATAAGGAGAAGAAGATCATGCGTAAATTGTTGTTCCCTCTGTTCAGCCTACTGGTACTCACCAGCCTGGTGCTTGCGGGATGCGGAACGCCAGCCGCCACACCGACCGCCGCCCCCGCTGCCGAAACGCCTCAAACCCCCGAGGTCGCCGGCGGGGAACGCCTTCAAGCCATTCTGGATCGGGGTGAAGTGATCTGTGGTGCACACGGTACCTTCCAGGGTTTCGGCTTTGTAGATAGCGATGGCAACTGGACCGGATTCGATGTAGATTTCTGCCGCGCCTGGGCAGCCGCTCTCTTTGATAACCCGAATGCAGTTGAATTCCGCGGGTTGAGCGCTCAGGAACGCTTCACAGCTCTGCAATCGGGCGAAGTGGATGTGCTCGCCCGTAACAGCACTTGGTCATATGCGCGCGACGTAGAGCTTGGGCTTACTTTTGGTCCGGTGAATTTCTACGACGGGCAAGCTATCATGGCGAAAAAGAGCATCGTGGACGATCCGGCTGCAGGTCTCCAGGCGCTTGAGGGCGCAAATGTCTGTGTACAAAGCGGTACTACCACGGAACTCAACCTTGCAGATCAATTCCGCGCCGCGGGCGTGAACTACACCCCGGTTGTCTTCGAAGATCAGAACGCCGCCTTCCAGGCGTATGATGAAGGGCGCTGCGATGCCATTACCTCCGACCGCTCCCAGCTCGCCACACAAGGACAGGCCGTTTTGCAGAACTTTGATGATCACATCATTTTAGATGTAGTTATGTCCAAAGAACCTCTGGCGCCAGCCGTCTCCGATGGAGATCCACAGTGGGCAGAAGTGGTGCAGTGGGTTGTCTATGGCATGATTCAGGCAGAGGAGCTTGGTATCACATCTCAGAACGTGGATGAATTCCTCACCAGTGAAGACCCGGTCGTTCGCCGTTTGCTGGGCGTGGAAGGCGAGCTCGGCGCCATGCTGGGCTTGAGCAATGACTTCATCTATCGCGTCATCAAACATGTTGGCAATTACGGTGAAGTGTACGAGCGCAACCTTTCCGTTTTCAACCTGGCTCGCGGCCAGAACGAGTTATGGACGAATGGCGGTTTGATGTATTCTCCGCCTTTCCGCTAAACAGATCCTCTTTCATCGGGCGGTCCGCTTTCTATCGGGCCGCCCGATCCCTATCTCATGAATACCACCGCTTTCTGGCGTGACATCCGGGTTTTGAAAATCTTTGCACAGGTGATCTTCATCCTTGTGCTGGCTTTGGTTGCCGGGTATCTGTACGTCAACGTCACAACCAACCTTGCCCGGCAGGGATTAACGATGGGCTACGGGTTCATGAAGAATCCTGCCAGCTTCGGCATCGGCGAGTCTTTCCTCTCGTATGAGCCTTCGAACACCTACGCCCGCGCCCTGCTGGTTGGATTGGTCAATACGCTGGTGGTCAGCGCGCTGGGAATTGTGTTCACCACGATTGTCGGTATCCTGGCAGGTGTGGGGCGGCTATCGTCGAACTGGCTGATTAACAAGTTTGCAGCAGCCTATGTGGGGGTGATTCGCAACACGCCGCTCCTGCTCCAGTTGATGTTCTGGTACTTTGGCGTCATCCTTCAACTCCCAGGTGTGCAGCAGGCCGTCAAACTGCCAGGCCCGCTTTTTCTAACACAGCGCGGCGTTTACATGGTCTGGGGGGAAGGGACAGCCACTCTTCCTGCGTGGCGCATATTTGTATTCATTGCACTTCTTTCCATTTTTGTGATTTGGTTTATTTTGCGCACGGCACAGGAGCGCGCCAGTATTCCGTTATCGCCGTGGTGGAATCTGGCATATCTTATTATCCCGGTGCTGATCCTCCTAATAGGTTTCGTAATTGAGCCCGAGCCGCCTCTGCAAGCCAGCATTCCTGAGCTCTCTGGCTTGAACTTTCAGGGAGGGTTGCGGCTTACCCCTGAATTTGCCGCTTTGCTCTTTGGCTTGGTGGTCTACACCGGCGCCTTCATCGCAGAGATCGTGCGCGCTGGAATCCAGGCGGTTTCACGAGGGCAAGTCGAAGCGGCGCGCTCGCTCGGGCTAACAGCTGGTCAAGCACTTCGCCTGGTGGTGTTTCCACAGGCGTTGCGGATTATCGTGCCGCCCATTACCAGCCAGTATTTGAACCTGACGAAGAATTCATCGCTTGCCATCGCGATTGGGTTTCCGGACTTTTTTAGCGTAGCAGGGACAGTCTTCAACCAGACGGGTGCGGCGATCGAAATCATTACCATCATGATGTTGAGCTACCTAAGCATCAGTCTCTTCACGTCTCTGTTGATGAATCTTTACAACAGGCGTATTCAACTCGTGGAGCGTTGACATGGCGGCAATTGACACGGTCGAGATAAAACCTCCACGACTCACTGTGGGTCCACTGGCATGGCTGCGTAAGAATCTGTTCAGCACCTGGTACAACATCGCGCTGACGCTATTCGCTGCCTGGTTGCTCTATCTTATTCTTAAGCCCGCCATCGAATGGGCAACGACCGAAGCGCGCTGGGGTGTCATCGAAGCGAACCTGACACTGTTCATGATCGGGCTCTATCCACGTGAACAGATCGGGCGTGTATGGCTTTGCATCTTTATTCTCGCTGCTCTGGTTGGACTGTCGTGGGGTGTGTGGAAGAATGCAGCCCGCGGTTTTGCTCTGATCGCGTTGGGTGCAGGATTATCCTTCATTGCGATCGCTTTGTTTTTCGGTTGGGGCGTCTGGGAGGACTGGCTGATTGCGGTCGCCACTCTGCTGATCTTTTATTTCATTGGCCGGTACCTGCCGCGTGGGGCGCTGATCACAGGGATTGCCTGGCTGCTCTATTTCCCACTTGTATTCTTCCTGATTGCAGGCACGCCCTACATCGCAACGCTGCCGCCTGTAGAATCCAATCTGTGGGGAGGACTCCTGCTCACTCTCCTGCTCACCATTGTCGGCAACTTTGGTGCCCTCCCGCTTGGGATCCTACTCGCGCTCGGTCGGCGCAGCAAACTCCCAATCATCCGCTATTTCTGCATTGCCTATATTGAGCTCATTCGCGGCGTTCCTCTTATTACGATTCTATACATGGCTGCTGTGCTATTGCCCTACTTCCTGCCGATCGATATCCGCCCAGACCAGGTCGTCCGCGCCATGATTGGTTTTATCCTGTTCGAGGCAGCCTATCAAGCCGAGAATGTGCGTGGCGGATTGCAGGCGATCGGGCGCGGTCAATACGAGGCGGCGCACGCGCTGGGGTTGAGCGGCGCGCAGACTATCACGTTGATTATCCTGCCGCAAGCCTTGCGCGCGGTCGTTCCGGCGTTGTTCAATTCCTTTATCAGCCTGTTCAAGGATACGAGCTTGGTCGCCATCATTGGTCTGTTCGATGTCGTACGGATCTCCCGCTCGATCCTGGCACAAAGTGAATGGCTCGGCACACACCGCGAAGTTTTCTTGTTTGCGTTCTTGATTTACTGGGCATTCAACCTTGCCTTCACGTATGGCAGCGGCCGTATGGAAGAAGCTCTGGGGGTCGGGAAGCGATAAAGGATTTGGAGAATTAGATGACCGAAACCAATAACTCAGAAGACATTATCATCTGTCGCGACGTGCATAAGTGGTTCGGCGAGTTCCACGTCCTGCGGGGCATCAGCCTTTCCGTGCAAAAAGGGGAAGTAGTGGTTATTTTTGGACCCTCCGGCTCAGGAAAGTCGACCTTCATCCGCTGCCTCAATCGCCTCGAAGAGCATCAAAAGGGACAGATCATTATCGATGGCATCGAGCTGGGCAACGACATTCGCAATGTCGAAAAGATCCGTCAGGAAGTGGGGATGGTCTTCCAGCAGTTTAACCTGTTCCCGCATCTGACCGTGATGCAAAATATCACGCTGGCCCCATCCTGGGTCAAACATGTCACAAAGGAACAATCACGTGAACAGGCGATGCAACTTCTTCGGCGCGTGGGCATCCCGGAGCAGGCGGATAAGTATCCTGCGCAGCTTTCCGGCGGGCAGCAGCAACGCGTGGCGATCGCCCGGGCGCTTGCTATGCAGCCGCGTATCATGCTCTTCGACGAACCAACCTCGGCGCTCGACCCGGAAATGATTAAAGAAGTGCTGGATGTGATGATTGAGCTTGCCCAAACCGGCATGACCATCGTTGCCGTGACTCATGAGATGGGCTTTGCCCGAGCCGTAGCCAACCGCATGATCTTCTTCGACAAAGGTGAGATCGTCGAACAGGGCACGCCGCATCAGATCTTTAACGAACCGCAGAACGACCGGACAAAATTATTCCTATCGCAGATCCTGCGGCATTAACTTCAGCAGAGGGCATTAACTTCTCATATGCCAGAGTGCAAAATTGTCATCATTGGGGGTGGACCTTCGGGGCTTTCCACCGCCCTTCATCTTGCCAGGGACTTCCCCCATCTCATCGATCGCATTCTAATTCTGGAAAAAAATCATTATCCACGCCAAAAGCTTTGCGCCGGCGGACTCATCATCGACGCGGAGGTCATTCTTCAACGACTTGGGCTGGACGTAAGCGAAGTCCCACATGTGGATGTAGAGCGCATTCATTTCGATTTTGAAGCGAGAGGATTACAAATTCTCGTACCGAAACGACATGCTTTGCGCGTCATCCGACGCGATGAGCTTGATCACTGGCTAGCAAGGAAGGTGAAGAGCAGAGGAATAGAGATTCGAGAGGGCATTACGGTCAGGAATATTCTGCCTCATAACGACAGTGTAACGGTCGAAACAGATCAGGGAAAATTCTGCGCGCAGGTCGTGGTCGGTGCGGACGGCTCAAACGGGATTACACGTCGTTGCATTTTCCCAAACACGCCGGTGCATACGGCACGCGTACTAGAAGTGTTGACCCCAACCCACGCACCTTCGAGGCGGAAAAGAGAGCGTAGCGAGAGGGCATATTTCGATTTCTTCCCGGTCCCTCAGAATATCGCTGGCTATGTGTGGGACTTTCCAACGCAGGTCCACGGGCAAGGCATGCGCTGCTGGGGAGTATATGACACAAACCTTCTTGCGGAGCAGAAACGTCCGTCGCTGAAAGAGCCGCTGGCTGAAGAGATGGCGCGCCTGGGATTCAATTTGCAGGACTACGAAATCAAAGGGCACCCTATTCGGTGGTTCTCCCCTAAAAATCCGATGGCGGCACCGCATGTCCTGTTTGTAGGTGACGCCGCGGGTGCAGACCCATTCCTGGGTGAGGGCATCAGCATCGCGCTGGGATATGGGTTGTTAGCCGCGCGCGAGATCGGTGAGGCGTTTGCGAAGAACGATTTCTCATTTCATGAATACAAACAGCTGGTGCTGAGAAGTCCCCTGGGACAGGCATTAATTACGCGCTGGCTATTGACTCACCTTATTTATTCCCTCAAATGGAGATGGCTCCAAATTTTTATTTGGAGAATTCTTAAGCCAATCGCTATACCCTTTGCCCGGAAATTTGTTTTGAACTGGGGGAAACGAATCTCCTCTACTCTTTGATACTTTTCAAAAAGCCTGGCGTATTTAATTCACGCTCGAGCAGATAGGTGAAATATCCCTGCATGAGAGTCTCCGCTTCATTTTGGACATCCACGCCAGGGCGAGCCCGAGAGGCATCCGCGTAGCTCGATCGCTGAAAGTGACGCAGGTACTTAAGTGTTTCCACTGAGATAGTCTTGAGATTGCGCAATCCCTGCCCGCACCGTGGGCAGATCACACCGCCAGCGCTGAAGGAGAAGAACTGGTCTTCCGGCAGGATCGGTCGCCTGCAATTCGCACATTCGAATAGCTGCGGGCGAAACCCCAAATGGTCGAGCAGGCGCATCTCATAATAGCGGATGACCAGCCACGGATCGGCTTTCGAGGCAAGGCGCGAAAGAGTTTCCGTTAGCAACCGGAATATAGCGGAATTCTCGGTCTCATCCTGATAAGTGAAACGATCGAGCAGCTCGAGCACATACGATGCCTGACTTGTGAGGATCAAATCCTCGCGCAGAGGCTGGTAAGCATCAACGGTGTCGGCTTGTGTCAGGATCAACATATCGCGCCCTTTGGCGAGCTGCAGCTTCACGTGCGTAAACGGTTCAATATGGCCCGCCTTGCGTGATGCAATCTTGCGTGCCCCCTTGGCAACCGCGCGCGTCTTCCCCAGCTGACGCGTGTAGAGAGTCAACAAGCGGTCCGCTTCACCATAGTCGCTATGCCGCAGGACAACAGCATCGACTCGAAACGAACGAAATTTAGGGTCGGACATGGCAGAGAGTATACACGTAAACGGGTAGACAGGGAAACATGCCTACTTGTCTACCTGTCTACTTCTGTACTCAGACGATCCGGCGTGAACGCGTCTGGCAGAAGTTCCTTTACAGTTGTTTCCTTAATGAGTTCCCCGGTTCCATCCGCCAGAATGACAAGGGTATCCAGCCCGAATTCAGCCATCACCTGACGGCATCCGCCACAGGGAGAGCCGCCGTTGTCTGTGACAACTGCGATGACTTCGAATTCTTTTTCCCCTTCAGAAACTGCCTTGAAGATCGCCACACGCTCGGCACACATCGTCTGCGGGTACGCGGCATTCTCCACATTGACGCCGGTATACAGGCGACCCGTTTTCGTGCGAAGCGCCGCTCCCACAGGATATTTCGAATAAGGGGCATATGCACGCTGGCGCGCTGTGTTTGCCAGATCGATCAGAGCTTGTTTTTCTTGTTGTGTAAGAGTCATACATTCTTCTCACTACGGGGACGTTAAAAGGCTGGGCGTAGGCGTCTCCGTGGTTATTTGTCTTTGGGTTTTCGTTCTAGTTTACGAATAGCTCGCGCAGGCATGCCAACCACAAGAGTATCATCAGCCACATTTTTTGTGACGACTGCCCCGGCACCCGTACGCGCTCCGTCGCCAAGTTTCAGAGGGGCAACGAGCATTGTGTCTGAACCGATAAACACATCTTCGCCAATTTCCGTTGGGTTTTTCTTTTCTCCATCGTAATTCGCTGTAATCGTCCCTGCGCCGATGTTCGTGCGCGCGCCGATGGTAGCATTGCCGATGTAGGAGAAGTGTCCCATTTTCACGCCTTCGTGCAGTGTTGAGTCTTTCACCTCACCGAAGTTGCCCATATGAACATGACTCTTCAAATGCGCGCCCTGGCGCAGGCGGGCGAACGGACCCATATCCACATCATCTTCCAGGATCGCGCCTTCCAATACCGAAGCCAGTATTTTGCAACCATTCCCGATGGTCGTATCTCGAATCATCGCGTTTGGACCAATGATATTCCCTTCACCAATCATTGTATTGCCATGGATATACGTATTCGGCATAATCGTCGAGTCCCGGCCGATCTTCACACCTGCGTCAATATACGTGGAGGCAGGGTCCATCATACTTACACCGTTCAACATATGCTCACGGTTGATCCGAGTCCGCAGGGCGGCTTCGGCTTCGCTTAAGTGGACTCGGGTATTGATCCCTATCGTTTCGATAAAATCATCATGTACCACAGCCTGCACCGGCAAATTATCTCTGACCGCCAGCTCCACAATGTCTGTTAAGTAATACTCACCCTTCTTCGGATTCTTTTCGATACGGTGCAAGGCATCCCATAGCCAATCCGCTTTAAAACAGTATGCACCCACGTTCAATTCCTTGATCTCACGTTGTTCGGGCGTAGCAACATATTCTTCGACAATGGCTTCCACCGTCCCGTCTACTGTACGCACGATCCGCCCGAACCCGCGCGGGTCATCCGCGATGACGGTTAGAAGGCTGAATGGCCCGGAATTGAGGCGCTGGGTATCTACAAGCCGCTGAAACGTCTCTCCGCGCAGAAGAGGCATATCTGCATAGGTCACAAGGACCAGATCGGTTTTGCCTCGCAAGATTGGTTCCGCCTGCATCGCCGCATGTGCAGTCCCCAACTGCGATTCCTGCAGAGCACACTCTGCCGCATCCCCCAGGTAGTTCGTTACCTCTTGCGCACCATGGCCCACAATGACCACAGGCGTTTCGGTTGTAGCGACCTTCAATGCCTGCAGCACATGCCACACCATCGGTTTGCCGCACAGGGAATGCAGCACCTTCGGCACGTCTGACTGCATACGTGTGCCCTGCCCGGCGGCAAGGAGGACGGGAGTTATCTTCATCGTTGTACCCTCAAACAAAAATAGGATTTGGCGGGGCTTTCTTCGCCATAAATCCTATTTCTCATAGTACCGCTTGGACGGTGGAAAATAAGCCCCGCCTCAGCGGGAAATCACTAGGCTGGGGCGCCTGGATTCGAACCAAGATCCACAGCTCCAAAGGCTGGTGTGCTACCCTTGCACCACGCCCCAGTGCGTGGCACCAGATCTGCTGACTTACTTGCTGCGATTGCCTATATGTGGCGGTACTTCTTGTCATAATTCAACAAGGCAATCAGCGAGGCTGGTGTGCATTTTGATGGGGTTTCCGGCGTCGGAAACTCCGTATCGTAGGGGTGCATTATAACGCAAAATTTTCCCTATCGAAGGCTTATTCTATCGTCTCAGTTTTTTGATCTCCTCGATGATGCCAGTCAGGTTGTAGATCAACCAATCAGCGATTTCCTGCCCATCCTGATGATCACCCTGCACTAGGAAGAGGAGTTCTCGATACGGTTCTGGGATGTCTTCCAGTTCGCCCAAGTCATCGATGGCAGCGAGCGTTTCATATCTGATTTTGCCCTGTAGAGTTTCGAGCAAAAGGTCTTTGATGATGGACAGTGCTCGAGTAGGAATGAGAGCGTCAGGTCGCCAGGAGGGTGGTTCCTGCTCGCGTGACGGAAAGAGGTCTTCGGACTGTTCGATTGTGATGATCCGTAGCTCATCTAGTAGATCTCTGTTGATATGTGCTCGCATGTGTGGCGCCATGCTCATCCCCTGCACATAGCGAACGAGATGGAGTATCGGTAGAGCCAGGTCGTCAGGGTCCAGTTGGTCCACCAATCCGATGGTGTCATCGGTTAGATCACCATGAACGATATCCATGAGCAAGCGCCCTAGGATAGCTTCCTGACCAGAGGCAGCGTAAGACATTCGGCAACTCCTTGTTGCAGATAAGGTTGACTTTCGTACAATCTGTTGCCGAGTTAGGTTGTCATTATTTAGGGATTGATTTGTTGTCGAGTGAAAAATTTAGAAGTTCCGCTACGCTATTGCCATTATTTTACAGAAATACCTCACCTTATGCAAGAGACAAACTATATCCTTCAGTCGACTTCAATTACGAACTGGCGGACGGCGCCAGGGGGTATGATGCGTCACTTAGGTGGAGGGGGTTCATTCGGCTTCAGGGAGCCGGTTAGCTTGACTGGCATCGTCTTGCCAGGTGTCAGGCCGAGTTTGCTTGCCTCTTCGAACGAGATCACGTCCGGGTTGGTACGGATATTGCTCGTCTTCTCCACGGCATCATTCCAGAACGCATCGATATCTTTTACCTGAGAGTTTTTATCTGCTGCTGCAAACAGAGCATCCAGATCGACTTCCGGCTCGGGCTCGGGCGGGGTAGGCGCCAGTGGTTCAGGCTCCGGGATCGTGATGGAAGGCTCCGCGTCAAGATGCACAGGCACCACCCCAAGTGACTTCAACACGCCTTCGACTTCGTCGCGCACGGCAAGCAATTCCCTCACCGTGTGCAAAATACGATCTGCGGTCGCCACATCTTTGCCGGCTAACATGAGTGCATGAGCAGCATCGACCGGAATCAGGATCAGGTCGTGGTCCTCGCTGCGAAAGACATGATAGTTCTTCAAGTTTTCCTGGTGAATAAAGCGTGCGACTTTGAGTCCTGCGCTGAAGATAGCCATCAGGGCGGAAAGCAGCGAAACTTCCATACTGCTGTCGTAAAGATCACCAGCCCGTGCCAGTACCCGCCCGCGGTCGCTGATCAGGAATACAGCATCTGCATCGATCTTCTGCCGAAAACCGCCCAGAAGTTCCGCCAGCGTCTGACCGTGTTGATTCGCCTCCCGATTCGTCTCCGGCGGGAAGATCGTGCGTACCAATCCCAGACTGCGCTCGACGGCGTCCAGAAAATCCGCTAGCGGAATCGGCTTGTCGAACATCGCCACCGCGCCGGCATTGAGCATTTCCGTGCGCGCCCTGCGCTCGGTCATACCGGTGATAAAGATCACTTTCAGGGAGGGATTGCGGGCACGGATCTTGTGCATCAATTCCACGCCGGAGATTCCAGGCAAGAGATAATCCGCAACCAGCAGATCTACCTTACGCAGGGATGCCTCCAGCAAAGCTTCCTCCCCCGAGGGCGCATCGATAATCACAAGCTCGTGACCCAGCGTCTGCAGGCTGGAGTGAAGGAGCCGGACGATATCCCGCTGATCGTCAACGAGGAGAACGGAAGGCACAGCCATATTTTTATCTTACGAAGGTTGCGCCAAGTGACAAGCCACCCAATGGTCAGGATTCACTTCGAGGAAGGCTGGCTCCACCTGCGAGCATTTTTCGATCGCTACCGGGCAACGCGGATGAAAACGGCAGCCAGTTGGCGGGTTAAGGGGACTGGGTACATCACCTTTTAGTATGGTGCGCTGCCTTCTTAAGCGCGGGTTCGGAACAGGAATCGCAGACATCAACGCCTGCGTGTACGGATGCAGCGGGTTGCGGAAGAGCTCTTCGCGCGAGGTCATCTCCACCATTTTGCCCAGATACATCACCGCCACCCGGTTCGACACATGCTCCACGACCGAAAGATTGTGCGCGATAAACAGATAGGTCAGCCCGAATTCCGCCTGCAAATCCTTGAGAATGTTCAAGACCTGAGATTGAATCGAGACATCCAGGGCTGAAACAGGCTCATCGCAGATAATAAACTTTGGGCGAAGCGCAAGCGCGCGTGCAATGCCAATACGCTGGCGCTGCCCACCGGAAAACTCATGCGGATAGCGGCGCGAGTGGTAACTCTCCAGCCCTACCTTCTTAAGAGTTTCCAGCATGATATCGACACGTTCTTTCGGACTGCCGATCTTATGGATATGCAAACCCTCCATCACCGACTCCCCGATGGGGACGCGTGGATCGAGCGAGGCATAAGGATCCTGGAAAATGATCTGCATATCGCGGCGAGTTGTCTTCATCTCACGCGAGTTCATCGAAAAGACGTCTCTGCCTTCAAATTTGACTGCCCCTCCCGTCGGCTCGATCAGGCGCAGCATCGTCCGCCCCACGGTGGTCTTACCGCAACCAGATTCCCCGACCAGGCCCAGCGTCTCTCCCTTTTTGACGAAGAAGCTGACGTCATCCACCGCTTTCACCTGGTTGACAACACGCTGCAACAAACCAGCGCGTACAGGAAAATACTTGATCAGGTTATCGACCTCTACCAGAACGTCCCCTTTATAATTGTTATTCGTTTGCATGTTGAATGCTCCAATACAAGGCAGCGGTCAGCTTACTCTCAGCGGAGCGACGTGACCATATTCTTCCGCATCCTGATACAGCCAGCAGCGCACAAAATGACCTGGTTTTAATTCGTCAAGCTCAGGCTTCACATCATTACAAATCGTAAGTCCATACTTAACACGAGACAAACAGCGCGGCGCAAAGCGGCAACCAGGCGGCAGGTTGACCAGATTGGGCACCGAGCCGGGGATGACATCCAGCCTCTCCTTGAGCTCGCCGAGGATGGGGATCGAACCGATCAAGCCCTGGGTATAGGGGTGGAGCGGCTCGTCGAATAAGGAATTGACATCGGTCTGCTCGACGATCTCCCCTGCATACATCACCGCCACCCGTTCTGCCATCTCGGCAACCACGCCGAGGTCATGTGTAATCAAAATCACGGAGGTCCCCATTTCCCGACGCAGGTCGCGCATCAGGTCGAGAATCTGCGCCTGGATAGTCACATCCAGAGCTGTCGTCGGCTCATCTGCAATCAATAATTCGGGCACACAGGCAAGCGCCATAGCAATCATCACACGCTGCGCCATACCACCCGATAACTCGTGAGGATAGGCTTCGGCGCGGCGTTCGGGGTCTGGCACACCCACCATCTTTAGCAACGCCACGGCGCGCTTCCAACCCGCCTCTTTGCCCAGGTCCTGATGAACGTCCAGAACTTCTGCCAGTTGATCGCCAACTTTGAAAACAGGGTTCAGCGCCGTCTGCGGTTGTTGAAAGATCATCGAAATGCGATTCCCCCGTACCTTGATCATTTCATCTTCCGGGAGCTTGAGCAGATCCTCGCCACCCAGTAAGATTTGACCTTCATCGATTCTGCCTGGCTTGGAAATGAGACGCATGATTGAAAGAGAGGTCACGCTCTTCCCACATCCTGACTCGCCTACCAACCCCAGGACTTCTCCAGGATACACCTCAAAACTGACCCCATCCACCGCGCGCACTACACCGTCTTCGGTGTAGAAATATGTCTTCAATCCTTTTACTTCCAACAAAGGTTTGTTGTTATTCATCACAGGATGCTCCCATGTTCCGGAATGAAAGCATTATAGCAAAGTTTTGTATCTTTCCCGCGCGGCGCGAAAGACTTATTGCAAATTAATTCGCCCTCTCCTGCTAGGACGCCTAGTGGCGTTTTAATATGAACGATTACGGCTCGCAGCTTTGACCGTAATCAAATATCTCGATATCCGCCAGGGGGGAGGAAGAGGAAGGGTCGAGCGTAAAGCCACAGAAATCCGGGCGTGTGGCAGCGACCTTGAGTCGCAGATAGAGAGGAATCGATGGAAGATCCGCGGCAAAGAGGGCTTGTGCCTCCTGATGGAACGCATACTCCGGGTCGGTGGAAACCGTTTGAAGTGCTTTGGCACAGGCAGCATCGAAGACCGCGTTACTGTAGCCGCTGATGTTGGTGCCGACCCAGCGATTCTCCTCGGTGGGGATCTGCGAGCTGACAAACCAGCTGCACTGCGGCTCGAGGCTGTTGACTCCGATAGCGTACTCCGCTAGGTCGAATTGGCGTCCGAAGAGTGGACCGGCAGGGCCTGGGGAATAGAACTCAGATGCAGGCGAATAGATTACATTCAAACCAACCCCGCATTCTGCCAGGGATTGCGTAAAGATTTCAGCCACCTGACGGCGTTGTGTAGCAGACGTGGTATGGTAATTGAGTAGAAGAGGTGTATCGGCCGGAACATTGGTCACGCCCACCGCCTGACGCGGCGTGGAAGGATCATTGTCTTTGTCAATCCAGCCTACATCCGTAAGAATTTCATTTCCGGCTTCCGGATTGAATTCGTATGTCTGCAGGTTGGCATTGTGTAACGGGTGGTCTGGTGGAAGATAACTATCGGGTACCTGCGATAGGCCAAACAAGACCGTATCTACAACCTTCTGGCGGTCCAGGCACAGGGCAATCGCCTGGCGTGTGCGTTTGTCGCCAAAAAAGTCCGGGCGATCCTCTTCGACATCGAAATTATCCTCGTAGGAGGCAGGCGTGATTCCCATTCCCAGCCATTCGATGGTCTGGGTTTGCGCCGTTAGCAGATCTGCCTGGTTATCGAGTCGCATTTGCCGGAGCAAGCCCACGTGTCCATCCAAACGGGTGGAGGGATCAAGCACATCACAGGTTCCCTCGATCAGCGCGCTCACCGCCGCGTCGGCATTGGGGAAAATCAGAAAAGTCAGCTCATCGAAGCGGGGAAGTCCGCTCTCTGTCCGGAAGTAATTGAGGTTCTTGATCAGATGAATCTGTTGCCCAGGCTGCCATTCATCGATGATGTAAGGTCCCCATCCGAGCGGTACTCGGGTGGAGACATCCACGCGCAACAACTCTTCCGGCGGAAACTCTCCCCAGGCATGCTCAGGCAAGGGCATCCAGAAATTTGTGTAGTAATCGGGATCGATAAAACCCGGCTTGCCCCACCACAGGATGGTCTGCTCGTCAGCCGCTTCATAAATCTGGGTACGGTCGATCAGGAATTTGGAGCCAGGAGTCACATCTGCGGAGGCTAAATTAAATGAATAAAGCGAATCGCTCGTGGTCAGCGGCTCGCCATCGGACCACATTAACCCTTCGAGCATAGTAAAGGTCACGACCAGTTGGTCCATTTGAATCGTACTAGAGCCGTCGTAGGCGATCGCGCAGTCATCGCTGCGGCAGCCGCTCGGACGCACCCGCGTTCCCGTGTTGAGCAGGACGACGTTGCCCGTTGTATCGACGACCTCCGCACCCGCCGTCACATTGACCGGACTGATCTGTGCATCACCATCTTCGAGGGCTGGAATTTTCTCCAGGATAATTGGTTCGTAGGCGTAGTCCACCACGTCCAGCGGACCATCGTAAATCGCAGAGAGCACGCTGCGTGCGGCGGCGTTGAGATTCCCGTATGGATACAGGGTGTTCGGTTCCTCCCCCAGACAAACATGCAACGAACGGACCACCGGTGTCGCCGTAGCAATAGGAGTCACCGTGGGTGTATCCGGAACAAAGGGCGTCACCACCGGAGTCGGCGCGCAGGCTGATGCCAGGATTCCCAGCATCAGCAGAACGGTAAGAATACGATAGGGATTGCCCGGCATGATCAATCTCCAATACAAACAGGATTCAGACGTGCTCTGAATCCTATCGTATGTTATGAAATCAAGCAAGGAAGGCGTCAACGACCGCTATGACTTGCTCAAAATCCGAAGGCTGGCTTTTCTGTACACGGATCTCGTGAGAGAATGGACTTTTTTCCGTTTTTACGGAAAAACCGTGCCGTCCATGTATTCCGTACACAAACGAGGATCTTTCAAGCGATCAGGAAAAAATCATGCAGCTACTGCTTCAGGTTTTGGAGAATACTATTGGTAGGGATGTTCTTTGTCATGATTCTTTTTCTCCTTCCCCCGATACGCCGTGATTCCCGTGACACCGAGGAACAAACCAAGGACAGATGCCCCAAAGGAAAGAAAGTTCAAAAGGAAGGTCGACCTGACCACCTCAAGCACGATCAGGAATGGCATGACAAATCCGAAGAGCAAAAGGAAAATGGCGAGGGCGATCAAACGCCCGGGGTGATCGAGGCTCATTGATATAACCAGCACGCGACCAGGTGATCGGGTTCCGGTTCAAAGTCTGGCGGGAACTTCACATCGCACAACCCAGGCATAAAATAGGCGCAACGAGGATGGAAACGGCAGCCTGTTGGCGGGTTGACCAGGCTGGGTGGCTCGCCAGGAGGGATTTCCTTTAATGTCTCTGCATTTCTTGCGTCCGGCTCCGAGGTGCCCGTAAGCAATGCCTTCGTATAGGGATGCAAGGGATTGTCCAGCACGCTGCGCACTTTTGCCTTCTCGATGAGATTTCCAGCATACATCACAAAGATCCGTTCAGAAAAATAGCTAACCGTCGAGAGGTCATGTGTAATATAGATCACAGATAAATTGTGGGTTTCCTGCAAGCCTCGCAGAAGTTTCAGAATTTCCACCCGCACAGAAGCATCCAGCATGGAAACCGGTTCATCCGCAACGAGCAGCTTTGGCTCCAGAATCATGGCGCGAGCTATCACGACGCGCTGCTGTTGGCCGCCACTGAGCATATGAGGATACTTTTGGAGGAAGTCATCCACGGGAGTCAGTTTCACTTCGTCCATTGCCTTGTGGATCCGCTCTATGCGCGCCTCCCGCGGTTTCACACCGCCGATGATCAGAGGTTCCTCCAGAATTTTTTCCACATTCATGAAGGGAGCCAGCGCGCCATAGGGATCTTGCTGCACGTACCCAACCTGAGAGTGATACCAGCGCTTTTCTTTTGCACTGAGCTGAGAAAGGTCCTTTCCATCAAAGGTCACTTTCCCGCGAGTGGGCTTATGCAGCCCAAGGATCGTTTTCATCAGGCTTGATTTGCCGCAGCCGCTCTCGCCCACAACTGCGATCGTTTCCCCCTCGTAAAGATCAAACGTCACGCCATCCACAGCCTTTACAAAGCCCGCGTGACCAAAACCAAAACGCCGGAGCTCAAACCAGACCTGCAAATCTTCAATCGACAGAAGGACCTTTCTGCCCTGGGCTTTTTGTTTTGCTGCTGCAATCACATCTAGATTGGGTTCAGAAACCATAAGTCATGCTCCTGCTCCTTTTAGGCATATAACCAGCACCGAACCTGACGTCCCTCTTTTTGAAAGACGGGAGGATCTTCATCGCATTTTTCAAAGCGGAACGGGCAGCGTTCTTTGAACCGGCAACCTTTGGGCAGGGCAATCAAACTGGGCGGCCGCCCTGTGATAAATTCAGGTTCTGTGCTGCTGTGCAGTCTTGGGACGCTCGCCATCAGTTTCTGAGAATACGGATGGAGGGGTTTTTCAAAGAAATGGTAGGCATCACTCACCTCCACGATCTGTCCCGCATACATAACCGCGATGGTATCTGCCAGCTCGCTGGAGGTGGCAATATCATGTGTGATCAGGATAAAGCCGATTCCGAGCTCCTTCTTCAACCGTTTCAAAACGTTAAAGATACTTGCCTGCGTCAAAACATCCAACGCAGAGGTTGGTTCGTCCAGAACAATCAGGTTCGGGGACGTCACAAGCGACATGGCAATAGCAACGCGTTGACGCATCCCCCCGCTCAGTTCGAATGGATAACGGTTGATGAAATCTTCAGGCACGCCCACATGCTCGAACATCTTCTTCACCAGCCCGACCGCCTCTGCTTTGCTCACGCCAAGGTGGACTATGGCTGGTTCTGCTACTTGCTCACCTACTTTCAGCACAGGATTCAAAGCATTC
The DNA here is from genome assembly GCA_035699125.1 of Anaerolineales bacterium. GTDB lineage: Bacteria > Chloroflexota > Anaerolineae > Anaerolineales > Villigracilaceae > Defluviilinea. Next base: position 62,252 of record DASSBC010000032.1, read on the forward strand.
ATCGCTGCCTGTGGGACGAGAGAGATTCCTACCCAGCGCACATTTTTACGGAATTCCTCATCATCCAGGGCCATAATCTCTGTGTTCTCCAGATAGATCCTGCCCTGGTATCGTTCGACATTACGTGGCAGCAAACGTAAAATGGCTTTGGCAAGTGAGCTTTTGCCACAGCCAGATTCGCCCAGAACAACCACGGCTTCCTCGTAACCAAGCTCAAAAAAAATGCCGTCTACTGCCTGGACCGTACCCTGCCGCGTTTTGAAGTGAAGAATCAGGTCTTCGATGCGCAATAATGTATCGTTGGGCATAGCGCTAAACACTCCGGAGCTTCGGATTAAAGATACGATCCATGGAAAAGCCAACCATAGCAAACGAAAGGCCTGTAATCAACAAAATCACAGCTGGTTGAAGCACCCAGTAAAACTGTCCCTGTAACAGGGCGCCATTCCCGATACCTTCTCGAATTAATTTCCCCCAGGTCGGCAACACCGGATCGCCCAAGCCAATAATTGTGAGAGAGGCTTCGAGAAAAACATTCGTGGGGATCAAAATGACCAGTTGAGGAAGCAGCAGAGGGATAATGCGGGGAACCAGATAGTTTAAGATAATACGACGATCACTTGCCCCGTAGGCGCGCGCCGCTTCCACATAGGGAGATTCCTTGATCTGCAGGAAGTTGGCGCGAAAGACCTTGATTGCTCCACCAAAAATGCTGAGGGATACCACGGCAACCAGCATCACCGACAAGCTTCTAGAATAAAACGTGCCGATCATAATCAAGATCGAAAGGAAAGGCAAAATGAGGTTTACTTCGGTGATGCGTTGAATGATTTCATCGACCCAGCCACCATACCAGGTGCCCACCGCAGCAATGATCATGGTCATGACAGTTGTACCCAGCGCAGCAAGCAATCCAAACGCCAGAGCAACAGGCGCGCCCCACATCAGTGCAATCGAGATATCGCGGCGGCGATGATCGGTACCTGCCCAGCCATAGACATCGCCATAGACTACGAACTCCACGTCCACAGTCGAGTTCTCCTCAAATGCCACCCCTTCGATCTGTAATTCATACGTTCCAGGGACAGCCCGCAACTGTTCGGTTTCTGACGTCAGATTCATAAAGATTCCCTGCTCGGGACTATTTCCCTTCAGCCGACGCTGCAGTTTTTGATCCTGCGAGAAGCGATACGTATGTTTCCGGCCCACCGCAAAACTGCCGATCCGAATCTCTTCACCCGTCGGGGTGATCATCTTAATATCGACGAAGGGTTCTTTCGCCGCAAACTGAGAAGTGAAGTAAATTGACATCTCCTGTGGGAAATAGATAGAGTTATATTCAAAGGGGAGCGAGATGAATATCTTATTTGTGCCGTTCGAAAACTCTTCGGTCTTGGTTCCATCGCCTTCGGCGGTATTTAACCAAAACGTCTCCGGAACATCATCCTTACGGAACCAATTGATCCATTTGGGCTGCGCGGTTTTCGGCGTTCTATACCAAACGTTTTCATCGCCGCGCCATAAGGAGATTGCCTCCTCATAAGGAATCGTGATCACCGTATAAATAGAAAAGATAACCAAACCTAGAATCAACAGCATTCCTATAACCGCCGATGGGTACTGCGAGATCTCCTTGAAGAATCTTCTCAGCGAATTCATGACTTTGCGCCCTCACTTCCAATCCTGACTCTCGGATCCACCAGGGCGTACACAAAGTCCAGCAGGAAAACCGTGATTGCCAGCAGGTATGCAAAAATCACGGTGGTGCCGAGGATGACAGGCGTATCGAATAATCCTGCTGCCACCAGCTGTGTCCTGCCCAACCCGGGCCAGTTAAAGACACCTTCAAAAATGGGCGCGCCGCCCCAAATACCGATCAGGAGAAAGGCGAAGTTCGTAATATTCGTGGGCAGAGTGGGTCGCAGAATGTACTTGCGTTCTATATCTCGAGACGTCAGCCCTTTTGCTTTCGCCATTTCCACATAATCTTCGCTGGAATAGATGAGGAAGAACGTGCGGTTATTGTAAATCGCAAACGCCACCTGGTTGAGCGCCAGAGCCAGCGCGGGGAGAGTAAGATGCTTTAAGATACTCAGTGCATAATCCACTTTATTGTTCGGCGGCGGAACATCTACCATGCCTCCAAAGGGCAAGACATGCAGATACGCTGCAAAGATCACAATGAGAAAGATACCGTAGAACCAGGCGGGCGCCGCCGACATGGGCGACGTGGCTATAATAAACCGGTCAAGCCAGCTTCCATAACGACGTGATAAAGACAGCGCGGCAAACAAGGTCGCGAAGAACAGAATGATATTTGTTGCCCCAAAGAGCATCAAAGTGGATGGCAAACGTTCCAGAACGATATTCTTGACCATCCGCGAGCCATTGTCGGCAGTGATGAATTCCGCAAAGCCCAGATCCAGCGTCACGGCGTTTTTCAGGAATGCGAAACTTCGAACAGCAAAGGGTTTATCTAACCCCAGCCGTTTTTCCTGGTTTGCGATTCTATCTTCGATGATCTGGGAACGTTGCGCAGCAGACAAACTTTTGAGGCCTGGATCATTCCTGACCTGTTGTTGAACAAATTCACGAATATCTCCACGGCGGATCTGGTCTACATAACCACCCATATTCGCAATCAAAATCGTCAGGTACAGACCGAGTACAACGGTAAACGCCATGGTGATCAGACGAACGGACATATATTTCGCGACACGGATGAAGGAGCTATCATGCTCCTTCCTCGGTGTAGCAATGGGCAGAGGGGACTCTAATGTTGACTCAGCCATTTTGACTTCTTTCTCTAATCATTTAGATCAGCTCAACTGCCAGAAACATATCATCAAAAGACAACCTGTTTTGCTGAATATAAAGTCGGAAAGAATTGGCCCGGTGGAGATTTTCCACCGGGCCAATCAAAGGACTAGCTTATTGCACGGTCACGAACTCAAAGCTGGCAAAGGACGGGATACTTACCAGCTTGCTTGCCACAGCCACTTCGATCCGGTTGGCACCGGCTTCGAGACTGCTGGTGACATCCGGTCCCAAGACAATTGTGTACTGTCCATCTCCGGCTGCCTCTGCGTCGCCCGTAGCAACGACTTCATTGTTGGCGTTGAAGACCAGATATTTAACGCTGTCAATTTCATCCGCAGGATAGGGTTCATCCTTGAAGGTCACGAAGACATCAAACGTCGCTTCCTGCCCGATGACGACAGTCCCCTCGCCGCTCAAATCCACCAAACCAATCTTCGGCTCGCTGAAGCGCGCCCATTTATCAGCCAGATCGGGGTAATTCTCATTGCGTTTCAGAACTGCATTGCCTTCCGTCGTGAATACCTGGTCCAGATAGAATGGACCGGTACCGAGCCAGAAGTGATTATGCTCTTCGAACCAGTTGGAAAGGTTCTCGTAGCGAGCCTGCGCTTCCTCGGCAGTAATGAATTCACCGAGAGTCGCCGCATAGGGAATAAAGCCCTCCGCTATTGCCTGATCGAGGTATTTCTTCTGGATCTCGAGAGTTGGACCATCGATGAAGTTGGTCTGTTCGACGGTGTTGGCGGACGCCTTATCGATGCTGAAGGCAATTTCACCAGCTCCCTCCGCCATGATCGCCGGGGTCAGGTTGTGCCAAGCAGCAGACCCATATGGATACGTGCTCAACTCGTCAGATGGGAACCAATGAAGCCCAAAGGCTTCGGCATCCAACGCATAGGAGTCTGTGTAGCTAGAGATCACAAGCGGGTCTGTGGTTTCAATTTGCACACCCTTGAAGGTTGCCAGGAATGCCTCCAGGGAGGAAACCTCGACTTCGTCAAAGATTGCAGATTCGGGCTTAGCACGATCGAAGTCGATGATCATCGCCATGACAAAATCCGCCGCAGAAATCGGGCTGCCATCATGCCAGGAAACTGTCTCGTATAAATCTGCCGGGTAGGTCCAAGTCACCTTAACCAGCGAGGTGGCGCCTTCAGGGAACTTCTCGCCAACAGTGATGAAACGTTGTTCTGTAGCATCCCAATCTGCCCAGGCATCCTCAGGAACCGTAACAGGGTCCGGTTGGAAGTCCAGGGTGACCCAATCGAGGGTCTTGGTGATAGGAAGACCTTCCTGAGCCGTAATTGCCAGACTCTCCGCGCGCTGCGGCCAGTAGAGACCGGTGTAAGGATCTGGCATCACCGCTGAATCCGCAGTGCCCCGGTAAGCCATACCGTCAGAAATCCAGTTCGAACCAGCAATTGGATTCCACGGCTCAATGAAGATATCATTCATCGCAATACGGGCAGTACCGCCTTCCCCATCGCCCACACGAACTGTGTAGGGCCACAAGGCAGAACCAGAGGTGCCGCCAGCCAGATCCGCAGCGACAGAAAGCTCACTGCGTTGCGGGAAGAACGACTGCGTGTCGACGATCCAAATGTGGTACGAAAGCTGCCCCGAGAGATCTAGGGCTTGCCGGAATAACTCGCCCCGTTCCTCCATCGTGGAAAATTCGTTGTTCCAGAGTTTCTGAGCAACGTCGTAGTACTCCTGACCGAGCATATCCGCGGTCATCAAGGCAGAGGACAGACCACAGCAGCCGCCAAAGTCCGTATCATAGAAGCCAAAGTTGGTGCCATCGTCGCGGGAAATCACTGTGTTAACCCAGCCGCCGGTGTACATATTCCACTGGCCTTCTGCCGGATCACTTTGTGCCCAGATGGGGGAAGCCTCCGAACGGGACTTGTACTGGCGATCCACCGTGAAACCAACACTTTCGAGCTGGTTGGACACATAATCACCAATCGGTGTGCGTTCGTCTTCCGTCCGAATGATGAAGATCAGGGTGATCGGCTCGCCGTCCATTTCCCATTTATCATCAGCGTTCTTCGTAGCACCAAGCGCTTCCATTTCCGCCGTGATGATTTCATTCGCACCCTCGAGGTCATAGGCATACTTGGCTTCGAGCGCCCGGGCTGCCTCAATATAGCGGGAATAATCAGGGAAGGCGCCGACCAGGGTTGAATACTTTGGAATGCCCAGTCCGCCGAAAATCTCCTGAACGATAAAATCGCGATCGATCAGCTTATTCATCGCTTCGCGGATCTTGGCATTCCCAAAGGGATTCACGCGACCGTCGCTGAAGGTCGGAACGGGGTTGAGAAGCAGCTCGAAGTTTAGACCAAAACTTGTGGCGTATTCCAGGTTGGAATCGCTTTGAACGGTCTGAAAGTCATCGGGATTGCTATTACCATCCGCACAGGCATCGACATCTCCCGCCTGAAGCTGGGCAATACAGACAGCATTATCCGCTTGTTCCGAGAACACAACCTCATCGACCCATGGACCAGTACGCGTGGTCGGTTCAGCTGTCGGTGTAGCTGGAGGCTCGGTTGCCTCAGGTGGCTCGGTTGCTGTAGGCTCTTCCGCTGTCGCCTCTACCGGCGCTTCCGTGGCAGTGGCAGGGACTTGTGGCGCACAGGCAGACAACATCACGCTGACAGCAATCAGAAAACTCAGAACCATAAACATTTTACGCATTTCAACTCTCCTCACATGTGATCAAAATTTAGTAAAACAACTGAAAGGCTCATGCAGTGAATTCAGGGATGGGGACACCTCCTTTCTACACGACGTCCATGAATCTGCAAGTCCCATCACTGGGCGTTAAGGATTGGCATGATATACCAGGGAATGCAAAGACTTCCGATACACATCGTGTTCTTTCGCCAGCCCAGGTTGTGCTTTCCTCTCTCAGACCAGGCGGCATATGTTCAGTTGATCCAGATAACAAAGGATGTGCAAACTCAATTAACCCCCCCAGAATCTTAAATAATACATTACGCCCTTGCACGTTCTTAGTGAAGCCGGGCATTAACCTTCCTGTATGTCAGTGGAGTGGAGGAACGCGATGTTCCCAACGTGCCAAGCAGAAAGAATTATATCTAATTCTTCAGGCGAGTCAAATGCAATTCTTAAGTATTCCACTGACCAGGACTTTCAGTTTTAGAAAACACTCCTCAAGAACTGTATGGGGAATTTTTTAGCTGCGTGCAAACGAGAACACCCCTTCTCCAATCCGGTTCCTTTATGGTTTGATCCTGCGGCGGTTGAGGATGAAAATCGCCAGTATGAGGAGCAATGCAACGCCCAGGCTCAACCAGAGCCATGTGTCATTCTGATCCTGGGCGCCGACAGGTACAGGTATAGCATCGGGGGTGAGAAACGCGATGCGCAGTATTTTTACATCGGCGGCATTGGAGTCGTTCAGTTCTGCGCTATCGCTCCGTAAGTGATTTTCACGCAACAGGAATGCCGTAATTCTCCAAGATTCTTCATCGCTCAAACTTCCCGGGTTCCAAAATGGCATGGCAGCCCGGATATAGGAATGCAACTGTGCGGCATCCGAAAACTTTCCCAACGTCTCGTTGCCGATCACGGCCGGAACTTTCGTTGGAAGCTTGAACCCATACTGATAGGGATTGTTCCCGTGGCAGCCAGATTGCCAGCAATTCGTCTCTTCGGGAGGATAGGTTTGTCGAAACTCTTCTGTTAGTCCCTGCCCTTTTTCGCCATGGCAGGGTAAACAGTAAAGCCAATAGTCCTGGGCGCCGTGATCCGCCTGCGAGGGCGCTGGAGGCAACGTGGGTTCGAGTAAACGCTCGGAAGCAGAAAGCGTATTCACAGGCGTCACCTGTTGGGCAATGGAATTTTCTATTCCACCATCTAAAAATAGCGCTGCCAGAAGCAGCGCTATTCCAAGAGCAGCCGATATAATTTTGAACAGAAGCCTGGTAAGCACAGATTAGGCTTTACCTCTCATACGAGGATCAAGTACATCACGCAGAGCATCGCCGACCAGATTCCAACCCATGACGAAGAACACCAGAGTCAGCCCCGGAAAGACAATGATGTACCAATACGTGTTCAGGCTGGTAATCCAGTTTCGAGCAAAGCTCAGTACCTGACCCCAGTCCGCGTACCCGATTTCAGTGCCGATTCCCAGGAACGATAACGCGGCAAAGGAAAGCACCACATCCCCGATGGCAAGAGACGCTAACACCAGGGTCGGGAAAATGGCATTCGGGATAATGTGGCGAAATAGGATACCGCTATCCTTAACACCAATCACTCGTGCCGCCATGACGTAATCCCGTTCTTTGATGGACAAGATATCGCCGCGGATAATTCGGGAATACCCCATCCAACCAAACCCGATGAGAGCAATGATGGCGGGCATCAGGCTTTTCCCAAACTTAGGCGTGATCACCGCTGCCAGAATCAGGGCCGCCAGGATAAACGGCAGGGTCAGAAAGATATCGACAATACGCATGATGATGTTATCGACCGCGCCACCATAATAAGCCGAGACCGAGCCAACGATGATGCCGATCAGCAGAGTGGTCACCACCACGATGAGACCCGTCTTGAAGGCAGTGCGTGTACCCCAGATCACCCCGTAGAAAATGTCGTAGCCTCCGGTGGATGTACCCATGATGTGGACCCATTGATCGGATCTCATAATAGGCTCATACCAGAACGGCAAATCTGGTACATTTCGTTCCCACGCTGACCCCGGCGGTTCAGGATTGGGACTAAACCCATCGCGCGGAATACTATAGGGATCGTTCGCTCGCACCGGTGGAATAATGAGCGGCGCGGCAATGGCTATGAAGATAAATAACCCGATCAAGATGAACCCCAGGATCGAAGCGGGGGTCTTGAGCAATCCTGTCATGATGCGATAATTTTCCGGACCAAGCAGGCGCTCAATTCGTCCAATCTCGCGCAGCGAAGAGCTTTCGCGCAGAAGGGTGTTATCACCTGCAGGAATTGTTGTTTGTGCCATTTCAGGTCTCCTACGAGAGCCGCACGCGCGGATCTACAAATCCGTATAGAACATCCACAACCAGGTTCGAGAGAATCAAGATGAACCCATTAAAGAGCGCAAAGCCGAGCACCGTGACCACATCCAGTTGTGCGGCGGCTTCCGCAGCAGCCTGACCGATACCCGGGTAAGTAAAGACCGTCTCGGTAATTACTACCCCCCCCAGCAGGCCGACAATGCTGAAGCCAGCCAGCGTGATAGCTGGGATCATCGCGTTCGGCTGGGCATGCTTATAAATCACATCCTTTTCCGGCAAGCCCTTAGCCCGCGCCGTGGTAACGTATTCCATGCGCAGCGTCTCCAGCATCGAGGAACGGGTCACGCGTAAGAAGGTAGCCCAACTGATATAGGAGAGCGTCAGAATGGGCAGGATCATATGTCTCATGGCATCCAGAAAGATGTCAAAGCGCCCGTTCAATAATGCATCGAACGTCAGCAGGCGGGTATAGCGGACAAATTCGTCGGACAGAACCACACGGTTTGCCCAGTCGGAAAGGCGGCCGGGCGGGAACCATTCCAGGTTAGCATAAAAGATCATGAGCACCACCAGGCCAAAGACAAAGGTTGGAAAGGAGGTACCCACGATGCTAAAGATACGGGCAGCTTGATCGATGAGCCCATTTTGGTGGACAGCCGCCTGCACCCCCAGCCAGATGCCGACCAAGATGACTGGCGCAACCGCCCAAAGAGTTAAATCGAGTGTGTTCGGGAAACGGTTGCGGATCAGATCTGCGACGGGCTGAGAGGCAACACGTGAATAACCAAAATCGCCAAAGAGGATGCCGCCCCGACGTTCCCCTGTCTTTGAATCCTCCACGCCCACCAGCCACTTCCAATACTGGACATAGAGCGGCTTATCCAAGCCATATTGCTTAATCACACCCTCTACGGCTCTATCATTCTTGGGAACATCTCGGATATACAAGGCGGAGCGCTGTACCGGACTCAGGAATTGCAACATTCCAAAGATCAACACGGTAACACCGAACAACAGGATGGGTACTATTAGTAAACGGCGAATAATATAGGTAACCATTTTGACCTCGTTTATTCTTTTGCCATTTGGAGCGTCTGGAAAGATCTTCTTTCAGGACGCTCGATATGGCAAAATGTTAGATACTGAGGGCCTGATTACAGGCCCTCAGTATCACTTCTTCTTCGAGCAGTACTAGTTCTTTGAAAGCACGTAGTAGTAGGAGCCCGAGTAAATCGGGTTGTAGTACCAACCCTGTACCCAGCGCTGTTCATAGCGGCGGCCCGTGGCGGTGCCTAGCAGGATGCCAGAAGGATTATCATATTGAATCTGGTTAACCTGCTGATAGATCGCATCGCGTGCCTCCGGATCGGTTTCCGTAACACCCTGGCTGAGAAGCTCCTGATACTGGCTCTTCAGCTCATCCGGCAGGGACTGGCGGGTTGCATAGGTCTGGGTTAGATACGGCGCGTACCAGTTGTGCGGGTCGTGAATATCTTCCAGCCAGCCGACGAAGAAGAGCGGCAGGCTCTGGTCACGCTGTGACTGCAAGAAGGCTGGCCACGGCAGACCGAGCACTTCGATTAGGAAGAGTTCATTGACCGAACCAACGTTCGAGGCCAGGATCTCAGCCGCGCTCTGGCGTTGGGTGTTGCCCTGGTTGTACGTGGCGGCGAAGCGGAAGCCTGTCGTCCAGATGTCACCATCGGGGTCATCACCAGCAGGCACACCGTCTTTATCTACATCCGCAAGCTTGAATTCCGCTTCACACTGCGCAGGATCGTAGGAGTAGTGCGGCGCTTCGGGATCGTATCCGGGCATCCCTGCGACCGGTAGAACGAGGGTCTGAACGCCTTCGCCAACCATCACATCGTTGATGTAGGTTTCCCAGTCAAAGCAATAGTTGAAGGCTTTACGAACATGGACATCTGTGAAGAAATCGCGTGGAATGCCATTGCCATCCAACTGACCGGAACCAATGTATTGATCGCTGGCGATGTTGAAGTTAAAGAATGCATCGGTGTGGGTAACCTGCGGAAACCCTTTGTAAACACGGAACTGTCCACTACCATCACCGACAGGCGCGCAGGGATCGAACCCACCTGTATCGGCATTATAGAGACATTCCTCACCGACGAGCGGGTCGACCTGGGCATAGTCCGCCTGTGAACCGACTGTAAGGGTATCCGTATCGCCGGCCTGGAACATAGCGAAGCGTGTGCCAAACTCATCCACGCTCTGGATCACTATGCGCTCGAGGGCAGCTGGACCGGAAGGACCACCTTCCCATATCGGCTCGGTCCGCCAGTAGTTATCGTTGCGCACCAGGACGATCTCCTCGCCTTGGGTCCAGTGATCGAGCATAAAGGGACCGGTGCCATTGGCGATCGGGGTGAAGGGGTCTTCCTCGGAGGTCACGGCATAGTAGTTCTGCCAGGTATCGCAGGAGCCATCCCAGCCGCCGTTCTCTGCCACCCACTCCTGATCCATGATCGAGCCCCAGTTGTTGGCAATCGTGGCCAGGAAGGGTCCCCAGGGTTGCGCCAGAGTCATGGTCACGGTGCCAGCTGCATCGTCGGCCACGATTATCGATTTCACTTTTTCACAGGCCGCGGTAAGTGCACCTGCATCCGCCCCCGAAAGGGCCTCGCGGTCATCATAGAGATTGCCTTCGGGATCAACCAGAAGAGAGACATCATCCATACCAACCCCGAAGAACGGCTCAGCCAGCAGCCATTGTGGGGATGCGGTGCCGCCCTGCAGCAGTCCACGCTGGAAGGTATAGGCGACATCCGAAGGGGTGAGCTCGCCACCTTCATGGAATGTGACACCCTCGCGAATGTTAAAGGTGTAGGTCAGGCCATCATCAGAGAGGGTCCATTCGGTTGCGAGTTGCGGAATGAACTCCTGAGCATTCTCCCTGTTGTAGAACACCAGGGTTTCGTAGATATTGGCAATGATGTTGCCGCCGGCGGTCTCGTAGTCGAGTGCCGGATCGAGCGTCTCAGGGTCACCAAACGTCGCCTGGAAATAGGTTGTCGGGTCACTGGACGCAAATTCGCCAGCAGCGGGTTCGGTCGCAGCAGGCGGCTCCGTCGCGGCTGGTTCTTCGGTTGTTGCGGGTTCAGTCGCGGCAGGGGGCTGCTCTTGTGTAGCAGGTGCCGCGCCGCCGCAGGCTGCCAAGATCATGCTGGCAAGAACCAGCAGACTTAATAAAGAAAACAGTTTACGCATATTATTCTTCTCCTCACAGAACTTGCAGGGTTTATCAGATACTTACACACGTCGAATAGAAACAGAACGTACTTCTAAGAACAACCACCTCCTTTCAAGGAAACCAGCTATAAGAACCGTTCCGCAAAAAAACAGGCAACAAAATGGCCCGGCCGGATCTCCCGGAATTCGGGCCGTGTCTCTGCACATACAGCTTCCGCGATTGGACATCGCGTCCGGAAGCGGCAACCGGAAGGCGGATTAGCCGGCGAGGGAACATCACCCTGGAGAATGACACGTTTTCGTTTCGAATCTGCTACCGGGTCTGGAATGGGCACTGCGGAGAGCAATGCCTGCGTATAGGGATGTAACGGTTTTGCATACAGATCATCACGCGTAGCCATTTCAACAATGACGCCCAGGTACATAACCGCTACACGATTACTAATATGCCGCACCATCGAAAGATCATGAGCAATGAACAAATACGTCAGGTGGAATTGTTCTTGCAATTCTTCGAGCAAGTTGACCACTTGTGCCTGGATGGACACATCCAATGCCGAGATGGGCTCATCGCAAACAATAAACGAAGGCTGTAAAGCGAGCGCCCTTGCCACACCGATTCGTTGCCGCTGTCCTCCAGAAAACTCATGAGGGTAGCGGCTGGCAAATGCCGGGTTCAAATTCACCAGCTCCAGCAGGTGTTCTACACGTTTGGAGATCTCTGATGGTGTAGCGGCATTGTGAACTGCCAACGGTTCGCCAACCAATTGCGCTACCGTCATGCGTGGATTCAAGCTGGCATAGGGATCCTGAAAAATCATCTGCATCTTGCGCCGCATCTGGCGCATTTCTTCCCCTTTAAGTGTTGACAGATCCGTCCCCTCGAAGGTCACTTGTCCAGCGGTCGGCTTATACAGCTGAAGGATAGTCCGGCCAGTTGTGGACTTTCCGCATCCAGATTCTCCTACGAGACCTAGCGTCTCCCCACGCTTTACATCGAAGCTAACCCCATCCACCGCGCGCACAGCCCCCACTTGACGCCGGAACACACCACGATAAATAGGAAAGTGCATCTTGAGATCATCGACGTGCAGTAATGTCTCGTTGTGGTTCGTTTCTTTGGTAACCATTAGCGATGTCTCCCGGTCCTGGTGTCCACCCAGCAAGCTGCACGATGTTCCGGACCAACCACTAACAGTGGTGGATTTTCTTGCCAGCAATGCTCCATTGCCCACTTGCAGCGCGGCGCAAACGGACAGGCATCAGGTTTCTTGTATAGAACGGGTGGCTGGCCCTCAATTGAGAACAGCTTTGTCCGCTGGTTCTCATCCACGCGAGGTAGACTACCGAGCAAACCAATCGTGTAGGGATGCTCAGGATTTGCGTACAACTCCTTCACCGGCGCTTCCTCGATAATAAAGCCACCATACATGACAAGAACGCGCTGTGCCAGACCGGCGACAACACCCAGATCATGCGAGATCCAAATGATTGCCATCCCAAGCTCATCGCGCAAACGTTTCACCAGATCCATGATCTGTGCCTGAATGGTCACATCCAAAGCCGTGGTTGGCTCATCGGCAATCAAGATTTGAGGGCTACATGAGAGCGCCATCGCGATCATCACGCGCTGTCGCATACCGCCAGAATACTGGTGAGGGTAATCGTTCAATCGGTCCTTAGCGTTCGGGATTCCCACCATCGTCAGGAGCTCTGCGGCTCGTTCACGCGCCTGGCTCTTCGTCATACCGATGTGCAGCATCAACGGCTCTTCCAGCTGACGACCGATCGTCAGAACGGGATTCAATGAGGTCATGGGGTCCTGAAAGACCATACCAATCTGCGCCCCTCGCACATGGCGGATCTCCTCTTTTGACATTTTCAACAGATCTTGTCCGGAAAAAATAGCTTTCCCCGCTTCCACTTTCCCTGGAGGAGAAGGAATCAACCCCAACACCGAGAGCATGGTCACGCTTTTGCCGCATCCGCTTTCCCCCACCACCCCTAAAGTTTCACCTTCTAATAACCCGAATGAAACGCCGTTGACTGCGTGTACCACTCCATCCGGTGTTTTGAATGTAGTTTCGAGCCCTTGCACATCAAGAATGAAGTCGGGCATCCGTATTATTCCTTTACACAATGGAGTATTAGAACTATAAGTTCCAGAGCGCCAAGCAGACGGAATTATACCTAATTCCTAAGGAGCGTCAACGTTAATACACTTGTAGGGCAATCGTAGGGCAGTCGAATCCCTAAAAACAGTTCTCTAGAACTGTTTTACACAACACCTGGGTAGGATGCGGAATGGAGGGTTGTTCACAATCTGTTCCAGGTTATCCGTAGCGTTTGTGTTGTTGACATCCCCTTTTCAAACCAGTAGAATGATTTTGTCTGCAAACTTTCCACTGGAGGACAAGATGCTAAAAGAATTCAGGGAATTTGCCATTCGGGGCAATGTCATGGATCTGGCTGTGGCAGTGATCATTGGCGCTGCGTTCGGAAAAATCGTTACATCTCTTGTCGATAATATTCTGATGCCGTTGATCGGCCTTATGATGGGAGGCGTCGATTTTAGTGGACTAAGCGTTCAGGTAGGGGATGCCGTCCTTCAATACGGCTTATTCATTCAGTCCATCATCGATTTTCTCATTATTGCCTTTGTGATCTTTCTCCTTGTGCGCGCCCTCAATCGCCTGAAGAAAGAGGAGCCGGTCACACCCACCACAAAAGAATGCCCGCACTGCTTTACAACGATTCCTCTCAAAGCTGCTCGTTGTCCGAACTGTACATCACAACTCTAGGATACCAATCCTGGAATCCGGTTTGCTCTGGCGGGGTCGCGAAGACCCCGCCAGGTCGCGTATAATCGTCTTATGGAATTTATCGACAAACTCAACAAACAACAGCGTGAAGCGGTCTCGGCGGGGAATGGACCTGTTTTAGTAGTGGCAGGACCCGGCTCCGGTAAGACGCGGGTACTGACTCAGCGCATCGCGTATCTCATCGCGGTGGAAGGAGTGAGGCCCTGGCAGATCCTCGCTGTCACCTTCACCAACAAAGCCGCGAAGGAGATGGGCGAACGTGTTAGGCGCCTTTTGCCCGAACAGGCAACGGAAGGCATCATGCTGGGGACGTTCCACTCCATCTGCGCGCGCATCCTGCGCAGGGAATCGGAATACCTGCCCATTGGCTCGAACTTTGTGATCTTCGACACCGATGACCAGGAACGGATTGTCAAAGCTGTCATCCGTGAGCTGAATATCAATGAAAAACTCTATCGCCCGCCAAGCGTGCATGGCGCGATCTCGCGCGCCAAGAATGAGCTGATCGTACCGGATCAATATCCCACAACGACGTATCGTGATGAGATCGTAAAACGCGTATATGGAGAATACCAGAAGCGGCTCATCGCAAGCAACGCCGTGGATTTTGACGATATCCTCATGTACACCGCGCGCCTGCTCGAAGAGAACCCGACGGTACGGGATAAATACGCACAGCGCTTTCGTCATGTACTGGTGGATGAATTTCAGGATACAAATCTGGCGCAGTACGAGCTGGTAAGACAACTGGCTTCTTTTAATAAGAATATCTTTGTGGTGGGTGATCCTGACCAGTCGATATATGCCTGGCGCGGGGCAGATTGGCGCAACGTCCAGCGTTTCGAGCAGGACTTCCCCGATGCACAAACTATCCTGCTGGAACAAAACTATCGTTCGCATCAAAACATCCTGAATGCCGCTATGGGCGTGATCGACCGCGCCCTGAACCGCAAACGCAAAAAGCTCTTCACAGAGCGCGGGGAAGGCGAAAAAATCTTTTTCTACGAAGCGCCGGATGATTATGCCGAAGCCGCGTTCGTGGTGGACACCATCGCCCAGCTTGTCGCTTCGCGGCAGTTCGAGCCGGGTGATTGCGCGGTGATGTATCGCACCAATGCCATGTCGCGGTTGCTTGAAGAGGCGTTTCTCCAGGCGCGGCTGCCGTATCGGCTCGTTGGCGCGCAGCGGTTTTATGGACGGCGTGAGGTCAAGGACATCATCGCATTCCTGCGCCTGATCCACAACCCCGCCGACGAGGCAAGCCTCGACCGGGTAATCAACGTCCCCCCGCGCGGCATTGGAGACAAGACCCTCACTACATTACATGTAGTTGCACGGCAGAACAACGTGCAACCCGGCTTCGTGCTGATCGATCTGGCGCGCGGCGCCGAGTCACCATACTGGTCTTCCTTTGCCGGGCGCGCTTCGATCTCTCTCGCCGATTTCGGCGGGATGCTTGCCAACTGGCGCGCCGCGGCGGCATCGTTGACAACCTCTGAATTATTCGACCGTATCATCACAGACCTGAACTATAAAGAATACATCCACGATGAATCGGAAGAAGGAGCTGACCGCTGGGAGAACGTGGAAGAGCTAAGACGATTAGCCCTGGAATATTCCACGCGCTCGCTTGATGAGTTTCTCGAAAACGTCGCGCTGGTGTCTGACCAGGATACTATCGCAGAGGGCAACGTGCCGACGCTGCTCACGCTGCACGCTGCGAAAGGGCTCGAGTTCGGCGCGGTCTTTATCGTCGGTCTGGATGATGGCATCCTGCCGCACAGCCGCTCGTTCGACGAACCGGAGGGCATGGAAGAGGAGCGCCGTCTTTTCTATGTGGGGATCACCCGCGCCAAAGACAAGCTCTATCTGATCCGCGCCATCCAGCGCGGCGGACGCGGCTCTGCCGAAGAGACCTACCCCTCGCGCTTCCTGGATGATGTGCCTGCGGACCTATTGATCGGGCGAACGCGGACGGGGCGCTCCATTCACGGACGCATGCCCGAAACACTCTGGTCGGCTCGCTCCGGGACTCAGTCGGTGATCGAGTCCAAATTCCGCGCCGGGACTCACGTCCGGCACCAGGTTTGGGGGGAAGGCATCGTCCTCGACAGCCGCATCCAGGATGATGATGAGATTGTGGATGTTGTGTTTGAATCTGTTGGAATCAAACGACTCGCGGCTTCGCTAGCCA
This sequence comes from Anaerolineales bacterium, assembly GCA_035699125.1. Lineage (GTDB taxonomy): Bacteria > Chloroflexota > Anaerolineae > Anaerolineales > Villigracilaceae > Defluviilinea. Next base: position 78,328 of record DASSBC010000032.1, read on the forward strand.
ATTTGACTGTTGTAAAATAACGTCGAAGACACGATTAGGCTGTCTTCGAATTTTTCATTTCATAGGAGAATTTCATGGAACCACGCCCCCTCCCTACAGACGCGGAGGCCATTCTTGCGCTCACGTGGAGCGATTATGAACCCTTTTATCAGGAGCTTGAATCCCGCCTGTTGAACAATGACAACATAGAAGCCTGGCTCGCGGACTGGTCCAGAGTTGCGGAAACTGCCGATGAACAGTACTGGCGGCTCTACATCGCGACAACGGTGGATACAGCAAACCCAGCGGTCGAAGAAGCATTTAATGCCTATATCGAAACTATACAACCTGCAATCAAGATCGCGGAGCAGAAGTTGAAGGACAAGCTTGTTGCCAGCGGTCTTTCGCCAGAAAGCTTTGAGACAGCGCTGCGACGGATGCGCGCCGAGACAGAGATTTTCACAGAAGAAAACCTGCCGCTGCTGGCGGAAGAGCAGAAGCTGGTGACCGAATATAACAAGCTCATCGGTTCTCTTACCGTCCTGTGGGATGGGGAAGAACGAACCTTCTGGCAAATGCGCGGCCTTTTATATGAAACAGACCGGTCCGTTCGACAGCGCGCCTGGGAGGCTACATATGTCCGACTGATTCAGGAACGCCAGAACTTCAATGACCTGTGGGAAAACTTTATGCCTGTACGCCTGAAGATCGCCGAGAACGCAGGCATGTCCGACTACAGAGCATACATGTGGAAACAGAAATTCCGTTTCGATTATTCGCCGGAGGATTGTAAATCGTTCCACGCCGCGATCGAGGAGGTGATTGTCCCGGCGGCGCAGCGCGCCTTCGAGAGACGCCGGCAGCGCCTGGGAATCGACACTGTACGTCCCTGGGATGTGGACGTCGATCCGCTGGCTGCGACCCCGGTGCGGCCCTATGAAACGATCGATGAGTTTAAGTCGAAATCCCGCGCCATCTTTGAACAGGTCGATCCGAAATTTGGGGAATATTTCCAGATCATGATCGATGAAGGATTGCTCGATCTCGAAAGCCGCAAGAACAAGGGCCCCGGTGCCTATAGCCTGGGATTGCACGTGGCGCACCGCCCCTTTGTTTTTATGAATAACATGAACACCTCCGAGGATGTGCAAACGATGTTGCATGAAGGCGGGCATGCCTTCCACGAGTTCGAGCGTGCACACGTCCATTTCTACCAGCGCGGCGAAATCTACCTGCCTGCTGAATTTGCAGAGGTTGCGTCGATTGGGATGGAGCTGATTGCTTCTCCTTACAAGACAAAAGAATGTGGGGGCTTTTATACTGAGAGTGAAGCGGCGCGTGCCATGATCGAGCTTCTCGAAGGCTGTATTACCTTCTGGCCCTACATGGCGCTCGTGGACGCGTTCCAGCATTGGATCTATGAAAACCCTGAGGAAGGGTCGGATGCATCGACATGTGAGGAGAAATGGGCTGAATTATGGGATCGATTCCAGCCGGGTATCGATTATTCAGGAGTAGAGGATGCGAAAAAGACTTACTGGCATCGCCAGTCCCATCTCTTCGACAGTCCCTTTTATTACATTGAATATGGGCTCGCGCAATTAGGTGCGGTGCAGGTCTGGGCAAACTCTCTCAAGGATCAACGTAAGGCTGTCGCGGATTACCGCACAGCGCTTGCCCTCGGTGCAACAGTCCCCTTGCCACAGTTGTTTGCCACAGCCGGCGCAAAGTTTGCCTTTGATGCGCAAACGCTGAAAGAGGCTGTAGATTTAATGGAAGAAGTCATCGGAGAAATGGAAGCAAAATTATAGGTATTGCTTCGGCCGTCCCCTGCGAAGCCGCGAAGCGTGTGGAAAGCGAATAAAGTATGACAAGGAGAAACAATGCAATATGTAAATCTCGGCAAAACGGGAATGAAGGTCTCGCGCTTGTGCCTGGGCATGATGAGTTACGGGTCCAAGGAGTGGCGCGCCTGGGTCTTGGAAGGCGATGAAGCCAAGCCGTTTATCAAACGCGCTTTAGATGCAGGCATCAATTTCTTTGATACTGCCGATGTGTACTCCACAGGCGAGAGCGAACGCATCACCGGCAGGTTGTTCAAAGACCTCGGCGTAAAACGGGAAAACATCATCCTCGCCACCAAAGTCAACGGGCAAATGAGCGATGATGTCAACGACCGCGGTCTTTCGAGAAAGCACATCCTCGATTCGATTGACAAATCCCTTCAGCGCCTGCAAATGGACTACGTGGACCTCTACCAGATCCATCGCTGGGATTATGAAACGCCCATCGAAGAAACGCTGGAGGCGTTGAACGACGTGGTACGTGCCGGCAAAGCACGCTACATCGGCGCCTCGTCCATGTTCGCGTGGCAGTTCGCCAGGGCGCTGCACATGTCTGAAATACACGGTTGGGCAAAATTCGTCTCGATGCAAAACCACTATAACTTGGTCTATCGTGAAGAAGAACGCGAGATGATCCCACTGTGCATCGATCAGGGCGTCGGGCTTATCCCGTGGAGTCCGCTGGCGCGCGGCTTCCTCGCAGGAAACCGTAAACGCGGCGGAGGTGGAGAGACCGCCCGTGCAAACAGTGACCCGTTTGGAGACAGCATGTATTTCCGCGACGAGGATTTCGCGGTTGCGGACCGTACAGCAGAAGTTGCAGACGTGCGCGGTGTGACGAGCTCGCAGATCGCGCTGGCATGGATCTTAAGTAAACCATACGTCACCTCTCCTATCCTCGGCGCGACCAAAATGGACCATCTCGATCAAGCGATCGCCGCGTTGGAGATCAATCTGTCGGAAGAGGAGATCAAGCGGCTCGAAGAACCCTATACGCCGCATCCGGTACTCGGGCACTCCTAGAAACGAGGGATTGTACCTTTCCGGACAGTCCCTCGTCCTGTAATATCATTCTTTGACGAGGTAAAATTACATCATGAGCGAACCGCTAAAGATCTTTATTCCCATGGCAGGCTGGGGGACGCGCATGCGTCCGCACACTTGGAGCAAACCCAAGCCACTCGTCAGTGTGGCAGGCAAGGCCTCCCTCGAACATTTACTGGATATGTTCCACAGCATTCCGGACCCTGATAACGTCGAATTTGTTTTTATCGTCGGACCGTATCTCGGGGAGTTACAGGTGCCGCCCTTTATTCGGGAGAAGTATCCGAATATGAAGGCGCATTTTGTTGTGCAGCATGAGATGAAGGGACAATCCCACGCGCTTTGGCTGGCGCGTGAATTTATGCATGGTCCCATGATGATGTGTTTCTCCGACACCGTGCTGGAAACAGACTTCTCGTTTCTTTCGCAGGAAGAAGCAGACGTGGTCGCCTGGGTGATGCCCATGCCAGACCCGCGGCGGTTTGGCGTCGCCGAATTGGATTCAGAAGGCTGGGTCACACGTTTTATCGAAAAGCCCGAATCTCTTGAGAATAACCTTGTGGTAGCAGGTTGTTACTATTTCAAGAGCGCCGAACAACTCCTGGCAGCGATCGAAGAACAAATCAAACGTAATCTTACCTTTAAGGGGGAGTTCTTCCTGACGCACACCATTTCTCTCATGATCGAAAATGGCGCAAAAGTTCGCACCCAGATCAGCCAAAGCTGGCTCGACACTGGAACGATCGATGCAACCCTGGAAACGAACAAAATACTGTTGAGCCGTAACGCGAATAAGACCGAAAATGAGACCGTGAACGGCGTTGAAATTATTGCTCCCTCGTTTATTGATCCTACGGCTGACATTCAAAACTCCGTTATCGGACCCTATGCGTCCATCGGTGCAAACTGCAGGATCGTCAACAGCAAAATCGAGGAAAGCATCCTCGAAGCGAATTGCGAGATCCAGGATGCGGCGCTAAGTCACTCCCTGATTGGAGTCAAGGTAAGAGTCCAGGGCAGAAGCGACGGGCAGGTCCTCCAACTGAACGTGGGTGACAATAGTGAGGTCTCTCTTATTTGATGGACACGGTTGAATGTCGCTCCGATTCTGAATACGCCGAACGCCCACTCTCTTTGATCTGGCAGGGCGTCCGGTACGAGATCGCGGAGATCGTTTCGCGCTGGCGCGGTCCCAGTGAGAAGGGGTTCCGTGTCAAAACGACCGATGGACAGGCATTTGATTTAACCTATCGGGAAGTCCCCGACGAGTGGCACATCCAACCTATTTAGGAGGCGCAATGCAGGAAGTGACCAATGTACAACGGTTGTCGAAGCGAGTCGCCGGACTCAAGCCTTCGGGAATCCGAAAATTTTTCGACATCGCCGCGACGATGAAGGATGTCATTTCGCTCGGCATTGGCGAACCGGATTTCACCACCCCCAAGCCAATCCTCGATGCAGGCATCCGCTCTCTGCAAAATGGCGAGACGCACTATACCTCGAACTGGGGGAAACTGGAGTTGCGCCAGGCAATCTCTGACAATCTTAAGCGTTTATACAATGTCCGGTACGACCCAACGAATGAGATCATCGCCACCGTGGGTGTTTCGGAGGCACTTTACCTCACATTCACTGCCCTGCTGGATCCGGGCGATGAAGTCATTATTCCCACGCCCTGCTTTGTTTCCTATCAGGCGGAAGTCATCATGGCGAACGGCGTCCCCGTGGAAGTGGTGGCGCGCGAAGAAAATAATTTCATGGTGGACCCTGCCGATATCCGTAAAGCGCTCACGCCGCGCACCAAGGTCATCTTTATTGGGTATCCGTCCAATCCTACGGGAGCAGTAGCAACCCGCGAAGTAATGCTCGAAATTGCAAAAATCGCGGAGGAGCATGATTTGCTCGTGGTGTCCGATGAAATCTACGACCGCCTGGTGTACGACTTCGAGCACGTCTGCTTCCCGGCTCTGGATGAAAGCATCAAACACCGCACGGTTCTGCTCGGCGGCTTTTCCAAAGACTACGCCATGACCGGCTGGCGCATTGGGTACGCCTGCGGACCCGCTGATATCATTCAGGGACTCGTGCGCATCCACCAGTACACGATTATGTCCGCGCCGACCACTGCGCAGGACGCCGCGCTCGAAGCGCTGAACAGTGGGAATCCCTACGTGGAGGAAATGGTGGCAGAGTATGACCGCCGCCGTCGACTGCTGGTCTCGGGTCTCAATCGTCTGGGGTTACGGACCTTTGAGCCGCGCGGCGCGTTCTACGCGTTTCCCAACATCGGGGCTTCCGGCATGGACGATGAGATCTTCGCAGAGAAGTTGCTACTCGAAGAGCATGTGGCGGTGGTGCCGGGCAACGCCTTCGGCCCCGGCGGAGAGGGATTTGTGCGTGCCTGTTATGCCACGGAATACAGTAAGATCGAAGAGGCCCTGCACCGTATGGAAAAGTTCATGAGCAGGCACGGCTGATCGTCAGTTGAATTGCTATATATAAAAACCCTGAGATGTGTATCTCAGGGTTTTTATATATAGCGCGGATTCGTAGGGAAGTCGTAGGATAACGAGGGGAACAATTCATTCTTAACGGAAGTCTTGTAGATATCTAACAGCTCGTCTCTTTAAAAATTTATTCATTCTCTCTAGTAAGGAGTACACGTATGAAAACAAAAAGATTTACCGCGTTAGCAGCCAGTGACCCGCGTGGGGGATTTTTCTATTCCAGACTGTTTGTCGCCGCTTTGATCCTGGCATTGCTGCTTGCCTCGTTTCCGGCAGCCAGTGTTTCTGCCGCACCTGCCAGCGAGGAAGCACCGTGGGAGAATGTTGATTTGGAGCAGGAATGGAAGAACAAGCTTCAGCAGCTGGCTGTGGAAGGTCTCTATTACAATCAGGTCCGGTTCATCCCGGCGGATTTCGAGAACGCTCCCGATCTCGCTCGAGCCTGGGATCTGCTCCATAAGCACGGCTTTGCTTTGCAGTTAGCGAATACCGTCGTTTTCAATCACTCTGGCTTCGACTTGGAAGGCAATGTCGTAAACGGGAGACTGGCTTACGACAGTGTGCATGAGCTGGCAATGTATATCCATATGATGCGTGGTCTCCGGATGAAGATTGCCGAAGAAGGGCATACCACCAGCCGCGTAAGCGTAATGCAGCAATAGATTGTGAAGTGGGAACGACAAGATTTCTGGCTGCTTCATAAAACAAACATCCCCGAAACCATAGTCTCGAGGATGTTTTGATCAGCTAGCCAGTCAATTAGTTGACAACGACTACGTTGCTAGCCTGCAGACCCTTGGGGCCTTGTTCGACAGTGAACTCGACCTTCTGGCCTTCCTGCAGGTTCTTGAAGCCTTCGCCCTGGATCGCGGAGAAGTGCACAAAGACATCCGCGCCGCCTTCGCGAGCGAGAAAGCCGTAGCCCTTCGTTCCGTTGAACCACTTGACTGTACCGTTGATACGTTCCGACATGTTTGCCTCCTGTGGCAAGAAAAATATTTGGAGGGTACTCATTGGGTATTGCATCGGAGCGCCTCAACGGCGTAAAACAAAGCGGCTCACGGACGATCCGTGAGCCAACCTGGTACTTCCAAAGCAAACTACTGGTATCCTACAACCGCAAGGATAACATGAGGGTTATGATGTGTCAAGAAATTGAGAATAGGAATCTGGTAAGAAATTAGTAATGCTATAATCCGCTCACCAGCCGCTATGAAACTGCAGTATATTCCTCTAATTCTCTTCGTGATTTGTATCCTGACTGCATGCCAGTCCGAGGTGACATCCCCCTCGCCGGGGCCGGCTACGCTAAATACGGAGATCACGCTGGCTCCGGGGCAATCCGCCGTGACGGGCACCAACCTGACAGTCACGTTCCATTCTGTGGTAAGCGATGACCGCTGTCCCAGCGATGTCGAATGTGTTGCCAGCGGTCCGGTAACGGTCTCTCTATCGGTTCAGGACGGAGATGCGCCGAATGAGCTCACCCTGCAAACCTTTACCGATCTGGATGGACACTCACCTAACGTTCAATTCGAAGGGGTCACAAACCGGGCTGAGGTGGGAGACTACGTGATTCAACTTGCCGGGGTCTCCCCCTACCCGACAAGCTCGACGATACCGATCAAGGCAACTGCATATCGGATCGCTCTTCTCATTTCAAACAAATAATATCTAATGTCAAACACATCGCAACTGATTTGGCAGGACCCGAACTGGCGTAAACAGGTGACAGACTGGATTCATGCCGAGGCGACACGACAAGGCATCCAAATCATCGGTGATATCGAACAGCCTCACATCTATGCCTGGTCTACAGTGCTACATATCCCAACGGACCAGGGCAGATTATTTTTCAAAGCCACGGCGCCCGAGACAATTTACGAAGCCGCGCTGACTCAGTCCTTAGCGCGCTGGTTCGCGGATTGCATGCCCGAATTTGTGGCAGTCGACGCAGGACGCGGCTGGATGCTCATGCGGGATGGCGGCGACCAGCTGCGCGTCTCCATCCGCCCGACGAAGGACATCGCGCCGTGGAAACCTGTCATCGCTCGTTACGCCGAGATCCAAATCGGACTGGCTGATCACGTCACCGAACTACTCTCCCTGCGCCTCCCCGATCATCGCCTCAGTGTGTTACCTGGGCTGTTCAGGCAACTTCTGGCAGCTGAATCTAATTTTATGGTTGACCAGGAAAAAGGCTTGACGTCGATGGAGTGGAGGGAAGTACAAAAGAAGGAAGCACGTTTCGAGGAGATTTGCCAGCAACTCGCCCGATACGGCATCCCCGAGTCGCTCAATCATGGGGACTTCCATGATGGCAACGTCTTAATTCATGATGGGCGGGTCACGTTTTTCGATTGGGGCGACGCCAGCGTCACCCATCCGTTTACATCGCTTCGCACCTTTTTCGTCAGTATAGAGATCGCGCTCGATCTGGAAGATTACTCCTTTACCCCAGAAATGGCAGAACTGCTCGATCTCTACCTCGAGCCATTTCAAAAATTCGCTACAAAGGGCGAGTTATTAGAAGCTTATCAGTTATCAAAGCCAATAGCATCGATTGTCAAGGTACTTGCCTGGCACGCGACTATTTCTCGAATGGGAGAGGATCTCCGCAAAGAATACGCCTGGATCGTGCCTGAGCTCATACGAGAGTTTCTCTATCATGAGAAGATGCGTCAAGCCTAATCGATAAAGGATTTCCCCTTATCATTACTAACGCTCACGGTAATATCAATTCTTAATCAAGAAAACCAGAATGAGCTTGGAGAAACACATGAGTTTGTGACATCTCTTCTCCGAGCAAGACTAAAAACGTACGCCATTACTTCTCTACTTGGAAGAAGCTGTTCCGGTTGAGTGCGATTCCCTGGTTGAGCTTACGGATAGCTTCTAATTTTCGAGGGAGTCGGAGTCGTTAAGATAGAGCAGCCCAGCCCGCTATAAACAAAATCGTTTACCACAGCGTCTCTTACAGAGACAACAACCTGAACAGGGAAACGTATATCATTCGAGATCCTGCAGGTCAGTAGGGCTGGATTGGTCGGGTTGACATAACAGGTACTTACCTGATCCGCAATTTGAACTTCCAGGTCTTCCACCGTAAGCTCTGGAATAGGGGCGAGGAGCCTGAAATTAATCAACTTACCGCCAAGATCACACATTGAAACGGTTTCTTCCAATAAAGGATCCGCGGTGACCGCAGCCGTCCGCGAGGCAGCCAGCGTTGGAGAAATGGTTGGTGTCCTGGTTGATACTACAGTGGGTGTGAGCGACTCCGCCTCTGTTAGGGCGAGCGTTGATTTAGGGGTGGGAGATTCATTTACAGGATTTTGGCACATCGTCAAAAGCAAAGCACAAAACAACAGAAATACCTTCGTTTTTCCAGGCATAAGATCTCAATCAGTATAATTTATGAAAGAATGAGGCGACGATGGGTTGGCAGTACGTTTAGTATAGAGCATATTTGTTTGGGATTCAATACTTGTTTAGCTGCCTTTCAGGATGCTTGGTACTGATATTCTTTGCCCAAGAAACACACACATCCAAGTATTTCGTGGATCCTCAGGCAAAATGTGGGGGAAATCCCTATACGAAGATTAAAGTTACCTAGTGTAAAATAGAAAATCAATGCTTGCCCATCGCATTCTCAACTCGACTCATCGCGAATACTTCAAGCCTAAGATTTGTCTGCCAGAAGGTTTCTTCCTGTATATTCAAGGAAAGGAGTACGACAGCATGTTCAAAAAACCCGATGAAGAGTTCATCAAGGAGGGCGCCGAGAACGTTACCCCAAAGGATATTCAAACGGTTGCTGACCAATCCGAAGAGATCAATAAAAAATTCAGCTCACGCGGTCCCTTGAAGCGTTTTATAGAAGATGGCAAAGTGCTGACTGCACTCGTCCGGGACTGGCGAGCAGGGAAATACCGCCAGGCACTCTACGGAACGATTGCCGCGATTGTGTTCGGGTTGATCTACGTCTTCAATCCTTTGGATCTTGTTCCGGACGTCTTGCCGTTCGTGGGTGTGCTAGACGATGCAACGGTCATCGGTGCGCTGTTGATGTTGGTCGAACGGGATCTGAAAAAGTATCGAACCTGGAAGGAAGGTCAATGATGAGCGGGGATACCCAGCCCTGATCCGTTCCAGATTACACATCCGAATGATGAGTCTCAACTATCAACTTAAGGTTTGGATTGGGCTGGAAGAATTTACGAAGAAAGCGAGGTGAGATCATGCCGAATAAAGTGATTGTCCTCACAGATGCCACATCTGGCATTGGCAAGGCGCTTGCCGTGGGTCTGGCGAAAACAGGGGAAAGTGTTGTGATCGTTGCCCACGATGCCGAGCACGGGAAGTTAATGATGGAAGAGGTGAGGTTGGCAGCGCCCGATGCGAATGTCGACTTGCAATTGTCTGACCTTTCTATTCTTTCGTCCGTGCGAAATCTGGCAGAGATCCTAAAATCGAAATACCCTGCCATCGACGTATTGATCAACAATGCCAGCGTTCACAAAAGGACACGAACAGTGACGATTGACGGGTTCGAAGAAATGTTTGCCGCCAATTATCTCGGTCCTTTCCTGTTGACAAATCTGCTGCTGGACCCGATCCAGGCTGCGGCCCAAGCCAACGGCTTCGCACGTATTTTGAACATCACCGCGCCGTCCGATACTCCGCTCAACTTTGACGATCTGCAAAGTGAACGAGACTTCAAGGCATCGAACACATTTAATGCAGCCAGAACAGCAATCCTTTTATTTACTCTGGAACTGGCAAGACAGCTCGAAAGCAGCGGCATTACAGTCAATGCCATCCACTCCGAGTCGATGAACGAAGGTTTCTTTCTGACGCGGCTCTTTACGCGATCTTCACCAGAAAACGCTGCCGCGAGCATCGTGCAGGCAGCAGTTGCACCCGAATTTGGAAACATGACAGGGAAATTTCTCGACGAAGGAAACGAGGTCGAGGTGCCAGCGTATACCCGGGACCAAGATGTCCAGAGACGATTGTGGGAGATCAGTGAACGGCTCTCGGGCTTGGCAGCTACAAAAGGCATCACGCCGATTAACGATCCCCACCTCGAACAGTAGGTCTGCAGCAAGGAGAACGACCTATGAAAATGGGAGTGTTAGGGTCAGGCATCGTAGCACAGGGACTAAGCGCGCGGCTGGCAGAGCTGGGACATAATGTAGTCATCGGCACGCGTGACCCGGATAAATTGAGAGGCTGGCAATCCTCCAATCAACGGGTGCTGATCGGCTCGTTTGCTGATACCGCCGCGCACGGCACCATCGTGATCAACGCCACCAATGGCGCAGGCTCCCTGAGCGCATTGACGATGGCGGGCGAAGAAAATCTGGCAGACAAGATTCTGATCGATGTCTCCAACCCCCTTGATTTCACGAATGGATTTCCTCCATCGCTGACGGTCTTTGGCACCGACTCCCTGGCGGAGCAGATCCAGCGTGCCTTCCCCATGGCGAAGGTGGTGAAGACGCTCAACACCGTGACGGCGCGGGTAATGACGCATCCGCTGGAAGTGGCGGACGGCGATCATCATGTGTTCGTGAGTGCAAACGATGCGGATGCAAAAGCACAGGTGACGGAGCTGCTTCGGTCATTTGGCTGGGTTCACATTTTCGATCTCGGTGATCTTTCTACAGCGCGAGGCACCGAGGCGTATCTGTTGCTGTGGGTAAGGCTCTACGGGGCATTGAATACGAGCATGATCAATGTAAAAATCATCAGATAGAACTTAAGTGCATCCCACAGAGGAGTGCGCTCATCATAAAACCGCTCCCTTTGGGGAGCGGTTTTGCTTATTTTGCTTTGGCTACACTGAACTTTTCCTTGCCGATTCGATAGTTCCCGTTATGTTTTATAACCTGATCGACTAAATCTTCCGGGATATCGACAAAAGAATGTTTTTCCTCAATACGGATTTTGCCGATTGTATAACCTGGGATGTTGGCCTGGAAGGCGATCGTACCGACAATGTCATTCGGGCGGATGCCATGCATCTTGCCTTTGTTCAGCTTCAGGCGCACCATACCCTCCTCGTGTGAGCCATCGCCGCGCTGCCGGGAGCTGCCGCCTTTTCCATTACGTCTCCCTGTCGGCTCCCTTCTGCCTTTCGTTTCGGTGTTTCGTTCGCGGTGCTCTGACTTCACCTCTTCGATCTCGGCGATAGGTCTTTGCTTTTCATCGGCACGAGCGATCTTCAATGCCGCCGCAGCGACATCCAGCGGCTCGTGTCCGGCATCCACAAGCTCCTGCACCATTTCCAGCTCGCGCTTGAAGCGTCCGCGCCCGAGCCAGATCCTTACCTTTTCAAGTACCTCCGATTCACGGTGACGGTGGATCTCTGCCACCGTGGGCAGCTCCATCTTTTGGATCGGTTGCTTCGTCAATGCTTCCACCTCGCGCAGACGGCGTTTTTCGCGCGGCGAGAGCAGCGTGATGGCAACCCCTGCCCTGCCGGCGCGTCCTGTCCGCCCAATACGATGCACGTACACTTCGGCATCATCAGGCAGGTGATAGTTGAAGACATGCGAGATGTCTTCAATATCCAGCCCGCGTGCGGCGACGTCTGTAGCAACCAGCACTTTTAATTGATTCGCGCGGAAACGTCCCAGCACGCGTTCGCGCGCGTTCTGGTCGAGGTCGCCGTGGATGGCTTCGGCAGGAATACCTCGCACGACCAGTTCATTCGCCAGCGTTGCTGTCTCGGCGCGTGTGCGTGCAAAGATTAATGCGCTTTTGATGGGCTCTGTTTCGAAGAGGCGCGTCAGCGCGTTGGTCTTGTCGTTTTCATGGACAAGATAATAGCGCTGTTCGGTGGAGGCAAGCGTAAGCGTGTCGCGCTTGATGTTGACGTGCTGAGGATCACGCATGAAGCGATTGGCGAGAGAACGGATGCGCGGAGGCATCGTGGCTGAAAATAGAGCCGTCTGTCTCTCAGCAGGAGTTTCAGCAAGGATCTTCTCCACATCCTCCATGAAGCCCATGTTGAGCATTTCGTCTGCCTCATCCAGCACAAGCACACGGACGTGTTTGATGTTGAGAGCATTGCGCTCGATGAGGTCGAGCAGGCGCCCGGGCGTACCGACCACTACATCCACGCCGCGGTTGAGGCGCGAAATTTGCGGTCCATACGGCTGACCACCGTACACCGCCAGCACGCGCACTTCAAGATGCTTTCCGTAGGCAATCATCGAATCGGCGACCTGTAAGGCAAGCTCACGCGTCGGTGCCAGCACCAGCACCTGCACGTGTCGCTGTGGTGTAAAGTTCTGGAGGATGGGCAGGGCAAAGGCGGCCGTCTTGCCTGTACCGGTCTGTGCCTGGCCGATTACATCTGCTCCGGTAAGCATAATGGGAACAATCGCAGATTGAATCGGCGTTGGCTCAGAGTACCCCAGTCCATTGATCGCCTGTATCAGTTCTTCCCGCAAGTTTAATGAAGAGAAATCAGTTGTCATCTTAATCTTTATAACGTCCTTCCAACGTCTATGTTCTACATTTTGCAGGCTAAGCCAATGAGAAGAAAGCATCTAGAATGTGCCGGTGTGAATTCGCACAATTTGCTTCCGGATCAATCTTACTGGCAAACCATGTTAAACAAATATTGTAATTTGAATTTCCACGCAATCAGTCGTAGAATCAGGGAAGCAATTAACCTGGTCGTATACCCTGGAGCGCGCATGGACACGATTCAGCCCGGGCAAATGCTCGGCCCCTATCGCATTATCAATCAAATTGGCAGAGGCGGGATGGCAACGGTATATAAAGCCTACCAGTCCTCCATCGATCGCTACGTGGCGGTCAAGGTTCTGCCGAGCCAGCTTGCAGAGAGCCGGGAGTTTGCTACGCGCTTCCAGCAAGAGGCGCGCATCATCGCCAAGCTGGAACACCCGCATATCCTGCCGGTCTTCGATTATGGGGAAAGCGACGGCGTGGCATATTTTGTCATGCGCTATCTGGATGCGGGTACGCTCAAAGACAGGATGGAAGCGGGCCGCCCACTTCCCCTGGAGGATATCGACAAATTATTTACTCAGCTTGCGGAAGCACTAAGCTATGCTCACGGTCGCGGGGTTGTCCACCGGGACTTGAAGCCTGCCAATGCCCTGATCGATTCGCATGGAAATGTTTTTCTCACTGATTTCGGGATCGCTAAAATCCTGGAGAGCGCCTCACCGCGTCTGACCCAGACCGATGCGATCATGGGCACCCCCGCTTACATCAGCCCGGAACAGGCACAAGGGCAGCCGGTAGATCAGCGGTCAGATATTTATTCGCTTGGCATCATCCTGTATGAAATGGTCACGGGCAGCGTCCCGTTTGTAGCCGAAACACCGCTGGCTGTCCTCTTTAAGCACATCAGCGACCCATTGCCGCCGCCTTCCGTGGTCAAGCCGGACATTCGTCCCGCTATCGAGAAAGTAATCCTCAAAGCGCTGGCAAAGGACCCGCGTGACCGCTTTGACACGGCAGCCGAGTTCGTGGCTGCCTGGGAACGCGCTCTGGACACTGTAGAGGATGTGGCTGAATCAGAGACGGTGCCACCAAATCGAACATCGACTGGCGACCAACCTCCACCAAAGGCTGCCCCAGTTAAAAAAACCGCATCCAGGACCGCAATCCCTGCAATTTGGATCGCCGGCTGTCTTGTGGGGGTCTGCGCCCTGTTTGGCTTAGGCGGCGTTGCCCTTATGGCGTCCAATCTATTAGGCTCCTCTACGCCTACGGCTCCTGTGCCCACATCAACCGGAATTTTCGACCCACCCCGCACGACCGTCCCTCAGCCGACGGTAACTGTTCCCGTCCTCCATACCGGTGAAATCCTTCTCGAGGATGATTTTTCAGATGACAGTCTCTGGGGCACCATCACCGATACAGAGAGCTCTGTAGGATATGAAAATGATACTCTGAATATGCGCATCTTCCAGGAGAACTGGGTGATCTGGAGCACGCCAAATGATGAAGACTACGGGAATATACACGTGGAAGTGACGGTCACCCGCAATGATTCAGATCCTACCACAGCGTTTGGGTTTATCTGTTCCCAGCAGCCAAAAGATTGGTCCTTCTATTATCTGGCAGCCACCCCCGCCGGACAATACGCGATCATTAAAGCCACAGATGGCGAATCGGATGTCTTCCTCACAGGCGATGGGGAGTGGAAGTTTTCAGATATGATCTCGAAAAACGCCGCTAGCTACCGTGTCGGCGCGGATTGTGGGAATGGCAGTTTGACGTTATACGTGGACGGACAGCAAATTGCCTCTGCCACAGACAACACCTATGGAACGGGTCGCGTGGGGCTATTTGCCTGGAGCGGTGACAAGCCAAGTTCTGCAAATGTGAATTTCGATGATTTTCTCCTGACATCCCTGCCGTAGAGCACATAGGAAGCAATCAGGAGAGAACCCAAAACAAGGCTTCGGCCTGTGCCTGTAGCCTTGTTTTGGGAATCCTTTGTTATGAGACTACCGTCTATTTTCTAAACGTTCATCTTGTGGTTAAATCAACCCGTTATGGACTCAAAAACCCTTTCTGTTTTGGAATATCCGAAAGTTCTCGAGCGTTTGAAAACGTTTTGCGATTTCTCCGCCTCGATGGAATTGGCGCGTTCACTCGAGCCTACCGATTCTTACGACCTCGCTCTCTCGCGTCTCGCGGAAACCAGCGAAGCACGAAAATTATTTTCGATTCAGGATATCGGCATTGGTGGCGCGCACGATATCCGCGCCGCGGTGGACCTGGCGGCGCGCGGCGGAGTGCTCGATCCCCAGCAATTACTGGACGTTAAATCCACACTGATCTCCAGCCGCGAGCTGAAGAAATCGCTCGAACGAAAAACAGAGGAATATCCGCGGTTGGCACAGTTGGCAGTGGGGTTGGCTGAATCGCATGGACTTGTCGATGTAATTTCACGAGTCCTCTCCGAGCGGGGTGAAGTGTTGGATTCCGCTTCCCCCAAGCTGGGGGCACTGCGGCGTGAGATCAAGATCGCCCACGACCGGTTAATGTCCCGTTTGCAGCGGTATCTGACGGAATCCGCGAGCAAACTCCAGGAGCCGATCATCACCCAGCGCGATGGACGGTACGTCATCCCCTTGCGCGCCGAATTCAAAGGGCAGATCAAAGCCATTGTCCACGATCAATCGTCGAGCGGCGCGACCCTGTTTGTGGAGCCGCTGCCGGTTGTTGAGCTTAACAACCACATTCGTGAACTCCAATTACAGGAGCGTGACGAGGAACGTCGCATCCTCTACGAGCTCTCCGCACAGATCGGCGAACACCGCGACGAGCTGACCTATGGTGTGGAAAATCTTGCCCTGCTGGACCTCATCTTTGCGAAAGCGAAGTACGCAGAGGAGATAAAGGCGAGTGCACCCTCCCTATACAAGCTAGAAGAGAAAAGGCGAAAAGGCGGAGAGGACAGTCAGCCATCCACGGTGAGCAAGCAATCGATCAAGCTGATGCAGGCACGTCACCCTCTGCTTGACCCGCAAGCCGTTGTGCCGATTGATGTGAATCCCAGCCCCGGCACGCGTGCCATCATCATCACCGGTCCGAATACCGGCGGCAAGACGGTCTCACTTAAAACCGTCGGCCTGTTCGCCCTCATGGCACAAAGCGGGTTACATATTCCCGCCCAGAGCGGCTCAGAGCTGCCATGCTTCCACGCCGTCTACGCGGATATCGGCGATGAGCAATCCATCGAGCAATCCCTCAGTACCTTCAGCGGACACCTCACCAACATCATCCGGATCCTCAAGCAGATCGATCACCGCTCGCTCGTCATCTTCGACGAGCTGGGCGCCGGAACCGATCCGCAGGAAGGCGCAGCGCTGGCACGTGCCATCCTCAGCTTCCTGCTAGAAACCGGATGCACCACTCTTGTTGCCACACACTATCCTGAACTCAAGACCTTCGCCCATTCGACGGAAGGGGTGGTCAACGCTTCCCTCGAGTTTGACATCAAGACTCTACGTCCCACGTATCATCTGACCATTGGTCTCCCTGGGCGCTCCAATGCGCTGCTCATCGCTCAGCGACTGGGTCTGCCGCAACCGATCATCGAATCCGCCAAAGGCGATATCAACCCCGACGACCTGCGCGCCGACAAACTGCTGGATGACATCCGCAAGGAACGCAACCGCACCTCACGCGAGCGCCAGAAGCTGGAAAAAGCTCGCGACCGGTTCGAAGCGCAGACCAGAGAACTCGAAACGCGATTGGGAAAAATCGAAGACGAGCGCCGTGACGTCTTAGCGAAGGCACGCGCCGAAGGCGAGCTCGAGGTCGCGATATTAAAGAGAAATATCGATTCTCTTAAGTCACAGTTGAAAAGGGCAAAACAGCCGCTGGATGCAATCAAAACGATTGAAGAGAATATCGAAGAAATCGAAGCGAAAGTAGAAGCACCCATCGAAAGACGATCGACCATTGACCGTAGACCATCATCGTCGGTTGTCCATCGTCCATGGTCTCTCGGAGAGCGCGTCACGGTTGGCACATTGAACACCGAAGGCGTAATCACAGCTTTAGGGGAGGCGGATGCCGAGGTTCAAATCGGTAGTCTGCGCGTGCGAGCACGATTGACGGACCTTGTGAGGAAAAGTCATGAGGAACAACCTGAAAAAAAGAGCAACGACGAAAGAAAACAGGAAACAGAAAGTAGCAGGCGGACTGCGCTCAGCGGCACAAAATCCCCTGGCATCGAGCTGAACCTGCGCGGCAAACTGGTCGAAGAGGGTCTCGAAGAATTAGACCGTTATCTGGAGCGAGCCTATTCCTCCGGCTTGCTATTCGTACGGATCGTCCATGGCAAAGGGACAGGCAGGCTGCGCGATGCGGTCCGCAACGCGTTGCGGTCCAGCCCGTATGTTGCTTCGTTTGAGGAGCCGAAAGACAACGAAGGCGGCGCCGGTGTGACTGTTGCCAGGATGGCGAAATAAGTGGAGAAGGTATGTCTCTTGATGAAGCCATTCAGCAAATGAGTGACAGAATCAAAGCTGCCTGCCCGAGTGCGGAGATCAAATCCGTGAAGATGTCTGATGAAGAGGCACGTTTGAGTGTGTACGCCCATGCTGGAGATATCCAGGCGATCAAGGATGCAACGTTCATGCCTGCCATCGAGCTATTGAACAGTGAGGGATTGGATATTCAGGTATTTGTTTATAACAAAGACGCCCCACCCTTAAAGGGTTAACAATAAGAGTAGAGCAGCCGCTCTACTCTTATATTATTCTCCCGTCACCGCCCGCCAGACGACGTTCAGCGCTGTCAGCCCCGTCATGCGATGACGCTCCAGCGCCTCTTCGGTGAGGTAAATATCGCCCTGCAAGGGACGATCGTCACGGGTATACAGTCCACGGTTGGGGAGATCGGAGACGGCTGCCCAGAAGTTCCAGAGAGGAAGGTCGTATTCCGCAGCAAGCATGGCCATATCGCGGTTGATGCGCTCGTCCTTTTCGCGGTTGTCCGCTTTTGTAGCGAGGATAGGCACCACGCCAGCATCGAGCAACTGCAAAATCACCCGGCGAAGATATTCCGTATTGCGGGATTCGAAATGGGTACCCACCTGAATTATGACAAACGATGGACGATGGATTCGTAACTCACATTCTACAGGTGTCTCGGCAAAGGTACAGCCATACTCGCCGCGATGCCATTGCGTCCACAATAGCGAACCCGGGGTTGTGCCATCCTGCGCGGTGGGGCTTTCGCGATTGAAGGAACCGCCAAAATAATCCACGACTTCCTGCAATTCTGGGGAGAGGTTTTCGATGACCGTCGCGTCCGTTTCGAAGACTCCGAAGAAATCGCCGGGGCGGGACTGGCAATCTCCGAAGATCGAAAAGGCATGGGGGTCATTGCCTAACGTCAGCCCGCGCTCATATACTCTCTGCAAACTGGCATCGATCGTTTCAGGAATGACAGGCAAAGCTTTCCACACATTTGCGTCGGCTTCGGTCGTTGGGGGAACGGGGCTTCCCGTAGGAGTCCGCGTCGGCTGCGGAGTAATGGGAGAAAATTGCTTCGGTTTCTTGGTCGCTGTAGGTTGTAAAACGGGCGCAGCTGCCGGTGCAGGGAGTGTCTGCGTCGAGAGAATAACAGGCGCGTTTTCAGGCTCACTGCTGCGCGCAGGTAGAGAGGTGGCTGCCTCTGTGCAAGAAGCCAGAAGTATGCACATCAACAGAGATACAAAGAGACATTGCTTCATCCAGGCAAAGTATATCTGGTGAAAATTAGGTGGCGATGAAATTTTTATGCTACACTACGAATATGACGTATCAGGGACTGCTTCACAAATACGGATATCTGCTCGACCTTCCCTATTACACACAAACGGTCAGCCTGCTGGAAGGCAATACACCGTTGATCAAAGCGGACCGTCTGTGCCGTGAGCTTGGCGGCGGATTCGAGCTGCTCATCAAATATGAAGGGCTCAACCCGACAGGATCGTTCAAGGACCGCGGCATGACTGCCGCAGTCGGCGAAGCATTGGGACGTGGCGCAACGACGGTCATCTGTGCTTCTACCGGGAACACCGCTGCCTCGGCAGCAGCCTATGCGGCACGCGCCGGGATGAAGTCCATTGTGCTGATCCCGCAGGGAAAGGTCGCAGCGGGGAAGCTTGCCGGCGCGATTGCCTATGGGGCGCAGGTGATTCAGATCGATGGGTCCTTCGACGATGCGCTGACCATGGTCGTCGAGATCACGAACAAGCATCCCATCTGTCTGGTGAACTCGATCAATCCACATCGCATTGAAGGACAGAAAACTGCTGCCTTTGAGATCTGCGACCGGCTCGATTCTGCACCGGATTGGTTATGTTTGCCTGTAGGAAACGCGGGTAACATCACATCATACTGGGCAGGCTTCAAACAATATGACGAGATGAAAGCCACCGGGCTGCCGCAGATCTTAGGTGTCCAGGCGGCGGGCGCGGCACCACTGGTAACCGGCCATTCAATCGAACATCCGGAAACGGTTGCGACCGCCATCCGGATTGGAAAGCCTGCTCGCGGCGAGCAAGCTCTGCAGGCTGCAGAAGATTCGAACGGACGCATCATCGCCGCGACGGATGAAGAGATTTTGACGATGCAAAAGACATTGGCGGCGCTGGAAGGGATTTGGGTCGAACCCGCCTCCGCCGCGGGGATCGCAGGTTTGGCAGTGGAGATTGAAAGTGGAACGTTGAACGTAAAAGGTAAGCGCGTCGTTGTGATCTGTACCGGTCACGGGTTGAAAGACCCGGAGATCATCACGCACGAGATGCAGAAGCCCTTGATTGTCCCGCCCAGGTTGGACGCGCTTGAGGAAGTTATCCTGGTATAAAGTGATTTCAACACAAAGGAGAGCAGAATACGGCACAATAGCCTTTGCAGAGAGTTTCCGTTGTGTTAAGAAATACTATGCACATCACCATCAGAGTTCCCGCCACATCTGCTAACCTCGGGCCCGGATTCGACTCGCTGGGGCTTGCTCTGGACCTCTGGAACGAGACCATTTTCACGCTTGCCATCGAATATTCGGTGCAAATCCATGGGGAGGGACGGGAGAGAATTTCTGCCGGGGAAAACAACTTAATCATCCGTTCTGCACAACGATTGGCAGAATCTGTTGGCAAACGGCTCCCCCCCTTCCATGTCGATTGCGTCAATCGCATCCCCCTGTCATCCGGGTTAGGCTCCTCCGCCGCTGCCAAACTAACCGGTCTGCTCGGCGCGAATGCCCTGCTCGGAAAGCCGCTTTCCAAGAACGAAATCCTGGATCTTGCGACCGAGATGGAAGGGCATGCCGACAATGTTGCACCCGCCATGCTGGGAGGCTTGGTCGTATCAATCGTGGAAAATGGTAAGGTATTTGCTCACAAGGTCTCTCTCGAAGAGAAATCCGATTCCCCTATCTGTATCACAGTGGTTCTTCCTGATTTCCATCTCTCTACGCAACAAGCCCGTGCCGCGTTACCTGAGCAGGTAACTCTGAAAGATGCAGTACACAATATCAGCCGCGCTGTAATGGTAACAGAGGCATTCCGCAGCGGAAACCTGGAGCTACTCGGCAAAGCCATGACGGATACCCTGCATCAGCCCTATCGCATGTGGCTGATTCCCGGCGTACGCGAAGCCATGGACGCGGCGAAAGAGGCAGGCGCATCCGCAGCCGCCATTTCAGGAGCTGGGCCCAGCATCATTGCTTTCTCTTCCAAACGCGACGAAACCATCGGCGAAGCCATCGCACGTGCCTTCGAGCAAGCGGGGCACACAGCACGCATCTTTCCCTTGAAGATGTCCCATCACGGGGCAGAAGCCACTATTCGATAAATCTTTGCTGTCTTTCCCCGCAGAGAAACCACCTAAAACTCTCTGCGTACTCCGCTACCCTGCTGTAAATTCTTTCCCCCCTTCCAAACTTCTGCAAAACGGAGAATCCGCGAACGGATGTAATACACATACGGATCCGCCACTGCCCTGCGGTCCACTACCAGGTTCATCGCCGCGCCTGGCTCATATCCCTGCGCGATCAGCACGCATGAGCCCATCGCCGGTCCACGGTGACGTCCATACGCACAATGGACGTATACCTTGCCACTTTTGTTAATTGTCTCCAAAGCCGCCCGCGCCCCAAGCAACAACTTGGAAATCGGCAGTGGAAAGAACGGACTATCAATCGTGCGCAACCAGAGCAGTTGCATTGGTGTGCGATGCGTATCAGGAAACGGACTGCGCGTAAAACGCATATTGATGATGAGCCGAATCCCCAGCTCGCGCAACCCGTCGTAGTCGCTTGCCAGAGGGGTCGTGCCGATGAACAGGTCGTCGGTGATGTTCGAAAAGTTGAAACCCATGAGGATAATCGTATCACAAGACTTGATTCTGCTTTTGCAGCGGACGTATTAGGAGGTGAAGACAGCATTGGAAAGTCTAAAGCGTTGAAAGCTAAAGCTCACGGCAGAGAATGCTGTGAAAGACTCTTGAAATCCCTGCGATCTTCGCGGGAATTTTCTCCCTGTGCTCTCCATGGGGAAATATGCTAAACTCGCCACATGGAATTACTTTCCTCTCCAATCAACACTTCTTCTCCCGATTTCCAGCAAAACACTGAACATCATAGACAGCTCGCCAATGGACTCAAAGAACGTCTCGCCCGCGTTCATGAAGGCGGTGGCGAGAAATATCGCAAGCGACAGGAGGGGCAAGGCAAGCTCTTCGTACGGGAACGGATTGACCGTCTGCTCGACCTCGGTTCTCCATTTCTCGAGCTCTCTGCCCTCGCGGCGACTAACCTCTACGACAACGAAGGTCCCGGCGCGGGGATTGTCACAGGCATTGGGCGGGTATCCAATCGAGAAGTGATGATCGTCGCCAACGACGCCACCGTGAAAGGCGGATCCTACTTCCCGATGACAGTCAAGAAGCATCTGCGCGCTCAACAAATCGCCGAGGAGAACTATCTGCCCTGCCTGTATCTGGTCGATTCAGGCGGGGCATTTTTGCCTTTGCAGGACGAAGTCTTTCCGGATGTGAACCACTTCGGTCGCATCTTCTACAATCAGGCAAGGATGTCTGCCAAAAAAATCCCGCAGATCGCGGCAGTGATGGGAAGTTGCACGGCGGGCGGCGCGTACGTCCCTGCGATGAGCGATGAGGCGGTCATCGTCAAAGGTACCGGGACGATCTTCCTCGGCGGACCGCCGCTCGTCAAAGCCGCGACCGGAGAGGACGTCACAGCGGAGGAACTGGGTGGTGCGGACGTCCACACGCGGCTATCAGGAGTTGCAGATCACTTTGCAGAAGATGACGATCACGCAATTGAGATCCTGCGTGGCATCGTCGAAACACTTCCTAAGCCATCGACAATCGACGGTAAACCATCATGGTCCACGGTCAATGGTCCATGGTCCGCTCCTGAAGACCCTCTCTATCCCGCCGAAGAGATCTACGGCCTTTTGCCGTCGTCCTTCCGGGAGACCTACGATGTCCATGAAATCATCGCCCGGCTTGTAGATGGCAGCAAATTCCGCGAGTTCAAAGCGCGCTATGGCACAACGCTTGTTTGCGGGTTCGCGCGGATTCATGGGTATCCTGTAGGAATCATCGCCAACAACGGAGTCTTGTTTAGCGAGTCTGCTCTCAAAGCGACTCACTTCATCGAGCTGTGCGACCAGCGCGGGATTCCACTCGTGTTCCTGCAAAACATCACCGGCTTCATGGTGGGGCGAGAGGCTGAAGTGGGCGGTATTGCCAAGGACGGCGCCAAGATGGTCCATGCCGTGGCAACGACCCGCGTCCCCAAGCTGACAGTGGTCATTGGCGGCTCGTTCGGCGCGGGCAACTACGCCATGAGCGGACGTGCCTATGGCTCGCGCTTTCTGTGGATGTGGCCCAACGCTCGCATCTCGGTCATGGGCGGGGAACAAGCCGCGAACGTTCTGCTCACCATCAAACAGGACCAGCTTACGCGTGAAGGCAAACCGGCGATGTCACAGGAAGAAGCCGATGAGTTTAAGCGCCCTATTTTGGAGAAGTACGAACGTGAAGGCAATCCTTATTATTCCACAGCGAGACTTTGGGACGACGGTGTGATCGATCCAGTGGATACAAGACAAGTGCTTGGGTTGGCGCTGTCGGTAGTGTTGAATTCACCAGTGGAAGAGCACAGCTTCGGTGTGTTTAGGATGTAGTTTTATGACAACCCCTCCTTCCTACGAATACTACGGCATGATGGCAGAATTCTGGGATCTGTTCCGCGGCGACACATCCACGTGGGATGATCGTTTCTTCTATTTGGATGTCGTCAAGAAATACGGTCAGCCTGTCCTCGATGTCGGCTGCGGGACGGGGCGTATTCTGCTGGATTTCATGCAGCAGGGTATTGACATTGACGGCGTGGATAACTCGCCGGACATGCTGAGGCTACTAAAGCAGAAAGCAGAAACTCTAGGCTTGAAACCTACTGTTTACCAGCAGGAAATGGACAAGCTCGATCTGCCGCGTAAATATCAAACCATCCTTGTCCCCTCCAGTTCCTTTCAGCTTCTGTTGGAGAAAACCCTGCCACCTGTGACAATCCGTCGCTTCTACGAACAACTATTGCCTGGCGGTCTGTTAGCCATGCCGTTCATGACTCTCTGGAAAGAAGGCGATCCTTTGGAATCAGAATTCATCCGCGAAGTAGTTCGCCCGGAAGATGGCGCGACCATCCGGCGCTGGTCGTTGATCCGCTTCGATCCGGAGACAGATCTGGAACACACAATCGATCGTTATGAGATCATGCGCGATGGGCAGGTCGTTGCGTCGGAAGAACATCGGCAATCCCCGGCAACACGTTCCTACACACAGGAACAGGCAGTTGCGCTGTACGAAACAGCAGGATTCAAAGATATCCAGGTGTTGCGTGAATTCACATTGGAACCCGCCAAACCAGAAGATATGACGTTTTCTGTTTTAGGATTTAAGCCCAGATAATTGGAGGAAATTTATGACCTTCCCACAAACATCAGGCAGTCCCCATCATTTTCTTTTACAACTTGCAGGGAGTTGGATGGGCACATCTAAACTCTGGCTCGAGCCAGATAAACTCGCCGATGACTCGCCCGTCGTCGGCACCATCCAACTCATATTGGATGGACGCTTTGCGTTATATCTCTATCAAGGTTCCATTCAGGGTGAGCCGCAGCATGGAATGTTCACCTTCGGCTACAACACGACCATCGACCGGTACGAATCCAGCTGGGTGGATTCCTTT
Organism: Anaerolineales bacterium; assembly: GCA_035699125.1. Taxonomy (GTDB): domain Bacteria; phylum Chloroflexota; class Anaerolineae; order Anaerolineales; family Villigracilaceae; genus Defluviilinea. The sequence goes on from DASSBC010000032.1 coordinate 102,479, forward strand.
CATAACAACACCGCCATCATGTTCTGCACAGGCAACGCCACGGAGAACGGATTCTTCGTCCTCGGCAGTTATCCCGACCCCAACGGCGGACCCGACTGGGGCTGGCGCACGGAAGTCGAATTCATCGATGATGACCATCTCGTCGTCACTGCCTACAACATCATGCCCGAAGGCGACGAAGCCAAAGCGACAGAGGCGAGGTTGACGAGGGTGAAGAAGTAATTACAACCAGGTCATTGCGAGGAGGAGCAGAACGACGACGAAGCAATCTCCTGCAATGAATGTAATAAGAAGAGGTAATACATGCGAATCCTGATTATCGGTGGTACACGTTTTCTTGGACGTCACCTGGTGGAATCCGCGCTGGAGCGCAGCCACGAAGTGATCCTGTTCAACCGCGGTAGATCCAACCCCGGACTCTTCCCACAGTTGGAAACTATCTTGGGCGACCGCGAACAGGACGTAGATAAGCTCCAGGGGCGGATCTGGGACGCCGTCATCGACGTCGCGGGGTATCTGCCGCGCATCGTCCGCCTCTCCGCCGAAGTCCTGAAAGAGAACGTCGCCCGTTATGTCTTCATCTCCTCCGTTTCGGTCTACGATAACTTCAAGCAGATCGGCATCGACGAATCCTACCCTGTGGGAAAACTCGAAAATGAGACGGTCGAGGAGATCACAGGCGAGACGTATGGCCCCCTCAAGGCATTGTGCGAAAAAGTCGTTCAGGATATTTACGGAGAACGCGCCCTGATTATTCGCCCTGGCTTGATCGTCGGTCCGCACGATCCCACAGATCGCTTCACCTACTGGCCCGTCCGCATCGCCCGCGGCGGGGACGTGCTCGCGCCGCAAAAGCCTGATGCACCAATTCAAGTCATCGATGTGCGCGACCTTTCAGACTTCATTATCAAATTGATCCAGGACAATGGATCGGGAGTCTACAATGCCACAGGTCCCGATTACGGATTGACCATCGGCAAGCTGCTCGAAGTCAGCAGGCAGGTCAGCGGCAGTGACGCGAATGTCCACTGGGCAAGCGTCGATTTCCTGAGTCAACAGAAAGTCGAGCCCTGGAGCGACATGCCGACCTGGATTCCTGAGGATGAAGAAGGCGTGGGCTTTTCGCGCATCGATGTATCGAAAGCGATCGCGGCAGGGTTACGCTTCCGTCCGTTGGAAGAGACGGTGCGCGACACCCTCACCTGGGCACAAACACGCCCAGCCGATCATGAGTGGAGGGCGGGGCTGACCGCGGAAAGGGAAACACAGGTACTCACCGCCCTAAAAGGAGAGTGATATGCACATTCATGAGCCACGCCAGCAGCTCGATCACATGTTGCGCCAGACGCGCATGAACCTGATTGCATTCAGCCAGATGGCGGATACGAAGGCGAATATTATTCTCAGCCTTGCTTCGTTGATTCTATCGCTTTCCCTCACGCGTATTACAGAGCCGGAGTTGACACTGTCAATCGCCGGGCTGGACTTGTTCCTGCTTGTGACAATCTTTTTTGCACTGCTAACCGTAATTGGAAAGATAAAAGTGTTCGACCGCAGAAAACATTCCGTGAACGATACCGATTACAGCCCGCTTTTCTTCGGTAATTATGGTGATATTCCTTATGACGAATATGCCAAACATTTTGCAGATATCATGAACGACTCGGATGCAACCTATGAGGTCATGGTCAAGGATATCTATTTTGCGGGCACGTATTTGCTGCGAACCAAATACAAATACATCCGCCTTGCCTATCTATATTTTTTCACGGGACTGCTCGTAAGTTCCTTTATTTACATGATCCAGCACCTGTTATAACCATGTTCAACAAGATTTTGATCGCCAACCGCGGCGAGATCGCCATTCGGATTATGCGAGCCTGCAGGGAGCTTGGCATCCAGACCGTCGCAGTCTACTCAGATGCAGACAAAAACGCCTTACATGTCCAACAGGCGGATGAAGCGATACCTATCGGTCCCGCTGCGGCAAAGGAATCCTATTTGAATATGGAGAAGATCATACTCGCGGCGAAAGAGACGAATGCGGACGCCATCCATCCGGGCTATGGCTTCCTCTCGGAGAATGCCACCTTCGCAGCCGAAGTCACTTCTGCAGGATTGACTTTTATCGGTCCCTCTGCCGAGTCCATCCGGCTTATGGGCGATAAAGCCGAATCGAAAATCCGTATGAAGGGCGCGGGTGTGCCGACTGTACCAGGAATGGAAGGGATGGAGAGCAAGGAGGATTTTAAGAACGCTGCCGGGCAGATTGGCTATCCCGTGCTGATCAAGGCTGTGGCAGGCGGCGGTGGAAAAGGAATGCGCGTGGTCCGTGAGGATGGCGCGTTGCCCGAAGCGATCGAATCGGCGCGGCGAGAAGGTTTGAACGCTTTTGGCGATAACCGATTACTCATCGAAAAGTATATTGAAAAAGCGCATCATATTGAGTTCCAGGTGTTTGGCGATCAGCATGGAAATCTCTTCCATCTCTTCGAGCGGGAATGTTCCGTGCAGAGGCGACACCAGAAGATCATCGAAGAGACCCCATCGCCGCTGCTGACTTCAGAATTGCGCGAAGAAATGGGCAAAGCCGCCGTCGCCGCGGCGAAGGCTGTTGGCTACCATAACGCCGGAACTGTTGAATTTATCGTCGACCCCGATACACTACATTATTACTTTCTGGAAATGAATACTCGTCTTCAGGTCGAGCACCCCATCACTGAGCTTGTGGCAGGCATTGACCTCGTCCACTGGCAAATCCGCGTCGCAGCGGGAGAGCCGTTCCCGTTTGAGCCGTCCCCCTTTACACAGCGCGGACATGCGATCGAGTGCCGCATCTACGCTGAAGACCCCGCTAACGGATTCCTGCCCAGCACCGGTAAGCTCCTGCACTACATCGAGCCGCGCGGACCCGGCATCCGTGTGGATTCAGGCGTCACCGCTGGCGATGAAGTAACATATTTCTATGACCCTCTGTTAGCAAAGCTAATCGCCCATGCCGAGAACCGCGCGGCAGCCATCCTGCGTATGCAAGCTGCATTACGTGAGTTTACGGTTCACGGGGTTGTGACAAATATCGATTTTCTTCAAGCCGTGCTTTCTCATCCTGATTTTCAATATGGCAAAGTGACCACACGCTGGGTGGAAACCGATTTCGGCTGGGTGCCAACGCCCAAACCTTCCTTGGAGGCGCTTATTGCAGTCTCCTTGGCTGAGGTCGTTGTTCCAGATTCCAACTCTCAAGCTCAATTTGCAGATGAACATGATCCTTACAGCCCATGGAAAGGGGCGAGCGGGTTTCGGATAGGTGGGAAGCATGCATAAAATCTCAAAAGAAGAATTTTTCGCAGCGATTCTTTCCAGCAATATCTTGGTTCCTTTCCTGGAACGAGATCCTGGTTTAGCAGACTTAATCAAGTCTGCGGATCACCCAGACATACACTATTTTGAAACCCCTGCCCAGGCAAACGAATTATTACCCGCATTGAAGTATCGGTTGCAAGCGATGCCTGCTAAGAACATATCCCATAATCTGGAGGCAACGAAACAACTGGTTGCATTTATGGAACAATATCCAGACAGCCTGATTTATAACGTGACCTTCAACGGTCCGGTACAACACTATGGAGTACGTTGTGGACTTGCAGAAGATCAAATCCATGTAATTTGTGTTATGACGGGTGGACGGATTCCGGATGCGTTATTAGGAGAATCACGCCAGTGAAATTCTCCTATGACTACAATTCTGAAAAAATACTCATCGACTTTATAAAAGCCGGCAAAGGTTATCGCGCCGCGCTTGAAGCGCAAACTGTTGATGTGGAAGTCTCACGGGTAGAAGATGGCAAACTGGATTTGCTCATCGACGGCAAACGAGTCACTGCCTATGTTTCCTCCGAAAATACCAAGCGTTGGGTAACGGTCAATGGACAAACCTTCCTGCTAACGAAATCGTCCAGCGCGCGCAGTCGTGGACACGGAGCACAACATACCAAGGGTGAACTAACTGCCCCGATGCCCGGGCAAGTCCGCGCGGTGAACGTCAGCGAAGGCGAGGCCGTGACAAAAGGTCAAACGCTCTTGGTTCTCGAAGCGATGAAGATGGAAATCCGCGTCCACGCCCCGCAGGATGGTGTAGTGAAAAAATTATTCGTGAAACAAGGCGAAACAGTGGAACGGGAACAAAGTCTTTTGTATGTTGAAAGTCAAACGTTTGACCTGTGACCTTCAACTTTTCACCAAGGAGTCTTTATGCCCGGAAAATATTTCGATGAGCTCGAAGTCGGGATGAAATTCAAGCACGCAGGGCGTACCGTCACCGAGATGGACAACGTCCTCTTCTCCGCGCTGACGATGAATACGCAACCGCTGCACGTCAACGAAGATTTTGCTTCGAAGACCGAGTTCGGGCAACGGCTGGTCAACGGCGTATTTACGTTCGGGCTGGTCGTCGGCCTCACCGTCCCGGAGTTGACGGAAGGTACAATTGTGGCAAACCTGGGCTATGACAAGGTCGTGCATCCGCATCCCGTCTTTCACGGAGATACAATCTACGCCGAAAGCGAGATCATCGAGAAACGCGAATCCAAGTCAAGGCCCACTGCCGGCATCGTACGAATCAAATGCTGGGGCAAGAAACCGGACGGTACAATCGTGGTGGAATTCGAGCGGACAGCGATGTTTTTCAAACGATCCGGGGCATAAATTGATGCAAAGGGACATCGCTGGCTGGACAAAACTATACAGACCAGAGAACTTAATCTATATTGTTGTATCTGTTATCTACGCTGGACTAAGAATCTTAAATTTTAAGGATCTAGAACCGCCCCGATTTACTCCTGACAGCAGTGACTACATCCACCTTGCAAATTTTTCTTTGTTTGACCTCAAATTTTGGACGGGCAACCGGCCACCTTTATATCCCTTCCTGATCAAGGTAGTTGAACAAGATTTACATGCTTTAGCGATCTTTCAGTTGTGTCTATCGATCCTAGCATGGGGCATACTGGCCTACGCCATAGCAAAACAAATGAAAGATTATAGATTCGGAGGGTTGGTATTCACCCTTATTCTGTTGTTTAGCGCTAACATCATGATTGTTCCATGGGATGCCGCAGTCATGACGGAGTCACTCAACTTCTCTTTGTTTGCCCTGATCCTAGGGATTTGGTTCTTGCAAATCAAGAATAAGTCATGGATCCTCATCAGCGTACTGACACTTTTAACGTTTCTCTGGACCTTTTTGCGAGAAACGAATGCCTGGCTCATTTTCATCCTGGGAGTGGGCACATTCGTCTTGGGTGTATGGCAGCGGAGTAAAAGAAATGTAACCATAGGAGTCATCTTAGGCTTGGCATTTTTGTTGAACTATGTTTCAGCAGGGGTTTCAAACAGCATGGAGCAGCGATGGGTGTTTCCCTTCTTAAATGTTGTCGGCAAAAAAATACTCAGGAATGAAGAACGAGTCCAATGGTTCGAACAGAATGGAATGCCGGTCTCTCAGGAACTCATGGAGATGGAAGGGGAATACGCCCATGGGAAAAACCGGCGCTTTTATACCTCGCTGGAGCTTGCCGCTTTTCGGGAATGGGTCATCGAAGATGGGCGTCGGACATACGTACTTTTTCTTTTACGAGACACTGATTACCTGTTCATTCGTCCTTTCCTGGATCCAGGATACCTCGCGGTAGCAGAAAACACGGATTCCTACCAGCCTGAGACATTCCAATTGCTACTGCCTGCAGAGATCCACAAACTCATTTTGTTCGATATCAATCCGAGGATATTAGTATGGATTGGCATCGCGATCAGTATATTGGCGATCCTGATGTTATGTCTTAAGAAAAACGAGAGTTGGCTACTACTGAGTATAATACTCTTGATGTTCTTTCCCCATCTCATCCTTGTATGGCATGGGGATACAATGTCTCTCTCCCGGCATACATTGTTGAGCAACATTCAATTGCGATTAGCAATCTGGTTTTTTATATTCTTTTTGATGAACGAGTATCTCTCGAAGCAACAACAGACCATGTCTTGAAAGATTACGACCATGCATTCCCGACGTGCCCTACTCTACATGCCCGGCGATGACCGGCGCAAGATCGAAAAGGCGACCACCCTCGGCGTGGACTGTGTCTGCATGGATATGGAGGATGGCGTGGCGATCTCGAAAAAAAGGGAAGCGCGCGCCGTCATTGCCGAAGCAGTGAAGGAATTGGACTTCGGCAGGTCCGAACGTTGCATCCGAATCAATAGCGTTGGCTCGGGTTTCGAGAAGTTCGACCTCGCCGCCGCGCTTGCTACGAACCCTGACTCCATTGTTGTGCCCAAGGTGGAAACGGCTGCACAGGTGAGAGCGATCAGCGATTACATTGAAATGTATGAGCTTTCTGCCAAAATGCCCGTACGGAAAATTCATATGCTCGTCGGAGTGGAAACCGCCCGAGGGATTCTAAACATCAAAGAGATTGCCGAAGCAGACCGGCGACTCGAAGCGATCATCTTTGGAGCAGAGGATTACGCCGCTTCGATTGGCGCTACGCGTACCCAAGAAGCCACCGAGGTACTCTATCCCCGCTCGGCGGTCGTTACTGCCTGTGCCGCGAACGACCTGCAGGCGATTGACATGGTCTACATTGACTTTCAAGATGTGGAAGGATTGCGCGCAGAAGCCGAGCAGGGCGCGGCACTCGGATTTAGCGGGAAGCAGATCATCCACCCAAACCAGATCGCGCCCGTGCAGGAGGCCTTCACGCCCTCCGACGAATCCATTGCATACGCGCAACGCGTCGCGGATGCATTTACCGCCAGTCAGAAGGAAGGCAAGGGCGCTTTTGCTCTGGACGGCAAGATGATCGACATGCCACTGCTGAAGAATGCTCAGAAGGTTTTAGAGCGAGCCAGAGCGGCGGGGAAGATCTAGTTGAGGGGCGGATTGGCGACCGACCAAACGTGTTTTCAATGAACCTTCTCTATAGATTGTGCGAATGATTTGTCCATTCGCTTATAATCGAAGGATCGAAAACTGAGACCCTACGCGACGTCCGGGGTCTCATTGTTTAACTCATACTCATTACGAAGGGAATGCGAATTTGTTATCCATAATTTATGGCATTTTATCCGCGGCCACCTGGGGCGCGGGCGATTTTATCGGCGGGCTGGCAAGCAAACGTACCAGCCCGTATCGCGTCCTCTTCCTGGCAGAGGTCGCGGGGATGGTTCCCTTTACCCTGCTTGCCCTCCTCTTGCGCGAACCCATGCCTCCCGCCAATGACATGCTGATCGGCGCTGGCTCCAGCCTGATCGGGCTGATGGGCCTCCTCTTCCTCTACCGTGCACTCGCCAGCGGCCAAATGACTATCGCCGCGCCGGTCTCTGCCCTGTTTGCCGCGCTGATTCCTGTGATCTTCGGTTTTTTCGCGCTGGGTGTGCCGTCCACTTCCACGCTGATCGGATTCGTGCTTGCCTTCACAGCGGTCTGGTTCATTTCCCAGACCGATGTAACGAGCTGGCGCTTTTCCCTCACAGACCTACGCCTGCCTCTGCTTTCGGGCTTATTCTTCGGCTTGTACTTTCTCACCCTCCATCGCGCCACCCTCAATGCTTTCTTCTGGCCGCTGACTGCGGCACGCTTCGCCGGATTTATAGCGTTAGGTCTATATGCACTGCTTGCGCGCCAGCCGGGTTTACCGCCCCGGGATCTCTGGGGATTCTCCATCGTCAATGGTGTGCTGGACATTGGCGGGAATGCTTTTTATGTGCTCGCCGCGCAAACGGGACGACTCGACGTCGCGGCAGTGTTGAGCGCTCTCTATCCCGCCTCGACCGTGCTTCTTGCCTGGATCATCCTGAAGGAGCGAATCACCTGGACGCAGACGTTTGGCGTCGTCCTCGCATTTGTGGCAATCGTTTTGTTTACGCTGTAGGCAGGGATTCTTGCCCCTGGAGTCTTCACTTTCCATTTTGCATTCTGCGCTGCGCCAGCTTGATATAGCTCTCGCTGATCTCATAGCCGGTAAAATGTCGGCCGGCTTTTAGGGCGGCAATCGCCGTCTGCCCGGACCCCATAAAGGGATCCAGCACAATTTCATTTGAGAACGTGTAAAGCTGGATCAAGCGATATGGCAACTCCACAGGAAATGGTGCCGGGTGCCCCACCTTTCTTGCCGATTCAGACGGGAATCCCCACACAGACTTTGTGAACTCGAGGAACTCCTCTTTCGAGATGGTGCTCTTACGCCCATCCATTTTCTCGCGACGATAGCTTCCTTTTGAAAACACAAGGATGTATTCATGGGTATCGCGCAGCGTCGGGTTCGTGGCGCTTTGCCAGGAGCCCCAAGCGGTGGAGGTGCTGGCAGAGGCGGCCTTGTCCCAGATGATCTCCCCTCGCATCAGGAAGCCCAAGTCGATCATACTCTGCGTGATCGAATCAGACAGAGGGATGTACGGCTTACGCCCCACGTTGGCGATGTTGATGCACGCCCGCCCACCCGGCACCAGGACGCGATACGTTTCCTTCCAGACCCTCATCAAAAAGGCGAGGTATTCGTCAAGCGTGAGATTGTTGTCATATTCCTTACCCACATTGTACGGCGGCGATGTCACCATCAAATGCACAGAACAATCCGGCAGTTCCTTCATTTCCTCACACGAAGCGTGATGGATCACATCCAGCTCACGCATGGGGTTCTCTATATATACTTCTGTCCCTTCCTGCTTACGGTCGGCATACAGGCGTGTTCCATAGAACGCGGAGGAATCATGTCCCTCGCGGCCGGGTGAGCCGAACGATGATGTAACAGTGCTTTTACGCTTAGGCATTTTGGGAAGAGAATGTGTTTGGACTGGTGGGTCCCCCCAAATATATCACAGCGTCGCAGCCTCGCGAATAGAAAAATGAGAAGGCGCAATGCAGTGGAACCGCATTACGCCTTGACAATGTAGAGGATCAAAAGATTGGTTTAGGCTTCGTATTCGATTGTTTCTTCTTCGACCGTCATCACGGGCTCTTCGCTGGGCTTTCGATCCAGCATCTGCATCGAAAGGGCGACGATCTTGGTATAGTAGCGGTTCTCACCTTTGTCTTCAAAGCGATCGGTCTTCAAACGCCCTTCCACGAACACTAGGCTGCCTTTCTTGAGGTATTCATTGCAGATCTCGCCCAGGCGTCCCCAGGCCTCGATGTTGACCCACTCGGTGTATTCCTTGGGTTCACCTTCCTTGTTCCTCCAGCGGTTGCTGATGGCGACGCTGAATTGCGTCACCTTTCGCCCCGTGGGGGTGAATTTGCTTTCGGGGTCTTTCCCCAAATAGCCGATGAGTTGAACACGATTTAAAGCTGGCATTGTTGTTTCTCCAATTCTGTAATGAAGTTGATATTGTGGCGTTAGTTTAACGGGGAGAAAGAAAATGATAAAGAGCCAGGATTGTCATTTTTGCAAGAAAATAAATTGTTTTTCATTTTTGTAAGTGCTTTGCCCGGGTCAGGAATGAATAAAAAGCGGAGCCATAATTTCATGGCTCCGCTTTTCGTTATTCAGTTTTCAAGAGGTGCATATCCCCTGGGTTCATCCGGATGATCAAATTTCTGAAGCGTCCGCCAGCTCAGGTTCCTCTTCTTCGGGCAGATCGGCACCGTCTATCAGGTGTTCATCGTCCCGGTTGTCTGAGAGGAATTGTACGGTGCGGGCGACGACCTTCGTGAAGTAGCGGGTTTCGCCCTCGGCTTCGTAGCGGTCCGTCTTCATACGACCCTCGATGTAAACCAGGCTTCCCTTGCCGATGTACTCATGGCAGGTCTCCGCCAGGCGCCCCCAGGCTTCGATATTCACCCATTCCGTGTGCTCACGAGCCTCGCCGTATTCGTCTTTCCAGCGATTGGTGATGGCGATCGGGAAATCCGTCACCCGCTTGCCAGTGGATGTATATTTGCTCTCCGGGTCTTTCCCCAGATAGCCAATGAGTTGAACGCGGTTCAGGGCTGGCATGTTTTCCTCCCTTGGGTTAGCTTTGGACTTTTAGATACAAATGTACGTGTCATAATTGGTCTCCTTTTAATCTAAAAGTAGAGTATGTAGTTGTCTCGTGCAGGCTTATACGTTATGATTCGCCTGCGGCCTCGGTTGCGGTTTCCATCTCAGGTTCCGTTTCACCTCCAGTCTTCTTGAGGACGGGTAAACCCGTCTTCATTTCCACGACCTTGTAGCCTTCCGGAACGGAATCGAGCGTGCCTTCCTTGATCTCTTTCGAGAAGAAGAACAGGGTCCGTTCCTTGCCGGTCGAAGTCGTGGACTTCTTGGTGTGCAAGTAGTACGCCACACCTTTGGAATTGGTAAACGCGTAAGCCATTTTTTCTCCTTTTATCATCCCGCACGTTACAGAAATATTTTCGAACGAAGCGTGCGGGGTTCCGAAATTTGGACTATAAGTTTAGCACGGATTTTCTAGTCAGGCAATCAGGAGTTGCGTGTATGCTAAGTGTCATCACTCTCACCGAGCTGCGCTCTGAGCGGCTTTCGTTTGCAGGCAGAGTGGGGCTCGTGCCCACAATGGGGTATCTACACGAAGGGCATCTCTCGCTAGTCCGGCAGGCAAGAGAAGAATGTGACCATCTGATCGTTTCTATCTTCGTCAACCCGACCCAGTTCGGGCCGAAGGAGGATCTTTCAAAGTATCCGCGCGACCTGGACCGAGACCTGAGCCTGCTCGAGCTCCTCGGCGTGGACCTGGTCTGGATGCCGACTGCCGAGATCATGTACCCGCCGGACTTCCAAACCTGGGTGCAAGTGGAAACGATCAGTCAGCCGCTGGAAGGCTCAATGCGCCCCGGACACTTCCGCGGCGTCACGACGGTCGTTGCCAAGCTTTTCAACGCCGTCCAGCCGCACAACGCCTACTTCGGTCAAAAGGACGCCCAACAGGCTGCCGTCATCCGCCAGATGACCCGCGACCTGAACTTCCCGATTGAGATCGTGGTCTGCCCGATCGTGCGCGAACAAGACGGGCTGGCGATGTCCAGCCGCAACGTGTACCTGGAGCCCGAACAGCGCAAAGCTGCGACGGTACTGTCGCGTGCGCTGCAAGCCGCGAAGGGGGAATATGAGAATGGAGAACGTGACGCAGAAAAATTAAGAGGCAAGATGAAAGAGGTTCTGGCAAGTGAGCCGCTTGCCCAGGTACAGTATGTCTCCTGTGCAGATTACGACACGCTGGAAGAGCTGAACAATGTCACCAGCAAAGCCTTGCTTTCGCTGGCTGTATTTATCGGGAAGACCAGGCTGATTGATAACCTGGTTTTGGATTAAAACCCTTGCGAAGATTTGCGCCGGGGTGACGCTGGTGAGGACAAAACCTTCGCAAGGTTATAGGGAAATAATAATGTAAGCGACGGCAGCTGCCGTCGCTTACATTATTCACGGTCCCCATTTCATCTGCTGGGCAGAGGGCGTCAGCACTGCGCTCGGCCGACCATCAAAATAAATGACTCGCGCCTCTCCACCCTGATAGATTTCCTGGCTGGGCGCAATGGCTGCAACAAGAAAACTGGCATCAGGCGCCCACAAGGCTTCATTGAGCAATGGGAATGTCTCACTACTCAGTACAGCACGCCCCGTCACGGCATCCGGCGCGGAGCGGACGATCTGCAGGGGTGAGCGCATGATAATCCCCTCGGGCGCAGAAACCGTGGCAAACAGGAAATAGAGCTGTCCATCCGGCGCAAGATAAGCTTCGTCTGCGACATTGAAGGTTCCGCCGCCCGCATCCCCCGGCAGCAACGTAGTCACCGCCCCGGTCGCGGCATCCACTCTCCATAGTCCGGAGCTGAACATGCCCATGGTGGGGTTGGCGGCATAGACGCTGGACCCATCTGCCGACCATTCCGTGTCGTCGCAGCAGATCAAGGCACCTTCGCCGCCTACCAGCCGGACCAGGGCGTTCGTCTCAGGAGAGTAAATTGCTGAGGAGGCTCCTTCGTAATAGCCAAGCGTGATGAGAAGCTTTGTGCCATCCGGCGAGAAACGCTCCGGCGAATAAAGCTCGCGCGGCACAAACAACCCGCCACCCACATCGTCGATTTGATTTTCAAGGATTAAATCCGAGTTGCCAGTAGCAAAAGAATACAACCGCAATCCGCGATGCCCGTACGCCAAGGTTTGCCCATCTGGCGAAAAGACAGGGCTACTAATCGTGTTGATGAACGGATTGTTTGGATCCACGGTACCGCCATCGGCGATGACACGACGGTCGGATCCATCGTCATGGAGCAACAGCAATTGATTGTTGGCTACATAAGCAACGCTTCCATCGAGGCGAGAGACATCGTACTCGTTTACACTGACAGGTTCGGAAGTGATCTGGCGACGGGTAACTCCATCTGTTTCGATCCGAAAGACCTGAATCAGCCCGGCATTGTCACTGTCCAGGTAATAAAAGCTGTACGGTAGTAAAGCAGCTGCAAGAGGTGTTGAGGAAGAAGGAACTGTGGCGGAAGGATTGGTATCTCCGGGAAGGGCAGCCGTTAACGTCATTGCCACCGCCGTCCCGATCTGGTCAGGCGAAAAAGGCGGCGTGACCGTACTTCCAACGGGGGGCACCTGGGGAGCCGGTACGGGAATGGGCAAATCGCAAGCTAATGCCGCAATTCCCAGGATCAGAAAAGCCATACAAGGACGAAAGCGTTTGCTCATCTTTACCTCATTTCGGATAAAGTTTAATAAACAAATAGAGACACAGAGAATATTTTCTCAGTGTCTCTGCCCATTCTGCTATAGACCATTTTGGTGATGGGTATGCTTGCTGTTACACCTGTTCAAATCGTTCCACGGGCACAACAAATAATGTGGCTCGTTTTTCGCCAGAGGACAGAGGCGGTAATTTCTTTCGAATGATGTCCAGCGCCAGCTCCACCCGTTCATCGCGCGTACCGATCAGGAAGGTGACAACACCGCTTCGCAAAAAACCGCCCGTCGAAGCTACGCGCGTGATGCGATACTTCTCAGAGGTCAAGGCCTGTGTAATCTCGTCTGCGTCCTGATTCTTGACAATGAGAATGACCATTTTCATAAGGTACGCTCCTGACGATCAACCTGCAATCAGATTTCCTCGAAGTGTTCCACGGGCAAGGCAAAGACCGTTGCCCCCCCGACCGTGACGGGAACAGGCGTCGGCATCGGGAGAGGCGAACCCTCCAGCGGCAGGGTAAGGTACTCAATGCGCTGTCGACAGGATTCTTCTAAAGCCCCGAGTGCCTCTTCTTCCCGGCCCCTTTGCAACCCCACCAGCAATGTGGTATTCCGCCGGCCCAGGAATCCCCCGGCACTCGCCAGGCGCACAACGGGCAGATGCAGCTGCTCGAGCGCACGCGTGGCTGAGTCCTGGTCCTGGTCCTGGACCACTGCAAACAACAAGAGGTGAATGGATTTGTCCATAGGCGACTCTTTTGTCACTTCATCTTATCAGAAGTTTTTATTGAATTCAACCCGTATTCGATCTTTGCCGCTGGATGCTCTTGCCGCCCGTACGGGGAGATACTCAAAGAAACCCGTCGGCTCCAGCCCGGCAACCAGAATCATCATGCCAAGCAAAAGGTCCAGGGTATTGAAGTCAATTGCTTCAAGCGCGGTTTCCTTGGAATATCGGTGGTCTCATAATTGTCGTGACCAATTGATCAAGTACCTCATCCGCGGGACGAGTGGTTTCCACAGCGCCAAAGTCGTGTACGAATCTCCAGGTTGATCTCCTTACATTCCCGCAGAATATTCCACAGTCTCGGGCTTGTGAATATCTTACCTGATTCAACTGCTGTTGTTAGATGTCCATCGGCTCAGAATTAAGAATCCTGTGAGCCCAGCCAGGAGGGAACTTAGCAAAATAATGATTTTTGTGCTCTGGATGATCTCAGGATCATTAAACGCTAAGAGCGTAATGAAGATCGACATGGTGAATCCAATGCCGCCTAAAAAGCCTGCACCCACAATATGCTTCCAGGATAAATCCTCGGATAACTCAGATAAACCTGTCTTTACCGCAATGAAACTCGCTGACAAAATACCCAGAGGCTTACCAATCAACAAGCCACAAAAGACGCCCAGGCTATTCATTGTGGTCAGGCTGTCCAACCATCGATCGCTGAACATAATACCGGTATTCGCTAGCGCAAACACAGGCATGATCCCGAAAGCTACTGGCTTGTGCAGGAAGTGCTGTAGCTTGTAGGATGGTGATCTCACACTGCCGTCCCCGAAGGGCAGGGCAAATGCCAGTAGAACACCCGCCAGTGTGGCATGAACACCAGATTGAAGCATAAAGTACCACATCAGAGTACCCGGAATTAGATAAACAGGCAGCGCATGGACGCCAAGACGATTCAAAATCAGTAGTCCTGCAAATACTGATAAAGCCAGGATGAGATAGAAAAGTGAAAAATCGCCTACATAGAACAAGGCAATTACAACGATTGCGCCGAGATCATCTATGATAGCTAATGCAGCAAGAAAGACTTTTAATGATGAGGGGATCTTTTTGCCCAGCAGAGCAAGCACACCCAGGGCAAAAGCAATATCCGTTGCCATGGGAATCCCAATCCCATTCTGTGTCTCGGTTCCGCGATTAAGCAGAAAATGAAGAAAGGCAGGGATCATCATCCCGCCGATGGCAGCCAGGATCGGTAATGACGCGTTCTTTAGGTTTGATAGTTCCCCAAGGTAGATTTCCCGTTCAACCTCCAGTCCAATCAACAAGAAAAAAATCGCCATCAATCCATCATTAACCCAGTGCTCCAGACTCTGATTCAAAGCAACGGCGCCAGCTTCAAACCCGAGCTCTATATGCCAGAAACCAACGAACTCCTTCCCAATAGGCGAATTGGCAATCCCTATTGCAATAAGAGTGCAAAGAATCAAAATAATCCCTGAAGACTGCTCGCTATCAAAAAACTCCACGAATAATTTGGTCAATGTACTATTGACTGATCGAAGCGTAGGTTTAATCTTTTCTCTCACCAATATTCTCCTTGAACTTTGGAAATCATTCTGAGTAAAGAATAAAAGTTTATCAATGGGTTTAATTTTTAAGATTAATTCCACCCTGCGAAGGAGCGCGGCAAATGAATCAGCCAGTTCATTGGCTGAGGGTCCATGGATATCCTATTAGGAACGAATGGACTTCTTGTTAGCCTTCAGACATCGCTTGAAGCCGTTCCTGATACTCAGGAAGCTCGATCATCGGCGGGCGATCCCGCTCGGCAATCTCTTCGATCTCCAGCTTGAAGCTTTCCTGTTCATAGCGGATCAGCTTCATGGTGCGATTCACATTTTCCAAGATATTCTGCCCATAACGCGACTCGAGCTTGCGAATAACTGCCTGGATAATAGCAAATGACATTTTGCTCAACGCTTCCAGCGGCTGGTTGTGATGAATGCGCTCCTGCAAGTCCACCTGGGCGACGGCAGTCAACCCGAACTTCTCCAACATGTCGATCAGCAGGCCGATCTCCACGCCATAGCCTGAGAAAAATGCGCACTGTTCGAGCGCGGCACGCGTCCCGCCGTATTCGCCGGAGAGAGGTTGAATCACGCCAGACAGCTCCGGGTAAAAGAGATTCAGCAGCGGACGTGCCGTTAATTCGGTGACCCTGCCTCCACCGCCCGCCTGGATCTTGTCACCGACCCGCAATGGGCGGCGATAAAACCCTTTGACAAACTGGATATCGGAGCGCAGGAGTAGAGGACCAATCAAACCATAGGCAAAGCGCGGATGGATATTAACAATGTCTGTATCCAGCCAGATGATGATATCCCCCTGCGTACAATAGAGACTCTTCCAGAGCGCCTCGCCTTTGCCACCCCGCGACCCATATTCCGGCAGAACCTCCTGATGAATGTACACAGGGATATCCAGGCTTTGCGCTATCTCACGAGTCCGGTCTTCCGAATCGGAGTCGATCAAAACAATCTCATCCAGAAGTGGGGCGGTTTCTACCAGCGCTCGTTTGATGGTCTGAATTACATTTCCCACCGTTTTCTCTTCGTTGAGCGCCGGCAGCGCCAGGCTGATCGAAAGTCCGCGTGCCCGCTTCAGGCTTAACAAATAATGGAGATCCTGGAACTCATCGGCATGGAACGTGTTTTCTGCAAACCACTTATCCACCAGCACAGAGATAGCTGTCTGCCCTGCCTCTTCACTCTCCGGGTTAGGCGGTAAAGGCTGACGGGTCTTGACCACGATCACACCATGCTGGCTTTCATCCATCAGCCGTTCTGCCACCGGACCAATGGAGGTGAATTCATCTGCCGCACGCGCGCTGGCGCCCATTACGGTCAGATCGAACTGGCGAGAGGACTCCGTAATGATCTTTGCCGGGTCGTCCGTCAGGATATTTTGCTTTCTTACATCGGGCAGATTTCTCAAGACGCGTTCAATCCCGCGAAACGCAGCATCCCGTTGCGGCGCAGGATCTGTGGGGACTACATGGAGCGATGTGATTTCTGCGGGTTGGAAGTGGCTGATGGATAGGGCGGTCCGCAACACCAGTTCTGCATAGGGACCGCCGCGCACAGGGACTAAGATATTCTGAATACGATCCGGAATATGAGCATTGACAATGGCAATATCGCAAGGAGGCTGGCTCATGATGATGGCTGAGGTCACCTGCATCGCTTCGAATTGACACGGATATTCCAGAAGCAACAAATCAGGCTTTTCTTTGTCAATAATCTGTACGATGTCATTCCAGAGATGATGGGTTGCAAAGACCCGGGGCCCGCGCAGATGCCCGGCGGTGGAAAGATTCCTTAAATTCTGACGGAGCTCCTGCGCAGGCATCGCGGCACTGCTGAGAGATTCCCCAGGCGGCACATATACAAAACCTACAAATCTCACATTGTCTGCGCCAGCAATCGAGCGGGCGGCGTTGATTGCCGAATTCGATTCGCAGCCATGAACGATTGGCACGAGGATCTTTTTGAAGAGTCGCTGTTTCACAAAACCTCCCAGGGTTTACTCAATGAGGAGCGGCGCAATCTCGCGCGCATAGATCTCTTCCCAGGAAAATTCCCGGCGCACGCGCGTACGCATGCGGAATACAGGGTCAAACGAAAGGTGGTTTACGATCCGGTTGGCAAGCTCTACAGGGTCGGCAGCGGGTGAAAAGTACGTGACATTGGAGCTCCCCAAGCTTCTCAGGGGAGGGATGTCCGAACAAAAGATCGGTAAGCCTGCCAGCCCGGCTTCCAGGATAGGAATGCCGAATCCCTCTTCTGCCGACGGCATGAATAAAGCATCGGCAAGATGATAAAAATCCGATATCACTGGATCGGGGATAAACTGGTCGGTTAGCTCCGCAAGAAAATGAACCGCATGTTCCAGCTTGAGTTCTTTTCGCAGGGCTGTCAGCATCTGAAGGTAATCTATATTGGCGGGATTATGCGGCCCCAGCGGACCGGTGACGACCAGCTTTGTATCGGGAAAGTGGGGCAGTAAATTTGCACAAACCCGCAGCGCCAGTTCGATGTTCTTTCGCGGCGTGATTCGTACCGGTAATAAAAACAGAGGCGACGCCTTCAGCAAATCGAGCTGGCGTACAAAGTCACGCGTTTGGACTTCGAGTTTATGAAAGGCTGAGATGTCTACACCGTTGGGGATCACAGCAATCTCACCTATGGGAATCTGAAACAGCGCCGCGAGCTCCTGCCGGCGCGCTTCAGACACGGTGACCTGCTTTACGTCCCCCCAGGCTTGCCGGAGCAAATCCCAGGGATAGCCCTCATGTAATTCGTGCAGGTAGCGTGGTGTCGTCCATGCCAGATCGTGATGCCATACGATTAGTTGGTAAATGTTACTCAGGTTCCTCACCGCGGCGGTCAATGCAAGATTCTTGTTCAACGAGCAAACGTTGTGAGCGATCAAGATATCGGTCTCCTCCAGGGCTTCGTTCAGTTCCGCCGCCAGGGCATCGACAAGCCTGGAAAAGCCCGCGGGAAGACGCCCGGCGTCTAAATCTGCTTTCATGGCAAGGATATCGGGATGCCGTGAATCGGCGCGCGGAACGTGGATAAATGGGATGCGCGAATCGATCTGCTCTCCTCGTCCTGCCACAATGCGGACCTCGTGGCCGGCATCTGCCATCAGGCGCGCCTGGTGACCCAATACGCTTTCTACTCCTCCGACGACAGGAGGCGCGGAGTAATGCAAAAGTGCTACCTTTGTCACAGCATTCTTTCCTGAGACGCCGAGAGCCAGCCAAACACGGACGCCGCCCTCGCAGGATGTTCTTCGCTTACGGGAGTGTGATATTCTGATTTGCCATCTATGTTCATTCTTTGATCCTTAACCATAAGGATTGGTAGGGCTGTAGAGTGACAACGCTGTTCAACAAATCATCCATGCGTTGCTCGCTGATCAGGTCGATCAATCCCCCCGCAAACAAACCAAAGATCTCTTTTGATTCCATACTCAACCTCTGAGACTGGTCTGAAATGTTATGCAAACAAAGCACACGCGTGCTTCTATCGGGGGAGAATCGCAGGGCTGCGAAGACCGCATTCCCGTAATCCAAGATCTCCTGGCTGCCATGTGGATGAAACGCGGATGACCCGGCGCGTGCGCGCAGAAGACGGGCATATCGCTGAAAGACCTGTTGCCGCTGGGATGATTCTTCTTGGAGTTCGCGTTCGAAACTGACGAGATCGAACTTCTGACGATTGATGGTCCGGTTTCGACCGGTCCTCTCTACGCCCGCGTCCCAGCCGCGCGAACCGAACAAACTGTGAAAGTAAATGCCCGGCACACCCACCAGCGCCAACATGATCGCCTGGGAAATCATAAAGCGATCCACTTGAACGCTGAGTGGTTCCTCAGAATCTGGATTCGAGAGCGCATCGAAATAATTGATGTTCATTTCATACGGGATTTGCCTGCCACTCCCATCGTTCTTGTAAGAGATAAGCCCGCCGTGATCGATCACTCGTTGAATGAGCGCATCGATTTCATCGTCCGGCAGAATGCCGCGTGCCGGATTCACGCCAATCCCATCGTGGGAAGCCAGGAAGTTAAAAAAAGTGGTCTGATTGGAAGGTAATGTTAAGTCAGACGCCCATTTTGAAAGGACGCGGCTATTCCCCGTATGCAGTGCGTGCAAGACAAGCGGCGGCAGTGCGAAGTTATAGACCATTTGCGCTTCATCACGGCCGTTCCCAAAATAAGATATGTTATCGATATGGGGAACATTCGTCTCCGTAATCAGGATGACATGGGGCGCGACAGCATCCAGAACCGCGCGGAAGAGTTGAATGATCCGGTGGGTCTGTGGCAGATGAATGCAAGTGGTCCCCACTTCCTTCCAGAGGTAGGCAATCGCATCCAGGCGGATCAACTCTGCCCCGTGAGAAACGTAGAACAGAAGAGTATCGATGATCTCCAGAAGCACGTCGGGATTCTGGAAATTGAGGTCCACCTGATCAGCACTGAACGTCGTCCAGACCTGTTTGGGACCGGAAGGCGTATCAAAGGTGGTTAAGAGCGGGAGGGCACGCGGACGCACCACCTGCGAAAGATCGGGATCTCCTTCCACGACCACAAAGTAATCGCGATAACGCGGGTCATCTTTCAGAAATCCTTGAAACCACTCATGCTGGACGGAGGCATGGTTGATGACCGCATCGAACATCAAACGAAAATTTCGGCTGAGCTGGGAAATATCGTCCCAACTCCCGAACTCGGGATTGACTGCACGGTAATTGATCACTGAGAACCCATCATCGGAGGAATAGGGATAGAACGGCAGTACATGTATGCTGCTGACCAGATCAGAGAGATGCTTCTCGCAAAACCGAGCCAGTGTTTCAAGAGGCGGTGTATCTGACTCGCTTAACTGGTCAGCATAGGTGATCAGCACACTGTCTTGTTCGGAGAGAAGAGACTGGCTAGCCCTTGAAAATATGGAAAGCTTTGAATATCGATCCAAAATAGAGCGAAGCCGCTCAAACGTCTTATCTCCAACGGATGAACCATAGAGGGCAGTAAGATGTGACTGCACGGTGGAAAAATCAGGCTGTACCATATAAATACAACTTTCAGAATGATTACATGATAGGAGGACCAAATGAGATGCACAGTTGTGGTCCGCGCGGAAGGCGGGATGATCGCGGCAATGGTGGCGTTTCTGTCATCCGATCATGTCCCTCCCTGTGACCGAACGTCAACCCGTAATTTTTATACCATAAAATTGTGCATGGAATGAAATCCAGGGAAGAATCTACGATCAAAGGATCTCATGATTCTGAATGACCAAGCACCTCGGCATGATCGAGGCGGAGCGAGCCTCGTTCAACCCACCTCAATATTCACCCGGTGCCAGGCATTATTCATGTATCCCTTAAAATTCCAAACCTGCGAAATATCCTGTGGTTGTGTGTTGGCCGCGGTATCCATGGCGCGCACAACCAGCTGATAGTTTCCTGGCGACAACCTAAAGTTTGCCCTCCAGAACGTCCACGCCCAGCAATCTGTATCATGGAACAATTCCGCCTGGGCCCAGGTGAGGCCGCCATCACAGGAAACATCTACACGTGCAATGTCCCGCTCGCCTGCTAGGGCATATCCCTGTACGGTCACAAGCCCGGGCGGCACCCGTTCACTTTCATCGTGCGAGCAGATCACGGATGTGACATTCATTTCACCGAGCATCACGCCATCTTCCCATTCCACCGTCTCAGGGCGCGTATGCGGCGCAAACAGCCTGTAGGCATGGCGTTGAAAGTAATTTCGTGATGGCTCGTTTTGCACGGTAATTTGATCCAGCCACTTCACACTGCGTGCGCCAATATAACCCGGCACGATCGCGCGCAGGGGGAATCCATGCACCGATGTAAGCGGTTCGCCATTCATCTCATATACCAGGAGCACTTCAGGCGCTAACGCTTTTCCCAGCGGAACCGACCCGCCATATCGAAACTGCCTGTGGTTACGTTCCACCTGATCCAGCCCGCCAAATTCAACATGCAAAGAAGAATCCGTTTCCCTTTCCAGCCCTGCCTCTGCCAACAGATCCCGAAGCCTAACCCCGGACCACACCGCGTGACTGATCGCTTCCACGCCCCACCCCAACTCTTTGGGAATCGACTCCAGAGCCATTAATTCTGCCCGTCGATTGCCCGCGCATTGTAAGGTGGCAGAGACATCCACACGTGCAAAGTTATTTTGCACCTCCCTTAACGATAGAGACAAAGGCCGCAACACCCTGCCGCCGATTTGCAAACGATAAGAATGCACATCCACCTCAGGCACATCCCCATGACTGCGGACAAAGAACAGATTGGTCGGCGTGATATACGATTGACTTAATAACCTGGGTGGCGGGCCCGCGTTGAACGGATATGTCTGTCTGACTACAAAATCAGGGTGTTTATCGAAGATATTGCCCATAAAATATCACATTTTACCCAGGACAAGTAGAGTGATCGTCATCTTATTTTGGATACGATTCTATAACGAAACAATAACAGGTTCTATATCAGTCACCGTAACCGACTTGCCATTCGCAAAGGTCACTTCCGTCTTCTCCTGCCCCCGTTTCACCTTTAAGCCTCTGTAGGTAATTGTCACATCCCACGGGAAGGGATTGCGGTCTTCCAGCTTTACGCGTGTACTCGAAAGAATTTTTACACCCAGGACGCGCAGAAACAAATCCAGGGGAGCCAATCCATGGAGCGAATTGCGCTCGCCCATGCCAGTCCCATTTTCGGCATGATAGCGTGCATAAAAGGCGCGATTCTGCTTTAGGTTTTGCACGATGCCCGTCATGAGATGTGCCACCAGGCGAGCCGCATCTGAGCGGTAGCCATACCGGAGTAAACCCTCACCGATGAACAAATTCCAGAGCATGTGAACCGCCTGCGATACGGCTTCTGCTTCCGGTTGGTGGGAGGGAAATGCCGCGCAGGCTGGCACGCCATACGGGCGATAGAAGCGGCTGGCATCGAGTAGCGCCCGCCCGATCATGATCTGAGCATGTTGCTCGTCGGGGAGCCCTGCCCAAAGAGGCATGAAAAGGGTGTGGTCTTCCGTGGTGAAATCCAGGGTGCTAATGATGACGGTATCCTCCTCGGCGAGGCCGCGCACAGAGACTTTTGCCAGCCTCGAATACACGTTCTGAGTCGTGAAGACGGAGCCGCGGTTGTGCCATTGGTAAGCGCCGCTTCTCACCACTTCGTCGGCGGCTTTCGAAGCATACTGGTGCAGGCGGATCTCGGGACGCTTGGCGGTCGGATTCTGAGTGCGTACTTCTACCAAAAGACGAATAGGCTGCTCGAATTTCAACTTCGGAGAAACAGTCCCCGAACCCTGCTGCTTCACCAGCGCCTTGCCCGCAAGACTCAACCCCGTGAGGCGGTCACGATAATGATACAAACCAGTGCGCGGCTGCCACGTGGACTCGATGGACGCGCGCAATTTCGCAGCCTGCTCGTGAAGCAGGCTTAATACATCGTTTCGTTCCTGCTGCTCTGCCATTTTGATCAGGCAAGCCGCTTCGTGATACAACATCGCTTCGAGCGCCGGGCTGTGCACCTGGGTGATATCCACGCCGAGAGACCATTCGTGCCACGCATCGAACAGAGGATGATCCTCGAATCCAGTTTGCAAAATATGCTTCCATTGCGGCAGACCGTCTCGGTCTTCGTCGTGTTCCGGAGAGAACCAGGACCAGAAGAATTTGTAAAGTTTTGGGAAAACAGTGCGCAAGAAGTTCTGATCTTCCGATTTTTCATACAGCTTCCAGGCAAGGCTTGCCAGAATCGGCGCAGCGAGAAAGCGCCCGCGCTGCCCCGCGAGACCCGGCTTTCCGTCAATCGAGCCATCCTCTGCCTGGATGGAAAGGAAGTTTTCCAACAAGTCTTTTGCGGCATCCGAGACAGGCAGCACACTGGAAAGATAGTAGGCATCGAACGGTGTTTGCCCGCTCCATGAAACCGGATAGTCGGTGCCATCGCCCCTTGGAGAATAACCATGATCCGGCCCGCGGGCGGAGACAATGGACGGGCAGGGAAAATGTGTGTCCGGCGGGAAGAATAGACCAAAGGCCGTGCTCTGGCTCAACGCAAAGGCGGCGTCCCAATCTTTGTCGCCGGTGCGAATGTCGATCGTCTGGCTGGAGTTGAGCAGCTCGAGCCGTGCCTTTTCCGCTTCCCAGGGACGCGCAGAGGTCTGGCGGGCGAGGTCGAACGATGTTTGTAACGCCGGTGTCGCAGCCTGGACCCAGGTGAGAGTACGCGTAGCGCCGGGTCCCAGGTCGAGGTCAAGGAAGAGCGAAGGATGAGGACCCGTGCCCGGCGCCGGACCGCCCGTCAGGAAGAGCACCGGAAAGAGTCCCCCCGTCTGCCCCGCCAGGACGTTGACCATCTGTAGCTGCGTGGCAGTCATCGTCTGGCCTTCGATCGGCGACAACAATGCGCAGACCTCCAGGCGTATGGTGCGGATAGCGCTCGTCTTGTTTGCAATCGTCACCCGGCTGCTAATAGCATGCGATTGTGGAACCCAGTATTCGGTTGTAACGTCTATGTTCTTGAGAGGAGAATAGTCGAGGATGAGAAAATTTGGATAGAAACGCCGAATCGTAGGCGGCAAGGCAAATGCCGCCGGGTCACTGACTGTTTTTCCGTTTTCGCCAAAACGCAGAAACATCCGTAAAGCTTTAGCCCGCAGGCCATAGGTGGTCTGCAGAGAGAGAGCGCTCGGCTCCCCGCCGCCGGTAATCGCAAGTTCCCAAATATGATCGTTAAGATAATCGGGAATGGATAGGCGTGCATCCGCTGCAAGGGTAAGGCTGAGCGGGTCCCCTGGAGCAAGTGACCAGTCACGCATAGATGTATTGTAGTAGGAGAGTGTCAAGAGGTCAAAGGGTATAATTTAGTTCGATAGTTGGTTAGCTAGATAGTTCGGTAGTTGACGATCTGGTCACTCCCCCAATGGAGAAACAACGAGGTCATCGTCCTGGCAAAAATCGAGCGTTTTGAGGAATTACAGAGTTGGCAAAAGGCCCGGCAACTTACCAATTTCATCTATGATTTGACCGAACGTCCCAAATTCTCTAAGGACTTTCGTCTGAGCGGTCAGATCCAGGATGCAGCTAGCTCAGTCATGCACAACATTGCTGAAGGTTTTGATGCTGGAACAAATCCCGAATTCATTCGGTTCCTCAAGATAGCAAGGCGATCTGCCAGCGAGGTACAGTCTGAACTCTATCTCGCCCTCGACCGAAAATACATTACCGCAGATGAACTTACGGCAGCTTATAACCTTGCAACCGAAACCAAATGTTTCATCAACGGTATGATCGGATACCTGCGAAAATTCTAACTACCCAACTACAGAACTAGGAGACTACACCCCTATGGGCCTTTACTTTGAAGAATTCAGCGTCGGGCAGACAGTGGTCACGGAGAAACGGACCATTACCGAAAATGATATTATGTCCTTCGCCGCGTTATCCGGCGACAATAATCGCATCCATACCGACCCTGAGTTCAGTAAGACCACGATGTTTGGCAAGCAGGTGGCGCACGGACTTTTGGGGCTGGCGGTCGCCTCGGGTCTGGCGTGGCAGACCGGCATTCTGGATGGCACCGTAATTGCCTTTCGCGAAGTGAACGAATGGAAGTTCGTCAAGCCGGTATTTATCGACGATACGATTTACGTCGAACTGGAAGTGAAGGAAACGAAGGCCCTGCCGCGCATTGGCGGCGGCTCCGTGACCATTGCGCTGGAAGTAAAAAATCAAACTGAGGACGTATGCCATCGCGGCCTGTGGACCGTGTTGATGCTGAGTAAACCGAAATAGATTTTTATTTACTTAAGACCCTAAGGGTTTTGCTGTTGGGCGAAACCTTAAGTTTACAGAACGCCGTGTTTGAAACAACCTGTACATAGCGAAGGAACCCCTTAGGGTCTGGATACAAATTTGGTGAAGTTATGACGAGTGAAGAAGAAAAAAGACGAGAAGAAGAGAACAGACAATTCCTAAAACGGCTCCTGGATTCTGAGGCAGAGACTCGTGCGGATGCCCCGATCGATGCGAACGACGATGAAGTCGTCGACCCGAACGCGACGACGAAAGCCAGTCCTGCGCAGCGCACACCTCCCGCTCCCCGTATCGACCTGGACGAGAATAACATGCCGCTGCCGCGCCGTGTCGACGAGTATGATCTGGAAGGCACGCGCGTCTCGCCGGTTGCCTATGAGGGCACGAGCCGCCCGCCTCCCGCGCACGGTACGCAGACGCGCGTCGCTCGGCCTGTACAGCCACCGATCCAGCCGCCCATCGCTGGCACACCGGCTGCAACAGGTTGGAGAAGTGGCTGGGGTGGCTGCCTGATACGCGGCTTCCTGGTTGCCCTGTTTGGACTTGTGGTGCTTTCGATCATCGGTGGGTCCGGACTCCTGTTTGCCTACTATTCCATTGCACGGACCCTGCCCAGCGTGGAGGATCTGCAAAACCGCGCCTCGCAGTTCGAAACGACGCGCATTCTGGATCGCAATGGGAACCCCCTTTACGAGATTCTCGATCCGACCGCTGGACGCCGCACATATGTGACGCTCGACAAAATTTCTCCGGTGTTGATCGCCGCCACCATTGCCACGGAAGACAGGGATTTTTATGAGCATCCCGGCTTCGACGCGGTCGCGATCATTCGCGCCCTGTGGGAAAACTATCGCACGGGCGGTCAGGGCGGCGGTGCTTCGACCATTACGCAGCAGCTTGCGCGCGCCCTGCTGCTCTCCCCCGAAGAGCGCGCCGAACGTACGTATTCGCGCAAAGCGCGTGAGATCATCCTGGCGGCGGAGATCACGCGCCGCTATCCCAAAGACGACATCCTGGAACTGTATCTCAACGAGATCTACTATGGAAACCTCGCTTACGGCGTCGAAGCCGCGGCAGAAACTTATTTCGGCAAGACCGCGAATCAGCTGACGCTGGCCGAGGCTTCCTTCCTGGCGGGTTTGCCGCAATCCCCGTCGGTCTATGACATCTACACCAATCCCGAAATCACGCTGGCGCGGCAGCAACAGGTGCTTGTATTGATGTATGGGCTGAGCCAGGTCGATGGGTGCATCCGGGTCAGCAACAGCGATGTCCCCATCTGCGTGGATGAGACGGCTGCTGCGAACGCCGCCAATGAGATGAAAAGTTATGCCTTCCAGTCGCCGGACATCAATGCCCGTTACCCGCACTGGGTAAATTTCGTCCGTGAGGAATTGGAAGAGTTATACGACGCGCAGACAATCTATCGCTCCGGCTTTATCGTGTACACTACACTTGACCCCGCTCTTCAAGATGAAGCGCAACGGCTGGTAACCGAGCAAGTCGCGCTGCTCGCCGACAAGAACGCGCACAACGGCGCTCTGGTGTCCATCCGTCCATCCACAGGGGAAATCCTTGCCATGGTCGGCTCGCCCGATTTCAACAACGAAGCGATCTCGGGGCAAGTCAACATGGCAGACAGTCCTACGCGCCAGCCCGGTTCCTCCATCAAGCCTATCAACTACCTGGCTGCCTTCGAGAAAGGCTGGACGCCCTCCACGCTCATCTGGGATGTGCCCAGCGAGTTCCCGCCCTCGGGCGATCCGAACGACCCGCGTGAGCCATATCGTCCCGTGAACTACGACGGCAATTTCCACGGACCCGTCACCGTCCGCACGGCGTTATCGAATTCGTTTAACGTGCCTGCCGTCAAGACTCTGGACTTCGTCAAAATCTATGATGACCCGAATACGCCGCAGCGAGATGGCATGATCGCAATGGCGGAAAAACTGGGCATCACAACGTTCACCAGACCTGATTACGGTTTAGCGCTCACGCTTGGTGGTGGAGATGTCAGTTTGCTGGAACTGACCTCTGCGTACGGCGTGATTGCCAACAGCGGCAGGAAGGTTTCACCGGTAGCAATCCTGCGCATCGTGGACTTCCAGGGCAACATTGTGTATGAGTACCAGCCTCCGCAACCTGAGCAGGTTCTGCGCCCAGAACACGCTTTTTTGATGTCGTCCATCCTTTCGGATAATGAGGCACGCGCCTGGATGTTTGGACGGAACTCGCTCCTGAACCTGCCCTTCCAGGTTGCCGCCAAGACCGGCACGACTAACGACTTCCGCGACAACTGGACGCTTGGCTACACCCCCGATCTCGTGACCGGTGTCTGGGTCGGCAACGCCGATTACACACCAATGGTCAACACTACGGGTCTGACGGGCGCCGCCCCGATCTGGTCGTCATTCATGCAGTATGCTGTGCCAATCGTCAGTGGCGGGGCGCCGACATCCTTCACGCCGCCGCCGGGTATTATGCAAAGGGAAGTCTGTATCGTCTCTGGGACGGAACCTTCGCAATGGTGCCGCGGTGGTACACGCAATGAATTTTTTGCCAGCGACCAGCCGCCTCTGCCCGCTTCTCAGGATCTGCTGCGGCGCGTCAACCTCGACACATGGACAGGCTTGATCGCCGGGAACGCCTGCCAGGAATTCGTCAAGGATGACTTGGCGATGAATGTCAGCGACAAATGGGGGCGCCAGTGGCTGCGCTCCGGCGCGGGACGCGACTGGCTCGAGGCGCATGACATGCCGCGTAATCCCTTCTTCGCACCCGACCGGGAGTGCAGTCAATCCGATCCGCGCCCGGTCCTGCAGTTCACGAATATCAACGACAGTACGGTCGTCACCAACCCCACACTTGATATCCAGGGCGTCATCGATGTCAAAAATGGAGGCTTCACCGGCTGGCGGCTCGAATACGGTGCCGGCCAAGACCCAAGTGAATGGAATGTGCTTGCGCAGGGAACGAATGCCATTCCAAACCCGGGATTGATCCACACGTGGAATCTAGAGGGAATCACAGACAATCGCGTAACGTTGCGCCTCTATCTTTCGAATGGCGAAGATAACTATGCCGAACGACGCGTCACGATTACGTTGAATGTCCCCACCCCCACACCTCTGCCCACAATGACGCCAACCGTCACGCAGTTCCCACCGACGGACACACCGACGACGGCACCTCCGACCAACGTGCCTCCCACGAATACGGCGCTACCGGATGTGCCAACAGAGACGGAAGTGCCGGTAGACATACCGACTGCAACCCCATAAATCTACAAGCAAAAACATCCCGTTATTAGCGGGATGTTTTTTATCCTGTTACGTGCGCAGTGCAACTGCTACGGTATCGATTAAGGTTTACTCTTTATCCACCGGCTGTGAAACGGTCGAGGAAGCTGGCATGCGCCGGGCTTGATCATCGCGGACCGCCCGAATGCCATTGTTAACCTGGTTCGTGATCCGCTCTAATTCATCCTGAAGCTGTGTCAGGCTGTTAATCACGTAATCGTCCGCGTCAGCGCGGATGGTATCTGCTTCGGCGCGCGCCTGCACGATGATCTGATCGGCGCGGCGCTGCCCTTCCTGCATGACCATATCTTTTCCAACAAGCTGATCAGCCTTTTGGCGGGCAAGCTCCAGCGTGCGATTGGCTTCCTCCTGCGCCTGCGCCAGCACACGGTCGCGTTGACCGAGAAGCTGCTGCGCCTTCTTCACTTCCTCGGGGATGGCGATGCGCATCTGGTCGATGATATCCAGCATGCGGTCTTCATCCACCATCACGTTGCGCGTGAGGGGGATGCTCTTGCTCTCGTTGAACAATTCTTCCAGCCGGTCAATTAATTGCAGGATATCCATAAACGCCTCCGTGAAACGGATGACTGCTATTCTATCGCATTTTTAATCTCGCAACGCGTTCGGAACCACATGTCCATCACCGAGATTCATGACTTTTTTTTTCAAGGCTTCATCTACATGAGCAGGCACCATGCTGGAAACATCCCCTCCCAGGGAAGCGATCTCCTTGATGGTGCTGGAGGAAAGGAAGGTATGTTCCTCGGCAGTGATGAACGCCACGGTTTCGATGTCACTGGCAAGACGCTGATTTGCCAGCGACATACGGAACTCGAACTCAAAATCGGAAAACACGCGCAAGCCGCGCACGATGACCTGTGCGTCGATCTGGCGCGCGAACTCGACGGTCAGGCCGCTATAGCCAGTGACTCTGATCTTTGGATTTCCATGGAGCGACTTTTTAACCAGTTCCATTCGTTCCTCGGGCAAGAACATCAACGACTTCAATGGCTTATCATAGACAGCCATGACCACTTCATCGAACACCCGTGAGGCGCGCGAGGCAATATCGATATGACCGAAGTGAATAGGATCAAACGTGCCGGGGAAGAGTGCTCTAACCATATTCGGTTCCTTAATTCAGGGTTTTGTAGTTTTGAGATCCTCAACGATTGAACTGCCTACCCGATCCGCCTCTTTAACTAACATCCCCTTTGCCCTCACCCCAGAACCTCCCAAAGGCTTCTGCCAGAAGGCCATGTTCCGGCTGTTGCAAATACGGATCGCGCTCGAACAAGGTTTGTGCCTGGAGGCGTGCCTTCTCGATCAACTTGATATCGGTAATACTCGCCATATGTAAGCCACTCGAATAGCCGGACTGGCGTGTGCCCAGAAACTCACCGGGACCGCGCTGCTGAAGATCTTTCTCCGCCAGAACAAATCCGTCGTTGGATTCGGCCATGGCGCGCAAACGTTCATTTTCCGCGGCATCTTCGTGGGTAGGAATGAGCAAACAATAGGATTGATCGGAGCCGCGTCCGACGCGCCCGCGCAGTTGATGTAATTGCGCCAGACCGAAGCGGTCTGCGCCTTCGATGAGCATCACGGTCGCGTTCGGCACATCCACGCCCACTTCGATCACGGTGGTCGAAACGAGGATGTCATAGTTCTTGTCGCGGAACTTGAGCATGGCGTCATCTTTTTCCTGTGGACGCATACGTCCGTGAAGCAAGCCCAATTTCAGCTCGGGGAACACTTCCTTGGAAAGGGTTTCATAATCATCTACCGCGGCACGCGCTTCGATCTTATCGCTTTCTTCGATCAGGGGATAGATGATGAACCCCTGTTTTCCATCCTTGATCTGTCCGCGCAGCAAGGTGAAGGCACGCTCCCGTTCTTGAGGCCGGAGCACATACGTGTTGACAGGCATGCGTCCGGCAGGCATTTCATCGATGACCGAGAGGTCGAGATCCCCATACAACGTGAGCGCCAGCGAGCGCGGAATTGGGGTCGCGGTCATGACCAATAGATGCGGGTTCGTCCCTTTTGTACGGAGAGCGGCGCGCTGTTCCACACCGAAGCGATGCTGTTCGTCGATTACAGCAAGCTGTAATTCCTGAAAGACAACCGGCTCTTCGATGATGGCGTGGGTGCCGATCACGATCCTGATCGAGCCATCTGCTAACCCCGCCCGTATGACTTCTTTCTCAGGTTCGGGGGTATCGCCGACCAGCAAGCGGATCTGCCCAGGATTTAAGGTGCCACTTTCGCCGGCGAGAAGACGGGTGAAGTTGCGGTAATGCTGCTCCGCCAGAATGGATGTGGGGGACATGATCGCAGCTTGCGCGCCATTCTCCGCGAGGATGGCAGCCGCTAACGCCGCCACGACGGTTTTCCCGGAACCCACGTCGCCCTGGATGAGCCGGTTCATCGGCTTGCCAGAGTCGAGGTCGGCACGGATGTCTTTGAGCGCATTTTGCTGGGCATTTGTCAGAGTAAAAGGCAGGCTTTTTAGCCGCGTATCCAGCCACTCATCTGAAACCGCGAAGCGCCTTGCCTCTACAGACTTCCAGTCGATCTTCTGGCGGAGCACGCCCATTTGCAGATAAAAGATCTCGTCGAAGGCAAGCCGCTCGCGCGCAGCTTTGAGTTTTTCCTGCGAATCGGGGAAGTGGACCTGCAACAACGCTTCTGGGAGCGTAAGCAGTTGTGCGGAGGTGCGTGTGCTTTCGGGCAGCGCGTCCGCCACTCTCGGCGCCCAATACTCCACCACTTGCTTCATCACATTGCGCAGCCACTTCTGCGTGATGCGTTCGGTCAGGGAGTAGACCGGCACAATACGGTTTGTGTGCAAGCTTTCCACCTCGACCGACTCCCAATCAGGACTGTTCATCACCAGCCTGCCTAAATATTGATCGACCTTGCCGGAAACAGAGATGGCATCTCCCGCCTTGAAACGGTTTGCCAGCCAGGGCTGGTTAAAGAACGAGAGACGCAATCCCGCCGTGCCATCGCTGATAATCGTTTCAATGATGGTTGCCTTGCCCCCGCGAATGGGGCGCGAGTGCACACTCTGGATCGTCCCGATCACCGTCACCTGCTCGCCATAAAACAGATCTTTGATGGGCTTCAGGGAGGAGTAATCGTCGTAGCGGCGCGGGTAGTAATAGAGCATGTCGCCAAGCGTTTGCAGTCCGAGCTTGCTGAGGGTATCGGCATGCTTCGGACCGATGCCCTGAAGGACCGTCAGCTTGGCATCGAGCGCGGCAGGCGTGGCGGAGGTCTTCGCGCCGGGCGTGGTCTCCGAACGCGGCGGGGGCGCGGGGCGAGGCGGACGCTCCTGTTTCTGGGCTTCCCGCGGGTCAGATTCTCGGGAACGTGGCTCCGGC
>DASSBC010000033.1:0-18036 GCA_035699125.1 Anaerolineales bacterium
AACTACGATATCACCAAACCGGTTCTGGCATTCTTCCCCGGCGAGCATCTGGACCTGAGGGTGCTGCACCAGCAGGCGAATTATCACGGCATTCGCGGCGCCATCGACGCCTATGAGTTTGCCAACCGCATCGATCACAACCTGCGGCTGTATCGACCCGATATCACATCGTCGCAAATGAACTTGCTCGACAGCCACGATACGCCACGCTTCCTCTCCTGTGCCAGCGGAGACAAAGACTCGTTGAAAATGGCTCTCCTCTTCATGTTTGCCTACCCCGGCGCGCCCTGCATCTACTACGGCGACGAGATCGGGCTGGACGGCGAACACGACCCCGGTTGCCGGAAGTCCTTCCCGTGGGACGAAAGCCGGTGGGACAAGGATTTGCTTTCCTATGTAAAGGAAGTTGTCGCGCTGCGAAAGCAAAACCCCGCCTTACGTCGCGGCGACTTTAAGAGGCTATGGTCCACAGATGGTACGTACGTCTTCTCACGATCTCTTGAAGAGAATACCTTTGTCATCGCGCTGAATGTTTCTGATTCGCCTCAAGAGGCGAATGTTACCTATGATGGGAAAGACAGCGGAAAAGTGGTGTTCGGCCAGGCGTCCGATATTTCGGTGGCGGATGGATTCTTGAAATTCCAAGTCCCCGCCAGAAGTGGTGTGGTGTTGAAATAGTTACGTCAACGAGACAAGAAGTTTCTCGCCCCGTTTGCACTATTGATGAGCGAAGGTCTTTGACAGCTTCACCGAACGTCTTCAATGGTAAAACGTGAGACCAAAATCTCGGCGGGATTTCCGATCCCGCCGAGATAGAAATCAATTGCCCCACACAGCTTCCACTAACTTCGGCAATATCTCCCCCGATTTCCCCTCAAATACATAATCTGCTTTCTCCGTAAGCGGCGTTGGTTCGGTGTTGATCTCCACAACGACCGCGCCTTTATTGTGTGCGGCAAACGCCAGCGAGGCAGCCGGCTGGACCACTCCAGACGTGCCGATCGAAAAGAACACGTCACACGAGCGTGCCGCGGTCACCGCGGCTTCGAGCTGATCACGCGGCAATGCCTCCCCAAACCAGACCACGTGCGGTCGAAGCAATCCATCACATACCTTACACCTCGGCACGGATTCGGTGTCGTCCTCCCAGGTTTCGGTGAAGGTATAACACTCCGAACAGCGCACGCGTTGAATGTTGCCGTGCAGCTCCAGCACGTTCTGGCTGCCTGCGAAGCGATGTAAGTTGTCCACGTTTTGGGTGATGAGCGTAAAGTGAGGAATGTGTTTCTCGATCTCTACCAGTGCATAATGCCCGGGGTTGGGTCGCACCCCTTTGACGGCTTCGCGCCGCCAGGCATACCAGTCCCAGACCAGCTTGGGGTCACGTTGAAAGGCTTCCGGTGAAGCCAGCTCTGTGGGTTTGTACTGCGCCCATAGTCCCGTTTGCGCGTCGCGGAAGGTGCGGAGTCCGCTTTCCTGGGAGACTCCCGCCCCGGTCAGCACGACCAGCTTCGGCGATTTGCGCAGGAGCGAGATCAGCTCAGCCGGAAACATCAGGGAGATGCAACAGGCCGGCACATCACCAGTGAAACATTCCGGTCGTAGATCGGCGTCCGCCCGATGACCTCGTTGTCTTCGTTCAATGCCACCAGCTGGTATTCCAGCCAGGCATTGATGAAGTAATAGTATTGGCGAAGGTTGAACGTGTGAATATCATAATTAAAGGAACCATTCTCCTCCCTGGTCATTAATGCCCCGGAGTTCCACTTCGTGACGAGCAAGGTATCGCTCTTTTCCCGCAGGCGAGTAAACAACAATACCTGATCGGTGTTGATCTGATCTTCCACAAAAGCAGAGAATTTGATATTGCGCGGTGTGCAGGGGCCCGAGTTCCAGTACATGGTGCTGTTCGAGACCAGGACAGCAAGAAAGCCGGTGCTCTGCGGCGTAAAGTAACCGCTGCTCTCCGGGTCGAGTGGAATATCCGGTGTTGGGAAGTCTGTGGGGGCATTGGTCGGGAAACTGGTTTCCGTGGCGGTGGGTGTAAACAGCTCGGCGCCCAGCGCGGTCGGGGTAGGCGTGAACGTGAGCGGTGTGGATGTGACAGTGGCGAACAGATTCTGCGTCGGAATCGGAGTTTCGCTAACAGTAATGGTCGGGGTTTCGGTGGGAGGAACAGGCGTCTGAGAAGCGAGCAGAGGGGGAAGATTGATTCCGGAGCAGCCCGCCAGGAAGATCGCGAGGCAAAAAACTTGAATGGATTTTTTCATGGTGAAACCTTTACGTCCTTGCCTCATGGGTTCAGAACATTACAATGCGTCAGCGATACATCGGTCCGGGAAACAACCGAACGGCCCAGCACGCGCTGGGTCGCGGTGGATGCGACAAGCTGATACTGAAACCAGGCATCTTGAAAAAGACGATAGCGATGGATCTGGCTCAGGTCCAGGTCGTAAAAGTATGTGCCTTGATCATTATCGCTGAAAATTGCCCCACCGCCCCAATTGGTGTGGCGCCCGCTGTATTTATCCTGCAGGCGATACCACAATGTCACATAGCGCAGCCGGCGTGCAGGCGCCACATTCGCAGTAAATCGGATAGAACCGGCTCCCTCACACGCACCTCCCCACACGATCTGACTTGTGGAGCGCTGGACAGCCAGGAACAGATTCGGCGACGGTGTAAACAGGCTCGGGTCTACCGGCTCGAGGGTGATGGTCGGACGCAACGTCGGCGTGAAGGTGGGAAATGGCGTTTCGGTAATCTGCGGAGTTCCGGTTCCCGGGGTTGTTGTGGGTTCGAGTGTATTGAGAATGAACAGGTCCGGTGTAAATGTCGGGTCCAAAGAAAAAGGTGTAGCTGTAAACTGGGGGGCAGGCGTTTGGGTGGGGGTTGCCAGGAACGGAATCGAAACCGGCAGCCCGCTGCAGCCGGAGAGGAGAAAAATAATAATGACAAGACCATTCAATTTTTTCATACTACCTCTTCGATGATCGGTGATAGTTCCTGCAAAGTATGATTGTCATAGTGGTGCTACGGCTCCCATTGCGGCTGCCAATCCGGCTCGGGGTCACTGGTGACTTGCCGTACGTCCGTTCCATCTGGGCGCATGATAAATATATCAGCCTGATCGTTATTCCGCAACGAATTGAAGGCGATCCACTGACCATCGGGGGAAAAGGAACTTGCGGCATTGTTCCCCCCATTTGTAAGCTGGACAGCGGTCTGCGCGTCCACATTGACCAGGAAGATGTTCTTGTCTCCCGGCGAGCCAGCATAGATCAACAATGATTTACCATCGGCAGACCAATCCAGGCTGCCTCCGATTCCCGGCAAGCCGCGCGTCAACTGCTGGACGTTCGAGCCGTCGTCGTTCATGGTGAACACTTCATAGGCGTCGGGCTGGTCAACGGCCATAGCAAAGGCGATCCGGTTGCCCATGGGCGCCCAATCCGCGGCAACGATCGTGTTGGGACCCGAATATAGCAAGTCTGCGTTCTCGCCGGTTGTATCAATCGTCCATAAAGAAGTCGGTCCCTCCGCGGCGCGGTTTGCAAAAAGAATTCTGGAGCCGTCGGGCGAAAAACTTGGAGAGATCACGTTGCCGATCTGCTCGGTCAATCGAAACAGGCGCGCGCCATCGAACATGAATAGAAAGAGATCAAACACGCCGCCATTTTGGTTCGAGGCATATACCACCGACCCTCCCAGCGGTGAATAAACGGGATAATAACTGTGCGCTTCCAGCTTGGTGAGCTGCTGATAATCTGTCCCATCGGCGTTGATCATACAGAGCTGGTTATAGTCCCCGCGAGTGCAGGTGAAGATGATGCGTCCGATATGTTCCTTGGTCGGCTGGGGGGGAGGCGTAAAGCTGGGCGGAAGCGTAGCTGGCGTTTGATTCGGCACACTGAGACCAGAAATGTTGATCGGGTTGGAGGGGATGAACACACATAAAACGATGGCAAGCAGAGCTAGGAGCAACCCGATCGGCAGGCGGAAGCTTCGCGTGCGCGATGGGTTCCGACGGGTGAAAATACGTCGCTTATACATAGGTTTTCTTAATTTTACATCGGATTGACGGATGCTAAGCCCCGTGAAGAAAGCCTCCCTCCGCAGCGGAGGGAGGCTTGGTGTCACTTTTGCAAAGCGGAGACCCTCTCTCCTGCCTTTTCGGATAGAGCATGTATCAGCTCGCGGCAAAAGTCGGGAATGTCCGCGACGACGCGCCCCCAGACCAGGTTTCCCTCGCGGAAGGCTGGTTCGTCCACCCAGGTCCCGCCTGCGTTGAGAATATCGTCCTTGATTCCCACCGAACCCGTGGCACGACGACCTTTCATGATTCCCGCGGAAATCGGAATCCAACCTCCGTGGCAGATGATACCGATGGTCTTCCCCTGCGAATCCATCTGGCGCACCAGGTCCTTGACTACGGCATGACGACGCAGTTTATCAGGAGCCCAGCCGCCAGGCAGGATGAGCCCAAAGAGGTCCTCCACTTGCAGCGACTCGATTTTGATGTCAGGCTTGATTTCCAGGCCATGCTTGCCATGAATAGGCTCAAGATCGATGGCAGCCGTGAGCACCTCTGCCCCTTCCTCCTGCAAACGCATCATAGGCACGTAATATTCCAGATCTTCCACATCTTTGGAAACCAAAATCGCAATTTTCTTTCCCTGTAAACGCATGAGAGGATCCTTTCTTTAGAAAATGGATATGCTTGGTATAGAATACACTAACCTGTTTTGTCCATGCAAGGCCGTTAGACTTGTAAAGTGGATTCGACTACAATAACGATCTCTACAGCAGAATCATACGGGTCAGTAAACATGCCTGCCATCGAAGTCAAAAACCTTCAAAAAACATTTCAAACCAAACGCAAAGCTGCCGGGATGAGCGGTTCCCTGCGCGCCCTCTTCCACCCCGAATACAGCTCCGTCGAAGCGGTGCGCCGGCTGACCTTCCAGATGGAAGCGGGTGAATTGCTCGGCTTCATTGGTCCCAACGGTGCGGGGAAATCCACGACGATCAAAATGCTGACAGGCATTCTGCATCCGACCAGCGGCGAGGCAAAGGTGCTTGGCTATGTCCCCTGGAAGGAACGGCAGCAGCTTGCTTACCATATTGGCACGGTTTTCGGGCAGCGTCCGCAGCTCTGGTACCACCTCCCCGCCGTCGACACCTTTACGCTCTTTGGCAAGATCTATGAAATGGACGACCGCGACACCCAGACACGCATCGGGCAGATCGCGGAAGCGTTCGAAATTCAGGATCTCTTGGAGACTCCCGTGCGCAAGCTTTCCCTCGGGCAACGGATGCGGTGTGAGGTGGCGGCTTCGCTCTTGCACCGCCCGAAGCTAATCCTGCTCGATGAGCCGTCGATCGGGCTGGACGTGGTCGCGAAGCAGCACATCCGCGACGCCATCCGTGAAATGGCGCGGCTGGAGAATGTCGGTGTCCTGCTCACATCCCATGACGCGGGCGATTTGGAAGCGTTATGCAAGCGCGTCATCATCGTCAATCACGGGCAGATCGTCTACGAAGACAAAGTCTCGAGCCTGAAGAGAAAGTTCCTCACCTCGAAACTGGTAGAAGTGCGCTATGCGGAAGAAGTGCCGAAGACATTTAGCGTCGAGGGCACAGAAATGATCAAGATTGGTCAGTATGGCGTCAAGCTGCGCTTCGACACGCGTAACACGCCCGTCGAAAAAGTGCTTTCGCACCTCACCGACGCCGGCAGCGTGGTGGACATCACCATCTCCGATCCGCCGCTCGAAGAGGTGATTGCAAAGATTTACCAGACGCAAAGTGTCGTTGCGAGTGAAGCGAAGCAATCTCCTTATTAGGTGTTTCTACTCCTGCAATCAACTATGACATTTACCATGGGATTGCTTCGTCGCGAAGAACCCTCCTCGCCATGACACTATTGGCTACACGTAGTTTTCCGTAAAAAATTAGAGTTTTGGATAATTGCATTACAGAAAAGGGGGGCTAGAAAAATCCGGTTTATAATCTGCATCTGTCCCAGGTTCGCGTGGGGCAACCCCCTAAACCATTGTATCCACCCTACAAATTCATACCTTTTAGAGAGAATATACCATGTACCCTTATCCCACCGCCCCCAAACGTCCTTATGAGATTACCCAGCATGGGTATACACGCATTGATAATTATTACTGGATGCGTGACCGTTCTGATCCGGAAGTCATGAAGTACCTACACGCAGAAAACGATTATCTTGAAGAAATTATGGGGCACACGAAGTCCCTTCAAGAAACACTCTACGCCGAAATGAAGGGTCGCATCAAAGAAACCGATTCAACGGTCCCGGAGAAACGAGGGGATTATTTTTATTACGCACGCGCCGAAGAAGGCAAGCAATACCCTATCTATTGCCGGAAGAAGGGCTCGCTGGATAGCGTGGAAGAGATTTATCTTGACCAAAACGAACTTGCGGAGGGAAAATCCTTTTGCAGCATTGGAGCCCTCACCGTCAGCCCGGATGGCAACAAACTCGCTTACTCACTGGATATCGAGGGCAGGGAAGTCTACACGATCTACATCAAGGACCTGGTTTCCGGTGCTCTCTATCCCGAATTTATCGTGAATACGTTTAGCAGTGTGTACTATCGCACAGGCGTGGAATGGGCAAATGACAGCCAGACTCTCTTCTACCTCACCCTGGACGCCTCCGAGCGACCGTACAAGGTATTCCGTCATACGCTGGGGATTGACCCGGAACAGGATGAGCTGATTGTGCAGGATCAGGATGAAGCCTATTCCCTCTTTATTCATAAGTCCCGCGACGGCAAATACATTTTCACCAATCACCACAGCACGCGCGCCACGGAAATGAGGTTCCTTCCTGCCGATGAACCGACCAGTACTCTCAAAACACTATCACCGCGCACAGACGGGATTGAATATTACGCGGCGCACCATGGTGGTTATTTTTATATCGTGACCAATGACCAGGCGGAAAATTTTAAACTTGTGAAAGCCCCGGTAGATGCGCCAGCTCGTGAGCACTGGGAGGAAGTCATCCCTCACCGGGAGGATGTGCTGATCGATTGGGTGGACACATTCCGCGACTATCTAGTTTTATACGAACGCAGGAATGGTTTGCGCCAAATCCGAATCACCAATTTTGATACACCGACGAACGTGCGTTACATCGAATTCCCTGAGCCGGCGTACAGCGTTGAACTGGAAGCGAACCCGGAATTCAAGACCGATATATTGCGTTTCACGTATTCGTCGCCGATCACCCCTCACTCGGTCATCGACTATCACATGGATACCGGTCAATGGGAATTGATCAAGCAGGATATCCCGGATGGATACAACCGGGCTCAATACATCACCGAACGCATCCATGCCACCGCGCCGGACGGAAAGCAAATCCCGATTACTGTCGTTTATAAGAAAGACATCAAAAAGGACGGGAACAATCCTACCCTGCTCTATGGATACGGGTCTTACGGGTCTGTGATCGATGCGGATTTCAATTCCAACCGCCTCAGCCTGCTTGACCGCGGCTTTGTCTTCGCGATTGGTCACATTCGCGGCGGCTCGGACCTCGGGCGCGCCTGGTATGAAAGCGGCAAAATGCTGAACAAGAAGAATTCCTTCACCGACTTCATTGCCTGCGCGGAATACTTGATCCAAGAAGGCTTTACCTGCAACAAAAAACTTGCTATCCTGGGCGGTTCCGCCGGTGGGCTGCTCGTCAGCGCATGCCTGACAATGCGCCCGGATTTGTTCCAGGCAGTAATTAACAAAGTCGCCTTCGTGGATGTTGTGACGACGATGAGCGATCCGACCATCCCCCTTACCAGCCTTGAGTGGGACGAATGGGGCAACCCGCAGGTGCGCGAGCATTTCGAATACATGCTCTCCTACTCGCCGTATGATAATGTTCGCCCGACGGCATATCCACACATATTGATCACAACAGGCTTGAACGACCCGCGCGTCGCCTACTGGGAACCTGCTAAATTCGCGGCGAAGCTGCGCGAGATGAAGACGGACAATAACATCTTGTTGCTGCACACGAATTATGATGCTGGTCACGCTGGCTCCTCCGGTCGCTATGACCATTTGAAGGAAGTTGCCATCGACTTTGCTTTTCTGATTGATCGGTTGTGCGAGTCAGCATCTTGGCCCGCTGGAAATGGCCATGATGCATCCCAAGATCTGGCGGCAGTTGCACTGAGGGCGAATCAATCCGATTAGTAATTGTAGAGACATCCCCTCCTCTTGAGTCCCGCCATGGAACAGGTATATAATTTCGAGGAGATTTATCTTCATCAGGAGAGGCAAGATGGACCGTTATCTCGTCGAATCACCGCATGATGCCGGCGACTGTGATGCGATCATCAAAGAGATCCATGCCGCCGGGTATCTGCATCATTTTGAGTGGGGCTGCCACGACGGCGCGCACTGCGGCTGGGCGATCATCGAGACCGATACTCGGGAACATGCCCGGCAGATCGTACCATGGAGAATCCGGGATAAGGCGCGGATCGTAAAACTGGAACGGTTTGGAAAAGCGAACAGAACGCACTCGGAAAAACGAGAGCCTTAAACGAAAGCGGCGCAGTCTCTACAGGCTGCGCCGCTTATTCCTTATTAAGGGAATTCGCTCACGCAGGTTGTCCCGCCGGTACAGCCTGTTCCGTCTTTGCGGCAGCGACAATATCTTCCAGCATTTTGGTCGTCATGGATTTCGGGCGTTCGATTGGTTGCCCCAGGGCACGCGCCCACACGTAGTTGGCTGTCACGCCCAGGGCGCGTCCCACACCAAATAACACTGTATAGAATTCAAATTCCTGCACCCCGTAATAATATTGCAAAGTGCCGCTGATAGCATCCACGTTTGGAGCAGGGCTCTTGGCTTTGCCCTGTTCCTTCAACACCTGCGGCACCACGTCCAGGACCATGTCCG
Source organism: Anaerolineales bacterium (assembly GCA_035699125.1). Lineage (GTDB taxonomy): Bacteria > Chloroflexota > Anaerolineae > Anaerolineales > Villigracilaceae > Defluviilinea. The sequence continues at coordinate 8,948 of DASSBC010000033.1, forward strand.
CCAGGCGGAGAAGCTCATCCTCAGGAAAGTGCTTCTTGGCAAACTCCATTTGCGTCACAAACCGGGGATCGATCACCCGCAAGACTCCATGCCCATACCCGGGGATGACACGGCCGCTATTTAACGTGTCCCAGGCGTACTTATACAAGTCCTCCCGCGACGGAACGCCGCCGAACTGTTTGCGCAGGTCCAATAGCCAGGAAAGGCTCTCCTGGTTTGCAAGACCGTGCAGAGGTCCCGCCAGGGCATTCAGGCCGCTGGAAAAAGCATAGTAAACGTCGGAAAGAGTGGAGCCTACCAGATGGGTTGCATGTGCTGAAGCATTTCCAGACTCATGATCGCTATGAATAATAAAGTAGAGACGCATGAGATCGGCATATCCCTTTTTGTCTGCGACTTTCATCATGCGCGCGAAATTCAATCCATAATCTTGTTTGGGATTGTATTTCGGTTTCTTGCTCTCTCCAAAATATTTCAAGCGGTAGATATAGGCAGCAATCACTGGCAGTCTGGCTGTCAGGTTGAGGCTGTCTTCCAGCGCGGATTCCCAGTACACATCTTTTTTCATGCTGTGATATTTTTGTGCAAAGACCGATTCGTTCTGCAATGCCAGCACGGCCTGCGAAAAGAGCGTCATCGGATGTGTTTCCTTCGGCATGGATTTGATGGTCTTGAAAACATAATCCGGGACGTTGGCGCGCTTTGCCCATTCGGCTTCCACGTCCATGGCTTGTTCCTTGCTCGGTACCTCACCAACCAGAAGCAGATAATAGAGTCCGCCCACGAGCGGCATTTTGCCGCCGCGCGCCTTGGGAAGCTTTTTGAGAACCTCCGGGATGGACATGCCACGGAAGCGAATGCCTTCCGCGGGGTCTACGTAGGAGATATCGGTCAGCAAAGACTTGGTATCGCGCATCCCACCAACCACTTCACTGATCGTCACCGTATCCACGACGACATCGGCATGTTCTTTGGCGAGGGCGCGCATCCGCTCGCGCCATGCGGGTAACTGTTCAGAAATCTTTTCGTGCAGAATCATGATTACTCCTTTGTTATCAACCTCACACAGGTACACAAGTTTGCGGGTGTACCCGTCTACTTGTGTACTTTCACAACGTTACAAGCTTTTTCAATGCCTCGTGCGTTTCCTTCACGGCAGCCGCAGAAGTATCGAACATCGCTTGTTCGTCTGTGTCAAGTTTGTACTCGATGATTCTTTCCATGCCATTGCGTCCCAGCATCACAGGCACACCGAAAAACATATCGTCCAAGCCGTATTCTCCCTGCATGTACGCCGCGCAGGGAACGATCAGATGCTTGTCCTTGAGAATTGCTTCCGCCATTTGGGCGCAGGCAACAGACGGTGCATAGAACGCAGAGCCAGTCTTAAGAAGATTAACGATCTCACCACCACCCTTGCGCGTGCGTGCCACAATTGAATCCAATTTGTCGGCGGGGAGATATTCCCTGAGTGGAATGCCCGCGATGTTCGAATGGCGCGTGAGCGGGACCATCTCGTCCCCATGCCCGCCTAATACGTAACAATCGATGTTTTCCACACTGACACCGGTCTCCATTGCCACGAAGGCGCGCATCCGGGCAGAGTCCAAGATCCCCGCCTGCCCCACCACCCGCTCGCGCGGCAGACCTGTCCTCTTCATCGTCAAATATGCCATCGTATCCAGGGGATTGGTCAGCACAATATAAATCGCATCCGGGGAGTGAGCAAGGGTTTCCATCGCCGCCTTCCCCACGATTTGGGCATTTGCAGACAGCAAATCATCACGGCTCATTCCTGGCTTGCGCGGCAAGCCCGCCGTGATGATGATAATATCTGAACCTTTGGTCGCGGCATAATCATTGGCGCCAACGATTTCCACATCCTTGCCGATAATGGGCATCGCCTCAGACAGATCGAGCGCCTTGCCCTGCGGCATCCCTTCCACTACATCCACCAGGACCAGATCTGCAAGTTCACGTTCTGCAAGCCAGTGGGCAGTGGTCGCGCCAGTCATGCCTGCGCCAATGACCGAGATTTTGTTCATGACTCCTCCAGACATTGATATGTGCTTTCGCAAAATTTTATCTGAAACGTGCCAGATAAGAAAGTAGATGATGTCATTTCATTTTTATATTACCAGATTTGCGCAAAAACAGTGGCGCCGCGGGCGCCACTGTTTTATAAATTTAGGCTCAGCCGCTGGCTCCACGTGCATGCGCCAGTGGTGCGAAGATGGCGCAGGGAGCAACGGGTTTCAAGCAGAGGTGATAGGTGACGATTCGGTTGCTTCGAGGTAACGTGTCGCCTGGATTGCGGCTGCGGCACCCATGCCAGCCGAAGTGACGACCTGCCGGAAATGCGGATCCGCCGCCTCGCCCGCTGCAAAGACCCCCGGTATATTGGTTTCCATCCGCTCATTGATCTTGATATACCCCAAATGGTCCATCTCCAATTGACCTTTGAACATTTGGGTGTTCGGGGTGTGACCAATGAATATGAACACTCCATCTGTTTCGTAAATCGTCTCTTCGCCTGTTATGACATTTTTCAGCTTAACCGCCTCGAGCTTGTTCGTCCCGACCACCTCGGTGACCACAGTATTCAAGATGAAATCCATCTTGGGGTGTTCCTTGGCTCGGTTCTGCAGGATCGGGCTTGCGCGGAATTCTTCGCGGCGGTGAACAATGGTTACCGAGGAAGCATACCGAGTGATGAACAGACCTTCCTCTAGTGCGCTGTCGCCGCCGCCGACGACGACCACCTTCTTATCCTTGAAGAACCAACCGTCGCAGGTGGCACAGTACGAGACGCCGCGCCCCGTCAGTTCCATTTCGCCAGGGATTTCCAGATGATTCGGGCTGGCGCCCGTGCCCACGATCAGGGCATCCGCCAGATACTCATTACTGTCCGCGACGACACGAAATGGACGTTGCGACAAGTCCACCGAATTCGCGGACTCGAACTCCGTTACAGCACCGAAGTGCTCTGCCTGTCTCTGAAAAAGCTCGCCCAGTTGTGCGCCACCCACACCCTCCGGAAACCCGGGGTAATTCTCGATCGTGTATGTCAGGGCGGCTTGCCCGCCCAACTGCATCCCCGTCAGTACAACCGGCTGAAGCTCAGCGCGCGCGGCGTACAACGCTGCCGAATATCCCGTAGGACCCGACCCTAAAATCAGTACTTTTACGTGCTTTGCATTTCCGTTCGATGACATATCGTAGGCATTTCCTCGCTTAAGAATTCATTCCAGGCTTAAGACGACCTGTTTCCGGTTTATTTTACTGTGTGGCATTGTATCACTACTCATATTCCTGCAAAGCCGCGCTGCCAGAGTACAATACTCTTAATATGGGTTTCGAAGAGATCTCACATACTGCCGATTGGTCTGCCCGGGTTTGGGCGCCGGATTTACCGTCTCTGTTTGTAGAAGCGGCGCGGGCGATGAATTCGTTAGCTGGTACTGTGATTGGAAATAACGCCCACATGAGGCGGACGTTTGAGACAGAAAGCCCGGATGTGGAAAGCCTGCTGGTCGCCTTCCTTTCAGAACTGGTTTACTATCAGGAACAAGAAAATTTGGCGTTTGATGAATTCGATGTAAGGATTTCAGCACAACGGCTAAAGATACAGATGGAAGGTGCGCAAATCGAATCGGTTGAAAAAGCAATCAAGGCTGTAACTTATCATAATTTGAACATTGAAAAAACAGATGAAGGCTTTGAGACCACGATTGTTTTTGATGTGTAAGATTTGTAGATCAGCCTTGCAGAGGAGTAGACCCTCGCAAGGCTTGGAGAATCAACATGAACATCGAGAACCTGATCCAAGTCAGTGAGACCGAATGGGAGATTCCAACAGACTTCCGGAGTGATATGCGCGTGCCTGTAAAGTTGTTCGCAACTCGTGAACTTTTGGAACAGGTCCTCAACGATAAGTCTCTGGAGCAGGCTATCAATGCTGCAACGTTGCCCGGATTGGTGGGGTATGTGGTCGTGATGCCTGATATGCATCAAGGGTATGGATTTCCAATCGGCGGCGTTGCGGCAACGGAATATCCGCATGGGGTTATCTCACCAGGTGCGATTGGATACGATATTAACTGCGGCGTGCGTTTATTAGCATCAAGCATTGACTTTGAATCTGCGCGCGATGATATAGATCCACTGGCAACCTTGCTTAATAAATACTGTCCCAGCGGTGTAGGGAAAGAGGGCGCGATCAAGTTGAATATGAAGGAATTGGATCAAGTCCTGCGCGACGGATCGCGATGGGCGCTGAAGAATGGATATGCAACCGAAGCCGATCTCGCGCGGACTGAGGAATCAGGTTCTCTGGAAGGAGCCGATCCCGATAAAGTTTCGGAGCGCGCAAAAACACGCGGCCGTGAACAGATCGGTTCCCTGGGCGCGGGGAATCATTTTATCGAGGTGGATGTTGTCGATCAGATCTTCTATGAGGAAGCCGCAAACACAATGGGCATATATCAGGGCTGCCTGGTACTGCAAATCCATTGCGGCTCGCGCGGGCTCGGTCACCAGGTCTGCACAGATTACGTCCAGTCCTTTCAGAATGCCGTGCGCAAATATGGCATCGACCTGCCGGACCGCGAGCTGGTCTGCGCACCGATGGATTCGCCGGAAGGAAAGGCGTATATGGCAGCCATGCGCGCGGCCGCAAATTTTGCGTTCGCCAATCGGCAGTTACTGGCGCATTCAGCGCGACGCGCGTTCGAAGAGATCTTTGCAGGCAAGACGCGTAACTGGCACTTACATCAGGTCTATGATATTGCCCACAACATGGGAAAGTTGGAAACACATTTCATCGATGGCAAAGAAGTTAAGGTCTGTGTCCATCGCAAAGGTGCTACCCGCGCGTTTGGTCCGGGCTCGCCGGGGCTGCCACCCGAATATCAGAAGATCGGACAGCCCGTGATCATCCCCGGGTCGATGGGCACAGCTTCGTGGGTCTTGGTCGGCACCGAAGACAGCATGACACGCTCCTTTGGGTCCTCCTGCCACGGCGCGGGGAGAGTCATGTCACGTTCAAAAGCGAAAAAGGAAGTACGGGGGGACTCTCTACGCAGGGAGCTGGAAATGCGCGGCATCAAAGTCCGCGCCGGGTCACTGCCTGGACTGGCAGAGGAAGCCCCCTCTGCCTACAAAGATGTGGATATGGTAGTGGAAACGGTAAGCGACGCGGGCATCGCGAAAAAGGTCGCGCGGCTGCTGCCGGTGGCTGTGATCAAGGGTTGAGAAGGTAGACAAGTACACCTGTATGCACCTAAACACGTGATCAACCTTTGTACCTGTCTACCTGTTTACGTATCTAATCCCTCACTCCCGCACCCTTTCGATCTGCGCCCCTAACGCACGCAGCTTCTGATCCACATCCTGATAGCCGCGTTCGATCTGGCTGATATTGCGAATCGTCGATTGCCCCTTCGCGGCGAGCGCTGCCAGCAGCATGGACATCCCTGCGCGAATATCCGGGCTTTCCAGATTTTCACCGTACAACCGATTCGGTCCCTGAATCAGACAGCGGTACGGATCACACAGGATGATCTTCGCGCCCATGCCCACAAGCTTATCCGTAAAGTACATACGGCCCGAGAACATCCAGTCATGGAATAGCACGGAACCGCTTGCCTGTGTCGCCACTGTGATTGCGATGCTGATCAGATCCGTGGGAAATGCGGGCCAAACGTTGGTCTTAATCTCAGGGATCGCGCCATCCAGGTCCGGAGAAATCGTTAGATCCTGCCCGGCAGGGACGATCAGGTCGTCCCCTTCCACCTGCCATGTCACCCCCAGTCGTTGAAAGACATGTGCGATCATATGCAGGTTCTCCACGCCCGCATTTTTCACGCGGATGCTGCCGTGCGTCACAGCGGCCGCGCCCACAAAGCTGATCACTTCCAGGTAATCTGGTCCGATGGTGAATTCGCCACCATGTAGCTGAGGCACGCCATGAATATGGAGTGTATTGGAGCCAATCTCTTCGATCTGCGCCCCGAGGAGGTTAAGAAAATAGCATAATTCCTGCACATGCGGTTCAGACGCAGCATTCCGAACCACTGTATCTCCCTCGGCTGTCACAGCTGCCATGATGGCATTCTCTGTAGCGGTCACACTGGCTTCATCCATCAGGAACTCTGTCCCACGCAGGTTATCCGCCTGAAACGTGAAACCGCGGTCATATTCCACATCTACGCCCAGCGCACGTAGAGCCAGGATATGGGTATCGAGCCTGCGACGGCCGATCACATCGCCTCCGGGCGACGGCAGTTTGAATTCACCAATCCGTGCCGCCAGCGGACCCGCGATCAAAATGGAAGCGCGGATCTGGCGGCAAAGGTCAGGGTTCAAATCCGCAAGTCGTAGGTCGCGGGCGATCACGCGCCAGGATGTGTCATCGAGATTCTCGATCTGCACCCCCAGGCTTTCGAGTAGCTTGCGCATCACGTACGTATCCTGAATCTGTGGGATGTTGTGCAGGATAACAGGTTCTGTCGTGAGTAACGATGCCGCCAGCAAAGGGAGGGCGGCATTCTTGTTTCCTGCTGGGGTTACTTCCCCATGCAATGCAACCCCGCCCTCGATAATAAATTTATCCATGGATATCTCTCTTGAATTGGATTTTGATGAACCTTCGCCCAAGTTTTTTGCTCTTTTCTCCAGGTGACTGCCGTTAACGGCGTGCGAGATTGTAAGTCAGTTTACAGGCTTCGACAAGCACAGGCTTACAGTTGGCTTACACGATCTTACACAAGAAGTGTGTCCATGGCTTTGGGCTATAATGGAAAAGATGGACATCACACTCTTGATCCCGATTGCTCTTGGCTGGCTTGCTGGTTTGTTCATCAATTATGTTTCTGATGTGCTGCCGTTCACCCGCCGATTCAGCCAGCCCGCCTGCCGCCATTGTCAGGCTGCGTTTTCGTGGAGCGATTACTTATTATTTCGTAGCTGCAGGAACTGCGGCAGGGTGCGCAGCCTGCGTACATGGCTAATACAGATTTTGACGACTGCAGCATTTATATACTTCTGGTTGTTCCCTTCCGAACGGCTGGGTATTCCTCTGACGATGATTGTTCTGATCTACTTCTTGATTATCACAGTCATTGACCTCGAGCACCGGCTGATTCTGCACCCCACCAGTATAGCGGGCGCGGTTTTGGGCTTAATTGTCGGGACGTTCATATATAGCAAGAAGTTTACATTACTTGGCAGTTTGGGTCAGTCTCTGCTTGGGGGAGTAATCGGGTTTGGCATTATGTTTCTGCTCTACCAGCTTGGAACGCTGGTAGCCCGCTACCGGGCGCGCAAAATGCAAGCCGCCGGTCAGGCGGACGACGAAGAGGAAGCCCTTGGCGGCGGGGATGTTTACCTGGCTGGTGTGCTCGGGCTCATGCTGGGGCCCGTCATTGTGAGTGCGCTTGCTTATGGAATCTTGCTGGGGGGTCTGGTGAGCTTACTATTTATTCTCGCATTGTTAATCCGCCGCCGTTACACGAGCGATGCCCTGATGACATTCATTCCGTACGGTCCTTATTTCATTCTTGGTGCGTTTTACCTGCTTTTTTTTAATAATTGACGATGTGTTGTTGATATCCGGCACTTGTGACATAAATTACGAAGATCGCGGAGCCATTTTCAGGGTATTATCAGATTTGTAATTTACAAATATATGGGACATTGTGTAGTACGAATGTCGCATTGGACGAAACAATAGGCACATTAAACTAAGAATTAGGATTGTCAGGAATCGATCAGGAATTTTTATTATGAATCTATCTAGCATCACTCCGAAAAAGAACAAAGCGCAGGCAATGGTCGAATTTGCGCTCGTTTTGCCCATTTTGCTCATGTTGCTCTATGGCATCTTGGAAGCCGGGCGCCTGCTTTTCATTTACTCAACGGTCGTTACCGCAAGCCGCCAGGCAGTGCGTTATGGCTCTGCCACCGGGGAAGGAACGACAGCGAATGTCCCACGCTATCAGGATTGCGCCGGTATCCGCGACGCAGCACAAAAGGTGGATTTCCTGGATGCCTTTGAAGATGAAGATATTCTTATCCAGTGGGATAACGGACCTGGCACCGCCGCAACTCCCTTCTGTACTGATCTCAGCTTAGATTCAGACCCCGGCTTTGCTCCTACTACCAATAGCACTCGTCTTAATGTGACAATCGACGGCGATTACTTGCCAATCGTCCCAAGAATCGTAGGGTTTCTTGAACGCTCTAACAACAATACCCCTCCCAATCCAATTGTCGCGCAGAGTGCCCGAACGGTTTTGGTCGGTGTCTCGATCTTCGTGACAGTGCCGCCAAGTACTTTTGTGGCAAGCACATCCACCGCAACCAACACGCCGATCCAGACTCCTACCAACACATCAACCAATACGCCGACCAATACTGCCACGTTTACACCCATCGTTTCCAACACACCGAGCATCACGCCCTCTCCTACGCGTACGCCCACAGCTACTCTCTCACCCACTGTCACAAGTACCCCCACACGGACCTTTACGCCTACGCTCACACCGACCAGAGTACCCTCATGTGTCACCAGTCCTGGTTCAATCACATTGACCGGAGATAATACGATGACATTGACCATTTCAAACCCGAATGCCTGGCCCATCAGGATTCAGGATCTATTTGTGGTCTGGGATCATGATCGAGGCCATCAGCAGGGAAATGACAAGTCCTTAATCCTGCAGAGTGCAAGCCTGGGCGGAACAACATTCTGGACCGGAAGCAACAATGGTCCTAGTACGACGCTTACTCCAACATCAGCTCTAACGATTCCTGCTGGTTCCTCGGTTACGCTTGTCTTCACCTTTCATCAGGAGTACAACAGGTCGGATGGGTCAGAAGAAATCAATATCAATCTTTCCACACCTGGCTGCGAAAACTCCTTTATTCATGTCAAGCGATAGTTCCGAGAATGACAGATTCAGAAATGAGTGAACTATGAAACCGATCAAAGGTGAACGCGGGCAAAGTCTTGTGGAACTGGGCATCAGCCTGTTGATCTTGGTGTACCTGCTGGCTGGGCTTGTCGAATTTGGAGTTCTCTTCTTTCA
>DASSBC010000034.1:0-110766 GCA_035699125.1 Anaerolineales bacterium
CCCGCGTCTGCCTTCGTGGCGGGGTTCGTGGGAACGTCCAATCTGGTCAGCGGCGAGGTGGCTCAGCGTATTACAGGATCACCCGAAATGTTCTCCATCCGCCCGGAGAAGATCCACCTGGATACGACGAGCGGCGAACCCGAAAAAGACATGCTCTGCATTGATGGCGTGGTGCGAGATGTTGTGTATCTCGGCTTATTCACGCGGTATCTCGTTGAGATTGAGGGCGGGAACGACCTGGTTGTCGTCGTACAGAATCTAAACACCACCTCGATGGATGTGCTGTCTGCTAAAGGACAGAAAGTGCGCTTGTACTGGCACAAAGACCATATGAGTCATGTAGCAGGTGGATAGCCTAATGAATCGCGCCTCCACGTATCTTTACCAGCGACCTAAACTCGTCCTGGCGCTCTTGCTCGGACCGCCCCTGGTCTACATGCTGGTCGTATATCTTGGTTCGCTGTTGGCGCTGCTTGTCAATAGTTTCTTTTATCTGGAGGAATTCACTGGATTGGTCGTGAGGCAGTTCACGCTCCGTACCTACTTACAATTATTTTCCCCCACCAATCTCGGCATTTTTGGCCGCACTGCTGGCATGGCAATGGCTGTGACAGTGGCAGATGCGATCATCGCCTTCCCGCTTGCGTATTACATTGCCCGTTACGCCTCCCGGCGTTCGAAGACATTTTTGTATATTGCGGTCACGCTTCCCTTATGGTCCAGTTATCTCGTGCGTGTGTATGCCTGGAAGTTGATTCTGGCAAAAGAAGGAATTATCTCGTGGTTCTTTAATTTATTCGGGCTGCAAGGAATTCTGGACTGGGTTTTATCCATCCCGGCGATTGGCGGCTCATCCCTCTCCCTTTCCCCAATTGGAATGTTCATTGCCTTTTGCTATATCTGGCTTCCCTACATGATCGTGCCAATCCAGACCGCGTTGGAACGCGTGCCGAAGTCTCTACTGGAAGCTTCCAGCGATCTCGGGGCAAATGCCGCTCAGACTTTCCGCAACATCATCCTTCCGCTGGCGTTCCCCGGTGTAGTCGCCGGTTCCATTTTCACATTCTCTCTCACCCTGGGCGATTTCATCGTGCCGCAGTCGCTCGGGAATTCGCGTTTCTTCATCGGGCAAGCGGTTTATTCGTATCAAGGCACAGCGGGGAATATCCCCCTCGCCGCCGCCATGACGATGGGGCCGGTCGTCATCATGATCGCTTATCTACTGATCGCACGCAAACTGGGAGCCTTCGATGCCCTCTAGCAATTCTGGGGAAAGAGCTCCACTTGGTCTGACGGTCGCCGCGATTGGAGCATTGCTCTTCCTGCACGTGCCCCTGCTGATCATCTTCCTGTATTCGTTTACCACTGATGAAGCGACGTATTCATTTCCGCTTCCCGGCCTGACCACCAAATGGTTCGGCGTAGCGCTTCAACGCGCGGACCTCTGGGCAGCCCTTGCTCTATCAGTACGCGTGGCGCTGATTGCAACCATCGTTGCGCTGATTCTTGGCACGCTGGCTGCTGCAGCGGTCTACCGCAGCAATTTCTTTGGAAAGGAAGCGATTTCGTTCCTGCTGGTTCTGCCCATCGCTCTACCCGGCATTGTGACAGGGATTGCTCTGCGGTCGGCGCTTGGCTCGATGAACATTCCTTTCTCCTTCTGGACCATTGTAATTGGTCACGCCACGTTCTGTGTGGTCGTGGTGTACAACAATGTGCTGGCGCGTTTTCGCCGTATGCAAAGCTCACAGATCGAAGCCTCGATGGACCTCGGTGCAAATGGTTTCCAAACATTTCGGTATGTAATTCTGCCAAACGTTGGAACTGCTCTGCTTGCCGGCGGGATGCTGGCATTCGCCCTGTCGTTCGATGAGGTGATCGTGACAACCTTCACTGCGGGACAGGAATCCACGCTGCCGATATGGATCTTCTCGCAGCTCACCCGCCCGCGCGACCGGCCCGTGACGAATGTGGTCGCAACATTTGTCATTCTGATCACCTTCCTGCCCATCTTCTTCGCGCAGCGCATCTCTGCCCAAAGCGCAGACACCGAGGGGGAAAATAAGTAATTTGACGTTAAGCTGTAAAATTCGCCCTTCAAAAAGATTGACATCACACCTTAACCCGTTACAATTGCGTTCGTTAACTTTAAAAAGGAGCTTCTTATCGCAAGACTCGCACGAGTTGAATGAAGAAGTACTTGTGCTTACTTACTAACGTACGCCAAGAATAAAATCTGGCTTCCGCCGCCCTCCAGCTAACCCCCGGTGAGGCGGCGGGACTGCTTAAGGCAATTGCAGTCAACACAGTGGTTCAGAGCTGTTGTGCTTTGGCTGTTTTTGTTTGCGTAAAACCCACTTAAACACGAAGGACAGCAAGTACACAAAGTGACTTAAAGCCCTTTCCTTCGTGACCATAGTGCCCTTTGTGTTTGAGCATGTGTTGTCGCTTTGGCGCTAGATGCCAAAAATTATTCTGGGCGAAATGCCTTTACCAAAACGAAAGGAAAGAATGACCGGTCAGTATTACTCTCATCTAAACTCGAAATGTAACGCAGGGGTGTTCGAAGAAAAAGGCGGGTGCGGTGTATTTGCCCGCGAGCCGATCAAAAAAGGCGAGTTAATCTGCCTGTGGGGCGGGCGGATCGTGGCCGAAAGCGAGCTCGACCCGGACATGGAGTTCTTTACCCAGCGCATCCTTCAGATCGAGGAAGGCTTATATCTGGAGGCGCCTGTTCCTCTGGAACCCAGTGATTGTTTTAATCACTCCTGTGAACCGAACACCGGATTCACGGGTCAGATTGGACTAATCGCGATGCGCGATATCCATGCCGGTGAGGAATTGACCTTTGATTACGCCATGTGCGATGGTTCGAATTATGATGAGTTCGACTGCTATTGCGGAACTGAGAAATGTCGCGGGCGAGTCCGGGGAACCGATTGGGCGCGCCCCGAATTATGGGACAAATATGAGGGATACTTTATGCCCTACCTGGCGAGGCGAATCGAGAAGCTCAAAGCAAAAACAGAAATACATGCATGAGTTTGACATCTCAAAATAAAACACGGATTGCGACGATGAATGTACAATCGTCGCAATCCGTGTTCCTACTTAAATCATTTGCGTTCCGAATCTTCATGGTTGCACTTGTCCTGCGGCTCCTTCCCGTTCTCCTGGCACGCGGATTGGGAATCGGTCTCGATGACATGTTCCAGTACGACATGCTGGCGCGCAGCCTCGCTTCGGGGAACGGCTTCCGCTGGTACGCGCAGGAGGATTTGAGCCAGCTGGCGGCTTTCGTAGACTTCGATCTCTCCAGCGTCAAGGACTATGACCCCATCCGCGGCATTCCCACGTCGTTCCGCGCGCCGCTCTATCCAACGTTCCTCGCCATCGTTTACTTTTTCAACGGAATCGATGCTTCGCGTTTCTTCGCGGCTCGCTTGGCGCAGGCGATTTTCCTCGGCGCGCCGCTTGCCCCGTTGACATATTGGGTTGCAAAGCGCCTCTTTCCTCCTTCACCTTTCACAAGAGACGAAAGTAGAAAGTATCTTGAAAGAGCAGCGCGCATCGCCGCCTGGGTTATTGCCTGCTATCCAATGTTACTCCTATACCCTCTTGGTCTCGGAACCGAAAACCCTTTTTTCGTTTTACTTCTTGCCTCTTGCCTCTTTCTTGTGTCATCCATCGAGCAGCCTTCTTCCTCCCGCCTTCTATTGTCCGGTTTCTTCCTCGCTCTCACGGCCCTCACACGCTCTGTCATTCTGCCGTTTGCCTTCGCCGCCCTCTGCCTTCTGCTTTATCTCCATCGTAGACACGCCCTCCTCGCCATCCTCTCATTTCTCCTTCTCATCTCTCCCTGGGTCCTTCGCAACTCTCTTTTACACCAGAAATTGACAGGGATCGAAACGTCTATGGGATACAACCTGTATCTGGGCTATCATCCGCGGGGGAATGGCTCCTTCGTCTTTGGTCCCTCTCTCGACTTGCTCACGATTCTCGACGATGCCGAGCGTGATCGGATTGGCACAGAGAAAGCGATCGAGTTCATTCGTGCCCGGCCAGATCGGTTTATTCCTCTGACGATCAATCGCCTAGGCTTTTTCTTTGGGCTGGAAAAACGCGTGCTGATGTATTTTTACGGGAACAATCTCCTTGGATATGTGCCCCTCCCCTTGCTGTTGACGATTTCTGCGATCCTGCTTCTGCCGTTTGTGGTCATCTCCGTCTCTGCCGCGCTTGGGCTGACGTATCTTCGCTGGAAACCGGAACACATTTTGCTCGTCCTTTTATTTGTGACGTATATCCTGCCGCATGTCTTCATTCTGGCAGAGGACCGCTTTCATCTGGCGATCGTACCGTATCTCGCCATCCTTGCCGCGCAGGTTTGGGTTCATGGCTTTGCACCTCTGCGCGCACGTTGGCACGAATCACAGATGGGGAAATGGATTGTATCTCTGGCGATTTTCGCCCTATTCCTGTTAGTCGCCAATTGGGGCTTTGAACTTGTCCGTGATGCGGATAAAGTCACACAATTACTGGGACCCAACGGAAACCAATCCTACTTCCCCTATTAATTACGAATTACCAATTACTTATTCCCATGAAAACCCTCCTCGGCGAAAAACTTCACTTTGATTGGAAAGTCGTCACGATCACGATTCTCAGCACATTGTTGTTGATGGTCGATTACTACCATGTGTTGACACCTACTAAATACTGGGACCGGGTTTTCCTGTATCTCATTGTACCCCTCCTGGTTATACTCCTGCTCTTCCGAGAAAACCCGAAGGAGTTTGGCTTTACCTTCGGCGATTGGAAGGCTGGACTTTTGCTCACTGGGATTGGCATTGTTCTGATGGCGCCGGTGATCTACTTTCTTGGTCGCGGAGATCCGTCCATGCAGGAGTATTACAAACCATATACGGTGGGTCTGCCTTGGACGACCTTCCTGGATTTGATCGGCTGGGAATTTTTCTTCCGCGGCTGGATTCTGTTCGGCTATGCTCGTAAATTCGGAGCAGAAGCCTTATGGCTGCAAGCCGTCCCGTTCGCGCTGGCGCACATTAGCAAGCCCGAAGTGGAAACTCTCTCCACCATCTTCGGCGGCTTTGCCTTTGGCTGGGTCGCCTGGCGCACGAGATCGTTCGTCTGGCCGTTTTTGATCCACTGGTTCATTGCAACCTTCATTATCATTGTCGCAGCAGGTTGACCTAAACACAAAGTAGAGATTGGAAAGTTAATGTTTCGTATTCGTCACGCTATGGAATCAGAAGCAGCGCACATCCAAGACCTAATCCATGTAGTGGGGATCAACCCGCTGGGTTTGGACTGGAAGCGGTTTGTCGTCGCCGTCGATGAACAAGATGAAATCCTCGGCTGTGGCCAGATCAAGCCTCATGGTCGCGAGGTCCGGGAGTTGGCTTCCATTGCCGTGTATCCAGAACACCAGGGAAAGGGGATCGGCAGCGCGCTCATCAGGCATCTCTTGCAAGATAGCCCGCGTCCTGTATATCTCATGTGCGAATCCGCTAATGGCACACTTTACGAGAAATTTGGCTTTCGCGAGATCTCCTATGATGAGATGCCGCGCTATTTTCGACGAATCAGCAAAGTTGCCGGATTGGTCACGACACTGGCACGACGAGAGGAACATCTGCTGATCATGAAGTTGCAGTAAAATTACCTAAATGCAGAATCTGAAGTTTACTCTTTATCTTGCATCGGGGATCTTATTCGGATTATTCCTCGCAGCGCTCGTCTGGGTCGTATCGCGCAACCCGACTGGTGAAGCCGTGCTTCTGCGCCCGGTGCCCACAGAAAAACCTGTCATTGTTCACATCACCGGTGCGATCCCGCGCCCCGGTGTATATGCACTTCCTCAGGGCGCGCGCGTCCAGGATGCGATTTCTGCAGCAGGCGGTTTTCTCGCTGAAGCGGAAAAATCACAAATCAATCTGGCGGCGCTAGTGGAAGATGGAGAGAAACTGGATATCCCCTTCATGGAAGGCGCTTCCCCCGTGCTCACAACGGCAGTCCCGGAAGTGGTTACGTCCACAACAGAATTGCTCGATATCAATACAGCCTCCACAACCGAGTTGGAGGAGTTGCCCGGGATTGGTCCTACAACAGCCCAGAAGATCGTCGAATACCGCGAGCAGAATGGACCCTTTATCAGCATCGAAGATATCATCAATGTCTCAGGGATTGGTCCCGGTACGTTCGAGCGCATCAAGGATCTGATCACGGTTGGTCCTTAAACAGACAGCCCGACGCTGCACGTCGGGCTGATTTTTTATTCTTCTCTTCCGTCCCAGGTGGACCATTTGCGATGCTCCTTTGCGAGCAATTCATCTGCTTCGTCGGGTCCCCAGGACCCTGGCTCATAAAATGCCAGCGGCTGTTTTTGGTCTTTCCAACTGTGAAGAATAGGGTCAATTAATCCCCAAGCCGTTTCTACCTCGTCTGCGCGAGTAAAGAGAGAAGCATCGCCGGTGATCGTATCCAGCAAGAGACGCTCATAGGCTTCAGGGATGGCGGTTTTCCCAAACGAATCTGCGTAACGAAATTCCATATCTACAGAACGCATCCTCGCGACAGTATCAGGGACCTTTGCTTCGAAGCGTAAGTGCATGCCTTCATCTGGCTGGAGATAAAGTACAAGCATATTCGGGGTTATGTGCTCGTTTAGCTTAGGGAACAGCAGATGCGGTGGCTCTTTGAATTCAATGATGATCTGCGACAATTTTTCTTTGAGATTTTTCCCTGACCGCAAATAAAATGGCACACCCTGCCAGCGCCAGTTGTCGATCTGCAGGCGGACTGCTGCATAGGTAGGGGTTATTGATTTCGGGTCCACGCCTTCTTCTTTACGGTATCCTGTATATTGTGCGCGAACGGTTCGACGAGTAACTTCCTCCTCTTTCATCGGCTGGATGGCACTCAACACCTTGACCTTTTCATTGCGCAGCGCAGAAGCTTCAAAGGAGACCGGAGGTTCCATTGCCACCAGGGAGACCAGTTGAAGCAAATGGTTCTGGAACATATCGCGCAACACCCCGACCTGGTCATAAAAACGTCCACGATGTTCCACGCCTACCTTTTCGGCGACCGTGATCTCCACATGATCGATATAGTTCCGGTTCCACAAAGGCTCGAAGATGGTATTGGCAAAACGCGCCACCAAAATATTCTGGACCGTTTCTTTTCCCAAATAATGATCGATGCGATAGATCTGGCGTTCGTCCAGAGCCTTATGGATTTGCTCGTTCAAACGACGCGCGGATTCTAAATCGGTACCAAATGGCTTTTCGATAACTACGCGCCGCCAGCCTCCATCCTCCATGAGCTGCCCGGTTTGGGCAAGCACATCCACAATTTGCGGGAAAACTCCAGGCGGCGTTGCCATGTAATAAATACGGTTTCCTGGACCTCCCTCCTTTTCCTTCAGCAACGCATCCAGCTTTTTAAAATCCGTCTCATTATCATAACGGCCTCGCAGGTAAAAAAGCCTGGATGCAAAATTCTCCCACTCCTTGTCTGTGTATTCGAAGGAGGCAAATTCCTTCAATCCTTCTTCCAGGTGAGAGCGGAATTGATCATCTGTAAAAGCGGTACCACCATATCCAACAATACTGAATTGTTGAGGCATGCGATCCTTGCGGCACAGATTAAACAAAGAGGGGATCAGCTTGCGTTGCGTGAGGTCGCCGGATGCGCCAAAGATCACTATGGATACTGGTAAGTTGTTGTTCATTTTCCTTCACCCGTCATTTCGTTTATTCTGCTTTCTTGATCGCATGACCACCAAATTGATTACGCAATGCCGCTAACATACGCGCAGTGTAATTCTCTTCATCGCGACTGGCAAAGCGCATTTGCAGGGAAAGGGTGATCACAGGGGCGGGCACATCTAGGTCAATGGCTTCAAAGACAGTCCATCTGCCTTCGCCAGAATCGGCTACCCAGGGCTTAATATCTGCCAGCTCGGTATCTTCATCCAAAGCATTGGCTGCCAGATCCAGCAGCCACGAGCGGACCACGCTTCCGTATTGCCAGATATGCGCGATCTGGGCGAGATCCATGTTAAATTCCTCTTTGGCTTTCAGAATACTAAACCCTTCGGCGAATGCCTGCATGATGCCGTACTCAATCCCGTTATGCACCATTTTGACGTAGTGCCCCGCGCCATGTGGACCCACATAGCCCCAGCCTTTATCTGGCGCGGGAGCCAGCATCTCAAAAATGGGACGCAGTGTTTCCACTATCTCCCGCTTGCCGCCAATCATCAAGCTATAGCCTTCTGCGAGCCCCCAGATTCCACCACTGGTGCCGCAATCGACAAATTCAATCCCTTTCGGCTCGAGCATCTCGGCATGGAGAACGGAATCTTTATAGTTGGAATTTCCGCCGTCAATCACAATATCTCCGGCATCGAGCAATGTTGATAATTGTTGGACGGTATCATGGGTCACTTTCCCTGCCGGGATCATCAACCAGACCACCCGCGGCACCTGGAGCTTGCTCACAGCCTCTTCCAGCGTATGTGCTCCTTCTGCACCAAGCCTGATCGCTTCCTGAACCGTCGCATCGGTGCGGGCATAACCCACGACACGATGCCCGCCACGTGCCAGACGGGTTGCCATATTTAATCCCATCTTTCCCAAACCGATCATCGCCAATTCCATGAATACCTCCAATGAGTTCGCGCAACCAACGAAACGAGATGAGGAGAGCGCGATTTATCCTTCACAAAATCTACTTAATAGGTTTCTTGGCAACCTGCTGGCCGCATCTTCATCCACGAGCCAGATCAATCTCCCCTCTTTTGGCTCGATTCGCTGGGCAGGATATATCTCTGGATTATATCTGCCACTCAACACATCTGCTAAGGTTTGCGCTTTCTTTTCCCCTGTGACCATAAAAGTGATCGCGCGTGCGCTATTGAAAACGACCGGCGTTAGCGTCACGCGATTTGCAGGACGGTCCTGATACTGCGCCGTGACCGGTAGTGTTGGCTCTAAGACATCCACAGGCGAACCGGGAAAGAGAGAAGCAGTGTGACCATCTTCGCCCATTCCCAGGTACACCAGATCGAAGCGCGGCCATTCTAACGGAGGAGATGCAAAATCCTTCAAGAGAAAAGAATAAGCCCCGGATGCCTCCACAGGACCCAATTCTCCTTTAACGCGATGAATGTTTGAGTCAGGAATGGGAACGCGACTCAGCAGCAACTCCCTTGCCTGACCATAACTACTGCCGGGATCATCTGGTGGGACACAGCGCTCGTCACCCCAGAAGACATGTACGTTCGCCCAATCCACCTTCTCACGAAAATCCGTAGCAAGCAACTGGAACAGGCGGTTCGGTGTGCTTCCCCCATTGAGTGCAACGAAACACTGACCCCGTTCTGTGATTGCCCTGGCAGACTGTTCGATAAACAGCGCTGCCGCAGTTTGGCTGAGTTCCTCCAAATCCCTGAAGAGGCGAATTTCTAGATTCATGACCTTAGACCTGTATTCCTATGTGCTGTGCCTGTTTTTGAAACAAGAACCAGGCGGAAGACCTCTTGCGTTTGTCAAAACCCTCGCGGCGCCAGATGAGGGCGAGAAAGGTTAAGATCTGGTCAATGTCCCATGCTGCCACTCCGCTTTCGCCTGAATCGGGATCTGCCTTGAGAAAACCATACATCAACCAGAACCCATCCGTCGCAAGAATGCGATCCAGCTGTTGTAAATAATTTATCCGTCGTGCCGGTGGAGTCCCATGAAAACAGCCCAGGTCGAGCGCGAAGTTAAATGGACCGTGAATACCTTGCAGTGTGGTCGCGTCCTTGACGAAAAATGCAGCCTGCACGCCGGCTTGATGAGCTTTTTGCCGCGCGAGTTTGATCGCCCGCGGCGCGAAATCCACGCCAACCGTATCCCAGCCTGCCTGGGCGAGGGTGATGACATTTGTCCCCGTGCCGCAGCCGATGTCGATGGCGCGGCCGGGTTTGTGATGTTCGATAAATTCAAGTAATTCGGGTGGACTGATGCCCGTATCCCAGGGTGGCTGTCCAAAGTACCAGTATTGGAAAAGAAAGCGGCGCAACAGGTTTTGCACGTTTTGTATAAACGTCGTCCGGCAAATGAAATTTCCAGGAGAGAAGCCGGAAACGCCTCACTTTGACAATTCAATTGAGTTCTTTTACAATCACGCAGCTAGGCGAAAAACAACATTCCCATGATAGGAAGGGCTAATTCATGAAAGAGTATACCACTGAGTTTCTTCGCAACATTGCACTGGTCTCGCATGGAGGGGCAGGGAAAACAATGTTGGCGGAGGCGTTCTTGCATGCAACAGGAGCCACCACCCGCCTGGGGAAGGTCGAGGATGGGACAACAGTTTCCGATTACGATGAGGAAGAGATCCGCAGAAATATTTCCATCTATGCCAGCGTCATTCCTGTAGAGCATCGTGACCATAAGATAAACGTGATCGACGCGCCCGGTTACAACGATTTCATCGGCGAAGCCATTTCCGCCCTGAGTGTAGCCGACGGCGCGATTATTTTAGTAGATGCAGTCGCCGGCGTGGAGGTAGGGACGGAACTGGCGTGGCGCTACGCAGATGAGTTCAACATGCCGCGCTTTTTTCTGATCAATAAGATGGATCGTGAGAATGCAGACTTTGAAAAGACCTATGCCGCGCTCGAAGAATTCGTCCGCGGGCATGGCAAGCGGGTTGTCAAAGTGCAGCTGCCCATTGGCGAAAAGCATGACTTTCAGGGCCTGGTGGACGTGATTGGCATGAAGTCCTATATGGGCGACGGCAAGACCATTGCCGAGATCCCAGCCGAGCTCAAAGAAGCAGCAGAACAGGCACATTTCAACCTCGTCGAAGCTGCAGCGGAGGGGGAAGACGAGCTGATGGAAAAATATCTGGAGAACGGCGTTCTCAGCGACGAGGAGATGGTCCGTGGTCTCAAAGATGTTGTTTGCGCTGGAGACTTTATTCCCGTTTTCTGCGCGGCAGGCGGACGCGAGATCGGCGTCCTGGCGCTGCTCAACGACATCGTGGACTTGATGCCTTCGCCACTGAATGGACCCAAACGAGTGGCGCAGGGACGAAACGGTGAGGAGGAGCTGAAAGCATCCGATACCGAACCTCTCGCCGCCTACGTGTGGAAGACGACGGCTGACCCGTTCGTCGGTAAGATGACCTATTTCCGCGTGTTCTCTGGCTCGATCCAGGCAGACGCACATGTATGGAACCAGAATAAGGGTGTCGATGAGCGTATGTCCAGCCTGCATTTCCAGCGCGGCAAGGAGCAGATCCCTGCGAAGGTCGCGCACGCTGGCGATCTCGCCGCCGTCTCAAAGCTGACAGCCACCGGAACCGGCGATACCTTCTGCGACAAGAACCATCCATTAACCATTGAAAAACCGAATTTCCCGGCAGCGCTGTATCGTGTGGCAGTCACGCCAAAGACCCAGGCAGACGCGGCGAAGATCTCCCCCACCCTCACTCGCCTGGTCGAAGAGGATATGACGCTTAGCTGGCAGAATGACCCGATCACCCACGAGACTGTCCTGCAGGGCATGGGAGAGCAGCATATTGATGTGGCTTTGCATCGCGCCCAGACCAAGTTCCAGGTGGGGCTTGCCATGCACGAACCGAAGATTCCCTACCGCGAAGGCATCACTCGCAAGGCGACCGCGCAATACCGTCACAAGAAACAGAGCGGCGGTGCGGGCCAGTTTGGCGAAGTCCATCTGCGTATCGAGCCGTATCACGAAGGCGACTTCGAGTTTACTGATGAACTCGTGGGTATGAACCTTTCCCGTTCCTACCTGCCTCCGATCGAAAAGGGAATCAAATCCACGATGGAACGCGGCGCGTTCGCCGGGTACCCGATGAACAATGTGCGGGTGATTGTATATGACGGGAAAGAGCATGAAGTGGACTCCAAGCCAGTAGCGTTCGAAATTGCCGGTCGTGAGGCTTTCAAGCTTGCCGTACAAAGCGCGGGTCCGGTGCTGTTCGAGCCGATTATGGAAGTGCGCGTGACTGTGCCTGATGCGAACATGGGCGATGTGATGAGCGATCTCAACACACGCCGCGGGCGCGTCCAGGGCACGGAAACAGAACGCGGCTCCACGACAATTATTGCTCACGTCCCGATGGCAGAGATGGGTCACTACACGACACAGCTCCGATCCATCACTGGCGGGCGTGGCTACTTCACTATGGATTTGCATCACTACGACGTGGTACCCAACCACGTGGCAGCGCCGATCATCGAAGCTCATAAGAAGGAAATGGAAGCGAAGAAGGAAGAGTAAAAGCTGGAAAGTAAAAAGGAGATGGCAAAACCCATCTCCTTTTTGCCTGTTTCCTTGTGTACTTGTTTACCTCCCCATTACAATACGTCTATGCCAACGGTCCGCTTTCCCGCTGTGATGAAATACTATGTGGATAACCAGACCGAGTTCTTCGTGCCCGCTGCGACGGTGAAGCAAGTCCTGGATCAAGTCATCGAAAAATACCCATCGATTAAGTTTCACCTTGTAGATGCCAACGGCGACTTAAGGCGGCACTTTAATGTCTTTATCAATGGCACGCACATACGGGACTTGAACGGCATGGAAACGCCCTTGAAGGATGAGGACAAAGTCATATTAATGGCTTCCGCAGCAGGAGGGTAGACTGCAGTCGTCATCGTGCCATCATCAATTATTCACTTGACAATTCTAGTAAGAATTGTACAATAGCCGTCATCATACTAGAGCACTATGAAAACACTTAACTATTGCTTGTGTCTACGGCGGGGCTCGTAACCACCGCCTGAGACACCTCCCGCAGTCAACAACTCTCAGAACGGTGGACGACTCCCGCGTGCTCAATCTCGCGAGGCGTTTGGTCGCCGTTCTTTTATTTTAGCTGTTGGCTGCATTTTGTTTAAAGGATGTATGACGTTACTTAACTATAAAGAAGAGCAATCAATCCTGGACTCCGTGGGAGACCTGACCACGCACGTGGGCAACACGCCCCTCCTGCCGCTTCGGAAGCTGGGCAGAGAGCTGCCTCCACGTGTCAAAATCTTCGCCAAAGCTGAGTGGTTCAACCCGGGCGGCTCCGTCAAGGACCGGCCTGCGCTGAACATTATCCACACAGCCCTTGCAACCGGCGATCTCGGAAACGGTAAACGCCTCCTGGATTCAACCTCCGGGAATATGGGGATTTCCTACGCCACCTTTGGCGCGACCCTGGGTATTCCAGTTACGCTCGCCGTTCCCGCTAGTGCAAGCCCGGAGCGGATTGCTATCCTGCGCACGCTCGGCGCCGAATTAATTATGACAGATCCCACCGAAGGCTCGGATGGCGCCATTCTGATGGCACGGCAACTGGCTGCCGAAACTCCTGACCTTTACTGGTATGCCAATCAATATAACAATGACGCCAACTGGCAGGCGCACTACAAATCCACCGGACCGGAGATCCTGCGCCAGACCGGGGAGCAAATCACTCACTTTGTGGCGGGTCTGGGCACCTCTGGCACTTTGATTGGTACAGGCAGGTATCTGCGCGAGCAATTGTCTGACGTGAAAATCATTGGTTTCCAGCCGGACGCCTCTTTTCACGGGCTGGAGGGACTTAAGCACATGCCGACTGCCATCAAGCCGGGAATCTACGATCCCGCGTTTGCCAACGAAACGCGCGAAGTCCGTACGGAGGATGCGCACGAAATGGTCCTACGGCTGGCGCGTGAAGAAGGACTCTTCGTGGGGATCTCCTCCGGCGCTGCGGCGGTTGCAGCGCTGCGCCTGGCAGAGGAACTGGAGGAAGGCGTGGTTGTCACCCTCTTTCCCGACGCGGGCTACAAGTATCTGAGCGACAAATCCCTGTGGGAGCAGAAATAATGCTGGTGGTACCGGGTCTCTTGATCGAGCAAATGAACGCGCACGTGGAGAACGCCTATCCCGAAGAGGGTGCGGGATTTCTGATCGGTGAAGCGAGCGAGGTCAAAGGAATTCTGGCGCTGCCAAACTCACGCGAGGATGGCGCGCGGCACAATCGCTTTTTGTTCACGCCGGAGGATTATCTTCAGGCGGAGTTGAAAGCGGATGAGCTTGGGCTGAGTCTGGTCGGTGTTTTCCACTCCCATCCCGACAGCCCTAACATACCCTCGGAATATGACCGTGAGTGGGCACAGCCATTTTTCTCCTACATTATTACGCGCGTGGACAACGGAAAAGCCGTGAATAGCCGCTCCTGGCGTTTGTTGGAAGATCGCTCCCAATATGAGGAAGAAGAAATAAGAATTGTATAGGACGTTCCTATGACTCAAACTCTTCAAAAAGTAGATCATTCTGCTCTAAAGGTAAACCAACTGTTTATCATTTCGCTCAATATATTGGCGTTTATTTTCAACCTGCCCCTCCTCGCGGCGTTCGTCGCGCTGGTCATGGGAATTGGCTCCTTATTGAAGGTACCGGGGTTTGGCTTTGTGTATAAAAACGTTCTCAAACCACGCGGCTGGGTGAAACCCGATGTGTTGGACGACAACCCCGAGCCACATCGCTTCGCACAGTTCCTGGGATTCCTGTTTATGACAGCCGGTGCTGTGGCGTTATTCGCAGGCTCCAGTGTGCTGGGATGGAGTCTGGTCTGGCTCGTCGCCGCCCTTGCCGCCTTGAATGCATTCGGTGGATTCTGCGTTGGCTGCGCGGTTTATTACTGGCTGAGTCGCTTTAGTCTGCCGGGCTTTACGAAACAACCGCCCGCAGGGACGTTCCCCGGTATGAAGCCAAAAGTGGGAGCGAGTCGATGAATCTGGAGACGGCACAGATCCTGTTGCGTGTTGTGCTGGCAATTGTTATTATTGGAGTGGGTAGCTTTGCCTACTGGCTGGTCAACCAGCGCCTTTTAGTACGAGCGCGCCACAATGTGTTTCGCTTGTTCGATACCCTACCGAACAAACCTGTGCTCGTCTACTTTACGACCCCGGATTGCGCGCCATGCAAAACGGTTCAACGTCCAGCTATTAATCGGATATCCAACTTACTGGGTGAACAGGTGGAGGTCGTTGAAATCGACGCGACGGAACGACCGGATCTTGCAAAAGCCTGGGGCGTCATGAGCGTTCCCACTACATTTGTGCTGGATGCGCGCGGAGAAGCTCGTTACGTAAATAATGGAGTAGCTCGCGCCGAGAAGTTGCTGGAGCAGATACAGGCTTTATAAATCGTTAAATACAAAGGTCATACAAGCACAAAGGGAATTTTATAGCTTCACCTTTTCCTCTTCGTGTCTTTATGCCCTTGGTGTTAAAAATTTCAGGAGAGAATCGATATGCCCGTTTTACGAATTCCTACACCGCTGCGTACCTATACCAACGGACAAAGTGAAGTGAATGTCAGTGGTTCGAATATTTCTGATGCGCTCGCCGATTTGACAACCCAGTATCCTGCACTCAAGCCTCATCTATTCAATGAGGGCGGCGATCTGCGTCCCTTTGTTAATTTGTTTGTGGGTGAGAACAATATCAAGGATCTGCAGGGAGTCAATACACCGATCAAGGACGGCGAAAAGATCATGTTGATCCCCTCCATTGCAGGAGGTATCCATGTTGCCTGAGCTTTCCCGCGATGAAATCCTGCGCTACTCGCGCCATTTACTGATTCCCGAAGTGGGGCTGGAAGGGCAGCGCAAGCTCAAGAATTCTTCCGTCTTGATCATCGGTACCGGTGGGCTCGGCTCGCCCGTCGCGCTTTACCTGGCAGCCGCCGGAATCGGGCGGATCGGGCTGGTGGATTACGACACAGTGGACTCGTCCAACTTGCAGCGGCAGGTCATCCATGGCACGTCCACAGTTGGAAAGCTGAAAGTGGAGAGTGCAAAGGCAAAGCTGCTGGATCTGAACCCGGATATTCAGATAGATGTTTACAACGAGCCCTATACCTCAGAGAATGCCTTACGAATCGCCGCGAACTACGACATCCTTCTCGACGGCACGGATAACTTCCCGACCCGTTATCTCACAAATGACGTTGCTGTGTTCCTCGGCAAACCGAACGTGTACGCCTCCATCTATCGCTTTGATGGCCAGGTGAGCGTGTTCGATGCCAAAGAAGGTCCCTGCTATCGTTGTCTTTTCCCAGAGCCGCCTCCACCCGGACTCGTCCCCTCCTGTGCGGAGGGCGGTGTCCTCGGCGTGCTACCTGGCACAATTGGGACACTCCAGGCGACGGAGGCATTGAAGATTTTGCTTAACATCGGCGAGCCGCTGATCGGGAAGCTCCTGCTCTACAACGCGCTGGACATGTCCTTTGACTTTGTGAAGCTGAAGAAGAACCCCAACTGCCGCGTCTGCGGACCGAATGCTGACATTACGGAATTGATCGACTACGAAGAGTTTTGCGGTGTGCCAAGTCATGACCATGAAGACGAAGGCTCCGCCGGTGCGAGCTGGGATATCACGGTGCAGGAACTTGCCGAGCGCGTGAAGACCAATCATCTTAAGCTGATCGATGTGCGCGAGCCGCATGAGTTGGAGATCTCCCGCCTGCCGAATGCGACGAATATCCCGCTCGGTCAACTGGCGTCGCGTCTCTCCGAGCTGGATAGCGCAGAGGATATGGTCCTCTTCTGCAAAAGCGGAAACCGCTCCACTCGAGCCCTGGAATTGTTGACCAGCGCCGGGTTCAAGAAGGTGAAGAACCTCAAAGGCGGCATCAACGCCTGGGCACGAGAAGTGGATAAGAATTTGCCGGTCTATTGACCGTGTCATTGCGAGCCGCAGGCGAAGCAATCTCCTCATTAGTGATGAAACAAAAATTCCCGCCGATCTAAGGTTCGACGGGAGTTTTGTCATTAAAAGTGTTGAACTTAAGGGGTAGGGCTGGTTGTTTCAACCGGAAGTTCAGTTGCCTCTGGTGTCAATGTAAGTGACTCCGAAGGCAAATCTGTAGGAGGCAGTGCCCCCCCCTCGCTTAAATCCACAGGAAAGTTCGTAGAATTTGACCAAGTTCCCCTTTGTAATTGGTAATCAAACACATAAAAAAAGAGAATTTGATCCTCATTATCTATTATTTCGTACGATGTGACAATAATTTGTCCTCCTTGGTCATTCACTGCAGCAATTACCGGATCTAGAGGATAGATTAGGTTGTCATGCAGAAAACCAAAAGCACTATATGCTTCGTCAATAGATGAAACTGCAATTTGCATATCTAACGATTGAGAGCCATCAATAGTATAAACATCAATTGTAACTTTAACATTTGGTATGCCATGCTCATTGAGCAGGGACTCAACTCTCTTCCGTAATAACTTTCTAACATCGTTGTCACTAACAGTTGGAGGGCGTGTAGGTTGATTAACTTCAGCAGGGCCTTGCTCCAACTTGTATAATTGATTTCCTTGACTATCTTGTAGGATTCGAGTGTATCTTTCAACTATATAGCCATTTTTATGGGCAACAATAAATACTTCTCGATCCACTTTGCGCAGATTTTTCAAATCCTGTGGAGTGATATCATCCCCCATACTCTCAACGACAATTTGAAGCTTCAAAGGAGATAATTCAAGAATCTCTATACTGATTACTGGAAGGTTCCGAGATTGAAATCGTTGATTTAAATACTCAACAACATCAGCCTTCCTTTGCGCCTGGGCATGGGAATAATATCCGAAGATACCAGCCACAATTGTTACCAATAGTAATAATCTTAAGAGTAATTTTGTAGATTTCACTTCAATCTCCTATTAAGGACCATAATTGTGATATTCGTATAATTGTATTTGATCAACCTGATATGGAGGGTCAGCTCTCCACAATACTTGATCAAATAACTGCCAACCATTACTATCAAAAAATGAAACTTGCGAGAAAGTAGCATCCAGTTCATTTAAAAGACTGGCATGAACCTCAGAAAAAGCTTGAACTTCTATCGGGGCGTATTGTTGTTGCGTATCAAAGCATTCAAGAAAGTTATTATCAATTTTTGCACACCAAGTTGTTCCTCCTCCCCAAATTAGATAGTATTCTGAAGATGTTCCCCAGTCTTGATTACCATGAAAACTGAAATCATGAATATCGTTCCCGCCTGGAGGAGTGCTGGGGATCTTCCATTCAATATACCTGACCGGGGGAGATGTATATCCATAATAATATCTCCACCCAGTCTGAACCCAAAATGGAGAAGGTATGGATACCCAACTGGACAAACCGCTTTTCTGTCCAGTTTGAGTAGTGTAATCTACTAAATAAGGCGCTTGGGCAGGAGCAGAAATAACGGCCTTTACACCATATACGTTACTCTTTTTATTACCGGTGTACCAGGTACCAAGAGTTGGAGTCACACTGGGTGTAGCTGTTGGTGTATTAGTTAAGGTAGCGGTAGGCGTGAATGTTACAGTTGGTGTACTCGTAGGCGTATTTGTAGCCGTTGGAGTTGGAGTGACGGTAGGCGGCAGATTGTAAATTTGTACATTCCTGAAGTAGCTCTCGGCGGTCGGGCTGGGGACATCCTGGTCATGGGCAAAGAAGAGATAGAGCATCTGCCCGGTGTAGTATTGCCCTACCGGAATTGTGTAATGCTTCCAGTTCGGCGCAGAAGCTGTGTAATCGTTGAAAGCCGTCAGCCCATAGTTTTGCGTGCCATACAGCTTGAAGGTCTGGTCCTCCGTGGCAAATTGATCTGTGTCAAAGCCAATCCCGTGCACCTCACCCTGTGCAGTACTTTGAAAATCGAACGCAAGAACCGTGTTTTGTGTGACAGCAAGGGCATCGAAAACTGGGTCCATCCATTGCCGGACAAATGCAAAGTGTTGCCGTTGTCCAGGATATCGATAGTGGGAAGATTTGCTCCCATCGGCGAACGATAGAGCGATAAGGCATATTGGTTGAAATCTACCGTCACCGGCAGTGAGACTTCCCCTTCATAGACGCTCAAATTCCTGAAATAGTTCTCCGAGGTGGGGCTTGCAACATCGTGATCGTTGACAAAGAAGATGTAGCGCATGGCACCTGTGTAATACTTCCCGACCGGGATGCGAAAATGCTTCCACCCCGGTGCATAACCAGTGTATTGGAAGGCATTGAATCCCCAGGGATCCGTGCCATAGAGTTGGAAGATCTGATCTGTTTGCCTGGAATTATCGGCATCAAACCCAATCCCCTGGACTTCGCCCTGTGCACTGCTCTTGTAATCGAATTCGATCACCGTATTTGACGTCACGGTATAGGGAAGTGACATCTTCTGCCAGCCATTCCCCACCATATGCAGCGTGCCGCCATTGTCTTCAATCGTCAGGTTCAACGCAGGGCTTTCTGAGCTTCCTGCATAGGGAGAAATGGTGTAATTGCCGAAATCCACCTCCACCGGCGGCTGAGCAGGCAGGCTGGGATCATCGAAGACCTGCACGTTACGAAAGTAGCTTTCGCCCGTCGGGTTGGACACATCGTGGTCATTTGCGAAGACCAGGTATAGCATGTTGCCGGTGTACTCTTCCCCGACCGGGATCCGATAGTGCCGCCAGTTCGGCGCGAAGGAGGCGTATCTGTAAGAAGGGACGTTGATCCCCCATGTCTGTGTTCCATACAGCTTATGAGTATAGCCAGAACTGATGCTTTGGTTATCATCAAACCCGATGCCATGCACCTCTCCCTGCACCGAGCTTTTGAAATCAAATTCAATGACGGTATAAGCTGTTATCGTGTAGGGCAGGGAAATCTTCTTCCAGCTATTGCCTGTCAGGTGCAGCGTGTTGCCGCCATCTTCGATGGTCATGGTCGGGTTGACATCTTCAGAACCAAATGACGTCGGCGTGTAGGTATTGAAATTGATCTGGATTGGCGTGAACTG
Organism: Anaerolineales bacterium; assembly: GCA_035699125.1. Lineage (GTDB taxonomy): Bacteria > Chloroflexota > Anaerolineae > Anaerolineales > Villigracilaceae > Defluviilinea. Next base: position 19,854 of record DASSBC010000034.1, read on the forward strand.
AGTTGTTTCCCCTTCAGGCAATTCCCTGGTGCTGGAGGCCGCGGCAGGCTCGGCAGAAATAAAAACAGGAGACAAGAGCAGAGCAAAAAACAGACACCACGTGACGATCCCCTTGCCTTGCCGCATACGCCCCAACGGACTATTCCATTGTTTGTTCAAGATTCCTCCTAAACGCTAGAATGATTTAGATTTGCTTCTGCGCAAAAAGCGTGGGCAATGTAATCGTTCCCCGCCACCCGAGGTAGTGATTTCCTTCCCAGGTCCCCGGCGCAATGTCATGTTCCTTGCAAAACAGCAAGGCTACCTGATTGTCATCAACTTGTTGCCTAAAATCTAAGAATGACAAGAAACTTCGATTCAAACTTCTCGGTTTATGAAGAACAAATCTCCCAGGCGCCTGGGAGATTTGTTCTTATCGTTATATACAGACTATCAAGAAGATTTGCACATCGGAATCATTTCCTGCCCTCGTTTATCCAGCGGTCGATTTCTTCTGCCGTTGCGGTATGATGAGCAGTGAATTCTCTGACTTTGCGAGCGCGTTCCAGTATTTCCTCCACATCCATGGGCGTCCTCTTTTGAATGACGTTATCCAAGATAGAAATAATTTCGCTATTCACACTACGATGATTTGCTCTCGCCTGCAACTTAATCATTTCATATATTTCGGCAGGTATGTTCTTGATCGTAATATCAACCATGTTTTCCTCACAGTTCCATTATGCAACACTTTTGAAAGTGTTTCAAGCTCGATTGCACACGTTTGTGCAAGAGTATAATTATTAGAAATAACCAAAGGAGCGAGAATGGCAGGGTTACCCGTTTCGCAGGAAAAACGAGTGTTCGAGAGCATCCTGGGGGCGATTGGCAATACACCACTTGTGAAGCTGAGCCGAATTGTGCGTGATCTGCCGGTTCCCCTCTACGCGAAACTCGAATTTATGAACCCGGGCGGCTCTGTCAAGGACCGCGTGGGCGCAAACATTATCGAGCAGGCAGAAAAACGCGGGGAATTGAAACCAAGTGGGACCATCGTCGAGGCGACCAGCGGCAACACCGGTGTGGGGCTCGCCATCGCCGCAGCGCTCAAGGGCTATAAGACCATCTTCGTCATGCCGGACAAAATGAGCAATGAGAAGATCTTGCTCCTGCGTGCCTATGGCGCAAAAGTCGTGATCACACCGACGGCTGTTGCGCCAGAGGACCCGCGTTCGTATTATGAAGTGGCGAAGAAGTTCGCCCGTGAGACTCCCAATGCCATCCTTGCCAACCAGTATCACAACCCGGACAACCCGTTGACGCATGAGATGACAACCGGACCGGAATTGTGGGAACAAACGGAGGGACGCGTGACCGATGTCATCATCGGTATGGGGACAGGGGGAACGATTTCAGGGATTGGCAGATATCTCAAGTCCAGGAATCCGGACATCAAGATAGTGGGCGTGGACATCGAAGGCTCGATCCTGACCGAGATCTGGCAGAGCGGCGGGAAAATCCCCGAAGGCGCCTACCCAAAAACGTACAAAGTAGAAGGCATCGGTGAGGACTTCCTCCCCTCTGCTACAGACATTTCCGTAATAGATTGGATCGAACGCGCCGGGGATCGCGAGTCGTTCCTGTGGGCGCGGCAGCTGGTACGGCAGGAGGGAATCTTTGCCGGTGGTTCCTCCGGCTCGGCGTTGGCAGGCGCGATCAAATATTGCAGGAAATTGTCCGGGGATCGGTTAGCGGTGGTCATCTTCCCCGACTCGGGTTCTCGTTATCTTTCGAAGTTCTACGACGATAAGTGGATGCGCGAGTTTGGGTTCCTGACCACAGAATTTGGTGAGACCACACTGGGTGATCTTTTGCGAGCCAAACCTGATAAAGAGCTTCACAGGGCGGCGCTAGGCGATTCCATTCGCAAAGTGGTGACGGTGATGCACCAGAACGGCATCTCACAAGTGCCGGTTGTTGGCGCGGGCGGTGAATTGGTGGGTATGTTAGAGGAAGTGGATCTGCTCAATCACATGCTGGAAAAACATGATCACAGCCACGAAGAGCCCATCGACTCGCTTGTCCAAAATGCGGGTGCGGTCTTCCCGCAGGATACGACTATCGAAGAAACCATGCCCTCTCTCACAGCAGGGTATGCATTAGTTGTTGTAGATAACAGCAAACCGATCGGCATCCTGACAAAGATCGATGTACTGGATTATGTAGCAGGCAAAATCTAAATTTTCACATAGAGGCAAACATCATGCGGCTCCAGTATAGCGACCTGGATAGCAGTACCCGTCTCATCAAACTCAGCGGCACATTGGATATTTACGGGGTGGGCGATGTGGAGATCGATTTCGTGCGTCTTTGCACAGGAGACAACGTCTGCATACTGGTCGATCTATCCAGGGTCGACTATATTTCCTCAATCGGGATTCCTTTGTTGATCAACTCCGCCAGGTCCCTTATGCGCCAGGGCGGGAAGATGGCTCTTCTTAAACCGCAAAAGGCTGTCGAAAACGTACTGGAGTTGACCGGTATTCCACTGATTATCCCAATTTACGAAACCGTCCAGGCAGCCGTAGCCGAGCTCAAGAAATAAAACAAAAGACTTCGGATAAAAATCCGAAGTCTTTTGTTTCTGATACATGGACAGCTCTACAAGGGTTCAATGATCATCTTCATCCCATATTTAGGACGCAAAGTCGCTTCCGGCTTGAGGGCGATCGGGTGATTTGGGACCAGCCGCAGGCGGAATCGCTGTAGTGCCATGGAGAGAATCAACTGCATCTCCATCAGCGCAAAGTTATTCCCAATACAAACATGAGGACCTTCGCCGAAGGGATAGTACACGTGGCGGGGACGGCTGGCGACCTGTTGTGGCGCGAACCGCTCGGGGTCGAATCGTTCGGGGTCTGGCCAGTACTTCGGATCGCGGTGACCTACATAAGGCGAGATGAAGATCAGTGTATTTGTAGGGATAGGATAACCATCCAGGACATCGTCTACAAGCGCCTCGCGCGCAAACAGATAGGCGGCGGGATATAAGCGAAGGACCTCGTGGATCACCTGCTGCATGTAAACCAATTTCGGGAGGTCGGCAAAGGTCGGCGTGCGTCTGCCTAACACGCTCTTTGCTTCCGCCCGGATACGCTCTTCGACGTCTGGATGCTGTGAGAGCAGATAGAATGCCCACGCCATGGTGGCGGCGGTTGTCTCATGCCCAGCGAAGAAAATCGTTACAATCTCATCGCGCGCCTGTTGATCCGATAGCCCTTCGCCCGTGTCGGCGTCACGCATGTCGAGCATCATGCCGAGCAAGTCATCCGCCGGGTGCTTGCGTGCCTCCGCAATGAGCGGATAAATGGTTTCGTTTAGGACCCTTAAAGCATGGTTATATTCTACGTGACGCGGGAGAGGCGCCGATAATGGAAGCTGAACCATTTGCTGGCTGCGCCAGAGCATGAACTTCGACGCAACGTTGAATGCATGACTTAATGCCGGGATTTTCTGGTCGATTGGGGAGCTGAACATGGACTTAATGATGACCGTCAGTGTAAGTCTCATCATCTCGTCATCCAGATCGAGGCTTTGATCTTGCCTGGCTTTCTCGCCCCAATTCTGCATGAATGTGTGGATGACATTCGTGATCGTATCTGTCAGCTTGCCCAATCGTTCCCGATGGAAGGCAGGCTGGAGCATGCGCCGCTCACGCAGCCAGAAATCGCCGTCGATAAGTGGCAGTCCATTCCCCAGCAGCACACGTCCCGTCTCCACGCTCCGACCACGAATGTAGTTCTTGTAGTTGTCCTGCAGAATATATTTGACGTAATCCGGGTTTGTGACCAGCAGATAGCTCTTATTCAACAGTTTGAATTGAGCGATCCCGCCATAGTCGCGGGTGGTATTCATGAACAGCCCCAGCATATCGCTGATCATCTCAGGCATCATACCGAGAACCGGTAACCCTCGCGGGCCGGGTATGGATCGTTGTGCTGCAGAAGTGGTTACGGTCATGGATTCGGGTGCCTTTATTTCCTCAACGAAATCCCAAGGTGGTTTGCCACGGCTCTTTCTTTTTTTGGTGTGTTCTCATTGACAGGCGTGTTGAGCAGCCGCGGCAGCCGATCGATACCTTCGATCACCATCGCAGAGGAACCGCCGCCATCCAGCGCCATCGCCGTGTACACGCCATGCGGAAGTAAGAGATCCGCTGCCTCACTAAACGTTGCACCAATGCTCGTTTCTCGCCCATCAATCACCATCAAATAGATAAAGCGACCGTTTCGATTCGTTCCAAAGACGGTACGCGGATTCACGATTCGATTGTCTAGTCCCGCGACCTTTTTTCCCTTGGCAATCAGCATGCGATCGCCGGAGATGGCGTTATACACATTCCCTTTCGGGGCATCATAGGTGATCTCATTACGCTGATTGATGTATAGAACTGGATGACCCGGGGCTTTTGGAGAATACACTTTGCCGCGCGAAGCCGCATAGCCCATCAATTTGACGGGGTCACTATCGGCACAGTAGCTCTGCGGAGGATAATCGGTCGGATCAAGATAGAAATATCCATCGCCGTTGATCGCGATCTGCATGTCGTGCTCGTCCAGGAATTGCGATGTGGTACGCGTGCATACCTGAGGAACCGTATCCCGCAGAGGAGGAGTCACCAGAAAGCGCAGCGCATCGGTGAGGCGGGTATCAATTTCAATCACATGCCAGATCAGGGCGCGAGGCGTTGTGCGCTCGTTGCGATAATAGGTCGCGCCCTTGAATATGTTCTGGGTAAGCGACTGTGGGTTTTTTCCGACATTCAGCAGGGAATCACCCGGCGCCCAGGCTGACCATCCATTTACGCGGCTGATGCGTATCCAGCTTTGCCCCCCATTCGCATCGAGAGCCTCTATCACTTCGTCCTTATTCAGAAACCCGGAGATGTTGAAGCCTGTCCCTGGTCCCTCGCGCACGTTCACACCTCGAGTGACTCGGTACCAATTCCCTGCCACATCGCCGGGGGGCGGCGGGGGCGGCGGAGGCGTATTTGGAACAAAGGCTAAGAACTGGGCAGAGGACCAGCCTACCAATCCATCGCTGCGGCGGACCTGCCTCCAGGTGCCTTCCGGGTTGACCGCGATCTCGATCACCACTTCGTTGAACTCCAGCAAGCCAAGGGAAGTGAACTGTGTCCCCGGTCCTGACCGGATGTGAAGCCCGCTTGTGGCGGTAACACGATATTTATCGCCGGTTGGAGGAGGAGGTGGCGGCTCGGTTGTGATCTTTTCGAGGAATTGCGTGGAGGACCAGCCTGTGAATCCATCTGTGAGGCGACGGTGACGCACCCAGGAGGCGCCCGGATTAAATTCGAGGGCCTCGACCACCTCGTTCCTGTGCAGGAGTCCGATGGAGGGGAAATTCGTCCCCGGGCCGGTGCGGACGTTCAGGGCAGTAGCGGTGACTCGATAACGGTCTCCCACGGGAGGCGGCGGCGGCGGGGGCGGAGGCGGAGGCGGCGTATCCAGCTTGACCAGATAGGCAGCTGACGCCCAGCCAGTCAATCCATCGCTGATGCGGCGGACACGCAGCCAGGTGCCATCCACGGTGGCTTCAAGCGCCTCGACGATCTCATTCCGGCGCAGAAAGCCGATCGCCGGGAAGCTTGTCCCCGGTCCTTCGCGCACATACAACGTTCCCGCATTGACGCGGTACCGCCTCCCTGATGGGTCTGGAGGAATCGGATCGGTCGGTAAAGGCACGTTGAAACGGTCGGCAAATGCCTGCCCATCTCCATTAAAAAAGTTCAGGTCAATTTCGAGACTCTCCACCCCATAAAACGGACCATCCCCCGAGGCAGTGAATTGCCAGAACAGCCATTCTGTCGTTCCCCAAGGTCTAGGCACCTGTGGCTGGGCAACTCCATAATTTGCAATCCACAACGGATAACGGTGAAAATATTCCAATTCATTAGGCTGGCTGAGTGGCGCGTTACTGTTCCAGTAGAAAAAGGCTGTGTAAATACCAATCTCTTTGGAGCCGACTAAATTCCGTAGACGTTCGAGGAATGTCTTCCAGTGCGGCCAACCCGTGTACGGACCTCGATAGGATTCTTCGAGATCCAGGAAAAGAGGCAATTCACCCAGATCGCCGCTCAACAGATTGACCCACAGTTCTGCCTGCTGGCGGGGTTCTGCCCGGCTGTCATAGAACCAGTAGGAGCCTCGGGGAAGCCCAGCTTCTCTTGCGCGACGCCAGTTGTTTCGAAAGTCGGAATCTGCCCATAAATTTTGCCCGGCTCGAATGATGACAAAGTCGGTTGTGAGGTTCATTCGTTCGAAGTTGATTTCTTGCGGCGTTCCCGGGTCATCCTGATAAAAGCTTACATCCGGACCAATAATTTGCCTCGCCACTCCAACCTCCTTGAGAAATTTGCCTATGCGATTTTACCAGCGATTCGAAAACATTAAGAATATACGCAGTCCATCAGGAAAACGATTGCTGACCCACCTTACCCATTGGCCTCGATTTTGGCATTCAGTATCACCTTCCCCTCTTCAGTTCGGATACCTACAGACTTAACGAGATTTAAGAGTCGTCTCTGCTCTGCCTTGTGAAGAAAAGCGCCCAGGTCGATCACGACTTGATCGCCATACAGTTTGATTCCCGCAGGGAGTGCGTTGAACAGCGAGCCGAGGCTTCCCAGCAATCGATTGTTTTCCATCCAGGCTCTGATCTTGGGAGAGGAATAGCTGGCAAAATCCACCGATGTGTCAAGCTTCAATTTCAGATTCAGCGGCCAGGGGATTAATGTGGTTTGTATATCTGCGGAGACTCTGTTCTGGGCGTGAACCGATACACGGATAGAGGCAATGTTTTTGTTCCCTTTAAGGGATGTTTCGATGATTTCGTTGATGAGAGATTGTGGGATGGGAACGGATGCATCGACAGTGGCCCCTTCGAGGTCTGAGAAATTATTCTGGATGATCCTTTGAAAAATTCTATCCATAATTCTGCATACCTCTCCTTTACAGACGAATATTTATTTTGAGTGCCTTCCTACTTTAACACACCTGGTAGACAAAGGCAATTCTCCGGACAATGCTTCTCCGACTTGACTTCCCAAATTTGGAAACAATCTTTTTGCACATATTTTATTAGAGATTTATGATAAATCTTTGCAAAACATTGACAAAAGGTTTAAATTCAGTAGAATGCATAGCGTGCAAGCCAAAACCTAAACTGGAGGAAGAAATGAAAAATTCAATTGGTATCAGATTTGTGTATGCTCTGCTGATCGCCGCATTCGCTTTTAGTGCGTTTGCGACACCCACAGCACAGGCGCAGGAAACCGGAACGATTGTGGATGTGGCTCTTGCGGCGAACGCGCAGACCGCTGAGTTCTCGATCTTAATTGCCGCCTTGCAGGCTGCCAACCCGGATGTGATCCGCAAGTTAAGCAACCCTCAAAAGGAGTTCACGGTCTTCGCCCCCACCGATGCCGCCTTTACCGCACTGCTTGCTGAACTCGGTGTGACAGCCGAAGAACTGCTGAGTGACAAAATGATGCTTTCCCGCATTCTGCGCTATCACATTGCTCGCGGAGAACTCGAGGCTGCCGAGGTCCTTGCCAGCGACCGGATCCGTACGGTGCAAGGTGGACGCATTTGGCAGGCGAGCGGCGTTCTGACAGACGCCAACGGGCGCACTTCAAACATTGTGCAGACCGATATTCAGGCGAGCAATGGTGTGATCCATGTGATCGACAATGTCCTGCTGCCGAAGCCTAAGCCGACGAAGGTCGATGGTTCCATTGTCGACGCTGCGCTTCAAGTGAATGCTGAAACCGGTGAGTTCTCGATCTTAATTGCCGCCTTGCAGGCTGCCCATCCAGATATCATTCAGAGATTAGACCAGACCGGTGCGTACACCGTTTTTGCTCCTACGGATACGGCATTCCTGGATCTGCTCGATGAACTGGGAATGACAGCAGAAGAGCTCTTGAGCAACAGACCTCTGGTTTCAAGGGTGTTACGCTATCACATGGTTCGTGATGAACTGGACTCAACCGAAGTTCTCGCCAGCAAAAGCATCCGCACCTGGCAGGGCGGACGGATCTGGCAGGCGGGCGGCGTTCTGACAGACGTTAATGGGCGCAGTTCCAACATCATTGACGTGGATATCCAAACCAATAATGGCATCATTCATGTGATCGACACCGTCCTGCTGCCCAACATGAGCTCCGGCATGCAGAACTAACAATCTGATATTTCCCAAATTGAATATAATCAAATCAACTGCACCTCGGGTACCCGAGGTGCAGTTGTTTTGATTTCGCGGTCTTTGGCTATGGCGTAGCGGTTGGCTGCGCGCTCGCTTGAGGAGTCGGGGTGCCAGTGACGTCCGCGGCGGAAGAAGTGGGTGAGGCAGAGCCACTCGGAGTCATGGTTGCGGTCGGCATTTCTTCCGGAACGCCCGAGAGTAGAATTTGCCAAGCGATGTCGAGATCGTCGGCAGCCGCGACCGGGAAAGCCGGGAGATTGGTTAGCACCATGTCCAGGCGGAGAATGACAGCATTGAGCTCCGCGGCTGAATCCAGCGGCGAGAGCGGCTGCACTTCCGCCAGCAGATCACGCCCAACCTGCACATCCTGGCGCGCCAGCCCAAAATTACTTTGATACATCGAGAGGCGCGCCCGGGATAGCAATTCCATTGCCTTCAAGAGTTTGATCTGGCGTTCCAACTCTATGGAATGGGCTTCATTTTGTTCCTCCAGATCAGACAGCGTACGTTCCAACGATTCCAGGGACTCAGTTCGGTCACGAACCTCTTTTTCGATCTCGTTCAGTCGTTGGTCAATGGCAGTGAATGACTCGCCATGTTCATTCTGCCCATCCTCCATGGCTGCCAGCCGGGCTTGCAGGTCTGCCATCTCCTGCTCTATTTGTTCTTGCTGAGTTTGTAACTCTCTAACCTCGGCAGTGTTCTGCTCGACGGGACGGATAAACCTCTGATAGAGCCATGGCAGGGCAAGATATAGCAGCACGCTGAGTAAGCCCAAAAAGAGCAACAGCATTACAAGCCGAAGGAGAAATCTGAAAAAGCTCATGACTCGGTCTCCAAAACTGGGACCGGAAGCTTTGCCAGATGGCGCGGCGGGAGGCACACTCGGAGGTGGCGGCAATGCCGGTTTTGCTTCCACGGGCGGCACGTCCGATTCGGCGTTCTCCACGATGATGGTCCCCGTTTCGGGTTGAGACTCTTTTGCTCGTTTTGCCATGAAAACCTCTATGAGATTGTGATGATGGATAGATCTTAAAATATTTTAACGCACACGAGACTACAACCACAAGTCTGTGCTTAGATATTTCAGTCCCACGCACCTTGGTAAGCAAAACGGTCTCATTGATTTTCTAACGAGACTGTTTTCATTTCGTTCACCAAATATTTTTCACTGCCTGTTTCGAGTGGCGATTAATGCTTTCTTGGCAGGGTAATCTCAACCTGGGGCAGCTCATACCGCTATCCTAACCATACGGGAATGAATATCTTCAGCCAGAGAACGACCCATGCCACAATGAACAAGACCGGACGATTGAACAGCGAGAGCAGCATGATGGAAAAGTTATAGGTGGTCGCATAAGGTGCGATCAGAGGGCTGCTCATCCCAGCCAATCTCTTATCCTGCAGCTGCAACGCTTTGTACAGCAGAAAAATGCCTACAGGAACCAGATAGGGGAAGATTCCGAAGTTCCACGGGTTGTTCGTCATATTGAACAGGTGCTTGAACCAGAATCCGTACAACATGAAGGAGAGCAGGTAGGCAGCCGTGACCGGCGCGAAGACCCGGATGATTTCCCACGCTCCGCCTTCTTTCCATGCCATGTACATCCAGTACAGAGCAATGCACGCGCCGATCTGGGGTTTCATCAGCACAAAGAACAACCCAATTTGGGGCGGCATCCAAAATCCCAGTGTGACCAGAAAGTCAATATTGCCCATGTAGAGTCCCCCAAATACGGTGGAAGAAGACAGGAACAGCGCCAGTTGAAACTTGCTTGCCCCCATCTTTATAGCCGAGACTGTGAAAGCAACCAGGCTCACCACGAAAAGCAGAATACGCCCGACCCAAAACGGGAGCAGAGCAAACGGCGCCAACAGGATGTAGGTCCAGAACGGTTCATAAACGCCATAGAACTCTTTGCCCACCACATAAGGATCGCCTCCCTGTAGAAATACCTGGATGGCTGGCAGGAAGTTCAGCCAATCGTATCCGGGCGGAAACGCGTAAGGAAAGTTCATCGTTGATTTCTCACATGAACACCCTCTGTGGAGGAACTAGAGAATGCCTATTGTGTGATGACCCAGCCAGGATTGCCTGTGTCATCTGTTCACTGCCGGTTGCCCTCTGATTCCCACCATCCCATCAATGCCTGCATCGCAAGGCTCGGCGTAGCATCGCCCTGCCTTCCAGTATTCCATGTGACGATCAATTCTTTCTTGGCACGTGTGATCCCCACATAGAACAAGCGCAGACGCTCTTTGACATAATCGACACGGGAAGCCAGCGTCGCCGCGCCCTCTTCGTACCAGTCATATTCACTGGAGAAGGTCGCAGCATTCAACTGCGCCAGCGCTTCGGCTTCCAGATTGAGATTGTTGCGCAGAAACCACCTCTCCGAGATAAAGCGGTCGTTCGGCTGATTCGAGGGGAAGTCATAATTGTTCACGCTCATTAAATAGACACGGTCCCACTCCAGTCCCTTAGCTTTGTGCATCGTGGTGACTACCACCTTACCCCTGTGCTGTTCCGGGTCGAACCCCGAATCATCTGCCGAAAAACCGATGAAGCGCCGTTCGTTCTTGGCAATGACCGCCAGTTCCGCTGTCAGCTCGGGCAGGCGCCACTCACTATGGTCATCCGCGGCTTTACGCAGAACCAGAGCGAGCTTGTGTGCCAGTGCCAAATCGGCGGCTTCTGTGAAGATATCCTGCGCCAGCGTCAGCACCAATTGGTCAATAGGAAGCGTGACCGCTGCCAGCCAGCGCCGCACATGGACGCGGAAATTATTCAGCTCTTCGACGACCTGTTCCTGTTCTCCTTCCGCAAGCAAAGCTTCCGCGACAGCGCCGCCATTTCCTCCTGAAAGAGCGAGAGGGGCAACCACCTCCCCACGCGCGAACGCGAGATTTGGGTTGACGTAATCCTCCACATTTCCCACTCGCCGCAGCCAGGCACTCGTGTCGTGAATCAAGGTCTGTCTCTCTTTGACGCCCTTCCACGCCCGCCGCCAGACCTGGTATGCCTTCGCCAGCTTTGGCGCAGACGCTGGGTCTGCTAGATAGGAGATCAAGTTGCTCAGCGCGCCTGCCGCGGCGCGTGTATTGGAGGTGCTGCTTAAGAACTCTACGTATTCGATATTCTTCGCCTTAAGCGCGTTGATTACATCCACGCCGCGAAGGTTGCGGGGCACGAGGATCGCAACGGTCGAATCCGGATTCCTTGGCAGCCACTTCGCCACAGAATCGACAATGGCTTTCGTCTCTTCTTCCGCAGTGAGACGTTTCGTCACGAAATGGATTGCCGAGCGGTCGTTTTCCGGATTCGGCTGCGGGTCGCCGGGCGGGACGGGTTCGATATAGGGCGGCGCGAGCGCAGTGCGTGCCTCTTCAACGGGATGCTCGTTCATCACCCAGTTGATCAGATTGTTCGCCAAGTCAATAATCGATTGCTGCGAACGCCCAGACTCTGGCATGTCCACGCTGGGGTTATCTGCGATGAATGCGCGCAGAAGCTCCGGGGAAGCAGTTGTGAACGTTTCAAAGATCGCCTGGTTCGGGTCGCCCACGCGCACCCAATTGCCTCCTGGCCCCGAAAGCAACGCAAGAATACTCTGCTGCAACTGACTCGAGTCTTGCGCTTCATCTTCCAGGATGAACGGAAAGTGATAGCGCACACGCTCCAGATATTCCTCATCGGATTCAAGGATTTCAAGCGCAAAACGGATGAGATCGTCGAAGTCCACTGCGGCGCGATAGGTGAGGGCGCGCTGGTAATCGGCATAGATCTCCAGCCCCAATTCGGCTAACGGGAGCGGCGCGGGCTGGCGATCCAGCAGGGCGCGCAGCTTTTCCGGCGTCAGGCGTCTGTCCTTTGACGAGCGGATAAAAGCCAGCGCTACGTTCGCGATCATCTCCGGCAACTGGTCGCGGCGGACCCAGTCGCGCTTGTGCTCCTCCATATTCGGGTCGAGATAATCGTCGAGCGACTCGGCATGGACGCTTAACCACGATTTGACAGCCTCACGGCGGATGAAGTCTGCTTCCCGTTCGTCGATGATTCCGAAGCGCTCGTCCAGCCCCACGCGTCCCGGTTTCTCGCGAACGATATCGTGCGCTAGTCCGTGCAGCGTGCGGACACGATAGCGGTACAGCGCTTGGAGAGGGTTATCGAAAAAACGCTTGACGCGTGCTTCGAAGTTGTCCACCGCCGAATTGACGAGGGTCACGATCAGTACTTCCTGGTCATCGGCAAGCGCGCCGCTGGCAATGATCTGCGCGGCAAGAGCGGAGAGGATCTGCGTCTTGCCAGCACCGGGTACCGCAGCAATGCCCAAACGACCGCCGAGATAGCGGAGGATCTGTTCTTGAGATGGTCGAGGAATAAAGGTATTCATACGGCACACTGTAGACAATAGACAATAGTAGATGGTCTAGTGTCATCGAATATCATATTTTTTATGTTATTAATGTATTTTTCCATTTTACACTAGGGAGCCTGGGTCAGAACATTTGAGTTACTTCGGGCTAGCAAGAGCTGGAAGCGGTTCACTGTATCCGGCTTTCAAAATTGACTTTCACATCCGAATCTGTTTCGATTCTTTCCCTTACAGGCAGCCTAAAGAAATAATATTCCAGCCAGGGATCCATATCGCGCAGGATTCGACGATGTTTTTCATCATTCAAGATCTGACTTTGATCTCGCTGAAAGAATTGAAATCCTGTCATGTGATCGAGGGCGATCCTTCCAGTTGCCCCATAAATCTCGGCTGTCAGTTTTGCATAGTGGACTGCCACGCGTTGCATATACGCTGTCTCATAAACGATGGACTGGCTGCTGGCAACCATTGTCTCATTTCGATATTGATCCACATAGGGAAAGACTTGTGCTACCGTGTGAGGGATCACGTGAAACTCATCCATCCAGGCGCATAAAACGCCGTTTGGTGTGAGATGGTCCCTGTAAATCTCAAGCGCCTCTTTCGAATACAGGTTGTTATGCCCTGCAGTATGCGCGCGCAGGGGGTCGATGGAGATCAGATCGAACTTTTCCGCGGGAAAGGCGTTCAGGTAACGACGCCCGTCATCCACGAGGTAGGTGACCCGAGGATCATCCAGCGTGATTTGCGCCGAGTCCATGTTGCGGCGAAGGAAGGGAGCAATATCGCTGAGGAGCTCCACCACGACAATTTCCTCCACATCCGGAATGCTTTGGTAGAACAGCGTCGAAAAGCCACCGCCGAAACCAATGATAAGAATCCGTTTCGGGCGGGACACACCTGCACAGACCAAAGACCTTTCCTCATACACCCCCTGCGCAGGGAACAGGCCGTTGATCTCGCCTCCGATCCAAAACCAGCCTGACGGGCGAGGACTGTGTGTTTCATACGTAAGTGCAAGGACACTGTCTCCCGACTCAGAGACAACTGTCCTCTGTCCCGTGCCGTAGGAGTAGAGACGGTTATAGAACTCGCCGCGCGGTGGTACGAGAAAAACACCAATGCAGGCAATCAGACCGACAGAAATCAATGAAGAATCATCTCTGCGGAGGGATGTCTTCCGCGGTCTACCAAGAAAATACAGAATCGGGAAGATCAACATGGAGAGAACAAGCAGCTTCATCGTCCACTCCGAGCCAAACGCAGGAAGCAGTAAAAAGCTGATTGCCAGCGAGCCTGCCACAGAGCCAAGGATATTTGCCAGGTGAATATCTCCCACTCGTCTGCCCGATAGAAGAGGGTTCTGGATCGAGAGACGATCCAGAACAGGCAATCCGCCTCCCAGCACAAAACTAGCGGGAAGAACGAGGATCAGAATGGGGAGAAAATAATTCCAAAGGTTTCGCAATAAGATACGCCTGGAGAAAAAGAATTGATGCTCCGTTTCCACAAAGGAGAGAGCAGGCTTTTGTGTGTCGATAAAGTTCTCAATCCATGGTGGATGGTATTGGAGAGATATCCAAAAAAGAAGGAACGTAAACACAGCGACGACCGCTCCAGTGAGCTCGATCTTGCAGAATAGGGCTACGGGATCTGAAGAAGTATCTGCCCGTCGCCCAAAAAGATATCCACCGAGCGCTAGCCCCAGCAAAAAGACAAACAAGATCGAAGGAAAGGCATATGCTGTGTTCTTATTCACGATCAGCAGGATTCGGATCCACAGCATTTCGAAGCCTAACCCAATGAAACCCACCAGGAAGGAAGCCAGCAGAATTGTCTTGTATCCCCACACAATGTTTACAGGTCTTGTCATTTGCGCCGACTCGGACTCGAGTGCCGGAATAAACTGCCAACGTGAGATTGCAAAAGCAAATAAACTGACGAGGGCGTTCAAAAGCACGGCGATATATACTGTGCCGTCAAAACCATAGAAACCGATTAGCGCATACCCAGCTAGAACTGCCCCAAGCGCTGCGCCCAGCGTATTGATACCGTAGAGCAGACCAATGACTTGCCCGGAGATTTCCAATCGATCCACAAACGACTGGGTGAGCAAGGGTAATGTCATGCCCATCAACGTGGTGGGAATCAGGAGGATCACAAAACTGATTACGAAGACCAAGCCATACGGAGCGCCCGCCGTCGCCTGTCCTATCCAAACGATGAATGTTGGACTGATGAGTCCAAACAAGGCGATCCCGATCTCCAGAAGTCCGTAGAGGAACAAGGTGTTTTTCAGGCCGCGCGCAATTCGTCCTCCCAGGAGAGATCCTATGCCAAGCCCCGCCATGTATGCCGAAACGATCAGCGTCACCGAGACAATGCTGACCCCAAAGTAAAGTTCTAACAGACGCTCCCAGACAATTTCATAAATCAGTCCCGCCGCGCCAGATATAAGAAAAAGAGAGGCAAATAAGTAGAGAATCCGCTGACGATTTCTCTTCATTCCTTATTCAGCCGATTCCCAGTTCATCACCCGCTGGAACGCGCGCAAGAGGTCGCCGCGCTGTTCAAAACCGCTTTCCCCTAATTCCGCCAAACATAAATACACGCGTTCGCGGCAGCGATGCAGCAAGCCAGAAACCACGCGCGCCATCCCCCGGCGACCCGTTTCCACATCATCGGCATCCGTCCAGATACGACCGGGCTCCCATTCGCGCGTCAAAACATGCGGATGCGTCAACGGCTGCGCAAGCCGCTGGTGCCAGGCACTAGAGCCTACGTCCAGCCAGAACTGCGCCGTCACCGGGCGGGTCATCATCAAGAAGGTGTGCGCGGGTGCGACGAGGACCGCGTCCTTGTTTTGCGATCGCCAGCCTTCCACATAGGAAGCGGCAATGACGCCATCCTGAAGCATTTGAATATATTCTTTCCCGAGGTGTGGAAAACGCGCACCCTCCTGATAGACATACGTCGATTCAAGCGATTGCCGGAAATGCTGGACGGAGTTGATCAGACTGGAGGCAACCCGCACAGAGTCAAAATCGGTGTGAAAGCCGAAGCCGGGCTGGGACAGGACTTCGCCGAATAACTTCCGCAGGAAGTGATCAAATGGCAATTCCTCTCCCTCGCGGTATGCAAGCAACCATTCGCGCAGCATGGAGTATCGATTGCCAATCAGGAACGTAATACGCTCCTGTACTTCGGGCGTGATGTCGTCAAAGGAGGAGAGTCGTAGATCGCGGGCGCGATAGACGATCTCCGCCAGTAGCTGGGCGCGCACGAGGTCCAGTCCTTCGATGGAATGCATCAACGCGTACGCGACGTCGAAGCGCGGTGGGCGGATATTCCACGCCGGGTGCGCGATCGCCGCGAACGTGAGGAGGGACTGGCTGGCAGGCTCATCTCGCAAGGTACGCGAAGGACGGTGGGAGCGCGTTGGAATGCCTGCTGTTTCCAGGCGATTCATCACTGAGAAGCGCAAGGCATCTGAAAGAAAAGGGGAAATAATGACGATGTCGGTGGGGGCAACGCCGGCATCGACGAGGGACTTTGTCTCCGCAACAACGGCATCCAACAACTCAGGGTAGAAGCGTGAGCTGATAACGCCCACCGCATCCCCAGCGACTGACTCTGGCTCAGGAGCGGAGGGATCCGGCAAGATAATCTGCTGAAGGTTCGCAGCCAGACTGGCGATCCCTTCGGACATGATGAACGACTCGCCCATGACGATCTGCTCTTCACACAGCTCATTCAAGGCCCACCCGGTCATGGGATCGCTGCCAAGGAACTGGCGATACCCGCCGCCCTGATCGTAAATCAAAAGAGCCGATTCAAACGCCGGCAGCCAGGTACGGATAATGTCATGGGCGCGCGGGCTGTCCTCCTCCACATTGTCATAAATCAAGTGACGGTAGGTACGTATGAGAAAGTCGCGAACGATATCGAGAGGCCAGAGGATGTTCGAGAAGATTTCCAACTGGAGAGAGAAATCCAGAAGATTATTTTCCAGGCAATACTGGCGGAAACGGATCGCACATTCCTGTGCATCCGCATAGACGCGGCGCTGCGCCGGGTCGCCAAAATACGCCGAATCCAGCCGGGAGGCAATCTCGGTGTGTGGGAAACCCACAATTGCAGCTTTGTTGAGATTATCCAGAATCTGCGAGTACATGCGATTGCGGTCCATTGTGACCGATTCGAAGTATCCTTCATCCAGCAGCGGGCGGACGATGTGCGCCATGTAATATTGCGAAGTCTCTAACGAAAGAAACACTGGCGGCTGATCGGGGCGTGCAAACCCGGCTGCTTCCGCCGCGATGGGCCAGAACAGGTCGCAGACACGGCGCGCTAATCCGCCTCCAAGCGTTGTAGAGGTTACTTCGCCGCCGGCAATCCGATCGGGACTGTAGAGCAAGTCGAGGTAGGGCTCCTGCACGCTTCGCTGCGCGGCAAGCATCAGGATCGACTCGCCAGGCACTCCCTGTGCAAGCAGGCGCCGCATCCGTTCGACGGCTGCCGTGGTCTTGCCGGCGCCCATTGGACCCGAGGCAAAGATTTTAGAATTGAAAGGGGATTCGATGATCTGGAGCTGAGCGGGACTAAAGCTGATTCCGGGTGAAGGATACGTATCTGTCATAAGGTTAAAGGTACGGAATAGAGGGGAGGAGTAAATGTATGGTCTGGGATAGAACAATTGTACTACGCTTTTGAAGTGGCACTCGGTGTTACGACAGAATTTTTGGAGCGCTAAATTGGATTAAAATCCTTATCGTATTCCATCCATGAAAAAATATTGTCTCTTGGTTCTTATCATCCTTTATAGCGCCTGGGCTGTTCCCTCGGCATCCGCGCACGCGTTACTGGTTCGTTCGACTCCGGCAGCGAACGCTGTGTTGCTTGCGCCGCCTGTGCAGGTGGAAATCTTCTTTAGCGAGCCGCTGGAGGAAGAGCTCAGTTCGATCCGTGTCTTCGACTCGAACAACCTCAACGTGGACGCGGGCGATGTGCGCGTCGATCCATCCGACCCGACGCGCTTGACCGTGACTCTGCATGCCCTCCCCGACGGGGTGTATACCGTCAGTTGGAAAGCCGTCTCGTCCATCGACGGACACCAGACCACAGGCTCGTTCCCGTTTGCTGTAGGCAATGCAAACGCAGATGAAGTGAGCGCCATCCAACAAAAATCAACCTTTCGGTTGCCTTTCAGCACGCTCTTCGCTAAATTTCTGATGCTGGTATCGTTAGCGGTGCTGCTCGGACAGCGACTCTTTATAGAGCTTGTCTGGAATCCCGCTATTCACGCTCATGATGTAAAGCAGCCAGCGATCTGGGAAACCTTCTACCGTCTTGGCTTAATAGGAATGCTGATTTCCATCGGCGTTGGAATGCTTGCACAGGGTGGGCAGTCCACAGGCAGTGAACTGGCGGCTCCCTGGAACCCGGAGGTGGGGCGCATTTTAACGGAAACGCGGCTCGGGGTGATCTGGCTGACTCGGTTGGCGCTGGCGATTCTGGCAGTTTGGCTGGCAGGGCACGAAAAATGGTGGTGGAAGGAATGGGGGAGCTTTGCAGTTAATCTCGCTTTGTTGTTCACCGTAACGCTGACGAGTCACGCCGCGACCGAGCCCCGTCCCCTTCTCCCTATGCTCGCCGATTGGCTTCACCTGGTTGGCATGGCGTTCTGGCTGGGCGGACTGGTGTATTTCTTTACTGCCGTTTGTCACTTACACCAATTGGATGGTGAACAACGCACACAATTAATTTCGTTCCTGGCTGGGCGATTTTCGAACCATGCCATTCTCTTCGTCGGGTTGATCAGCTTGACCGGCGTTTATTCCGCGTATCTACGAGTCGGCTCATGGAACGGATTGATCACAAGTCTGTATGGACACACCCTGCTTGTCAAACAAGTATTCGTAGCTGGACTGCTGGTCATCGCTGCAACGAATCTGTTGGTCATTTCTCCGCAACTAAAGCGTGACCGCCTGCAAGGGAGAGCAAATACAAACGTTGTTACAAAATTTAGAAAACTCCTTACGTTTGAGTTGATCTTTGCCGGGTTGCTGTTGGCGAGCGTAAGCTTTCTAACCTACATTCCTCCGGCAAAGCTTGCATCTGCTACACCTGACCTGAGAGATTCAACACGTGTAGACGACCTCACTATCGAGATCGTCATCTCCCCGGGACGCGTCGGGCAGAATACCTTCACCCTTCGCATCGCAGTGGACGGTGAGCCTCTTCGAAGTGCAAAGGAAGTCTTACTGCGCTTTACGCCTGACCAGGAAAACATCCCTCCTTCTGACCTTGAACTCCTCAGCCAGGGGGATGGCACCTTCAGCGCGAAAGGCACATATCTCAGCGTCCCTGGAGCCTGGCAGGTGCAGGCAATCGTCCGGCGCGAAGCTAAGTTCGACGCCTATGCAAACTTCGACTTCTCTCTGCGAAAGCCTGGAACAGCCGATGAAGGTGCGGCAAATCCAGCAAGGCAAAGCGGCGTGCTTCTTCTCCTGGCAGCCCTGCTGTGCGGTTTCGTAGCCTTCGATGTAGATATCAAACCGCCATGGCGTCTCTTAACCGGCATGCCTCTCACCTTCCTATTGATCGGGCTGGGAGCCTATTTACTGTCCCAGCCGGCATCCGCCAGTGCAGAAGAGATTAATCCCATTCCTCCCAACGCCGAATCGGTTGCCGCAGGACAGGCATTGTATAGCGCAAATTGCGCTGCGTGCCACGGCCAGACCGGCAAAGGCGATGGACCTGTCGGCGCCACGCTGAACCCTCGTCCCGCCGACCTGACCCAACATGCTACTATTGGCATCCATACGGATGCTCAACTTTTTGAATGGATCACAAACGGTTTCCCGGGCTCGCGCATGCCAGCCTTCAAATCTGCGCTATCTGACACGGAGCGCTGGCAGCTTGTTAATTTCATCCGCAGTTTGGCACCAAAATAAACTCTTCCATGAAAACATCTCAATTTCGATATGTTGCGCTGATGCTTGCATTGATCGTTTGCAGTTGTTCGGTGGAAATCAATCAAACGATCGAAGCTCCACAGGATAAACCTACGCCGGTTATTTCCTCAACATCTGTTTCCCCTGTAACACAAGTTCCGGTGACTTGGGCACATCTCAATCTCACGGGAAAGCTGGTTTACTTAGACAGCGCGACGGATGGCGATCAATTGACCAGCAGCATTCAAATCCTTGATCTTGCGACGGGCGAGGTTGCGACGATCTTTAGCCTGCCCTCGTCCTGGGTCTACTACGCAACGCTCTCTCCGGATGCGAGCATGCTCGCTATGTCTTATGCGCCACCAAGCCAGCCGAATTCTCCATCCAGCCGCAGTTTGTATACGATCTCCTTGGATTCCTCTGCTGAAACTCAGCCTCTGATAACTCCCCCTGCGTCCGACGATCACTACACCCAGATCGAGTGGTCGCCAGATGGAAAGTATCTTTACTATGTCCATTACAACAGCCAGGTTCGGCTGGAAGGTCAGCTCGACCCGGTATACAATCTTTTCCGGCTGAGCTATCCGGGAGGAAAGCCCGAAAAAATTGCCGATTACGCGTTCTGGCCGCGCATCTCTTCTGATTCATCCAAACTTGCATTCATCCACGTAGATCCCGAGACGGCAAAGAATGAGCTCTTTGTGGCAAATATAGACGGGAGCAATCCGCAACGCGTTCCTTTGTCTGGTTCTCAAGCTCCCGACATTATCGATGCCCCTATTTTTTCCCCGGATGGGCAATCCATCTTGTTTAGCGCGCCCGAACCCAGCCAGTCCTCACAGCTCAATTTCTTCGAGAGATTGACGGGGATTCAAGTGGCAAGGGCGCATGACGTCCCTTCGGATTGGTGGTCCGTGCCGGTGACCGGTGGCGTGCCAACCCAATTGACACAGCTTCAGACGATAAACCTGTTCGCCAGTCTTTCACCAGATGGTCAACAGATCGCCAGCATCAGTGGAGAAGGAATTTTCCTAATGGATCTTGATGGCTCGAACCTGACCCAACTGGTGTCCGATTCCGGGGTATATGGGACGGTGACCTGGCTACCATAACAACATTATTCTGAGCCATCCGCTTTGCGGGACAACGCTCTGTTCCAGGTAATAGAAAAACATCAGAATCTTGGTGGTGACGTTGACACATCCCTTTCGAACATGTATAATATCCTGCGCTTCTACCCCAGTGGTTGGCTTCTGGGGTAGTTGTATGTAAAACACCAGCTTCCCCGTTCGCAGGCGACGAGTGTAAGATCTCCGCAGGCGCACGGTGAAGTGAATGACTGGAGAAAAAATGAGATTCGCAATTATCGAAAGTGGCGGCAAGCAATATCGTGCCGTCGAAGGGCGGACAATTGAAGTGGACCGCCTGCCCGTTGATGCGGGTAAAAAATTTGATCTGGAACGCATCTTACTGATGGGAGATGGTGACGACATCCTGGTCGGTACACCCACTGTGAGTGACATTCTGGTCAAAGTTACAGTGGTAGACCATGTCAAAGGTCCCAAGATCGATCGATTCAAATATCGCCCTAAGAAGCGCATTCGCGTGCGCGGTGGGCACCGCCAGCAGTACACGCGTTTGATGGTGGACTTCATCGGCCGCCCCGACGAGGATCGCAAAACAGAAGCCAAGCCAGAAAAGACAGTTGAGGTAGACGATCTTACTCAGATCGAAGGCATTGGCCCCAAAGTCTCAAAGACTTTGATCGCAGCAGGCATTTCCACGTTTGAGGCACTATCCAACGCCAAAGTCGAAGACATTCAGAAAATTCTGACGGATGCTGGATTAAGAATGATGGATGCAACCACCTGGCCCCAGCAGGCAAAACTTGCCGCTCAGGGTGACTGGGATGGTCTAAAGAAATTGCAGGATGACCTTTCGGGCGGACGCAAAGTCAGTGCTGAAAAGAAGCCTGCTGCTAAGAAAACAAGCAAGAAATAAAGAGGTAGAAATGGCACATAAAAAAGGTGGCGGTTCGAGCCGCAACGGACGAGATTCAAATTCCCAGCGTCTGGGCGTCAAACGCTACGCCGGTCAGTTTGTGCTTTCTGGTAACATCCTGGTGCGCCAGCGCGGCACAAAGATTAAACCGGGCTTGAATGTAAAAGCTGGTAAAGATGATACGCTGTTCGCAACGGTCGACGGCGTTGTGAAGTATGACGTCACCCATGGCCAGAAGCGCGTGAACATCGTTCCCGAGATAGTAGAAGTGGAGGTTGCAAATGAAAGCTGAGATCCATCCTACCTATTATCCAGATGCCAAGGTAACCTGCGCCTCCTGTGGCAACACCTGGACGACAGGTTCCACCAGGAAAGAACTGCGCGTGGACATCTGCTCCAACTGTCATCCGTTCTTTACCGGTGAATCTTCCCGCCTTCTCGACATCGAAGGTCAGGTGGATCGCTTCTACAAGAAGCTTTCTGCTCGCCAGACGTATGTCGAGCAGCAGAAGGTCAAGGAAGAACTCAAAGGTTCGCCAGAGCGCTCCATTGAAGAGCTGGGTATTTCCCCTCGCGCGATCGACGCGTTGAAAAAGGCTGGCATCGAGAATTTTGGACAGTTCCTGGAGAGGCTGAGCGGCGGAAACGAAGCTGTGCTCGCAATCTCTGGTTTTGGTCAGGCTTCACTCACAGCTGCCAAGAAGAAATTGCGTTCGCTTGGTTACGAAATCCCCGCGGCGGCAGCCTCCTAGGGTTGCAGAATCATTATTCTCAGGTAAACTTACGGGCATGGCGCCTTGCGCCATGCCCATTTTATTTTGTTACCAACCAAAAAGGATCTATGCGCCATACACACGGTTCCATCGAAGTCGTTTGCGGTTCGATGTTTAGCGGAAAGACAGATGAGTTAATTCGCCGCCTGGTACGCGCCACAATTGCCAAACAAAAGGTGCAGGTATTCAAGCCGGCCATTGATGTTCGCTATGCAGTGGAGAAAGTCACATCGCACGCGGGATCGAACTATGATGCCACTCCTATCGAAACATCTATCGATATCCTGGCAAAGATCGAATCGGATACCACGGTCGTCGCCATAGACGAAGCGCAATTCTTCGACCCTCAAATTGTTCAAATCGTCCAGCAGCTTGCTTCGCACGGTATCCGTGTCCTGGTCGCTGGACTCGACACTGACTTTCGCGGTGAACCGTTCGGCCCTATGCCGATCCTCATGTCGATCGCAGAACACGTGGACAAGCTCCATGCGATTTGCATGGTATGCGGCGACGAAGCCTCTCGCACGCAGAGATTGTTGAATGGAAAACCAGCGCGCTTCGACGACCCGATTGTGATCGTCGGTGCCTCAGAATTGTATGAAGCCCGCTGCCGCGTGCACCACGAGGTGCCACGTTAGTTTGTTAGTTAAGTAGTTTTAGGAAGCATTTTGCGCGAGCCTACTGAACTACAAAATAATCAAACGATCCAGCTAAGAAACGAATCCTATGCAACATTACAATGACATCCTCGCCGAAGTTCTGATCGACCAAAAAACGCTTCACAGCCGTATCACAGAATTAGGCGTGGAGATCAGCGCCGATTACCCGGATGGCAATCTATTGCTCATCTGCATCCTGCGCGGCGGTGTCCCGTTTTTGGTTCACTTAAGTCAGCATATCACTGCTCCCCATATGATGGACTTTATGGCAGTCTCGTCCTACGGGGCAGGCAAACGTGAGTCAAGCGGCACTGTACGGGTCACTCTTGATCTTCAAATGGATATTCGCGGCAAGGATGTCCTCCTCGTGGAAGATATCGTAGATAGCGGGCACACCATCGCATCCGTGCTGGAAATGCTGAATCTGCGCCAGCCGCGCAGCCTCAAAGTCTGCGCCCTGCTCGATAAAGCCGAACGGCGTGAAGCCGTCGTCCCGATCCACTATCGCGGCTTTATTATTCCCAATAAATTTGTTTTTGGCTTTGGGCTTGACCTCGACGAATACTACCGCAACCTGCCCTTTGTTGGTGTTGTAGATCTAGAAAAATACAAGCCATCTTCCTGATATGACAGATGAACGTTCTCCTGTCGTAAATCGTGAGAGCATACCTGCTTCCCCTTACGCGGGTCGTTGGGTGGCTCGAGTACGCGGCCGAATCATCGGCCAAGGGGGCACACCGCAGCAAGCGCTGCACGCGGCACAACTCAGCAGACATAAAGAGAAACCTGAAATTATTTATATGCCGCTTCCTTTGGCTTATTCGCCTTTGGTCGATCGAGTCAGAGAGATCCTTCCTGGACAGGAGCTTTATCTTGTCGGCGGCGCGGTCCGGGATATGTTGTTGAATCGCCCCTCGCCCGACCTTGATTTTGCCTTGTCCTCGAATGGCATTTCCCTTGCCCGGCGCGTCGCCAATGCCCTACACGCGGACTTTCTGGTGCTTGATAGTGAGCGCGATACGGGCAGAGTCATTGTCACGGAGCCAGACGGCACGCGGATGTTTCTCGACTTCGCCACATACCGCGGCAGAGACCTGGAAGAAGACCTGCGCGCCCGCGACTTTACGGTCAACGCGATCGCCTTCGACCTGCGCAACCAAACGTTGCTCGATCCACTGAATGGCGCGTCGGACCTGGGCGCCAGGGTTCTTCGCGCTTGTTCGCCAACGTCGTTATCAGATGACCCTGTCCGCATCTTACGCGCGGTACGGCAGGCTGCCGCGTTCCAGCTCAAGATCGAGCCGGAAACGCGCCAATCGATGAAACAAGCTGTACGTTTATTACCTAACGTCTCGATGGAACGCCTGCGCGATGAGCTGTTCAAAATATTGGAAGGACCTAAACCAGACGCATCTATTCGTGCCCTGGAGATCATTGGAGTCTTGCCGTTTTTACTGCCCGAACTCCCTGCCTTAAAAGGAGTGGAGCAATCACCGCCTCATATGTTTAATGTTTGGGAGCATACTCTTAGCGCTTTAGGCTATCTTGAAGTAATTCTTGCAACGCTCACATCGAGAGATACCACAGATGACAGTCAGGATGTGTTTAGCGAACGGCTTCGCTTGATCCTTGGGCAATTTTTCGAGCAATTCACGAAACACTTTGCCGAATCTCTAAATGCAGATCGCTCCGTACGCGCCGCGCTATTTTTTGCCGCCCTGTATCACGATAATCAGAAACCAGCTACAAAGACAGTAGAGTATACGGGTCGCATCCGCTTTTTTGACCATGATGTCCGAGGTGCAGTAGTTGCCGAGGAACGCGGGCGTGTGTTGCATCTCAGCAATGATGAAGTCGAACGCATCGGTTTGATCGTTCGGCATCACATGCGGTTTCACTTTTTCACGAGTCGCCTCGAAGGCGAAAAAAAGGAGCCTTCTCGCAAAGCGATTTACCGCTTCTTTCGCGACTCGGGCGAAGCAGGTGTGGACCTCGTGCTGTTGGGTCTGGCAGACGTGCGCGGAACGCAAGGTCCCGCGCTGACACTGGAAACCTGGACTGCCGCACTGGAGATCGCCCGTATTCTTCTTGAAAATTACTGGGAGAAACCGCAGGAGGTCATAGATCCGCCGCGCTTGTTGAATGGGAACGAGCTCATGTCTGAGCTGGGACTCGAGCCGGGACGTGTCGTCGGTCAATTGTTGGAAGCGATCCGAGAAGGGCAGGCAACCGGAAACATCCAGAACCGAGAGCAAGCTCTCGAGTTTGCGCGGGATTACTTGAAAAAATCGGAGATCCTATGAACACAGTTTACTTCGATATAGAAAGTCAGAAACTCTTTCATGAGGTCGGTGGACGCGATCCTTCCAAGTTATTATTGGCGTGCGGAGTCACGTGGTCCACGGCGCGCAATGATTTTGCGGTGTATTGGGAAGAGGGTGCTTCTTCTCTTGTCGCGGAATTGAAGGCTGCCGATCGCGTGATCGGGTTCAATGTGATTGGCTTTGACTACGAAGTCTTAAAGCCCTACGCACCAAATGAAAACTTTCGGTCGTTCCGCACAACAGACATGCTGCAAGACATTTATCGCACGCTTCAATTCCGCCTTAGCCTGGACACAATTGCGAGGGCAACACTTGGAACAACAAAAACGGCAGATGGTGTTCAGTCTGTGGAATGGTTTAGGAATGGAGAGCTGGTCAAGGTTGCAGAATACTGTAAGTCCGATGTAGACATCACCCGCCGTGTATATGAATTCGGCAGGGATCATGGCTTTGTCCATTATTACTCAAAACTGGGCAGCAAATTGAAGGTATCCGTCCATTGGAAATAAGTGTATCGCGCGGCGTTCTGCGCAAGAGAAGCACAGAATCAAACAAATTTACAAAATGTATATAGGAGAGATTGATGGCAAGCGTAAATGTTAACGGTGTCCAACTTGCTTATGAGCGTCGTGGAAGTGGAACTCCACTTGTGCTCTTGCACGGTTTTCCCCTCGACCACCATTTATGGGATGAGGTCGTGCCATTGTTGGAAGATACTTTCGATGTCATTGCTCCCGACTTGCGGGGTTTTGGCAATTCGACAATGATTGATGTACCTCATCGTATGGAGGACTACGCTTCCGATATTGCGGGCTTGCTCGATCATTTGAATATTTCAAAAGCTGCGATTGTTGGGCACTCGATGGGTGGATACGTTGCCCTGGCTTTTGCCCGGCTGTATCCTGAACGGGTGCGCGGTCTTGGGCTGGTTTCCTCGCAAGTGCTCGCGGATTCCCCTGAGCGTAAGGAAGGCCGCTACAAATCGGCCGAAGATGTCTCAGCCAATGGAATCGGTAGTGTGGTCGAGTCCATGACGCCAAAGTTCACCGCCGATAGGGGATTACAGTCGTATGCACGCACATCCATGGAACGACAGCAGCCAGCCGCCTACATCGGTGCCCTGAAGGCAATGGCAGAGCGATGGGACTCCACCTCCCTCCTTTCGTCTTTCCACTTTCCAGTAGTCGTGATTCATGGTGACTCGGATTCCCTCATTCCCATCGACCGGGCGCGGGAGGTGAAGGCAGCTTTACCCCAGGCACATCTCGTTGCGATCAGCGGCGCAGGTCACATGCCGATGATGGAAGCAAAGGAAAAAACGGCAGAAGCACTGAAGCACCTGGCATGATAAAAATATCCCATCCCCAAAAGGGGATGGGATATTAGATAAATTAGATCAAGCTTAGGAGGCGGGTAGCGGTCTGGTAAAGGGATCGATCGAAGCGTTTGAATTCAGAGACCCTGTCCGGTTGATCAGCCGGTTGATATGGGCGATCAACACCCGACTCGGAGTTGGCTTTGTCAGGTAATCGTCGGCGCCAGCATCCAAAACGCTGGCAATCATAGAAGGGTCATTCAAAGCCGAAAGAATAATAATTGGCACCTGGCTGAACTCTCGCACAGCCTTGCAAATCTGCCAACCATCCATTTCAGGCATCATAAGATCCAGAATAACAACATCCGGAGAGGACTCTCGGATGAGTCCCAATCCCTCAGTACTGTTGTTTGTCGCCGATACTTCAAAACCATTTGACTTTAAAAGCAATGAAAGTAAATCGGTTACGGCACTATCATCGTCAATCACAAGTAATTTTACGGGCATAGTTAATTCCAATCTGTCCCTATTATCATACACAAATGATGGTATGAAGCTTGCAATAGGCTAACAATTGACACCTGTATAAGTACTAACAAAGACAGGAACAATATATCACATTTGTAGTGAACTGTTCGTGGTAAACTTCACACAACTTTTAGATCTTAAAAACCCCGGAGGTTTCTATGAAAAAATGGGTTTATCTGTTCGAAGAGGTGGCCGCCGCGGAAAAATACGCCGGTTCCTGGGATGGAGTCCGTTCCCTGCTCGGCGGCAAAGGTGCTGGACTCTTCGACATGACACGTGCGGGGGTACCCGTCCCGCCAGGCTTTACAGTCACCACCGAAGCCTGTAATGAATTTCGTAAAACTGGCAAATTCCCTGCCGGACAGTGGGAGCAGCAGCTCGCTGCCCTGAAAAAGGTGGAAAAGGCGACCGGCAAAAAGTTTGGCGATCCCAAGAATCCGCTTCTGGTCTCCTGCCGTTCGGGCGCAAAGTTCTCCATGCCCGGCATGATGAACACGATCCTGAATATCGGTCTGAACGATAAGGTCGTCGAAGGGTTGGCAAAACTGACGGGTAATCCGCGCTTTGCGTGGGATTCCTATCGCCGTCTGATCGAAATGTTCGGCACAACGGTTTTCAACCTGGACGATGAAGTCTTCGAGCATCCAATGGCAGAATACAAGGAGAAAAAGGGTTATAAGCTCGACACAGAAATGACTGCCGAAGATTGGCAGGCACTGGTCTCGACCTTCAAGGACGTATTCAAACGAGAGGTTGGCTTCGATTTCCCACAGGATGTTTACAAGCAGCTTGAGTTGGCAACGAAGGCCGTTTTTGAATCATGGAATGGCAAGCGCGCTATTGCGTACCGCAAGAAGGAAGGTATTTCCGATGACCTCGGCACAGCGGTCAATATTGTGACGATGGTCTTCGGCAACATGGGCGACGACTCGGGCACCGGCGTCGCGTTCACCCGCAACCCATCCACGGGTGAAAAGAAGATGATGGGCGAGTACCTGCTCAATGCCCAAGGGGAAGATGTTGTCGCCGGCATTCGGAATGCAGATCCCATCGAGCATTTAGCGGACCAGATGCCAAAGGCATACAAGCAGTTCATGGATATTACCGGCAAGCTCGAGAAGCACTACAAGGATATGCAGGACGTCGAGTTCACAATCGAGCGCAGTAAATTGTGGATGCTTCAGACTCGTAACGGCAAGCGCACAGCAAAGTCCGCGGT
Organism: Anaerolineales bacterium; assembly: GCA_035699125.1. GTDB lineage: Bacteria > Chloroflexota > Anaerolineae > Anaerolineales > Villigracilaceae > Defluviilinea. Next base: position 48,267 of record DASSBC010000034.1, read on the forward strand.
GAAGATCGCTGTGGATATGGCGAACGAGGGATTGATTACCCGCGAGCAGGCTGTTCTGCGCGTCACACCCGAGAATGTCGATGCATTACTGCACCCTCAATTCGATGAGCAGGCAATCGCCAACGCGGACAAAGATGGCACATTCCTTGCGAAGGGCGTTAATGCTTCCCCGGGTGCTGCGGTGGGTCAGATCTATTTCGATGCTGATAAAGCTGAACACATGGCGAAAGAAGAAAAACAAGATGTCATCATGGTGCGTCCGTTCACGAAGCCGGACGACGTCCATGGCATGATCGCCTCGCAGGGTGTGTTGACCAGTGAAGGCGGCGCAACTTCCCACGCTGCAGTCGTAGCGCGTCAGTTCGGTATCCCGTGTGTCGTCGGCGCGTCTGCGATCAAAATCGATCTAGAAAGACGCCAGATGGCTGTTGGTGAGGCAGTGGTCAAGGAAGGCGATTGGATTTCTGTAGATGGCACGACGGGTAGAGTTTTCCTCGGAAAGATTCCCACAGCTGCCCCTTCCCTCGAAGAACAAACAGAGTTACTGACTCTGCTCACCTGGGCGGATGAAATTACCGCCCGCAAGAATATCCGCCAAGCCCCAGCGAAGGGATATCCGACACGCGGGCTCCAGGTCTGGGCGAATGCCGATTATCCCAAGGATGCACAGCGCGCCCGCGCGTATGGCGCGGTGGGGATCGGTTTATGCCGCACCGAGCACATGTTCTTCGAGCCCGAGCGCCTGCCGATCGTGCAGCGCATGATCCTTTCAGGAACAAGCGAAGGCAGGACCACGGCTCTCAATGAACTACTCCCCTACCAGCGCAAGGACTTTGACGGATTGTTCGAGGCGATGGATGGCTACCCCGTCATCATTCGCTTGATCGACCCGCCCCTTCACGAGTTCATGCCGGATGAAGAAAAACTTCTTGAAGAGGTGATCACACTGCGCGTTAAAGGCGAGACGGACGGCCTGGCGGAGAAGGAACATCTTCTAACGTCGATTAAGGGCTTGCATGAGTCTAATCCGATGATGGGTCTTCGCGGCGTTCGTTTGAGCATCTCCATGCCGGAAATCGTCGAGATGCAGGTGCGCGCCATCTTCGAAGCCGCCGCGGACTGCACATTGCGTGGCATCGTCGTCAAACCGGAAGTGATGATTCCGTTGACCGGAACCGTGAAAGAGCTGGAATGGATTCAACCGAGACTCGAACGGATCGCCGCCAACGTGATGCAGGAAAAGAACGTCGAGTTCGACTACAAATTCGGCACCATGATCGAGATCCCGCGCGCGGCGGTCACCGCCGGAGAAGTCGCAGAACGGGCTGAGTTCTTCTCCTTTGGGACGAATGACCTGACCCAGATGACCTACGGGTACTCCCGTGATGATGCGGAACGCAACTTCCTCATCACCTACCAGGAACAGGGTATTCTCGAAGTAAATCCCTTCCAATCCCTGGACCGCAGCGGCGTCGGCAAACTCATGGAGTGGGCGATCGCTGAGGGGCGCAAGACCCGCCCGAATCTGGAAGTAGGTATTTGTGGTGAGCACGGGGGTGACCCGAGCTCCATTGAGTGGTGTCATATCATTGGAAATAATTATGTTTCCTGCTCGCCATTCCGTGTGCCGATTGCCCGTCTCGCGGCGGCCCACGCCGCCTTGAAGTACCGTCCCAACGGTGCAAAGACAGCAAAGGCAACTAAGAAAAATGCGCTAAAACGCCCTATCAGCAGGAACACGAAGGCAAAAGCAACAAAGCGAAGATAAGGCCCAAGGTTAAAACAAAAAGGACGCACAATTCAAGTCAGTGCGTCCTTTTTGTTTCATAGAGTGAGTTTACCGAACAATGATAAGTTGTCCTACATAGATCAGGTTGGGATTCCTGATATTGGAATTGAGCGCCAGGATGGCATCGACGGTTGTGCCATACTTGCCGGCAATGATACGAAGTGTTTCACCTCTTTGAACGACGTGGACCGTCGGTGCAGCAGGGATGGCAATTGCCTGCCCAACATAGATGATGTTCGGGTTGTAAATCTGCGGATTTGCTCTAAGGATTACATCTACTGTGGTGTTGAACCTGGCAGCAATCTTGCGCAGAGTATCACCCTGGACCACATAATAGGTCCCGCCACTTGGGGGAGGCGGCGTGGTTGGCGGGGGCGTTGTCGGTGAGACATATACCGTCAGGTGCTGACCCTCATAGATCACATTTGGATTGGTGATGTTCCTATTGGCTGCGAGCAGCCCATCGACGGTCGTGTTGAAGCGCGTTGCTAACGATCTCAAGGTGTCTCCGCGGGCAACGATATAGACAAGAACGTTACCATCACTGCCCAAAATTGCTCCTGGCAGCTGCAAGATCTGACCTGGATAGATTAAGTTGCCAAGACCAATCTCGGGGTTCGCCCGCCGCAAGGCCGAAACAGTTGTGCCACAGCGGTCGGCGATCTTGCGCAGTGTGTCACCGCTGACCACGGTCACGCTGTCGCCGCACTGCCCTGCTGCGGCAGGCGCGGCGAACGCCGAACTGGTGGATGCAAACGATGCAAGCAACACCGCTGCAAGAATGATTAACTCTAAAGCCTTTTTGGTGTTCATCGAAACCTCCATTTCGTTGACAATCTGAAATGGAGATGAAGTTCGATGTGTAAAAGTTCCCCAAAACTACTGAACAGTACTAGATTCCTATATTGCAGTTACGTTGTAAAGCCTCTGGGCACTTCCGCGTAGACGCCGCGCATCGACTCGGGCAGCGCCCGCGCCAGCCTGAACATCAGGCGGTCGGTCAATGCAAGCGGACTTTCTCCCGGATTGGGCATCAGTGGTGGGAGTATCTTGATTTGCACGCCCGCCCGATGAGGGAACTGCTTAAAGAACCGATCAGACCCCACAACCACCATTGGCACAATTGGGCAGTTGACCTCGAGCGCCAACCGTGCAGCTCCCGTTTTTGCAACCGACAACCCCTTCCCTTTCGACCGTTTCCCCTCGGGGAAGATTCCAAGGGTTTGCTCATGTGCCAGCACCTTGGCGGCGTGACGCATCGCCCATTCGTCTTTTTCCCCGCGATGAACCGGGAAGCCGCTCAAATTTCGCAGAATCACATCCATGAGGGGGTTCTTGAATAATTCAGTTTTCCCCATGAAAAAGATCGGGCGCGGCAGAGCAAACTGCATCGGGAACACATCAAAGTTGGTCACGTGATTCGCCGCCAGAATCACGGGCCCGGAACGCGGAAAATGCTCCAGCCCGGTCACTTCCATCGTCATTATTAGTTGGAAGAGACTCTTTGCCAACCTGATCAGAGCGCGGCGCTGTGGCGTGTCAGTGAAGTAAAATTTCTTTTTATCGCGAGGATCGATCTCTATCGTCGTGGGAGTCGTTGAGTCCATAAAAAGTGCGTTCGTGAAAGTGCGTTATACTTACAAAAATTTCATCAGTCCACGATCGGGAAATCTCGTGAGCACTGATCATAACACTCGGAGAACGAAATGGACACTATTATCGAAAGTCTTTCGGCGCTCGAAATCCTGGATTCGCGCGGCAACCCGACGGTCGAGGTGGAAGTCACTCTGGCAGATGGTTCCTGGGGGCGAGCGGCCGTACCTTCCGGGGCGTCCACAGGCGTGCACGAAGCGCTTGAGCTGCGAGATGGGGACAAATCGCGCTATCTGGGAAAAGGCGTCGCCAAAGCCGTCGCCAACGTCAATGGTTTGATCGCTGATGCCCTCTTCGGCTGGGATGCCACAGAACAAAAAGCAATCGACACAGAATTGCTCTCGCTCGATGGAACTCCCAACAAATCCAAACTGGGCGCCAATGCAATTTTGGGCGTCAGTCTTGCTGTCGCAAAAGCGGCGGCAAATTCGCTGGGACTGCCTCTCTACCGGTATCTCGGTGGTGTGTACGCGCACGTCCTGCCTGTGCCGATGCTCAACATCCTGAACGGCGGTGCGCATACTGCCTGGCAATCTACCGATATGCAAGAATTCATGGTGATGCCGTTTGGCGCGCCGACTTTCACCGAAGGTGTGCGCTGGGGTGCAGAGATTTACCATGCATTGAAGTCAGTTCTGAAAGAAAAGGGTTATACCACGCTAGTCGGAGATGAGGGCGGATACGCCCCTGCATTGAAAGCGAATAACGAGGCGATCGAAGTGATTCTCGCCGCGATTGAGAAGGCCGGATTCAAAGCCGGCCGCGGTGCAGACGTCGCCATTGCGCTCGACCCTGCTGCTTCTGAGCTTTACGAAGAAGAGACCAAGACCTACAACCTGCGCAAGGAAAACAAGAAGTTGACCGGCGAGGAAATGGTGGAATTCTGGGGCAAGTGGATTAACGATTATCCAATCGTGTCCATTGAAGACGGACTCGCACAAGATGATTGGGACTCGTGGAAATTGATGGTTCAGAAATTTGGAGACAGATGCCAGTTAGTTGGCGACGATCTATTGGTGACGAATCCAGAGCGCGTCCGCAAGGCAATCCAGGAGAAGGCAGCGAATGCACTGCTGGTAAAGGTCAATCAAATCGGCTCCCTGACCGAGACGATTGAAGCTGTAGAAACCTGTCAACGGGCAGGCTGGCGGGCTGTGACTTCCCATCGCTCTGGTGAGACAGAAGACACGACCATCGCGGACATCGCCGTGGCATTGAATACCGGTCAGATCAAGACGGGTGCGCCGGCACGTTCGGACCGCGTAGCGAAATATAACCAACTCATCCGTATTGAAGCGGAACTGGGCGACAGCGCCAAATATGCAGGCTGGGATGCCTTGACAGCATCAGTGAAATGAGTAAAAGGTCGGGCAGCCGCCCGACCTTTCTTTTTAGATCTGATTCGCATATTTTTCCGCAAATAGGGCAGGCTGTCCGCCTGTGTGCCAGAACAAAATAGTTTCATCCTTCTTGAAAAATCCCTTGCGGATCAAGTCGATCATTCCGGCGGCGGCGCGTCCTGTATATACGGGATCAAGCAATAATCCTTCCAGCTTCGCGAACAACCTGACAGCTTCACGCTCCGCATCGGTTAACACGCCATAGCCTGCTTTGCAATATTCTTCCTTGGCGAGGACATCATCGCCGGTAAAGTCGATTCGCTCCCCCAGTTTTTCGCTAGCGTCAGATGCCAATGAGGAAACCCGTTCCTTTAACCACTCTTCCGGCTCATCGATGCTGATTCCCAATATTTTCCCCGGATACCCAAATACACGTTGCCCCAGCACCAGGCCTGCGTGGGTGCCTCCTGAAGATGTACCGAACACGATCCAGTCGGCGTGAGCATTTTGTTCCATAAATTCCTTCATCGCAAACGCGTAACCCAGCGCACCGGTTGGGCTGGAACCGCCATACCAGACGAGATACGGTTTTCGTCCATCGGCAAGCGCTTTGTCATAGGTTTGCTGTAACGTCTGGTCACGCAGAGCACGGTCTTTAATTGCGACGATCTCTGCACCAAACATCTGATCGAGCAGAAGATTGGCAGAAGGCTGATCGGGCAGTTCTCCATTGAGTACTAGAATACAGTCCAAGCCGAAGCGCCTCGCCGCGGCGGCTGTCTGACGGCAGTGGTTCGATTGCAAGGCGCCACCTGTGATTAGAGTTTTCGAGCCCTCCTCTAACGCCTCTGCGATGAGAAACTCCAGCTTGCGGGTCTTATTTCCCCCGAAGGCAAGCCCGGTTTGGTCATCGCGTTTGACCAGGATTTTTGGTCCATTGAGGTATTCCGTGAGTCGTGGGAGCTCTTCGATACGAGTCGGAAGATGGGCGAAATGCATGCGATTAACTTCTTTCATGCTTGATCCTTTCTGGCTGGAAGTAATTCGTACTTAGGGATCGGTAATTAGGCGCCGAGGGATTGTCTGGTTTTTGTCTTGCCGCGTGCGCGCATCATATTTAGCGCATGAGGGATGATCTCAGAATACAACTTGTACCAAAGCGGATTCGGCGCAAAGTCCCAGGCACCAAGCGTCCGCACGACTTTACCTCCCAAGCCTTCCTTGAAACGAAAGACGCCCCACATGGAGTCGCTTTCATTGAATACATCCGGTGCGCCCCATAAGTCATAAACGGTACAACCTTTTGCTTTGGCGCGTTTCATCGCTTCCCATTGCAAGAGATAGGTTGGCATTTTTTCGCGATGGACGTCACGTGACATGCCATACACGTAATAGGCGCGTCCGGCAAAGTAGAAGATGAAGATCGCGGCGACGGGTTCGTGGTTAACCTCAGCGATGAGTGGCTCGGAAAACGGTAATTGGCTATTCGTAAGTGGAGATTGGAGATTGAAGACTGGAGAATGTGTGTTTTCCATGAAGGTCGACCAGACTGTTTTGTAATAGCCTGCATCACGAATCACAAAACCATCACGTACAGAGGTTTCTGCATACATTTTATAGAGCATATCGAAATCGCCTCGTGTGCCTATACGCAGGGCAACGCCCTTCCTCTCTGCAAGACGGATGTTGTAACGCGTTTTTTGTTTCATACGCCTCAGCAATTCTTCTTCGGAAGGCGTTAGATCGATCAGAACTGTGTTCTTGAACTGGATCTGCTCTGAGGAGTATATCCATCCCCTCTGTTTCAAATCAGATACGACCGATTGTCCATCGCTATTAAGGTCATCATTTTCGCTTTGAGGAATACCAGTGCCCAGCACGATATCAGGATCTATTTTCAGGAAGATCGCACCCCGTTGTTTCGCAAGGGACTGCAAATCATCTAGCACGCGGTTTCGCAGAGGTGCATTTGACCAATCTAAGAGAGGTCCTTTTGGTGAGTAGAGAATCGATAGACGAGCAGCGAATCCACTGCGGAGGATTTGACGGTTTAAGATCAATGCAGCCGCAACCGGCGATTGGCTAGTATAAAGTTGATTCGGGTTACTCTTCACTTTCCAGCTTCCATCCGCACACCAAACCGCATATAGCGGACTCCATCCATATTTCGCCTTCACCTGTCCCCATTCGTAAGTTTGAAGAAAGTGAGGATGGGAGAGATTGGAGATTAGAGAATTCCAGGCATTACTTTCCACTATTTAATCTCGATTTCCAACAAACCGCAAATACGCCCAGTAGAACAACGGATTATAGACTTTATCCATCGCCTGCACGGCACGTTTAAGCTGCCCGCCAAATCCGCGTTTGAAGCGGTAGACGCCCCATAAGCCATCCTGCCGTGTTTCAAAATTGGCTTCAAGAGTTGCTTCCTCTTTGTCGGGGACACCCCAGAGATCGTATTCCTCGCAGCCGTGTGCTTTTGCCCATTTCATAGCTTCCCATTGAAGCAAATAGGTTGGCATCCGATTTCGTTCCTCATCGGTGGAAGCACCGTACAAATAATACGCGTGGTTTCCATGTCGAGCTACGAACAAAGCGGCTAAAGGCGTTCGCTCGTATTCAGCAAGTAGCAACTCCCCCATCTGTTTTGGATGAAGCAAGTCATAGGCGTGCTGATAGTATTCACGTGAATGAACACCGAATCCATCGCGGTTTCCCGTAAGAAGCATCATATTGTGAAACGCTTCTATGTCGTCCCAGGCGCGGACGGTCACGCCTTTCTTTTCGGCGAGTCGGATATTGTAGCGCGTCTTTTGTTTCATCCTTGCAAGAATTTGTTCCTGCGAGTCTTTGAGATCGATGATAATGGTGCGGGGAGGTTGAATATTGTGAGGCGATACGCGTACTTGGTAATTGGCAATTGGTACTTGGTTCGATTCTTGCCAAAGATCGGGTTCGACCTTTAAGAAAATGGCTCGTTTTCGCTTACAAAGCGAATCTATTTCATGCCATAACTCTTGATTAAGTATGGACAACTGACTGCAGAAAGCTGGCTTTGGAATGTATCCTACCGTAAACCCTAAAGGCAGCTTACGAAACAAAATTTGAACTCCAACATTTCCTGTAATAATCCGGATAGCTTTCCACCCGAACGCAGATTTCAATTCGCCCCATTCACCTGTTTGTAGTAAATGGACGTGGGGATGGACAGAAAGAAATTGGTTCCAATCAGACAAAGAGACAATGGGCATAAATTCAGGCTGAAGATTGAAGGCTGGAAGATCAGGCTCAAATGACAAAGGTTATATCTGGCTGAGGCGCTTCCCGGATGGAGGAACCGGGGACGATCTCATCCAGCAGATCGATGATCGCATCGGTATCGCCAGAGTCAGCTGCCACAGACAAAGAGTCTATGACTTGCGATAGGGTCAGACCTGGTTGTAAAACGTCTGTATCGAGGCGGAAGATATCAGGATGTGGCGTTTTCAGGAGCAGCGTACCTTCCTCCCACAGCTCTTCGGTCAACTTCTCGCCGGGGCGTATCCCTGTGAACGAGATTTCAATGTCTCGATGCGGCTCCAGCCCGGAGAGGCGGATGAGGTCCTCGGCAAGGCTCAGGATGCGAATTGGCTCACCCATGTTGAGCACAAACGTCTCGCCGCCGCTCCCCATCGAAGCGGCTTGCAACACAAGATAGACTGCTTCCGGGATGGTCATGAAGTAACGGAACATATCGGGATGTGTAATCGTAACGGGACCACTGTTCGCGATCTGCTGTTTGAAGATCGGGATGATCGACCCGCGACTCCCGAGCACATTACCAAAGCGAACCACGGTGAAGGCACGCGGTGACTCATGCCCTAGACTGCGTACAATCATTTCAGCCAGTCGTTTGGTTGCGCCATAAATAGACGATGGGTGAACAGCTTTATCAGTCGAGATCAAGACGAAGCGCTCGACGTTGCTATCCAGTGCGGCCTCCACAACATTGCGTGTGCCAATCACATTGTTCGTAATCGCCTCGACCACGTTCACCTCCATCAGCGGGACGTGTTTATGCGCCGCAGTATGGAAGATAATTTGAGGTGGACGCTGTCGGAATACCTGTGCAAGGCGTTCTCGATCGCGCACGTCGGCAATGACAGGAGAAAGCAATACGTCTGGGTAATCTGCGCGGAGTTCGAGAAAAATCTCAAAGATGCTGTTTTCCCCATGTCCAAGCAAAACAAGCTCTGCAGGATTCCGGCGCGCGATCTGACGGCATAACTCACGCCCAATCGAACCGCCCGCTCCGGTCACTAGAACACATTTCCCGGAAAGTGTGATGCCGACGGCTTCATCATTCACGCGTACGGGCTCGCGACGCAGGAGGTCATTGATATCCACCTCGCGTAGACGGTTGATACTGACTTTTCCACCGACCAGCTCATGAACACTAGGCACTGTGCGAGACGAGATGCCTTTGATCCGGCAAACGTCATTCACCTTGCGAACCAGTTCTCCCGGCGCAGACGGGATGGCAATGATGACGATATCAATTTTGTGCAGGTCGATGAGTAACGGCAGATCCTCAACTTTGCCGATCACCGTCATGCCGTAAATCGCATGCTTTTGTTTACCAGGGTCATCATCCAGAAAACCGACTGGAGTCAAATTGAGCTGTGATGATTTTTGAAGCTCACGCACGACCAGCGCACCTGTATCGCCGGCGCCGATCACCAGGACACGCTTGCCTTTGCCATCCGCTCGTCTCCCTATCGATTGTTCCGCCAGGATACGCAATGCAAAGCGCGAGCCTCCAATCAACACGAGCGAGAGAAGCCAATCGATGCCCAGCGCGGAACGCGGCATACCGGGCAGTACATTTCCCGTAACGATCAGAACTGCCATCACGCCCGAGGTCACGACCGACGCGGTCGTGACAGCCGTTGTGATCAAACGCAGCTCGCCAGTGCTGGCATAGATCCACAAACGGCGGTAGAGACCGAAGAAATAATATGTGGGGATTTTGATCGCCAGCGCGACGACGCACATGAGAACTACCGCGGGGAAATAATACGGCAATTCTCCTACATCCAGCCGCAACGCGAAACTTCCGAGCACAGAGACAATCGTAAGTGCAATATCTCCGATCAGCACAAAACGATTGCGGATGGGATGCTGAGTCCTCATGCACGCATCCAGTCTATCGTTTCTTTTAAACCATCAGCCAGCGAGACTTCCGCCTGAAACCCGAGCTCGTCTCTTGCTTTCTGCGGGCTGCCCACAGAACGGTGAATATCCCCGGCGCGCGGTGCGACGAATTGAGGCGGTGGCGCATTCGGCATCAACTCATACATAACATCTAAGAGGTCCAGCAGCCGAGTTTCCATGCCTGTACAGACGTTGAAAATCTTTCCCGGTGCATTGGTGTGCTTTGATGCAAGGAGATTGGCACGAACCACGTCATGCACGTGGATCAAGTCACGTGTTTGGCTGCCATCGCCGTAAATTGTCACAGGCTTGCCATCTAATAGACGGCGCACAAAAATCGGCACTGCTGCCGCGTACATCGAGTCCGGGCGCTGGCGCGGACCATAGACGTTGAAGTAACGCAACGCGACCACTTCGAGACCAAACGAACCTGTGAATAACTCGGCATACATTTCTTTGACACGTTTAGAAACTGCGTAAGGGGAAAGAGGTTGAGGCAATGTCTCTTCCACGAGGGGCAGTGCATCCGACTCCCCGTAGATCGCCGCGCTGGAAGCCAGAACAACCCGCCGGACTCCGGCAGCACGTGCGGTATCGAGCAGTCGAGAGGTACCTGTAATGTTGACATCGAAACAAATCTGCGGCTCCTCCATCGACTGCGGGACAGATACAAACGCCGCCTCATGGAAAATGACTTCTACACCGCGCACTGCCTCTTCCACGCGCGCCGCGTCCCGCAGATCCGCTTCGACCACCTCAAGGCGTCCTCCGCTAAATTGCTGAACCAGGTCCTCCAAATTTTCGCGCTTTCCGGTGCTGAAGTTATCCAACACGCGGACAGAGTCGCCCTGCGCAAGCAGCTTATGGACAATATGCGAACCAATGAACCCGGCGCCACCTGTGACCAGATATTTCATCTTATCTCCCTGTCCGCCTGAGCACCGTGCCAATCGTCCGCAGGATGATCTGGAAATCCATCCCGAGTGTACGATGCTTGATGTAATACAGATCGTATTCAATTTTCACAGCGGTTTCTGTGACACTGGCGACATAGCCATAATTGATCTGCGCCCAGCCTCCCAGCCCGGGTTTCACCAGCAGCCGAGCGCGGTAAAACGGAACCTGTTTCTGATATTCTGCCACCAATTCGGGTCGCTCGGCGCGTGGACCCACGAGGCTCATTTCACCCCGCAGCACGTTCCAGAACTGCGGCAGCTCATCGAGACGTGTCTTGCGCAGGAAGCGTCCCACGCGCGTCACGCGCGGGTCATTTTCCAGCGTGGTTTTTGCTTCGCCATCCGCTTCAGCGTCCTGGCGCATCGTGCGATATTTGTAGATCTTGAAAACCAAACCACCCTTACCGAGGCGCGGCTGCGAGTAAAAGACAGGTAAGCCGCTATCAAGAAGGACCGCCAGAGACAGAAAGGGACAGGTAATCGCAAAGATTAACAAGCCAACAATCCCGCCCAAAATATCAAGCAAGCGTTTGGTCAGCTCATAAAAACCGCTGACGTGTAACCCGTCCACGAAGGAGCGAATGATCCAATCGGATTCCAGATGATGGATCGGGACGCGCCCGGTCATTTCTTCATACAAAATGGGCATACGCGTCACTTCTACACCCTTTTCCTGAGCATCCAGAATGGCTTGAAAAGTCGTGCCCGTAATCTCACCGTTGATGGCGATTACAAGATCTGAAATATGATGGATATCGATCAGGCTGAGTAAATGAGTACTGGAGCCGAGCACGCGCAAATCGCAAATGGCTTTCCCCACCTTTGATGCATCGTCGTCGACATACCCGATCAGGTTGAACGAACGCGTTCCCAGAGAATGATACAGCTCCGCCAGTGTTTGCCCCGCCTTGCCAGCGCCGATCAGCAGGACACGCCGCCTCTCACCTGTCGTCTTATATAGCCGGATAAAGATCATGCGCCAGAGTAACGTAAGAAGGGAGGCAAAGAGCAGGAATGCGCCTACGCCCACGCGCGGCAGGTTGGTATCTTCTCGTACAATAAAAACGAGGGAATACACGACCAGCCCGACAAATGCTGCGAGAGCAATGCCGCGAGTTGTTTTCCGCCCGCTACCCGCTACGTGAGGATCATATAACTCGATCATCAGCAAAATCCAGATAATCGGCAATAAATAGAACCATAGCTGCGGGTCCAAATTATTTAGAATTCTTGCCCGTTGTTCTGCCCTGCCTGGCGCAACACCGTCTGCCAGAAGCTCCCTCAGGATGACATAAAAGTTGTACTGTCGCCATACATACAGCGCCGCGAAATCGGAGATGATGCCCATCAACAGATCACCCATCACTAAAATAGAACGATATTCGCTTGGTCGTATGCGTAGCGGTGTGGTACGAACGTTTTCAGCCATTGGTTTGAACGCTTGATGCCAGCAAGCTCCATGAAAATCCACTGCCCCAGGCAATATGCATGGCAAAGATCGCCAGTGGTAATCCCAGAATCAAGTAGGCTTTTTGTTGCCTAAATGCCGCATGAATCCCCGCAAGTATCATAATGGAAACATAGAGCAAAAGTTCACTCAGTAATAGGACTTCGGCAAACGGGATAAAGATGGAAAGCAAAAGCAAGCTTACCAAACTCAAAACAAACAACGGAGGCAGCGCCTGCCGCCAGCGAAGTGTATCAGGATAGCGGCGCAGCATACGCCACTTCCAAAAGCCGTAACGCCAATACTGGCGGATAAGTTCCAATAAAGTGGAACGTGCAAAATACACGGACCGAATGGATGGGTCCAGCCAGACTTTCCCGCCCGATTTCCGTATCCGCGCATTAAACTCATAATCTTCATTCGTGAGCAGAGTTTCGTCGAAGAGCCCGACGCGCTCGATCAGTGCGCGGCAAAACGACCCGAACGGAACGGTATCGACCTCGGCAGCCTGTTTTGTGTGACGGTAGAACGCGTCTCCTACCCCGAGCGGGTGTGAAGCTGCGGCGGCAATAGATTTTGCGATCCAGGTCTGCGCCCCCGGACGAATCTCCCAGACACCGCCGACATTGTCCGCGCGCGCTGCCTGGTGCGCGGTCACGCAATTCGCCACGTAATCAGGATACGGTTTTGAATGCCCATCCATGCGGACGATGATCTCGCCGCGCGAGGCTTCGATCGCGCGATTTAACGCCGCGGGAATAGAGCGCTTTTCATTTTCCACCACGCGTACGCTTAAGTCTGGAACCTCATTTTGGAAGGCAGCGATCTCGTGCCTCGTCCCATCGGTGGAAAGACCGTCTGCAACGATCACCTCCATCTCGGTGCGTGGATAAGTCTGCTCGCAAAGAGCCTCCAGCAATAAACGGATAGTAGATTGCTCGTTATAACAGGGAACGATGATGGACACTTTTGGCAACATGATACGAACGACAATGATAATGCGTAATTCGTAAACGGTGAGATTGTTTTGCAAGTGGCAGATGGACCGCAAAGGCTGCACCATGCCCCCCTCACTGCGGACAATAATTCTACCATTTACGCCTGTACGACTGCCAGACCAGAACTAAATGGATTGCGCGTACGCTTTCAACCCGTGGTGCAGACGTACAAGCAGCTGGTGTAACTCCTTGATCTCGTCCTGCCCGGGAGCATAAAATATTCATTTGTATGCCATTTCGCGTGGATTTGCAGCCAGAATTCGGTCAGAGATTCGATGGTCATCGTGCACACCATGAAAGCAGGTAGTAAATGATAAGTGGCAATTAGGGATTGATCATTAATCGCCACGAGGAGGGTTGAGGAGAGCCACGCACTCGATCTCGACCATGGCGCCTTTGGGCAAGCCTGCTACCTGGACGGTGCTGCGCGCCGGAGGATTCTCCGGAAAGAACTCCGCATAGACGGAATTCATCTTTGCAAAATCACCCATATCCTGCAGGAAGACGGTTGTTTTGAGCACGGACTTCAAACCAGAGTCGGCGCTCTCCAACACATGCTTGAGGTTGGTCAGCACCTGGCGGGTCTGTGCTTCCACGTCGCCTTCCACGAGTTCCATAGTGGCAGGGTCCAGCCCCACCTGACCAGCGGTGAAGATCAAACTATCTGTGCGGATGGCTTGGGAATAAGGTCCAATGGCTTTCGGCGCTTTTTCTGTCGAAACGATTTTCTTACGGTGGGTTGTATACATTTTTCCTCAGGTGGTTGGGAATGCGTAAAGTAATTCTACTTCTAATCTGGGGACTCTATGAATTATTTATTAAAGCGGCATAAGGGTCGCATTATTAACAAACTTATCAAACTCTTCTCAACACCAGCATCGTCAAGTCATCGGCGGGGGGCATATCTTGCACAAAGTTAAGCAATGCCGTTTCCACCACGTCAAGCAGTTCAGAAGCTGAGGAGCATCGATTGGTCTGGATGGATTCGATCAGGCGTTCTTCGCCAAAGAATTCGCCGTCGTTGTTGAAGGACTCGGTCAGACCATCCGTATACAAGAGGATATTATCGTCTTTTTCGAGTGGAATAGTGCGCTGATCGAACACCACTTCTTCTGCCGCGCCGAGCGCTATACCTGTACGTCGCAGGCGCTCTATTTCACCATTGCACTTGATCCATAACGGTGGATTATGCCCGGCATTGACATACGTCAGCTCGTTCTTTTCCATATTGAGCACAGCATAGATCGCCGTGACGAACATGCCCTGCTTGGTATCAGGAATCAGCAAGTCATTGACGCGCTTCATCGCCTCGGCAGGAGATTCCAACTCGGTCACGGCCGCGCGGACAAGGGTCCGTGTTAGCGCCATGAAGAGGGCAGCGGGGACGCCTTTGTCGGCAACGTCCGCGATGAAGAGTCCCAGGCGTCGGTTCGGCAGGTCGAATACGTCGTAGAAGTCGCCACCCACCTGGCGTGCGGTTTTCCAGCGCGCCGCCAGCTCCCAATCTGCGAACTGTGGCAAGGTTTCGGGAATGAATGTCTGCTGGATCTGGCGCGCCAATTGCACTTCGGTTTCGAGACGCTCGCGCACGACCATTTCCTTTTGCAGGAGATCGTTCTGGATGGCAAGCGCGGCTTGCTGAGCGATGCCCGTGATAATCTCCAACCGCCGAGACCGGAAACGTAAACCACCAGTAGCTTCCTCGATCAGCATGACACCGTAGAGATCATCCTTCACCCCGATAGGCACCGCAAACAAGAAGGGATTGGGATCCCCCAGATTCACTTCCAGGCGAGGGTCAAGGGAAAGCCAGACAGACAACCCGCGCGACCCATCCGAGTCGAGCTGACAGGCAATCAAATTGGCGGTATCTCGGCAGGCATCCAGGATCGTGAATTCACCCGGCGCAAAGGAGCGATTCCAGAAGACCTGTTCCTCATCTTCTCCCAGACCATATTGCTGCGAAGGCTCGAAGTTCTCCTTTTCGGTATTCCATTGATAGAGGGCGGCGCGCTCCACACCGACCAGGATCGGCATAATGCGGATAATGGTCCCGAGGATTTCATCGAGATCGTTCAGGCTAACCACTGCCTGTGCCACCTGCAACAACGCAGCAGAAGCGTAGGCTTGCTCCTGTGCCATATCGTAGAGACGAGCATTTTCGATGGCGACTGCCGCATAACTGGCAAAGGTAGTCGTCATGGCTTTGGCTTCCTGTCCATACCGACCGGGCGTGCTGTGCGCGAGAGTGATGACACCGTACGGCTGGTCTCCCACGCGCAAAGGGACAGCCAGGGCGGAATAATCCTGTTCGTACTCCGCGACAATGCCGGTGATCCAGATCGGATCGGTTGGCTTTCGAACCAGGGGCATATCCGAATATAGCGCTTCCATCAGCTTTTGATAGGAGTCAGGGGAGTCGTATAGCGCCTGTTCCATTTTACTTTCGTCACAATTATGACAGGCAGCCAGGTAGAGATCATCATCTTCCAGCAGCCAGATCGCCGAAATATCAACGGGCAGATTACGGTCTAACTCCGAGAGAATCGCTTCGAACACATCGTCGACTCCCGCATCTGCGGAAATCAACCCTGCCACTTCGCGCAGGCTTTCCCCGACCTGGCGCCGCCATTGCTCCGTACGATAGAGCTCCACGTTGTGAATGGCCGTGGCGATATTGTCCGCCACAGCCTCGAAAATCAGGAGGTCATCGTGCGTAAAGGCATTGATGTGAGCAGATTGGATATCCAAGATACCAACGATCTGCTCGTGATAGATCAGAGGCACACAAAGCTCCGAACGTGTGTCCTGGGGCGGCAGAGGCGATGCACGAAAACGTTTTTCCTTCCTAACATCGTTCGCCAAGACCGTTTTTCCTTCACGCGCGACCCAGGGGATAATTCCTTTCGGATCGTCAAGGGATAAGGTGTAGCGGCTCAAACCCGCTTTTCGTTCGCCGCTGCCGGCCACGAAGGCGATCAACCGGCGAATAGGATGCACGGTGAACAAATGGACATGTGGATATCCGAAGCGCTCATGGATGAGCGCAGCCACATTCTCCATCAATGTGAATAGATCGAGGGAAGCACTGACGCTTTTACTGACTTCTGCGATGAGGCTTAGTTGATTCGCACGGCGTCGCAGGTCGCTATACAGGCGTGCGCCCTCAATCGCACGTGAAATCGAAGCCGTCAAGGCTTCCAAGATTAAGAGATCATTGGGATGGAAGGCGTTCGCTTGATCGCTTTGGACATCCAACACTCCCAGCACCCGTCCCTCGATTTTCAAAGGGAGAGCGACTTCGGAACGCGTTTCTGGAAGCACATCTACAAAGCGGTATCGGGAGTCGTTTTGCACGTCGTCCACGAGCACGCGCTCTCCTGAGGCTGCAGCCAGCCCGACCAGCCCCTGACCGATCTCTACCTCCAGAGCCACCTTGCTCTTGCGACGCTTACGATGAGACGCCTGTGCCTCTTTCGATGGTTTTACCATTGCACTAGAACGAAAGCGTAAGGAGGTTGAATCTTCCTGGACGGTGAAAATAGCCACGTAGTAGTAATGGAAGGTCTGCTGAATCAACTCTGTGACACGCTGGGCAAGCTCATCGATACTCAGCGCATTGGCAATTTGCTCACTGACCTGGCGCACGAGATCCAGCTGGTTCAGCCGAAAACGCTCTACGGCCACGCGATGCGAGGCGACCAGGCTGATGGATACCGCGCCTGCCAGTTGTTCGAGAAGATCGAGTTCTGCCTGCTTGAATTCGGGTCCTTGTTTTCGCGTGACTTGCAACGCGCCAAGCACGACCCCTTTTTCGATTATCGGGAGCGCTGCCCACGTCTCGCGAGAGGCGCTGCTTTTTCCACCATTTGCCCTGCGCGGCCGCGTGAGTATCTGTCCCATCTTGATCGCGCGTTGCATACCCGGCAATTCAGGATCCTCCGGGAAGACACTTTCTACTTCAAGGTTTGGTAAACGGAAGACTTTTTCACAAAGCCAGACGTCGATTTCCCCTCTGATCAATTGCGAGGTCATGGCGACGATGTGGTCGCGTTGTTCTGCCAGAGAGTCTGCATTGACGATTTGTTCCCCCAGGCTGGCAATGTCACGCCAATCCGCTGAACGAGGAGAACGTGAACGAGAGGGCATACCTACCTCTTGCGTTTAATCATCGTCAGCACATTGCTATTATTCGGCTTTACCTCGTAGTGAACATCATCCATCAACTTGCGCATGAGGAAGATACCCAATCCGCCAATCTTTCGAGCCGAGAGATCCGCTTTCAAATCCGGGAGTGGGATTTCAGAGGGATCGAACGATTCGCCATGATCGATCAGGACAATCGTCATCAGATCATCCCTCATGCCGCATGACAATTCCAACACGCCATCGCTGATCTTTTCATAGGCATGCTCAATGATATTGGAAGCCGCTTCATCCGTGGCAAGCTGGATATTGTACACATCCTTGTCACTAAAACCACCCTCACGCGCAATTGCACCTACAAATTCCCGGATCTCATCGAGGTATTCAAATTTTGCGGCGAATTGAACAGTCTTCATAAAGTCAAGTTAAAAGCCGCCTCCAGGCTATACAGCTAAAGGCGGCCTCCTTTTGTAATGTTTATGACTCCACCTGGCAGACAAAAGCCTAAAAATGCCCTACGGCTTGGAGCGGATCATCAAAGGTCTTGAAGAGTTCGGTAAAACCTGCCAGTTCCAGCGCCTCACGAATGCGCTCGGGGACCGATGCCAGGACAACTTCGCCACGGTTGTAACGCTTGCAGTTGCGTTGCGCCGCCAGGAGGGCACGAAAACCTGCACTGGACATGTATTCTAATTCGCTCATATTGACAACCAGCTTATATTTACCGCCATCATTGGCACTTTCCAGCGCCTGCGCCAGTTGTGGAGCTGTCGCACTATCGACGCGCCCCTTGACTGCGATCATGTCGCAATGCTTGAACTCCTGAACTGTGATGTCCATAGAACTCCTCCAAGTGAAAGTACTGTGCTGATGGCGAAAATTATATCATGAGAACATATGGAGCCAGCCCTGGTTGGGGTCAGTACATTCCATTACATTTCGATAAAGAGCTGAGCGCAGCGGCGTAAATCCTGCTACAATAATATAGGACGAAAAGGAGCAAACATGCTAGGTGAACCCGTCCTCGTCATGCTGGTGGAGGATAACGTTGACCACGCGGAATTGGTGCTGCGCACGCTAGAGGAGCACCGTATCGCTAATAAAGTCCGGCACTTTCTGGATGGGCAGTCCGCGCTGGATTACCTGTACCGGCGTGGGGAATTCTCCGGATCGACAGACACGGAACGGCCTCAAGTCATTTTGCTGGATCTACGTCTGCCACGGGTGGATGGTATGGAAGTGCTGAAGACGATCAAAGAGGACGAAGACCTAAAGCGCATTCCTGTGGTGGTTCTAACTACCTCAGAAGCAGAAAAAGATGTTGCCAAGGCTTATCTCAATCATGCCAATAGTTATCTGGTGAAACCGGTGGGGTTTGAAGATTTTAGAAATCTGATGGATGACCTGGGGTTTTACTGGCTGGGCTGGAATGCGAATCCCAGCCTGGGCGAGTGAGATCTCTCTTTCACAAACACAACTACAACAAGATGGTGTGAGGTAAACACCATCTTGTTATTTATTCACTAATCACGCTGACCAGCACCGCTCGCACAACGACCCGTTTGCGGTAAGCATTTGTCTTTTCATCATAATCTTTACAGGTCACAAGCGTCAACCAGGCACTTTCTTCATGCCTGAGAGCAGAGGCGTCATCGGGCTCGACGATTGTATTCGTCTGCACCTCAAATGTATATTTCTGTCCAAATGCATGGACAATTATCCGATCTCCGTACCTCAACTTATTCAAATTGACAAATGGTCCCGGCAAGCCATTTGATAAGTAGACATGGCTGGTGAGCACACTGTTGCCATTCCAGGACGGGAAGGCGCTGCCTTCCAGCCACCCTGCCTGCCGGCCAAGCCAGGAGACATTCCACTCGCCATTCTGTCGTGGCACGCCGACGATAGGAATATTGACGCCGAGCGAAGGTATTTCAAGAATGATCTTGGTTTGAAGGTATGTTTCGCGAGGCACACGGCTCAGATCAGTGATCCTGTGTGGCGCAAAACCAGTCTCGGGCAGCTCGGTATCTCCACCCCCGGCAGTGATTTGCAGACTTGCAGAGGCAGTGTTGTTAAACGCCCGATCCGTGGGAGCACTGGTCGTGAGCGAGACCTGGTTAGACCCGCCTGGCGGCTGCCCCTGTGCGTTGACGCGTGTGACGACAGTGACGACATACACATCGATAGGTCTCACCGTACCGAACTTGATCGTGAAGGTATTTCCGGATATGACCGATGTGAGCCCCGGATTGGGCGAAATGGTAATAGAGAGGATATCCAAGAAGGCGGGTTTGGTATCTCTCAATACAACATTTGTTGCGTTGATATTTCCGTTATTCCCAACGGTGATCGTATATACAACAGGGCTACCTACGCTGGCACTGCTCGGTGAGCCATATTTGGTCACTGCCGGATCAGCGATTTGTGCAGAACCCGTGAGCTGGTCACCGAAGTGGATAGTAGCATTTGTGCCTGCACTTAGGCTCACCGCCACGTTATTGAGTGTGGTACTGACATAACCCGCCGGATCGATCTCGGTCACCGTATAGGTCCCTGCCGTCAAATTAGAGAATATATAGGCGCCGGAAGCGCTGGTTGTCGTGGTGGCAATCACAGTGCCGGTGCTGTTCCTTAACTGAACTATTACGCCACTCATAGGCAGTTCGCCTGAACTCTGTATCCCATTCTCATTTACATCATGGAAGACAATACCGCTGATACTGGACGGCGTTCCACTAATAAGCCTGTAGTCGCCGAAATTGACAGTGGCCGAACTACCGGCACTCATGGTCGCGGACACCGTATTGGACGTCGTGCTCACATAACCCGCCAGGTCTGTTTCGACGACTTGATACGTTCCCGGCGCGAGGTTCGTGAAGCTGTAGGAACCACCTGCAGTGGTAGTTGTGGAAGAGATCAAGGTTGAGCCGGTGCTGTCATACAAGTCCACACGAACGCTTCCAATACCGGGTTCTCCTGCATCTTGCGTTCCATTGAGATTTGAATCACTGAACACGATGCCGATGACCCTGGCGGGCGCTCTAGTAGGTGTGCTAGTGGGAGTATTTGTCGGTGTATCTATTGGCGTCTGCATAGTGGTTGGTGTATTCGTTGGAGTATCAGTGGGAGTAGATGTTGGGGTATTGGTGGGAGTGTCAGTTGGCGTGTTTGTCGCAGTATTCGTGGGCGTATCTGTAGGAGTCTGTGCATTGGTTGGTGTGTTTGTAGGTGTATTTGTTGGGGTATTGGTAGAAGTATTCGTCGGCGTGTTCGTAGGTGTATTTGTGGGAGTATTGGTGGACGTATCAGTTGGAGTCGCGGTGTTTGTTGGCGTTTGAGTAGCGGTCGGTGAGTTAGTAGGCGTGTTTGTAGGAGTAATTGTCGGAGTATTGGTGGGAGTGTTAGTGAGAGTATTCGTTGGCGTAAGCACAGTGAGCGAGGCATTGGAGGTATTGCCCGTCCCGCCGTTTGTGGAGGAAACGGTCACATTGTTATTCTTAACGCCCGCAGTCGAACCCTGTATGTTCACGGAAAACGTACAAGATCCTCCCCCCGTCAGCGACGCGCCAGAAAGACTCACCATGGAAGATCCAGCCACAGCAGTAATCGTCCCGCCGCCGCAGCTACCGGTCAATCCGTTCGGGATGGCAACAACCAAGCCTGCGGGTAAGTTGTCTGTAAAGGAGATGTCTGCCAACGTAGTGCTAGTGTTGGGATTGTCGATCGTGAAGCTCAAAGTAGTCGTGCTGTTCAATGGAATCGTCGTTACACCAAATAGTTTGCTGATTACAGGCGCTGCAATAACATTCACAGTATTCGAGCCGGAATTATTCCCTTCATTAAGTTCGGGTACAACATTGTTGGGATCCACCGTAGCAGTATTAGCCAGGCTGCCAGCTGCGGTGGGTGTTACAGAAAATGTAACACTGAACGAGCTATTCACGGGCATAGTGACCCCCGAGCCATCTGCGACACAACTCAAAACCGTCCCACTGATTGAACAGTTGATCGTCCCAATGGGTGCAATCCCACCGTTCGTTACTGTCAAAGTGCCCTGCGGATAATAGGCAGCGATGCCCGGCAATGTATCACTCAGGATGACATTACCGGACAGGAAAGCTCCCGCGCTAACACCAGTGTTGCTGACCGTAATCGTCCAACTGAAGGAATTCCCTAACCTCACATGGTTGCTGACGTTATTGGTCTTGGTCACAATCAAATCCGCTAAAGAGCGAAAAATGGTCAAGCTATCTGTATTCGAGGTGACTCCACCTGCCGAGGCAGATGCATTATTCGTTACAGAACTTGCCAGGAAATCTGCAAGTGTAACTGTATAGGTCGCGCTACAGGTAATGCTTTCACTGGGGTCAAGAAAAGCATCGAGGTCGCCGACCGTCGTCACCGCCGGACAAGTGACCGTCGCTTTATCATCGGTGACAGTGACCGGGCCGAGGAGAGGGGCTGCTCCGCTGTTCGTCACCAGATAACTGTAATTCAACACATCCCCGGCGATGTTGAAGGATGTTTGTGTTGCTGTTTTATCGAGGGTCAAGCCAGTGGTCGCGTAAGTGGCAGACGAACTGTCCGTATAAGAGGTACCACTGTATGTGCCAGAGGCAATAGCAGTATTCGTATGCGAAGCTGGAATTGTGGTGATCGGTCCCACTACACATGTAGCGATATGATTGTCATTCCCTGCCACCGCGACCGGCAATGAGGCAGGCCAGGTGCAGCTGGCTGTATTCACCTGGGGATCGCTTACGCTGATGGAAGTGAGTGCGACATCTCCCGCATTTTCCACGGTGAACTGATAAAAGACATTGCTTGCAGCCGCCACAGCCACAAAACTCGTCCAGGGACCTGTCGCGCTGGTGGAAACCTGTTTCAATACACGGATTGCAGGCGAGGCGGCGTTGACCGTCAGCGTGTCCGAGGCGGTGTTACCCGTTCCACCATTTGTGGAGGAAACCGCGCCGCTGGTGTTGGCAAAGCTTCCTGTGCTCGGGGCAGTGACAGTCGTTGTGACTCTACAGGAAGAGCCAGCCCCAATAGACGCGCCGCTCAAGCTGATGCTGTTGACCCCGGCGGTCGCAGTCAATGTGCCGCCGCAAGTGTTGATTGTGCCGACTGGCGTAGTATTGACCACTGTGCCTGGGTACGTATCAGAAAAGGCAACACCTGTGAGTGCGTTATTCTGGTTTGGATTTGTGAGAGTAAAAGTTAGTGTGGAGGTCCCACTGGCAAGGATAGGATTCGGGGCAAACAGCTTCGTCATGCTCGGTGGCTGCAGGACAGTGAGTGACGCAGCGGCACTTCCCGTGGAACCTGTGTTCGTGCCGCCATTGGTGGAGGCAATAAAGCCGCTTACGTTTTGATAAGACCCTGCAGCAGTCCCTGTAATGCTGACTCTGACGGTACACGACCCATTCGCGGGGATGGTACCACCGGTAGGCGACCCAAACGTAAGGGTGGTCGTGCCGACCGCGGGAACCCAGGTGGGTGTGCCTCCACAAGTCGTCGTTGCAGATGGCGTGGCAGCAACTTGAAGTCCGGAGGGGAGGTTGTCGGTGAAGGTTACACCAGTTAATGCAACAGGATTCGAATTCATAAGCGTAAACGTCAGGGTGGATGTGCCGTTGACCGCGATTGGATTCGGCGAAAAGGCTTTGGTGATCGTTGGAGGATTTGGAGTTCTACACCCAGTGAAGTTGACATCATCCAGCAGCAGATCAGACCCGGGATTTGAATTGCCGGAGTTAAACCCGTAGATTCGGAAATAGGTCAGCCCGGATGGATTCAGACCGCTTGTAAATGCAAGGCTGGTAGTGCCGTCTCCCACATGGAACCAGGTATTTTGCGTAGCAAGGAGTGTCGCGTCATTATATACAGGTGTGCCGGGCGGCGTGGCAGACGTCCCATAATAGACAGCTATTCCTTGAGGTCCCTGTCCCGATCGGCGCTGTGCCCAGAAATCTAGATATACAGCCGAATAGCCGGTTGTATTAATCGCAAATTGAAAATATTCGTTATTGCCAGTATTAATGGATGCATCTGGTGTGATATCGCCATTGGTTCCCCAGGAGTTTGTGCTCCCGCCCGTTGTATGGTCTACGGCGCTGGCATAGGGGGTAATGCCTGCCCCCGCCGAAGCCGAAGTGGTGACCGTTGAAGTCGTTGGCGCCGGGGCTGTGACAGTGAAGCCGGTTGGGAACGTCCAGGTTGCCAGCGGGAATCCGCAGATAGCGCTGGGTGCAGGCGGAGCAGCGTTGACAGTGAGCGTATCGCTGGCATGGTTTCCCGTATCGAGCGTGCCGATGAACAGATTTGTAGAGGTATTGCTATACGTTCCCGTGACTGGAACAGTCACATTCACGCTGATAGTACAAGTACCATTTGCCGCGACCGTTCCGTTTGAGAACGACAGCGAGGCAGCAC
Organism: Anaerolineales bacterium; assembly: GCA_035699125.1. Classification (GTDB taxonomy): domain Bacteria; phylum Chloroflexota; class Anaerolineae; order Anaerolineales; family Villigracilaceae; genus Defluviilinea. Next base: position 72,227 of record DASSBC010000034.1, read on the forward strand.
CTGCGGCGGGCGTAAAGGTCGGCGTGCCACAGCCGGACGGGGAGGCGTTTGCAGGATTGGCAACCACCATCGTACCCGGGGTCGTCGGAAGCGTATCCGTAAAGTTCAGCCCCGTGAGCGTGGTTGGCGTTGGGTTGGTGATGGTGAAGGTCAATGTAGAAACACCGCTGACATTTGTGGGGTCGGGGTTAAAATTCTTCGTAAGGGTTACAACTGAGGGATCGAGGACATACGCGAAGCGTGTCGAAACTCCATAGTCAGCATTATAGTGAAAGCTGCTGCCGGAAAAATCATAGATCAAAGTACTGAGCGGCTGCGGGTTGACCAGCGGCGCAGAAGGCGCTTGCAGGATGCGCACTTGATAAGTCACAGTGACATTTCCCCCTGCCTTTCCGACTCCGTTACATGCACGGTAATTGGGACTGTTCGGGTCATTTTCCCAGACACAGGCGTCGCCATACAATTTATCGTAGGGCGGTGAAAGAGTAGGAGAGGATTCCGCGGAATAAGTGGTATTTACAGAGAGAATCTGGAAGATCGTATTCGGAATATTGATAAAGGATTCGATCTGTTCATATCCCTGCGTAGCCGTCGCTCCAACGAGGCGGATAAAGTACGTTTGCCCAACTAGCAGGCTCATTGTGCTGCCATTCCCCACCGAGGTTAAGCTTGCAACGGACGTGCCATACTGTACATCAGAAACCGTATTGCGGTTCTGGGAGATCAAATGCTCCACATATAACTCACCCGGCGTAGGTGTGCTGATGGGCGTAGTCTCGTTGGAATCGATAGTAATGTGATAGCGCCGGGTCGTATCATACGCGGCAGCTGTGCGCGCGACTTCGATTTCAAAATAAAAATCTGTGCAGGCACCTGAGGCAAGGCTGGATACAGATAAATTCGTGTTTGTCCCCGGACGAATGTTGATGAAAGCATTGGCGGAATCCCACACGAGTGAGGCAGTTAGACCGGTGAGCGTTTCACCCGCCGTGCTTGTGTTACAGACCCGCGCGCCGACAGGGAAATGGTTCGGACCCACACTGACGTTGTTACTATCCAGGCCGACAATATTCCATGTGATCGGTGTGACGGTCATGGCAAGAGTGGCGTAAACAGAAGATTGCGGTCGAGCAATAAGGGCGAGAAGAAGCCCCGCTGCGATTCCCCCTCGTATCAGGCTGCCAGTACGAATTTTCATAAGCCTTCATCCTCGACCTGAATTTTTAATGCTCGTATCATTTTACAACTTAAGAAAATCATGCGCAATACTTTGTTGGTCGCGTAGGGATGTCCCTAGCGATTCACTAACCCAGCGAATGCTTTACCAACCGGAAGTCCTATCTCGTGATGATGGCCTATGATTTGACATCCCCTGATTGTTGCGTTATCCTTCTTCTGTCCGGGCAGGCCCGGCGCGGCAGAGCCTTCCCAACCCCGCCAGGGTCGAGAGACAGCAACGGTACGGAAGTGTCTCTGGGTGCCGCCGGTCACCTGCCCGGGCATCTTTCTATGAACTCCCCGCGCGCCTTTTGGACCTTCGTCGTTCTTGCCCTGCTTGCGGGCATTGGCATCGGGATTGCCTATGGCTGGTATGTAGACCCCGTCGATTCCTTCAACACCACCCCTGACACCCTCCGTGCAGACTATAAAGCTGACTATGTGCTCATGACCGCCGAAGCCTACCAGGCGGAACGAGACCCGGGACTGGCAGCGCGCCGGCTGGCAATTTTCGGCACCAAGTCTCCTTCTGCTATTGCTGCAGAGGGACTGGCATATGCACGCGTGAATAGCTTTTCGGACGCAGAGATCGCCCTCATGCAGGAGCTGGTCACAGCTCTTCAAGCCTGGAGCGGTATTCCATGAAACGTGTCTTATGGAGTGTCTTGATTGCACTCCTCCTTGGTGCAGGACTGGGTCTAGGATATGCCTGGGTGCTTTCTCCTCATCCCATGACGAACGCACAACCCAATGAATTGCGCACGGACTTTAAGGATCAGTATCGTTCTCTCATTGCCGCCGCTTATGCAGCCACCGGAAACCTGCCGCGCGCCCAGGCACGCCTTTCCGTCCTGGGAGATGCGGACCCCATCGAGGCGTTGAACGCGCAGGCGCAGCGTATGCTCATCAGCCCACAGATCTTCGAACGCGCCGAACATGTCGCAGCTCTCGCGTCGGCGTTGGAGTCCGGGATGGGTGGCGCACCGCTTCAGACTCCTACGTTAAACATCCTCATAGATGCCGGAAACACATTTACGCCGACTTCTCCCTCGTCGCTGACAGACCTTCCAATTTTGCTTTCCGAGACCCCGGAACTGATTGATGCACAAACCACGGTTGTTGACATAGAATCCACTCTTGTCCAATCCGCTCCTCGCCCAACACAAACACCTACTCCAGAACCGGGCAGACCCTTTACACTGACCAGCGAGGAAACCATCTGCGACTCCAACCTGCCGGATGGACTCTTGCAGGTGGTGGTATTGAATCGCAGCCGCAGGCAAGTCGCCGGAGTGGAGATCGTAATTGCCTGGGAGGGCGGCAAGGAACAATTTTTCACCGGTCTGAAACCGGAGCTCGGCAACGGATACGCCGATTACCAGATGACACCAGACACGATCTATACTGTACAACTGGCGCGTGGCAGTGATGTCGCCCTCGGTATCACTGCCCCCACCTGTCAAACACCGGACGGTTCGACATTCCCGGGAGGGATTAAGCTGACATTTCAACAGCCGTAAATTATTTCGTGTTGAGGGTGCAGGGCGCGCTAACAAAAACAGCCACAGATCATCGTCTGCGGCTGCCTGATTCTTTGAGGCAGGCCAGGTTGGCCGAAAAGCTTCCTGTCAGGGCAACCAGACTTACTGCATTGGATTGTTATTCGCCCAATCGTTTCCCAATCGAACTTCTATATCCACCGTGGAAGCCGGGTTCGGGCTGATCCAAATCCGCGCGCTATCCGTTACGGCAAACAAAGATTGGAAATACTTCAATGTGTATAGCTTTGGCGAGTACAAAACGATGACAGTACTGTTATATCCGCCATCGGCGGGTCCGGCTTCGGTGACCTGTACACCCTGCGCAATCAGGAAATTCCCGGTGACATTTTCAAGTCCACCTGCCACGGAGCCATTCAGCACACGCACCCGCGCCCCATCTTCCCGCATCATTGCCGTCAGATCATTTTGCGCAGCAAACGGGCTGACTGCCCCGCCAGAGGTGAAGACTTGGTCGCGTAGCTCACGGATCTTGTCCGGCAGAGGCTTCATCACACTGGCTTTTTCTCCACCCAGGGTGGTCTCTGCGAGGGCAACCATACTGTAATCAATCACACCATTTTTGATACTCTCCACCGGGATATCCTTTGCCAGGACTCCTAGGCGGATGGCTGTATCAAAGGGCATGTTTGTCCGGATACCGGCAGAAAATTTCTCATAGAACTGTTGAGCTTGCCCAATGAGATGAGGAAAGTTCTCAGGGCTTAGTACCTTATTGCGAATCCCGAGGATGACCTTTTGCTGGCGATTGGCGCGGGCGATATCACCCTCCTTGTCCTTGCGGAAGCGCGCATACGCCAAAGCTCTCTCTCCATTCAACTTCCGCATGCCACAGCAAGTCAGCTTGATCTTATCCTTGCCTTCGCCGACAGGGTCTAACCGCAACTCCTCATCGTTATAGATCTCGATCCCGCCGATCAGGTCAATGAATTCCACAAAGGTGTAAAAATCAACCTGGGCATAATATTGAATGGGCACACCCAAGAGCTGTTCCACAGTCTTGCGTGCAAGCTCGGGTCCGCCGCCAGGCAATTTCGCGCCTTCACCGGACGAGTACGCCGTATTGATACGGCTGTAGCCAAAGCCCGGAATATTCACCCACAGGTCGCGAGGAATAGAAAGGATCCCGGCCGTCTTTGCTAATGGGTCCACCGTCAACACAATCATCGTATCAGAACGGGGCGCGCCCTCCCCAGCCACCCAGTCTCGATAATCGAGACCGATAATCAAAATATTGATACGGCTGGCTCCATCCCACGCAGGAGGCAGATTACTATCAGGGATTGTGATCGGTGGAGGCAATTCTTCTATATCAGGAACAGGTGTGCCTTCGGAGTTCGTCAGATTGGGACCGTTTAAGGACTCCGTCACCGTTCCGCAACTTTCTGGCGGTCTTCCTGCCAGGGGCGTGATCGTCCAGCACGTCACTAAGCCACGCGCAAAGAAATAACCACCTATTGTGAGAAGAATGCCCGCCACGGCGAGGATCATCTGGGTCGTGGAGGGACGTCGGAATTTAATATCTTTAAGAAACTTCATTCTATTCATACAGGTTTCATATATACCATATCCAGTCCGAGCCGGTCTAAGCCTTCTTTTGCCCAATGCTGGAGCAGGACAGAATCTTCTTCCATCACCTTCATCATAATCGGGATGGCACGATGATCGCGGATCTCAGCCAACGCGCGCAAGGCATGGATACGCGCAGACTGCGGAGCACTCTTGACTACATCGATAAGAGCAGGGACTGCCTTGTTTCCAATTTTGACCAGAGCGTTAACAGCCAAATTACTGACCATGCTGTCTTCATCGCGCAAGGCTTCGACCAATGGCTGGACCGCGCTGTCTTCCGGCTTGATCGCCAACCCTAGCGCTGCGCACTGACGAACTTCCCTGACGGGATCATTCAGAAATGGGACCAGCCATTTGCCGCGCGCCTGAGGGGATTGCGCCAGGATGCGCAGCGCCCACCAACGGTGATCTCCATCAGAGGACTGGGTTAAATTGCGCAAGGCAGGGAACGCCTCGTCACCTAACTCGACCAGCCCCGTTACCGCCCGTTCTGCGCGAGTTTCATTCCCGCTTATGAGATCACTTAATAAATCTTGTAAGGAAGACACGCTACTTCGCCGGCGGAGGCACTGGCAGTTCCGCTTCCGCCACACTCGTCCACTTGTCGCCCTCTTCAATCAGCATGACGGGGATATCGTCCACGATGGGGTACTTTCGTCCGCAATCCTTGCAGATGAACCATGCATCTTTGTGCAGCTTAAGCTCGCCGCCGGTGGTTCGTACACAATTTGGGCAGCGCAGGATTTCGATCAGGGTCTGGCTAATCATGAACGCTCCATTCCTGAAAATGTATTAGCAAAAAATTTTACCATGTGTGTTACAGGTTGTTTCGCCAGCAGTTCCATTGCGAAGCATTCCTGTGGGACTACTGGACATCCATTCTATCCCGAAGAACCACGGCACAGGTTTTTCTCATCTGCCAGTTTTTCAGGATTCTTGGAGTCGGGTCCATACTGGCAGATCGCCTGCCAGGGTTCATAGTGGGTATTGACTGTATCCTGGAAATAGACGGCGCCATCCTTCCACACTGTACGCGTCACGCCGACATCGGCGCCGTTTGCCGCCCAGTCTACCTGCTTCATCTCGTTCTTACCCAATTCCGGGTTTTCCTCAAACAGAGGCTCAGGCGCAGACACAACGTTCGTTGGACCGGTCGTATCATATGTCACGGTACGCCCGTCAGAGGTAGAGTAAAACTTCCAGGTGAGAGAGCTGCTGCCCATGTAAGTTTCCATCAGAATCCAGTAGGGCGAGTCATTCGTAAACTTAAAATCGACGAGTGGGAAGTAAACCGTTGCGTCCAAGCCCGCTAATCGCGGGTCGATGCCTCCACCCGCATTTTGTTCATAATACGATACTCGATAAGCATGAGGAGTTCGTTCCACAATGGGGAAGCCTGCATTGAAGGCTGCCCGGAAGAGCGTCGTACTGACCTGGCAGACACCGCCACCCACACCTTTGATCGTCCGTCCGCCATAGATGATAAGGGCTTCGGCAAAACCGTTGTCGAGGCTGACGTCTCCCAGATGTTCTCCCATGGAGAACGTCTCACCGGGTGCAATCAGAAGACCGTGGTACTGCCGTGCAGCCGCTTCGATGTTCTGAATGCGCTCGGCGGAAGAGCCATAAAAATAGGAAGTCTCTGACCAGATTAGCTGGGTGATTCCCAGCTCCTGTCCGGTAGTCGTCGCGGAAACTCTTGGCTGCGTTTCATTAACCACTAGCGCAACCGTATGCTCGCCGCGCGCGACGGCTTCGTTGATCGCCTTGATGCTGGCATCGATATCCAATTCGCGTCCCACGCTGGATTCCTGCATCACATCCAATTGTAGAGTCTGGTCATTAAAAATAAACTTTGCATCGGAAGGCAACCGGTCCATCTGTGTCTTGACCGGCACCAGCAGATCACGCACACCTCGTGGATTGAGAATAACCTGTACGCTTTGCTCATCCCCGTCTTGCACGCGCTGCGGGATGATCAGAGTCGAAAGCACTTCGGGGTTGTACACAAAGGGACCGGAATCACTCCCGTTAGCATTTGGGACTGTCAGCGTTAGCGGCTGGCTCAGAATCTGGCGGGCAGTATCTGCCTGCGCGCTCACATCCAGGACTTGCGGCTGTAATTCCTGCACGACCAGCGGCACTTCTCCATCGCTGAAGGTCTGCATTTGTGCAGCCAGATACACCAGTGTCGCGTCGATTTTCAATTCACGTCCCAACTGTCCGGGCTCTGTAATTACGTTAGTGCCATCCAGCTTGAGGGAGGCTTCCTTCAAAGGCTGGTTTACCTGTGTGGAAATCTGGCTTAAATATTGGTAAGCAACACGCTGATCGAAGACGATCACAGGCGGTACACTGACACCTGCGCCACCCGCGTGCATTTGTCCCGAAAGCGCACCAAAGAGACCCCCGCTTCTTCCCAGCTTGTAGGCGGTCTGCGCGCTGGCAGAAGGGTCGAACACCATCCCTAACTCAGCGGGCGTGGCGACCCATGCTTTTTCGCCATCCCGGAATAAGATCTTCCCCGCCGTCGAGAACGATAACGCCTGATTCAGCTTGACGGCAGCATCCGAGGGACTTAGACCTGAAAGGTCTACGCCTGCGACGGAAACACCCGGGAAGATGCGCCCTGCATAAAAAAGCTGGTACCCCAAGGTCCAGAGGATAACGATCCCAAGAAAAAGGGTCGTCCCGCTGATAAAGGCAGCAACGACTTGTGGAAGAACAGGAACTCGCTTATAGGGGTAAGAAACAGTAGCCATGATCGAAGATTATACCTTCTCAAGATTCATAAACGTTATATGGAGATGAGCGTGAGATTAAAAGAAAACATAGGTAGGTTACAGCCGCGTCTATGCTCCGGGCTAGCACCGGGAACACTTCTTAGAACGGATAAAAAAGGTTATTTGTTCCTGCTTCTTTATGTCATTGCGAGGACGAAGCGCCCCGCGTTTCAACCCAAGCAACACCTGCACGCGATTTGCTTAGCAAATCGTGCTGGCGCAACTATCTCTTGTTTCATGGGGAGAAGATTGCCTTGTAGCAACGAACGCTCCTCGCAATGATACCGGGTTTACTCGGCGCCAAACGCAGGAAGCTCGAACGTCTCCGCGCCAGACTTGACCACGTAATGCGGCATCCAGGCAACACCAAAGATATTGACGAGGATATCCGTCTTCTTGGGCGTGATGGTCACCTCGGTGATTTCATTGACAACACCGCCCCAGCGATCGTTGATCTCAGCGATGACTTCTTCACGACGCTTTTGCGCGTCCTCGATCTGCTGGTTAAGCTCCTTGATCGTTTCCTTGGATTCCTCTACATCCGCTCTTGCCTGTTGGGTCATACGGCGCTTTGTGAGAGAAGACGACAACCGCGATGCCTTTCGCCTGCCGCCAAAGAGACCCGTGATGTTTTCAATATGAGTCCCCGCTTCTTCCATCTTGCGGTTGGACAGTTCATCCTCATCTTTGGCGAGTTCCCGCTCCTCGCGCGCAAGCTTATCCTCGAGGGTTCTCAACTGTCTATCAATCTGCGCGGTCTTCTTTTCGATCTCCGCATCGCGCGCCTCGCGGGCAGCATCGGCGCAGGCTTTCATAAACTCCGCCGGGCTGACGTCTGGTCCGGCAAAGACCTTCAGTGTCTGATTGGCGCGCGCTTTGACTGTGGAAGTCCGGTACACCCAATCGGTGAAGTCCTTTTGCAAAGCGTTCATCAGCTTGACGTCGTTCAACGGCGCGTCGATGGAACTGAAGCGCGTGGATGAGGCAGGCGCGTTTTCGAGGTGGTTCACGATCTCCGAGTTGAGCGGGTGTTCTTCCCAGCGTATCGAGCCGCGCTTCTCCGGCGATCTCACCAGTACGGCGCGCGTGAGATCAGTATCCACGCCGTGCTTACGGTCCAGGACCCGTACATCGGCAGACGCCAGCAAGGTGGGATAGTAAATCACGCTCTCAATCATCACTTCGGCAGGCATGTTTTGCTGCGCGGCAGAGAAGGCTTCGGGCAGGCTGTAATTCTGCGGAAGAAAGTACTCGCCTATGAATGCCGGGACCGGAGGCTTGGTGCTCGACGATTGAATCGAGGTTGTTGGCTGTTCAGGCACCTGAGGCGATTGCACGGGACGTACTGCCCGCATCATGATTGGCGTGGAGGTATCCTCCATGGCAGGCGTGACAGGAGGCATCACGAGTTGCGGAGGTAAAGACCCACCCGGGTTTGCAAGCAGGTTCAGTTCTCGTATCCGATTGCGGGTGATGGGTCCTGCCAGGAAGTTCATCGTCGTGCGTGTCTGGAACAGCTGCGGCTGATTGGCATGGATGTTGTGCAACAGAAAGACACGCTTGCCCAATGTAGAGATTAACTTATCGAAATCTGTGCGCGCGACCCCACTCGAGGCGCCCTCCAACCCGTCCAGCAGCCTGGCTTTGTCCTGCTCGGTCTGCAGTTTGCCGATAAACCACGTCCCGGCATTGGAGAGCGCCTTGTAATCCAGGTCTACCGGATTTTGTGTGGCAAGCAACAAGCCCAGTCCGAACGCACGAGCGTTCTTGAGCATTCGAAGCAGTGGCGCCTTGGAGGGAGGATTGCGAAGCGGCGGAAGATAACCGGCAATTTCATCCATATACAGCATCGCCCGTAAGGAAGTGGCTCCGCTTTGAGTGCGCATCCAGGTCTCGACCGCCGAGAGAAGAAGGGTGACAAAAAACATGCGCTCTGCATCCGATAAATGCGCCAGATAGAAAATATTATGTCGCGGGCGGCCATTCGCCGTGTACAACATGGAGGCAATACTCAGAGGCTCTCCCTCCCGCCAGCTTTCGAAGGTCGGCGCGGCAAGGATGTTATTCAGGAGCATTGCCAGCTCCATGCGGTCTTTGGCAGGGAAGAAGGTTTCGACCGGGAACGCGCCGAGCTTGTCGAACGGCGGCGTCTGCGTTTGCAGGACCAGCTCTGCCAGTTCCACGTCCCTGCCCTGACTCCATTCGGTTTCAAAGATATTCGAAAGCAGAATGTGCTCGCGCGAACGCAGGGGATCTACATCGGTGTACCCCACCAATCCCAGCAGCGCTGTGACCGTACTGGTGATTTTTTCGCGGAGCACTTCGCGGTTTTCATTCCATGGGATTTCCGGCGCGGCAAGCGACGCCAGCACACTCACGGAAGCTCCAGAGTCGGAGCCTGGCGTAAAGATTGTAAACTGCGCCGCGTTCTTCAACGCCAGGATACGGTCCTGCGACACGTTCCATTCCTGTAATCCCTCGCGCCATGCTTCCGACGCGTCCGCTGCCACCTGCTCCACACTCTTGCCCGCGCGCCGCGCCAGGTCTGAATCGATCCATGGCTGGAAATCCTGTGGTGCTAAATCGGGGAAGTGCAATAATAAATTCGTAAGATCCCCCTTCGGATCGATGATAATGGCGGGAATGCCCTGCAGTGCAGCTTCTTCCAGCAATACCACGCACAAGCCCGTCTTCCCGGAACCTGTCATGCCGGTGACTACTGCGTGCGTGGTCAGGTCGGCCGGGTCATAATAAATCTCTTGCTCTGTAACTTTCTGGCGGTTGGGGTCGTAAGCGCGTCCGAGATAAAATTTTGAGTCCGTCATTTGCATTCTCTCTTTTAGGGTGAACTTTTGCGGGATTCCATAGTTAGAACGAACGTGCTAGCTTAATGTACTCTATTTTATGACATCTTACAAGCAAGGGTTGGTTTGCGGGCTTAAAACAAAACCCCCGCGCGTAAGCGAGAGGGCAGGGTGAATCAAGCGAAACAGACTAGGCCGTCGGATTGTCAAGTCGGATGCCGTGTCCGCGCACGGTATCGATATACTGGTGTGTCGGGTCCAGGGCAGCGATCCGGTCACGTAAACGGCGGATCAGCGCATCTAGGGCTTGATCTGAGACGCCAGCAGCCTGGTCATCTCCCCAAACGGTGGAAACCAAATCAGGCCGGCTCACAACCTGACCATTACTCTCATACAATAACCAGAGCAACTTGAACTGTTGCGCCGAAAGAGGCGGGACAAGCTGCTGCTGGTTCACCCACACGCGCCGTGATTTTTGATCCATCATCAAACGCCCCACGTGGGCAGTGCCTTCCAATAAAGGCATGGTTGCATCGGAGGTGAGGAAGAGGAACTGCTGTGCCATTGCCACAGAGACTAGATCCCCATCCTGAAGCACAACCGGAGCCGTGAGTGGAATCCCGTTCAGATGTGTGCCATTCTTACTTCCAAGATCTTCCAGGATCACTCCCTCTGTGGTGGGCGTGATGCGAGCATGAAACCGTGAGATCTGCCGGTCTGCCACCACGACATCGCAGGAAGCTTCACGCCCCAGGACAATCGTCTGGCTTAACGGCCAGCGCTGACCTTTCAATGGTCCTTCCTGAGCGACCAATAAAGGATATTCTTCCGACGATTTGTTCATGAACATCTCAAGGAATTGACATCTAAGCGCTTACGCAATGAGCGTGACGTTCAGGGATTTTCTCAGCGTCCCAATTGAGGGGTAAACTGGTGAGCAGTATTATAATACCATAGCATAAAGACACGTTTCTGTGCAGAACTTACGCCGACATAGATCTGTCAGAGACATTGCTAACCATCAAGAAAGCTAAGGAGAAGCATTGCTCCCACCTCTCAAGAACGGGGAGGTCTTGCGCGGTCGCTATAAGATCCGTGAGCGAATCGGGCAAGGCGGGATGGGCTCGATCTATCTCGCAGATGATACCCGGCTCAAAGGCCGCCAATGCGCGTTGAAAGAAGTCGAATACGACCGCGCCCTCCCGGAAAATATACGAGCTGAGGCTCGTGACCAGTTCCTGCGTGAAGCGACTGTGCTTGCGCGTCTCGATCATCCCAATCTCCCCAAAGTCTCAGACTACTTCTCTAATGGACCGCGTGACTATCTGGTCATGGATTATGTCCCGGGTGATGACCTGCGCACCCTGCTTTTGGAAGCGCGGCGTAAAAAATCGTTTCTGAAGGAAGCTGATGTTCTTACCTGGGCAGACCAGGTTGCCAGCGCGCTGGCATTCCTGCACAGCCAGGAACCATCCATCGTTCATCGTGACATCAAGCCAAGCAATCTCAAACTCATGCCACAGGGTCTGATCAAGCTGGTGGACTTTGGTTTGGTGAAGATTCTTGCCCCGGAAGAAGTGACGATCACCATCATTCAAGGACAGGGCACCGCTCTTTATACGCCGCTGGAACAATATGGTGGCAGCGATGTCCATACGGATATTCGTTCGGATATCTATTCGTTTGGTGCCACACTTTATCATTTGCTTACAAATGAACCGCCGGCGGATGCACGCAAGCGTTTTCTGGATCCCGAAAGCCTGATGCCCTTACGACAGTTCAACTCTGCTGTTTCGCCGCGCACCGAGCGAGCGATCCTCTGGGCGATGTCTCTGCATCCGGATGAACGACCGGAAACGATTGATGAGTTTCGTAAAGCCCTCTTAGGCTATACAGAAGCGCCAACGCTCCCTATTTCTGTACGGCGCGCACGCCCGCAACCGATTTGGGATTACTTTGCAAACACTCCCGAGGCGACTCTAGCATGGAGCGCGGCAGTCTTGTTTCTGGTCAGCCTTCTCGCGACTCTGGTCCGCTGATAAGTTGCATCCAGATCCATGCCCCCAACGATCCTATCACCTCTCCTGCAAATGTTAACAAGAGCACGCCGAACGCACCGGAGGAGGTAGCGATCCAATTTGCGGCACCGGGAAGGTTGAGGGCGAGATAGTTATAGGCTGCCAGCCCTCCGAGGAACACAAGCAGTGCCCATCGTACACCCCAGCGCGGAGACACAATTCGGCTAACTGCCCAGAACATCAGGAGTGCTCCGCCCAACACGGCAATCATCACGATTAACCACATCCCTACCAGCGGGCGACCCTCAAGAGTAATGAGTTGACTTGTTGGCACAGGCGTAGGCGTCACGGTGGGAGTCGCTTGGATGGTTGGCGTGACCTGAGGAGACGGAGCAATAAACGTTACCACTGCGCCCTCATTTGAGGCCTTGAACTGGATAAACGTCGAGATAAAGGCTGGCTCACTGATGACGCGTATTTCTACTTGACCGGGTCGGGTAATCGCAAAGGACGCGCGTGCCACACCGTTTACTGTAGTGGCATCCATCAGTTCTTGAATTTCCCCGTTTTCATCCGTCGTTGACATGATAAAACGAACTGGGGTTCCATCGGGAACGACGTTTTGATTGTGATCGGCGATTGGACCTGCGCGCACGGCAATCGTATCGCCAATACGATAAAGCGGAATCGGGGTGACAGTCGGAGAGGCACGGGGCGTCTCAGGGAGGACTGTTCCGCTTTCCGCAGTCGGCGTGACTTCTTCAACGGCTTGATCCAATGCAAGCGGGATGACTTGATTCTTGTCTGGAGAGGTGGCTTCAATCAGATCATAGCCCACGGCAGGGATCGAAACCGGTGAAGCGCCCCGCAAGGTGATTTGCTGGCGCTCGAAGAGCAAACGCGCAGCGACTTCCACGAATGCCGGTTGCTTGCTATACAAGGCATAATATGCTGTCAGCTTGGTGATATCTGTAGGATCTAAATAGTAGGGAGCCGTGAAGGAGAACAGGATTACGTTTCGGTTTCGGATCAGGTTGGGTCGTTCCGAAAAGAAGCGCTGGAGCAAAGGGACCTGCCTGTCACCAACCTGCGTCAAGGAGATCACGATCCAGTTGGCGCCTGCCAGCATCGACTCAATATCCGTCTGGCTTTCCCCATTGAGCATGGATTCCAATTCTTCGAGGGAGAAGGAGTTCAACCGGCTTGTAAACACCTGACCACTACCGGTCTGTCCATACAACTGCAAAATCTTCCTTTGCAAGGCATCTACAGCAAGTCCGGGTTCCCAAAGGCAGGTGGTACATTGTTTGAATTCAGAAGTATCTGTGAGAAAGACAATTCGGTCAGACTGCCCTGGAGGTGCAGGGAGGAGCGTTGTCAATTCCTCCCGGCTCGGGTTAATCAGCGTGGCAGCATTTCGCGCCACTTCCGACACGACCTCCTGCGAAGTCCCAATGTTCTCTAAACCGCTTTCCGGTGCGAGCACGTTTGCAAGCGTAAAATCTCCATACATGCGGAGTTTTTGCGTCAGGATCCGAAGTACAGCCGCATCGACCAACTGTGCAAAAGAGCGGTCTTCTTCATATTGCTGGGCAAAAAAATCAAGGATCTCCACTGTGGAAGTATAGGTGTCGGACTGAGGTTCGTCTGATGTGATGTTACCTAAGTAAAGCAGATCATTCCCTGCTTGGAACGCGTCGCGTGCCACCGAACGCGGCAGGAAATTTTCACCACTCTGCGAATAAAAATCACGCACCGCCTGGCTTCCAAGCGCATCGCTCACGACAAGTCCTCCGTTCCTGCGCCATGTCGTAAATTCCTGTAGATCCAGGATCGCCGTCAACGCAGCCACATCCAAGCTGACCGGGCGCGTGGTAGCGCGAATATTTCCCTGAAACCCCTGGTAGCGAATGTGTGACACGAGCAAGCCATCCACCAGCTCGCCTGGCTGTGTGGCGTTTGTAACCGCCACAAACGGTATCAGCTCTACCTGTTGTAACTGCTCAAGCGGTTTGCGAACGGTTGCAACTTCCTCCTCAGGGGAACGGTCTGAGGCGCCGCGCCCCGGAAAATGTTTAGCGATCACCATCATACGGTTATCGCTTCCACTGTGCAGGCCGGCGATGTAGGCTTTCCCCATTTCTCCCACCCAGAACGGATCGCCGCCAAACACGCGTGGACCTAGGTCGATCCGCGCTGAGGGGTTTGGTTCTTCCACCACGTCAAGCGAAGGTCCCAGATAAAGATTGAATCCCAGGGCGCTTAATTCTCTTCCCATCACCTCCCCCACCTGTTGCGCCAGATCTGTTCGCCAGGTGGCGCCGATCGCCATGAGGTTCGGCAGTGGCGTAAGGCCATTTAGGATCTGATCATGCGGCGCGCCATCACCTTCCTGTGAAATTCCAATAAATAAGGGCACATAAGTATTGTCATTTGGCTCGGGATTGTTTTCTGATGTCCTGGCAGCTCCTGCCTCCACCCGCTGCAGAGCAGCCGTTAGTTGATGCGCGCTCGAGAGGGTATCAGGCTGCGGCAGAAAATTATCGTTGGCTGCCTGCAACACCACACCGCCCACATGGTGGTTAGCAATCAGATCGTAAATCCCAGTCTGGTCATGAATATCTGTTCCCTTAAACGTAACAAGAAATAACTGCCCGACGCGTTCTTCCGGCGTCATTGAATCCAGAACAGCCTGCGCCTCGGAAGTTTGGAAGGAGGTTACGGCTTGTACGGCAGGGGTGGGTTTAAGAGTCAATATGAGAATAAGGAGCAGGGTCAGTCCGTGCAAGAACCGTCTCAACGCGGTACCTCCCCCATAGAAGACGTGACATTCTCTCTAGATAGGCTCCTCACTTGTACTGCCAGCGCAGGATCATCGGTAAAGATCGCATCTACGCCCCACTGGAACAGACGGCGCATATCTTCTTCCGCATTGACCGTCCAGACATGAATGCGTCGATTCAAGCGGTGCACACGCTGGACTTGCTGGGAAGTGACATCGGCGACGTAGGGATGCAAAGCTTGATACTTTCCAAAATTAAAGCCAAAGGAGCGTGCCCATGCGCCGAGAAATCCCCCAAACGCTAGCAAACCTCTGGGCACCTGCGGCAGATACGCGCGCGCCTTGGAAAGATTCGAAGCAAAAAACGAGGAAAACAACACATGGTCTTGTAGCTCGAACTTCTTGACCAGCAAACAAACGGTCTCAACCAGAGAGTCTCGCGGGGTCGTGTAGTTGGTCAGCTCCACGTTGATAAATGTACGCTTCCCTACAGACTCAAACACTTCTTCCAGCGAGGGAATCTTTTCTCCCTGGTATTTTTCCGAAAAGAAACTACCCGCATCCAGCGATCGCAACTCTCGAAACGATAAATCCTTCACGCGTCCGTGACTACCTGTCGTACGGTCAACGGTTGGATCATGAATCACCACAATATGCCCATCCGCAGACAATTTAACGTCGAGCTCAATGGCATCTGCATTCTCTGCCAATGCCAGCTCGAACGCCGCCAGAGTGTTCTCTGGCGCGTGCGCAGATGCGCCGCGATGCGCGAAGATGACAGGTTGAGGGAATGATGTGAGCATGATAACAAACCACCAGATCGCGCGTAAATGTCGGCGATGCGCAATCCGATATGTATAGCAGAAAATGGACTAAATATCAACGAAATACGCCCTCGCGGCACGGTCGAGCATATCCCGTGACATACTGGGAGGGACGGAAAGGTAAGTGGAAATATCGAGAATCTGGTCACATAAGTCGCGGGGATGTGAGGCGCGCAGTTTACGGTTCCGCTTGATATACCATTCCTGCAATAAGTATGCCAGTCCCTGATCGCTATACTCGACCTTTTTGTCCTGTGCGACACGCTTGAAGATCTCACGATACTCTTCATAACTGGGGTCACCGATCTCGATCTTATGGCGTAGGCGGCGCAGGAAGGCTTCATCGACGAGGTCTTTTGGGGGCAGGTTAGTCGAGAACACGATCAGCACGTCGAACGGAACCTCCACCTTACGCCCGTTGTGAAGGGTCAGGAAGTCCACGCGATTTTCGAGCGGAACGATCCAGCGGTTGAGCAGGTCGCGCGGGCGCACTTGCTGGCGACCAAAGTCATCAATCAGAAGAATGCCCCCGTTAGCTTTCACCTGGAACGGCGCTTCATAAAATTTATGCACCTCATCGTAAACGAGGTCCAGCCCTTCCAAAGTCAGCTCTCCACCGACCACGATGAAAGGACGACGGATCTTTACCCAGCGTGGGTCGCGTCGCTGGCTGGTGCGCAGGTTGCCCGTGCCTGGCGCAATTGCAGGGGCGTCGGACTCGGGCGCAAGCCGGTGGCTGACCTGATCGTAGACCTTAATGACCTGTCCATCCAGATACAAAGCATACGGAATATACATTGCCTGCGTTAAGACCAGATTGCCGAACGCACGCGCTACACTGGTCTTGCCGTTGCCCGGGGGTCCATACATAAAGATCGATGTACCGGAGTTAAGTGCCGGTCCCAGACGCTGGAAGGTCGATTCAGAAATGACCATTTGCGAGAGGAGTTGGCGCATCATGCGTGAGGTGACGGTCATGCGTCCCGTCTTTTGTCGGCGGATGGCTTCGTTATAGACCTCAAAAGGAACAGGAGCCTGCCCGGCGTATTGACTACGTTCCAGTGCTTCACGCGCCCGGGTCACGCCGGCGCCTGTGATGCCATAGGTATAAGCGCCCTCGCCGAGACCACCCTGCGACGATTTCACCTCAAGCATTTTTTCGCGTTTCAACGCCTCCAGGATTCCATCTGTCACCCCGGCAAAGGGCAGAGCCATCTGTTCAGCGATCTTAAACCCACTTAAGTAGCCCTGTGAATAAAGAATTTTCAGAGCGAGGTCTTGCAGCCAGAGATGAGATAAGCCTGTATCCTCGACAGAGTTAATCGGCGGTGGTGAAAATAGCGCCGGGGCGGCGGATGGTCTTCCAAGAGGATTGTTCATGACACCTCCCGAGGGGATGCTCCATGCAGATAAAAGATTTGAGTGCCCTCAAATTATACTGCCTCTTCCCTTTTCCTTTCTTGCGCTGCCCCGTACATCGCAGGTGACTGTCACTTTGTGACTGTCACCTGCGATGACTATCGTATATAATCTTGGGCGCTATGAACCTCTCCGTCGTGATACCGGTTTACAATGAAGTCGAACATATAGAGGAAATTATCAAGCGCGTAGAATCCACAAAACTTGCACAGGAAATTCTTGTTGTCGATGATGGTTCGAAAGATGGGACACGGGATGCCTTGCAAAACATGGCGGGACAAACAACCGTTCGTGTGATCCTACATGAGCGTAACCGGGGAAAAGGCGCGGCAGTAGTGACGGGTCTCCGGGCTGCCAGAGGGGATGTATTGCTCATTCAAGATGCCGACCTCGAATATGACCCGCGCGATTATTCCACGCTCCTCCGCCCTATTGAGGAAGGGCTTGCGGATGTGGTCTACGGCTCCCGTTTCCTTGGTGCGCCGCACCGCGTGACCATGTTCTGGCACATGGTGGCAAACCGACTCCTGACGCTCATGACCAACGTTTTGTACAACACCATCCTCACCGATATGGAAACAGGCTATAAAGTATTCCGCCGCGAAGTCATTGACGGAATGACCATCCGCGCCAAACGCTTTGATTTTGAACCGGAATTCACCGCCAAGGTGCTCAAACGCAAGTATCGTATTTTTGAAGTCCCCATTTCATTTAACCCCCGCGATTATTCCCAGGGCAAAAAGATCAAGCTCAAAGATGCCTTCGAGGCCGTGTGGACCCTGTTGAAGTATAGATTTGTAGATTGAAAAGGAAACGGCGTCTGTGACGCCATCTCCTTTATTTGTCTACCGTCACGTTATACTCGTAGATGTAATCCCCCGCCTCGAAATCAGCTTTCCCATCATTGATCTGTTCGTCAAACGTGGCAACGGATCGTAATTGATATTCGCCATTCGGCCAGTTGGACAATAACGCCACAAAATCCAAACAAACCATATCATCAACCTGATAGGTGATGGGATGGACTACATTACTGCTCAGTGCCTCGCCGTTGATATAGAGACCTATCCGTATGTGCTCAAAGTTCTGCCGAAGGATTTCTTCCGTCGTCGTGCACCAGCCGTAATTGAAATAGGTGGGTGTGTCATCCGTGATATTGACGGTATACGTATGGGTTCCAGGCTGATTCGCCTCTGCCTCACTATACCGTTCTTTTGCCAGGGAAGCTAAATAGACACCTTCTCTCGCCTGCAAAGATTCAAGGACCGCATTGGAATCCGTTTCCATCGCGGGAAGGATCCCTTCAGGGAGGGCAGATCCTGACGGTTCGGCGGTCGCAGCAGGCTCGGTGGATTCGGGATTCAAGGGAATCATGCCCGGCAGCAGACATGACGTTAGTAAAAAACTCCCAGCAATCAACAGCACAATCGTTTGTGCGAATATCCTGGTTTTCATAATCTCTCCTGATTGGACGACCTCGGTGTATCGCTCTACACCTATCCTTTGGGGATTATAACCCGACGGTTATAATCGCTTTCATGGATTGGCGGGCACAGATCAAATTGGAATTCGACAAAGCAGAACAGGCACGTGCCCGCGGAAATGAGGGACAAGCCCGAGTCTGCGCCCGGCGCGCCGCTGGCATTGCGATCCGGGAACACCTGACTCGTCGGGGAATCCGCCCTCCCAGTGTGAGCGCCTACGATCTCCTTAACTTTCTCAAGGAAGACTCGGATCTTTCGGAGGGTCTGAGATCGATCGCCGACCATTTGACGTTGCGCGTCACCGAGGAATTTAAGCTGCCGGTCAATGTCGATCTGATCGCGGAAGCGCGCACGTTTTGCGAGACCCTCTTAAAGCAGAATAGCCCCTAGTTTCTAGGAGCCATTCGGTTTCAGTTTCCTCGACTTATTTTCTTCCAACCAAATAATACAGTGCGCGCGCCAGTGTGATAATCATCAGCATTCCGGACATCACGCTGCCAAGCACAACGAACATCCTTCGCCAGTCGCGAAAGCGTGAGACGATCTCCTCCGGCTGAGGAAAACGGATCCGCTCGCGTAGTCGTTGTACAACTTCCAGGGGAGGGGTCACCGGTCTGAGCGTTCCGGCGAGATGCGCCTCGAGCGCAAGCATCTGATCTTCCGAAAGTAGGGTCCTGGTTCTAAACATCTTGTTTACTCACTGATCGTCAAACATGACGATGACTCGGCATTTTGGTTACTCATTATCCAGACTGATGTTCTGGTCGCCTAGCTGATCGCGGAGAGCCAGCAGCGTGCGGTGATACAGACTCTTAACCGCGCCTTCGCTGCGTCCCATGATGCCGCCAATCTCTGCATTCGACATGTTCTCCACAAACTTCAGGATGAGCAGGTTCTGTCGTTCTGCCGGCAAGCGCCGGATAAACTTGAGAAGTGCATCCTGTTCCTGCGAGCGAACCAGATTTCTTTCGGGGTGATCTCCCTTCGAAGGCAGTACCGGCACATCGTTGATGGGAATTTCCTGCCGCCGGCTGCGGTCACGGTGCCAGTTGGCAACCAGGTTGTGCGCAATCCGATACAGCCAGGCAGAAAATGGGACGCCGCGATCCGTGTAATTTTGAATGTGATTCATCGCCCGTTGAAAGACGCGGGCGGTGAGATCCTCCGCATCATGGAGGTTCCCTGTTCGGTAGTACACGTAATTGAAGATACGGTCGATGTAGCGTTCGTAGAGCAGACCAAATGCATCTCGATCGCCCTCTGACGCACGCGTCAGCACATCTTCTTCGTTGAATTCGAGTTCCGGCACGTTGGGTCCCTACCGGCAGGGTCTATAAAACATAACCCCGACGGGTTTTGGAAGTTGCAGGGAGTATAACATGTCACATTTTGATTTAAGGATTGCCGGGATACCTGATGTTTTATATGAATTGAATCAGAGTTTCAAGATCATTCGGTGTGATTGGTATAATAAAAGATTGCGTTTTAGTATAGGTCGGGTTAGCAACCCGCCATCCTTGAGCAAAATTAGCGATATATGAAACAAATGTGCTATAATCAATTCGCTCTTTCCACATGCAGAGAAGGTTAAATCTAAATATGTCATCCAATTCCATTCGCGTGGTTGGCGCACGTGTGCATAATCTTAAGAATATCACCGTCGAGATTCCCCGCGATAAGTTCGTCGTCATTACGGGCTTATCGGGGTCGGGGAAATCCTCGCTTGCCTTCGATACGATCTTTGCCGAGGGGCAGCGTCGTTATGTCGAGTCGTTGTCCGCCTATGCTCGTCAATTTATTGGGCAGATGGACAAGCCAGATGTAGATCACATCGAAGGTCTCTCCCCTGCCGTGTCCATTGACCAGAAGTCTACATCGCACAACCCTCGCTCCACGGTGGGCACAGTAACCGAAATCTATGATTACCTTAGGCTTTTATTTGCGCGCGCTGGCATCCCGCATTGTCCCATCTGCGGACGAGAGGTGGCGAAGCAATCGGCGCAGGAGATCGTGGATCAGATCGAGAAGCTTCCGGAGGGAACGCGTATCCTGATTCTCTCACCACTCGTGCGCGCCCGCAAAGGGACCTATCAGGCTGTTTTCGAGGAGATCCGCAAGGCAGGGTTCGCCCGCGCTCGTGTAGACGGACAGGTGCACAGCCTGGATGATGAGATCACTCTGGACCGTTACAAACAACACACCATTGAAGCCGTGGTGGACCGCCTCGTGATCTCGCGTGAGGGCGACAAAGAGGAGCAAAAAGCCGCGCGCACCCGCGTCACAGACTCGGTGGAGACAGCACTCAAGTTTGGTGAGGGATATGTCACCATCAACCTTGTGGATAAGAACGAGGACCTAAATTATTCGGAACACCTCGCCTGCCCCGAACACGGCACCACCATCTCTGAAGTGGAACCGCGTACATTTTCCTTCAATACCCCACAAGGCGCCTGCCCGGATTGTCAGGGACTTGGCTCGAAGCTGGAGATCGACCCCGAACGCATCATCCCTGACTCCGACCGGACTCTCAACGAGGGTGCCATCGCCAGCATGGAGTGGAGCGGACCCAAGGAAGAGGGCGGCTACTACTGGCAAGGACTGCAAGCCGCGGCAAAAGCTTACCGCATTGACCTCGATAAGCCAGTGCGCGAGCTGACGCCGGATCAGATGAACATTATCCTGTATGGCACCGGTGAAAAACAAGTGCAGATGACTTATAAGAACTCGAACGGTCATGAGTTTAAGTTCTGGCGCGCCTTTGAAGGTGTGATCACTAACCTGGAACGGCGTTACAAAGAGACGAACTCAGAATACATCCGCGAGAAGATCAGCGAATTCATGTCGGACCGTCCCTGCCCCACCTGCCACGGCAAGCGTTTGAATCCGGCGGCTCTGGCAGTGACAGTAGACGATGTCAACATCATCGCCGTGACCTCTTGGCCCGTGCTGACCACCCTGGAATGGGTCAAGAAAATCTCAGGCAAGACCTCGCCGTTGTCCACGAAGCAGAGAGCAATTGCAGAGCGCGTCTTGAAGGAGATCAGCGAACGGTTGTCCTTCCTCGTCAACGTTGGGCTGGATTATCTGACTCTGAATCGCTCTGCGGTTACTTTATCGGGCGGGGAGGCGCAACGCATCCGGCTTGCCACGCAGGTAGGCTCACGGCTGGTTGGCGTGCTCTACGTGCTGGATGAGCCGTCCATTGGACTGCATCCGCGTGATAATTCCAGATTATTGGACACTCTAAAGGGTCTGCGCGATCTGGGGAATACGGTTCTGGTCGTCGAGCATGACGATGAGACGATCCGGGAAGCAGACTGGGTCGTGGATCTGGGACCAGCAGCAGGGGAGCATGGCGGGCGCGTCATCGCTGAGGGAACGCCGAAACAAATCCTAGCACATCCCAAGTCTCTGACAGGCGCCTATCTCTCGGGCCGCAAGCAGGTCCAGATACCAGAGGAACGGCGCGAAGGGAACGGTAAGTCAATTAAGATCGTCGGTGCTTCTGCCAACAACTTGAAGAACATCGACGTCACAATTCCATTGGGCAAGCTGGTTTGCATCACTGGCGTTTCGGGGTCGGGCAAGTCCACGCTCATGAGCGACATTCTTTACAGCGCCCTCGCCGGGAAGTTGATGGGCGCGCGCACCAGTCCGGGTGAGTATAAGCGGATCGAGGGAATCGAGCACCTCGACAAGATCATCAACATTGACCAGTCCCCCATCGGACGCACGCCGCGCTCGAACCCCGGTACGTACACGGGCTTGTTTGACGAGATCCGCAAGCTCTATGCCGAGCTGCCAGAGAGCAAAGTGCGTGGCTACAAACCCGGTCGTTTCTCGTTCAACGTACACGGTGGGCGCTGTGAAGCCTGTCAGGGACAGGGCGAGCTGCGGATCGAAATGCAGTTCCTGCCGGATGTGTATGTGCCCTGCGACGTGTGTCACGGCAAGCGCTTCAACCGGGAAACCCTCCAGGTTCTCTTCCGGGATAAATATTCCATTGCCGACGTACTGGATATGACAGTGGACCAAGCCCTGGAAGAATTCAGGAATTACCCTCCCATGCTCAATAAACTGAAGCTCCTGCAGGAAGTGGGTCTCGGCTACGTAAAAATCGGTCAGCCTGCCACCACGCTCTCGGGTGGCGAGGCGCAACGTGTCAAACTGTCGAAGGAGCTCTCGCGCCGCGCCACCGGCCGGACGCTTTATGTTCTGGACGAGCCGTCTGTCGGCTTGCATGCCGCAGACGTCCACAAACTCATCGAAGTATTGCAGAGACTCGTCGATGCAGGGAACTCGGTGCTGATCATCGAGCACAACCTCGACATCATCAAAGTTGCGGACTGGCTGATCGACCTGGGACCGGAAGGTGGTGACCGGGGAGGCCAATTACTCGCCGAAGGGACGCCTGAGCAGGTGATCAAGGTCAAAGAGTCCTATACGGGGAAATACCTCAAAACCCATATGAAGGTAAATGGCTCGCGGTAAAACGTAACCACGCAGGCAGGTATACCGGAAAACAACTCCAAGCAGAAGTGGTTTCTCTGTGTATTCGCATCCCTGTTTACTTGTGTACCTCTTTCAGGTAGAATTATCCCCCATGCGGCAGGGCACAAGCAATTTGCCTCTCCCGCATAAGAGGACACCCTAATGTTGAAACGACCCCCGACTGACACATCGAATACGATCAATTCCTTCCGCAAGAAGCGCCAGCAGCAGGGTCAGCTCCTGATGTACGGAGCCATCGCTCTGGTAGTGCTTGGATTAATCCTGTTAATCTACTGGCTGACAAGACCCAATCAGCCACTCGGCCGCTTTTTTGCAACTGATACGCCGACCGCCACCGTCACAGCGACTGTAACCAACACGGCCACAGCCACACTCACGCCAACTATTACGGAAACACCCACAATCACGGTGACTGTCACGCCCTCTGAGCCATTCCCCTACACAATTGTAGAAGGCGATTCGCTCGACGCTCTTTCGCAGCGCTTTAACTTGGGCCCCGACGGTCCGCTACTCATTTACTATGCCAATCAAGAGGCAATGGAACAAAATGGTGGCGTGATCTATGTCGGGCAAACCATCACGATTCCTCTCCCGGGCAGCGTTCTGCCAACAACGACCCCTATTCCACCCAATTTGCGGAGTGGGACACTGATCGAATATACAGTTTTGCCAGGCGACACACTCGCAGGAATTGCGTTCAAATTTAACAGCCTGCCCGATAACATCATCGAAGAAAATGAGCTAACCGATCCAAATGCCCTGCAAGCCGGGCAAGTCCTGCAAATCCCGGTCAACCTGGTTACACCTACACCAACTTTGCCTGCAACTTCTACACCGGTCAGCCCTACCGCCCCGGCTGGACAAGCCACAGTTGCATCCACGTCTGTAGCAACTGCTGCCGCAACCAGCGCCTCCGGTGGAACCGCATCTGCGACATGTTCGTTCGACGAGAACCCAGATTTTGTCGCCCAATTGCAGACCCTCATCAACGATGAGCGCACGGATGCCGGCCTGCCCGCGCTGACTGCGAACGCCCAGCTGGCAACCGCCGCCAAAAACCATGCCGTCGATATGCTCTGCAACAATTATCTCAGTCACATCGGGCTGGACGGGTCCACGCCCGAAGAGCGACTCCAAGAGGCGGGCTTCCCGGCTTCTCTGGTTCTCGAGACTCTGTACGCATTGCACCCTGCTTACGGCGGAAACCCACAGTCTGCGTTCGACTGGTGGATGAGTGATACGGAGTCGAGAGCGGACCTTCTGAATGCAAATACCACCGTCATAGGGATCGCCTATGTGACATCTGATGAGAGCCTGCTTGGTGGTTACTTCGTGGTTGTTTCCGCGAGACCTTAAATTGCTGGACAAATTGTGTTGCCTCATGTAAAATACATCGCCGTCGTAAAGAAAGGTTCCCGAGGAACACCGGGACTATAGTTTGGAGGAAGATCTTGGCTAATATTAAGTCGCAAATCAAACGAAACCTGCAGAACGAAAAGCGCCGCTTACGTAATCGTAACCTTCGCGGTGCCGCTCGTACTGCCGTCAATCAGGCGCGTGCAGCCTTCGACGCGAATGAGCCCGAAACGAAAGAAGCGATCCTGAAGGCGATCAGCTCTCTGGACAAAGCTGCGGAGAAGGGCGTCATTCACAAAAACAACGCTGCACGTCGCAAGGGGCGCCTGATGAAGAAGCTTACTTCATTTGAGAACGGAACTTCTGCTGCTACTACAGCAAAGCCTTCCAAGGCGAAGAAGACCTCCAAATAATTGAGTTACTTTCAGGTTTCTAATGAAGAAGACGGGAGTCAGGAGACTCCCGTTTTTATTATTCCTTCCGCTCTCCAGCAATCCAGCTTTCAGCTTGAGGAAAGAGGGGCGGGAGTATAATCACCAGGCTACTTTATGTTTCAAAAAGAACAACAACTTATCGAAGACAAGATCAAAACCTATACTACTGCGAGCGATATCCCGCTCGCGGATCTGAAATGGCAGCCCATTCCTTTCACCGGGGAATGGGGCGTCTCAACATCTTTCTTTCAGACCGCCGCAAACGAAGCCCGCACTGGCAAAGGGTCAAAACTGCCCGTGCCGCAGCGTGCCCAGGAAATCGCCGAGCAGGTCAAGACGCAGATTGGAAACGTCCCTGGAATCAGCCATATCGAGGCTGTGAAAGGGTATCTCAATCTGTATTTCGCGACCTCCGAATACGCCCGCCGAGTGGTGGACGAAGTGCTTGCCTCGGGCGCGAACTTTGGGCGGGGCGCGCCGAAGGACGAGCGTGTGATGGTCGAGTATGCCCAGCCGAACACGCATCACTCTTTCCATATCGGTCATGCGCGCAACACGATCCTGGGGGAAGTGCTTGCTCGTCTGACAGAGTTTGCAGGCTTTGACACGATCCGCGCTTCCTATCCCGGCGATCTGGGACTTGGCGTGATCACTGTGCTCTGGATATACGATAAGTTTTACAAAGGGCAGGAACCGGAAGGAGTGCACGAGCGCGGGCAGTGGCTGTTGAGGTTGTATGTGGAAGCTAATAAACTGCTCGAAAAAAAGGAAGATGAGACTCCTGAGCAAACCGCGCAGCGCGAAGCTTATGAAGCTGAGCGACGCGAGATGTATCGCAAGTGGGACTCCGGCGATCCGTATGTTCGTGAGTTATGGCGCGTTACGCGCGAGTGGAGTCTGGACGAACTGCGTGCGATTTTGGACATGCTGGACGTAAAGATGGACGTCTGGTTCTTCGAATCCGAGGCAGACGAACCATCAAAAGCCATCGTTGACGAACTCATCCAGAGAGGTATCGCCGATGACGAGCGCCCGCAAGGCGGCGCAGTCATCGTCCGAATCGACGAGAAGCTTGGGCTCACCAAGGAAAAATATCGCACGAATGTTTTGCTGCGCTCAGACGGAACAACGCTTTACCTTACCAAGGATCTGGCGCTCGCAAAGATTAAGTTTGAGCAATACCATGTGGACCGATCGATCTATGTGGTCGATGTGCGGCAATCCCTGCATCTGCAACAGGCATTTGCCATTTTGAAATTATGGGGCTTTCCACAAGCCGAGAAATGCTATCACCTGGGTTACGGATTCGTGAGCTTGCCCGAAGGAGCCATGTCGGCGCGACGCGGGCGCCTCGTTCTGTTCAAGGACGTGTATGACGAAGCCATCAAGCGCGCCCTGGCTGTGGAATCCGAGCGGAGCGGGAATATCCAGGAAGAAGAGCGCATAAAAATTGCGGAGCAGATCGGCCTGGGTGCGTTGGTCTATTCCATGCTGGCGGTGGATAACAATAAGGATATTGTCTTCGACATCAACGAAGCCTTGTCCTTCGATGGGCGTACCGGACCATATATTCAGAATGCACATGTGCGGGCGAACTCCATCTTGAAGAAAGCCGGGGTAGAAAGCAGAAACCTGGAAGGGAACTCTTTCCTTTCCAGGTTCCAGTATGAGCTGACCAGACATGAGATCGAGTTGATCGAACAAATCTCGCGATTCCCAAACGCTGTGCAGCAAGCTGCCAATGAATATCGTCCTTTGGTGATGGCGGCGTACGCGTATGACCTTGCCAATGCCTTTCACTCGTTCTATCACGCCGTGCCGGTGCTGCAGAGCGCAGACGAAAACATCAGGAATGCACGTCTGCGCCTCGTTGCTGCCGCAAAACAGACTCTTGCCAACGCGTTGCGGTTACTGGACATCAAAGCACCGGAGGTCATGTAAGAAACAGGCTAAACGTAAAGATAACGTTTAGCCTGTTTTGTTGTTAGCATTTTAAGCAAAATTAAGCTCAAGGAGGATCTTATGCCAATCAAAACTCTTATCATGGGCGCAGCAGGACGTGACTTCCATAACTTTAACACCTTCTTTCGCGGCAACCAAGAGTATGAGGTCGTAGCCTTTACCGCGACACAGATCCCCGATATCGAGGGACGGGTTTATCCGCCTGAGCTGGCTGGCGATCTTTACCCCAATGGGATCCCCATCCGTGCCGAGGAGGAGTTGGCTGAACTGATTAAGAAGCACCGTGTGGAACAGGTCGTGTTCGCTTACAGCGACGTGCCGCACCAGTATGTGATGCATAAGGCAAGTATGGTCAACGCAGCAGGCGCGGATTTCCGCTTGATGGGCACTCGCTACACGCAGGTCAAATCGACAAAGCCAGTTGTCTCGGTCTGTGCCGTGCGGACGGGCTCCGGGAAAAGCCAGACGACGCGGCGCGTTTCTCTCCTCCTGAGAGAGATGGGGTACAAAATTGCGGCAATTCGCCATCCGATGCCATACGGGAATCTAATCCGGCAGGAAGTGCAGCGCTTCGCCGATTATGACGATCTCGACGAGCACGAGACAACAATCGAGGAACGCGAAGAGTTCGAACCGCATCTCGATAACGGCGTCATCGTCTACGCGGGCGTGGATTACGAAAAGATCCTGCGTCAGGCAGAACAGGAAGTGGACATCGTCCTGTGGGACGGTGGCAACAACGATTTCCCGTTTTACAAGTCTGACCTGCAAATCGTCGTCGCGGACCCGCATCGTCCCGGGCACGAATCTTCTTATTATCCCGGTGAGACGAACGCGCGCCTCGCGGATGTCTTCGTGATCAACAAGGTAGATACGGCTGACCCAGAGAATGTGATCAAGGTTCGCGAGTCGCTGCGCCAGCTCAATCCGAAGGCGGTCATCATCGAAGGCGCCTCCCCCCTCTTTGTCGAGGATCCCGAAGCGATCCGCGGTAAGCGCGTCCTGGTCATCGAAGATGGACCGACACTCACGCACGGTGAGATGGCATATGGCGCCGGTTACGTGGCTGCGCGGCGCTTCGGCGCGAGAGAGATCGTGGACCCGCGTCCGTTCGCCGTCAAGTCCATCGCAGCCACGTATGAGAAATATCCCAGGACAGGACCGATCCTCCCGGCGATGGGCTACGGGGGCGCGCAGATGAAGGATCTGGAGGAAACCATCAACGGGTCCGATGTGGACATGGTGGTCGTGGGCACGCCGATCGACCTGACTCGCATCATTAACATGAACAAGCCGCACCAGCGCGTGCGTTATGAACTGCAGGAAATCGGACAGCCGACACTAAGGGATATTTTGATGCAAAAATTTGGGGCGAAGAAGTAGACGAGGTAAACATACAGAGCTAGAGCCGGGCAAAGATTGCCCGGCTCGTTTCATTGGCTATTTACGTCTAGTGCCCGGATCAACACCTTGCGACGATGTGGATGCGCGCGATGCTCGAAGATATAAATCCCCTGCCACGTTCCTAACGATAAATTTCCATCATCGATGGGAATAGTCAGGCTGGTATCCGTCAGCATGGACCGGATGTGCGAGGTGGCGTCGTCTGGACCTTCCAGGTTGTGTGCGTACCAGGCATCCCCCTCGGGGACGAGGCGTTCCATAAAGGTTTCGAGGTCGGCGCGGGCAGTCGGATCCCAGTTTTCGCTCAGCACCAAAGAGGCGCTGGTATGCGGGAGAAAGATGAAACACATCCCTTCCTGCACGTTCCATTCGCGCAGTTGCGCGCGTACGGTTTCGGTTATGTCATGTAATCCCTTGCCGCGGGTGGATATTTCGAGTGTCGTCTTATGCCAGTTCATTCTGCGACTATTCTCTGCGAAAGAATTCTATCATGCCATATCGAGAGTAGGATGTTTATCGCTGAGCCGCAACAAAAAACGAAACACTGGCTCCTCCCACCTGGAACGTTTTCAATCATCATGTGTTTTAGTGTCAAATCCCTTTGAAAGGAACTTTGTAGCATGACTACCCTGGCTCCCACCCTTTACACGCGCGCATTTCCAAACGCAGCGACTTGGCTGCGAGACGCAGTCCTGATTGTATCCGGCGCCCTATTGGTCGCTGTGCTGGCTCAAATCGAGGTTCCGCTTCCATTTACCCCGGTACCAATCACAGGCCAGACGTTTGGTGTTCTACTTGTGGGTGCAGCGCTTGGCTCGAAGCGCAGCGTAATCTCGCTTGTATCGTATCTCACGTTGGGTGCACTGGGCTTACCGTTCTTTGCAGGCGGCACCCACGGCTGGAACATCGTGATCGGCGCGACCGGCGGCTACCTGATTGGCTTCGTTCTGGCGGCATACGTTGTTGGTCTGCTGGCAGAACGAGGTTTGGAGAGAACCGCCCGCACGTCGTTGATTCCCTTCTTTGTGGGAACGGTTATTATTTATATATGCGGGGTGAGCTGGCTGTCCCTGGTGCTGGGGAGCTTCAGTAAGGCGATTGGTGCAGGATTGATTCCATTTCTGATCGGGGATGCCGTCAAGTTGATAGTCGCCTCACTGGTGTTGCCCGGGACATGGAAATTGTCCCGATAATTCGATTGCTCAATCATTGCAGGAATATAGGCGGCTTGTCAACGAGGCAGGCTGATTTTTACTTTCTATCTAAAAGGGCAATCCCATGATGCTGCTTGGCTTAATAAATTTTTAAGAAAATTGTATCCAACCGCATGGAGTTCTTGCACTATCATTGTAAGAAGGAAAGACTAAGGTTGTTTTCCATAGGCATTCGATACAATTAAGTGGTTGATAACGTGAGTTTTTTCTGCTCCTTGTAAACAGACATGAAGTTTTAGTCCATCCCATAAAGAAAAGTATCCAAGAATTGTATGCCAAAGGTTGTTCGTGGTCATCCCATCCATATTTTTTACTTGGCTGTTCTGTTTATAGCGATCTTTCTAGCGATCGACCTGGCTGTCAATTTACTATTAACTGACGAACAACAGCGTATCGTCTACTCAGACGTTATTGCACCGGTCATTGATTTTCTGGCGTGCGCTGCCCTCTTCATTGCAGCGAGACAATCTATTGTCAAGTCCCGAAGGCTGGGGATCGCTTGGGGCATGATCGCCTTATCTGCACTGGTATTTGCACTGGGCGATATGACCTGGGCAATCCTGGAACTGGGCTTGAGGGAACCGCCCTTCCCCTCTCTTGCAGATGTCTTTTATCTGCTTAATTATCCTTTCCTGCTAACAGGCGTACTTCTGCTACCTGAAAAACCTGCCACTCGCGGAGAACAAATCAAAAAAGTACTGGATGCTGGAATTGTCATGGTGGCAGCTATTCTTGTTTTCTGGAACTTTTTGTTGGGGCCGCTGGTTGCTTCCAATGTAGAGTACTCTCTCTTCGAACAGGGGATTTTACTTGCCTACCCCGTAGGTGATCTTGTCCTGCTCTGGGCTCTGCTTCGGATTATTTATAAGCGCGCCGATCAGCAGGGAGAGAATGACGTGCCAGCCTTCCTGCTGGCTGCAAGCATAGCCATTACGATTGTCGCAGATTGCATCTATACCTATCAAGCCCTTGCAGGCACATACGCAAGTGGTGGTCTTTTAGATATTGCCTGGAGAGTCAGTGTATTGCTGACTGGACTGGCTGGTATATCGCAGATGACTGTGCTGCGATCATCAAGAAGCGCAACAAGGTTTCCGGGCAGGCTTGAGTCTCTTATCAGAACAGTCAGAACGATCACACCCTATTTCCCTTATGTCTGGCTGATTGCTGCATACATCATACTCATGCGCAGCAGCACATATCCCATGCATATGAGCTTCTTGTCCTTGTCTCTCAGCGTTGGAGGCATCATTGCCCTGGTGTTGCTCAGGCAAGTGATTACCCTTAGCGAAAATGATATATTGAACATCGAACTGCAAGCGCAAACAAGCCAACTGGAAAAGGCAAATCAGGAAATGCAAAACGAAATTGTGGAGCGGAAAGCGGTGGAGCAACAGCTCACGCACGACTCGCTGCACGATGCCATGACTGGTCTCCCCAATCGGGTCTTGTTCTTGGATCGTCTTGGGCAGTCGATCGAGTATTGCAAACGCCGGACGGAGTTTGCGTGTGCTGTTCTTTTTGTCGATGTCGATCAGTTCAAGGTCATCAATGACAGCCTGGGGCATTTGATCGGAGATCAGTTACTGATTTCCGCAGGCAGGAGGATGAGAGACTGTCTCCGTTCCAGCGATACGGTTGCGCGCTTGGGCGGCGATGAATTTGCCATCCTGCTGGAAGTCACCAGGAATCAAAGCTCTATTTTGAAGGTCGCGGAAAAACTCCACGAAGCGTTACGGCTTCCCTTCAAGCTGGATGGTCATGAGCTGCACGTCACTGCAAGCATTGGTATTGTGACAAATGTGGCTGGTTATGGACAGGCTCAAGAGGTTCTGCGTGATGCGGATATTGCTATGTACCAGGCAAAAGCAAAGGGTAAAGCTCGCTTTGAAATCTTTGATATTAATATGCGTTCTCACGCGTTTTCCCGTCTTCAGCTGGAACAGGAGATACGGACTGCCCTGGAAAACAGGGACTTTAAGTTATATTACCAGCCTATCCTGGCGATGAAGTCGAATCAGCTGGTGAGCTTTGAGGCGCTGATCCGATGGGCACACCCAACACGAGGCCTGTTATTACCAGGTGAATTCCTTTCGATTGCTGAGGAGTCCGGCTTGATCCTGCCTATCGAGAAATGGGTCCTTCACGAGGCTTGTGCGCAGTTAAAGAAATGGCATGAAAGATATCCCTCCTTGCGAAATGTCAGTGTCAATGTGAATATCTCAAACAGACTATTCTCACAGCCAAATTTTATAGAAAGCGTGATGAATACCCTGCGAACCCATGATTTGCAACCGGAAGCGTTACGGCTGGAGATCACAGAAAATGTCCTGATCAGCAACTATGTGGCCGCAAATGAAGTGTTCACGAAATTACGCACCCTCGGGGTGCAATTGGAAATTGATGACTTTGGGAGTGGATATTCCGCGCTGGGATACTTACAACACTTTCCGATCAGCGCCATCAAAATTGATAAATCGTTTGTGGATGAAATCGGAAAGAGCCGTAAAGGAATCGAGTTGATTCGTGCGATCGTCTCCATGGCGCGCGAGCTTGGCATGGAAACGATCGCCGAGGGAATTGAGACCGGCGAGCAGTTAAGCGAGCTGCAAAGCGTATCCTGTAATTTTGGACAGGGATTTTTACTGTCGAAGCCGCTGGATCAGGAGTCGGCTGAGAAAATTTTGGAACGTTACGGGAATCAACCTGTAGAGATAAATCGATTAGATTCATAAGCACAGCCTTCCGCTTATAATGGTAGCATGTTCATAGACCAGGTTGTGATTCACGTGAAATCCGGCAAGGGCGGCGACGGCATGGTGCATTTCCACCGCGAGAAGTTCGTGCCGCGAGGCGGACCTGATGGCGGCGACGGCGGCAAAGGCGGCGATGTCATCTTCGAGGTGAAGCCTACGTTGAACACACTGTCCTCCTTCCGCCCGAACCAGAAGTTCAAAGCGGAGGAAGGCGCGAAAGGTGGACCCTCCCAAATGACCGGGCGGAATGGCAAGGACCTTGTCCTTCCCGTTCCGCCGGGTACTAGCCTTTTCGATGCGGAAACAGGCGAGCTGATCGGGGATCTGACAGAACGAGGTGAGAAACTGACAGTGCTCAAGGGTGGGCGCGGTGGGAGAGGCAACCAGCACTTTGCGACCTCCCGCAACCAGGTACCGCGCACTGCGGAAAAAGGGGAACCTGCCCAGGAGAGAAGCATCCGTCTGGAACTCAAGCTCATTGCCGATATTGGCGTGATCGGCGTCCCGAACGCGGGGAAGTCCACGCTGCTCTCGGTGCTGACGAATGCCAAGCCGAAGATCGCAGCTTATCCGTTTACGACGCTTGAGCCGAATCTCGGGGTTGCGAACATCGAGGAGCATACGACAGTCGTCTTAGCGGATATCCCCGGACTGATCGAAGGCGCCTCCCAGGGCGCGGGGCTAGGGCATGACTTCCTGCGCCACATCCAACGGACGCGCGTCCTCATCCATTTGCTGGACGGTCTCTCGGAAGACCCGGTCGCGGACTATAGCCAGATCAACTCTGAGCTATCGCTCTTCGACCCGAACCTGGCGAAGAAGCCTCAGATCGTCGCGCTCAATAAAATAGATCAGCCGGAAGTGCAGGAACGACTCCCTGAGATCGAGAAAGAATTCAAGAAACGCAAAGTCGAGCTGATGACCGTCTCTGCGCTGGCGCGCACCAATACCCGCGAGTTATTGCTTCGCGCCTATCAACTGCTGCAAGAAGCGCCGCCGATAGAGGAAGTCGAGGCGCCTTTGCCCGTCTACAAGCCTAAAGAAGACCCGCGTGAGTTCCAAATTACCCGTGAAGGGTCACACGAGTGGCGCATCTCCGGCGTGGCGATCGAACGCGCCGCCTCGATGACCTACTGGGAGCACGATGGCTCGGTCCGTCGCTTTCAGAAGATCATGGAAACCCTGGGCGCAGAAGAAGCCCTGCGCAAGGCGGGCGTGCAGGAGGGAGATACCGTTGCAATCGGGGACTTTGAGCTAGAGTGGCAGGATTAGTCAGCGCGTGCTCGTTCGATTTGAACTATTGGCAACGCCAAATTCATGAGGTGGAGACCTATGGATAACTCCACAACCAAACAGCGGAATTTCGTCGTTGGGCTGATCGTGATCGGGCTACTAATCATCGTTTTTTTTGGGTTGCGCACGGTGCGTGCCTTCAGAGAATTTCATAATTTCCCCCCTCCCCCACCTTTCGCCACCAAGGCTATTGAAACCGACGTGAACCTGATTCGGGACTGGATGACACTTCGATATATCTCACTTACGTATCATATACCTCTTAACCTGCTCTATGAAACGTTGAAGATTCCGCCCACAGGAAACGAGAGAAAGAGTCTCAAACAACTCAATGACAAGTACTATCCGGAATCGCCAGGGATTGTAATCGAGCGTGTCAAAACTGCGATCCTTGCAAGCCAATCAGCGCCCACCCCGCTTCCACCGGCGACTCCCAATCCTCCTCTGACCCCTGTTCCACCCGTCATGCCCTAGGTTAAAAGCGGGATGTCTGATTTTCTATTAACGCAGACGATTAATTACGGCGCGCCGTTGTTCGGTTTAATCTTGTTTCTGGCAGCCGCTGGAGCCCCTCTTCCAGCAACCTTCCTGTTAATTGCTGTAGGCGCATTCTCACAACAGGGTGTTCTCGATTGGAAATCTATGACGATCGTCGGTTGGTTGTGTGCAGTCGCCGGGGATACAGTCAGCTTCGGGATGGGATTTTATGCAAAGAGCTGGGTGTCGAAACGTATGGATGGATCACCAGCCTGGAAAAGTGCGCAGAGGTCCTTCGACGCCCGCGCCGGACTCGCGATCTACCTGACGCGCTTTTTCGTCACCGCCCTGGCAACGCCCACCAATTTGATCGCAGGCGGGAGCGGCATTCAGTTCCGCCGCTTTGTCGTCTACGATGCTCTTGGCGAGCTCACGTGGGTCTCCTTATACGGCGGGCTGGGTTATCTTTTCAGCAGCCAGTGGGAGCTGGTTAGTGAATTCATCAGCAGTTTCGGTGGATTGGCTCTGGGGCTGGTCCTCATGGCTGCCGGAATTTGGTTTTGGGCGAAACGGCTGAAAAACCTCCAGAACGCGAAAGATCCAGTTTCGGAGATTTGAAAGCGCCATAACAAGGCGGAAGTCTTGGAAAAGAAAATCTGCGCTGAGTGCAACAGCGCAGACTTCTTTATGGCACCCCTTGCGGCGACGATTTTCCCCTGGTTTCGATCATTGTATTCTTATCTTGAGCGCTCGTCAGTGATAAATTTCCTCTTCCGTCTGTGACATATTGCTAATCTTGAGAATAACATTTTGTAGCGTGAATGAAACGTTTTTTCGAGTTCCTGTTAATCGCCGATGAACAACTCTCAAATTTAATGTATAATTAACTTAGTCTGACAATTTTTGATATGATAATTTCTGCCGCTTGGTCGGCTTGGCTGTAAATACTCTGGCTTGTTATACGAGCACGAACCTCCCCCGGTTTTGGGAGTTACCCTTTGAAGTCAACGTACGCTCAAATTGGATAATCACCTGACTTCCCTCCTGCAACTCTTGTGTCAAACGTGACGTTCCTATCCCGTCACGGGATTTGACCTGCCTGCGCACGGGCATTTCGCGGGGCTTGGGACCTGCTCAACCTACCAGAATCCTAGTATCCCACGAACACGGGATCTTCGACAGCCGAGGCCGCTTGGGGCGGTTCTCGGCTGTG
The DNA here is from genome assembly GCA_035699125.1 of Anaerolineales bacterium. GTDB lineage: Bacteria > Chloroflexota > Anaerolineae > Anaerolineales > Villigracilaceae > Defluviilinea. The sequence continues at coordinate 107,311 of DASSBC010000034.1, forward strand.
TGATTTAAAACAGATGAAGAAGATTACGGCATTAGAAGTACAAAAGAGAAATCCGAACCGGGTGAACATTCACTTGGATGGCGAGTTCGCCTTCGGGCTGGCGCGCATCGTCGCTGCGTGGTTGAGAGTCGGCCAGGAATTGAGCGAAGAGAAAATTGAGCAGTTGCAGGCGGAAGACGCGCGTGAGCGAGCGTTCCAGCAGGCAATGTTGTTTTTGAGCTATCGCGCTCGTTCTGAATCGGAGATCCGGCAAAACCTGCGTAAACATGAGATCCCCGAGCCGGTCATCGAACAAACGCTCGACCGCCTGCGACAGGACGGACTTGCGAACGACGATCAGTTTGCGCGTGCCTGGGTTGAGAACAGAAGCACGTTTCGTCCCCGCAGCCGCCGCTTGATGGCGATGGAGCTTCGACAAAAGGGCTTGAATGACGAAGCGGTTTCCTCTGCCATAGCAGACGTGGATGATGAAGCGCTTGCCTACGAAGCTGCCCAAAAAAAGGTTGCCAGGTACAAAGATCTGGAATGGACGGATTTTCGTAAAAAATTAAGTGACTTCCTTGCCCGCCGAGGATTTTCGTACTCTGTAGTTGCACCAGTTGTCGCCCGCATTTGGAGCGAGGCGCACAACGATGAACAACATTATGAAGAAGAGGACTCGACATGACTCTAATCGATTTGATTATTTACGTCGTTTTTTTAGGGGTCGGTGCTGCTCTCGGTTATTTCTTTCACCGCTACCAGGCAGACGTCGCCCGCAAGAACCAGCAGGAGAAAGCTGACAATATTCTAAAAGGTGCCAGTGAGCAGGCTCGCCTGATCGAAAGCCAGGCTCGTGAGAATGCCGTCAAGATCGTGCAGGCAGCCGAAGCCGAGATTAAAGAGCGCCGGATCGAACTTAACAAGGAAACAGAACGTCTCGACAAGCGGCGCGCCGAGCTGGACAGCCGCGTCGACCGGCTCGAACAGCGTGAGCAAACGCTCAATAAGCGTCAGTCCCAGATTGACCGGCGCGGCAATGAGATCGATAAGCTCCACGAAGAGCAGGTCAAGAAACTGGAATTCATCGCCCAGATGACACCGGAGGACGCCCGGAAGGAACTCTTCGCTGCCGTCGAGAAAGAAGCCCGCGGAGACATGGCGCGCATCATTCGTCAGATCGAGGCAGAAGCGCGTGAACAGGGCGAAAAGCGTGCCCGCAAGCTGATCGCGGATGCCATCCAGCGGGTTGCCTCCGAGCATGTGGCGGAAGTCACGCGTGCCGTAGTCACCCTCCCCAATGAGGAGATGAAGGGACGCATCGTCGGGCGTAACGGACGCAACATCAAAGCCTTCGAACAGGCGGCTGGCGTAGACGTGATCGTGGACGATACCCCGGACTCGGTCACAGTCTCTTGCTTTGATTCCGTCCGGCGCGAGATTGGTCGTCGTGCACTCTCCAAGTTGATCCTGGATGGCAGAATTCATCCGGCACACATTGAAAAGATCGTCGAGGACGAAACACGCGCTGTGGAAAAAATCATCAATGAGGCAGGGGAGCAGGCTGCCTTCGATGCCAACATTACAGGCTTGCATCCAGAAGTGCTGCGCATGATGGGCCGCCTGAAATTCAGGACTTCGTACGGGCAGAACCAGCTTGCCCATGCTGTAGAGGTGTCCAAGCTGGCGGGCATCCTGGCAGCGGAGATCGGCGCCAATGTAGAGATTGCCAAACAGGGTGGGTTTCTGCACGATATTGGTAAAGCCATGGACCACAACCAGGAAGGGACTCATGCGAAATTAGGTGCTGAGTATTGCCGCCGTTATGGTGTGAATTCTGTGGTGGTGAACGCCATTGAGTCGCACCACCATGAGGTGGACCAGCTTACGGTGGAGGCGGTCATCGCCGAGGCGGCAGACGCCATCTCCGGCGCGCGTCCCGGTGCCCGCCGCGAAGACCTGGAAGCCTACATCAAACGCATTCGTTCGCTCGAGGAGATGTCCATGTCCTTCGAGGGCGTGCAGCAAGCCTTCGCCATCCAGGCGGGGCGCGAGGTACGTATTATCGTCAAACCCGAAGCGATTGATGACCTTGCCTCTGCGAGACTCGCCCGCGATGTTGCCAAGAAGATCGAGGAAACCATGCAATATCCCGGTCAGATCCGGGTGACGGTGATTCGCGAGACCAGATCCACAGAAATCGCCAAATAATTCCTTACAAGGGTATTGCGGGTGAAATCCCCTATTTCACAGAATGCTACAATATTGGGAATGAACAGAATGAATTCCCGCTCAGCGTTCGTGAAGTGGGGGATTCTTGTATTGCTGGCAGCGCCCCATATTTTCATGACTCACACGTTGGGAAGTCAGTATCAGGGCGCGATCAGCATTTTACCGGTAGCAGCCACAGGATGGTTCTTCGGCCCGTTGGCTGGAATCCTGGCAGGCATCGTTACGGTAGCTCACTTTTTTTTTACCCGCAGCCTTGGCAATGTGCCGCTGTCCGCGATTCTGGATAACAATTTCATTTTCGGAGGTCTGATCGTCGTTTTGGTCGGGGGTATTTCCGGTTGGCTCAAAGATGTATATGAAAACCAGTTAGCTCGCGATCGCGAGCTAACCAAGCGCCTCCAGGAAGCAGATGCCCTCTCGAGAATTACGACAGCACTGAGCGAAGCAGAACGGATTGGTCTTTCCAACATTTTGCAGTTGATCGTTGACTCAGCTAAAGAGATTATCCCGGGCGCAGAAAAGGCAGTCATCCATCTCCTCGATGGAGAAAAAGAGCTACTGATTCCAGAAGCTGTGACTGGACTTCAACATACCAATTACAAAGAAGTGAAAATGCATCTCGGAGAGGGCGTTGCTGGGCAGGTCATCTCCAGTGGGGAAACCATCAACATTGCAGATGTCAACACCGACCCGAGATTTTTGAAACCCGAAACTCCTCCAAAATTCCGCTCACTGATGGTGGCTCCTGTGTTCAGTGGCAGTCAAAAGCTTGGCACAATTAGCGTTCAGAGTGACGCCACTCATGCCTTTACGGCAAACAATAGGGATCTACTGAAAGCTCTGGGAACGCAGGCGGCGATTGCGATCGAGAATGCCCACTTGCTGGAAAGCACACAGCAAGCCTTACGAGAAACTGATGCCCTGTACCGGATCAGCCAGGGGCTGGTTTCCCTTAACGCGGAAGAGCTGCTGGAGGATGCCGTCAATCTGTTACAAACCAATTTTGGATACTATCATGTCCAGGTCTACATTATTGATGCGCAAACTGGTGATTTTATTCTCCAAGCCGGAAGCGGCGAAATCGGGAAACGCTTAAAACAACAAAATTATTCTTTGCGAGCCGGTTCGGGAATTGTGGGACACACGGCGGAGACTCTCAAACCTTTCTTTACCAACGATGTCGATCAGGTTGTCTTCTTTATCCGCAACCCCCTTTTGCCGGAAACAAAGTCAGAGCTGACCGTG
>DASSBC010000035.1:0-164921 GCA_035699125.1 Anaerolineales bacterium
GTCGGGATGCCGCCCATCGTGTAATGAGCAGTCGGCTGTGTCGGCATCATTTGCGTCACCGGATCCACACCCAGGTAGACGCGGCAGAAATCTACGATATCAGGAATCTTTTTCAGGACGGTCTCGCCCGTGATGGTGTAAGGAGAACCGTCTGGATTGGTGCGGCCGTCTTCTGCCGCATACTTATTGACCGTTTCCGGGCGGATATCCAAATAGACGTAATTCTTTCCATCCACGCCGCGCCCTGCTTTGATTTCGGTATAAATCGCGCGGCTGACCACATCTCGCGAGGCAAGGTCCTTGACCGTGGGTGCGTATTTCGGCATGAAGCGCTCGCCCTTGCCATTGATGAGCACCGCGCCCTCGCCACGCGCGCCTTCCGTGATGAGAATACCGAGCTTGTAGATCCCCGTGGGATGGAATTGGAAGAACTCCATATCTTCCAGCGGAATACCGTGCCGAAAGAGGACCGCCGCGCCATCCCCGGTATAAGCGTATGCATTGGATGTCACTTCAAAGATGCGACCATGCCCACCCGTAGCAAGGATGACTGCTTTCGCATGGAAGGTGTGCATTTCGCCAGTGGCAAGCGCTACAGCGACCACGCCTGTGGCGCGCCCATCGGTCATGATGAAATCCAGGACCTGATATTCATCGAAGAACGTGACATTATTTTTGAGGCACTGCTGGTACAGCGTCTGCAAAATCATGTGCCCTGTGCGGTCGGCTGCATGCGCCGCGCGCCGGACGGGTTTTCCAGTCACGTTATTCGTATGCCCGCCGAAGGGACGCTGCGAGATCTTACCCTCAGGGGTCCGGTCGAACGGAAGCCCCATGTGCTCAAGCTCGAGCACGGCGTCAATCGCTTCGTTGCACATGAACTCGATCGCATCCTGGTCGCCGAGATAATCCGATCCCTTAACGGTATCGTACATGTGCCATTCCGGACGGTCTTCTTCATAGTTTCCCAGCGCCGCGCTGATGCCGCCCTGCGCCGCGCCCGTGTGAGAGCGTGTCGGGTAAAGCTTGCTGATCACAGCTGTTTTGGCGCCGCGCGAGGCATACAAGCCTGCCATAAGACCCGCGCCCCCCGCCCCGACAACTACCACTTCAAATTCATGAACATTTGCCATAAAAGGTGACTCCTAGGAAGTCCAGATTACGTAGATCGCAATTAAGCTTGCGAGAATCGCATAGGCGATGATGAAATTTCGGGACCCGCGCCGTGCCCCCACGCTGGTGAAATAATCGTCGAGAATCTCCAGCACACCGTGAACGCCGTGCCCGCAGACGACGAGAATGAAAGCGGTGACCATTAACTTGGCAAGAATGGTCATCCACACCTGCTCCAGCGGATTCGGCGCCAAGTTAGGGAAGAACGCCCAGTATAGAATATCGCCAAAGTTCGCCCCCGTCTGCGCGCTGATGCGCAAAGCGCCGAGGAGACCCACCAGGATCAATCCATACATCGCAAAAACCGTGAAGCGTGTAAATCCCCACATGAACATTTCAAAATTGAGTCCGCGTTTGGAAACCGGAAGAGTTCTGGTTGTCATCTCTATCCTCCCAGCGCGTTGCGCAGGACTACGAAGAGCGCATAGCCCGCAAATAGAATATACACAATCCACTGGATGGCGAACGCCGATTGATAATGCTCGATCCATCTTGGGACTAGGTCCAGAATCGCGATTCGCAAGCCATTGAGGATATGAAACAAACCAAAGACCAGTAGAATGATTTGAATGAACCAATTACTGAAAATGGCGTTGGCAAAACCCATTCCCAGAAGCGAAAGAATATACAGGGTGAAGAAAATGAACAGAGCGCTGCCGCCGATACGGTGCATAATATATGCCAGGAAGGGACCTCCCCCTCGATAACTCAGACCGCTCGACAGGCTGATATTTCGTCTCAAATTCATCGAGACCTCCAGATAAAGATCATGGTTTCAAGCAATAGTATTTTACCTCTTCATTAATTGAAATGCTACTTTAAAACAAAACCGCGCCCACAAACGGGCACGGTCGATGGTTAACTGACGGAGGTTGGATGCTACCTGCTTAATTCATATGCTTGATCACTGCATCCGCAAATTCAGAGCACTTAACCTCTGTGGGGTTCTCCATCAAGCGGGCAAAATCATACGTGACGGTTTTGGCGTTGATCGCCCCTTCCATGCCCTTGACAATGAGGTCTGCCGCTTCGGTCCAACCCATGTAGCGGAACATCATCTCGCCAGAAAGGATGACGGAGCCGGGATTGACCTTGTCGAGGTCGGCGTACTTTGGTGCCGTGCCGTGGGTCGCCTCGAAGATGGCGTGCCCAGTCATATAATTAATGTTCGCGCCGGGGGCGATGCCGATTCCACCGACCTGTGCCGCGAGGGCATCCGAAATATAGTCGCCGTTCAGGTTCATGGTCGCAATGACATCATAGTCCTTGGGGCGGATGAGGACAAATTGCAGGGTCACATCCGCAATGGAGTCTTTCAAGAGCAGCTTGCTCTTCCACTTTCCATCACCATGTGTATCCCACAACCGCAGCGCTTCTTCCACTTCTGCTTTGATCTTGCTCTGCTGGGCAGGCGACATCATGTCGAAGCCGGGGTCGATCATTCGGGCGTTTTCTTCTGCAGAGAGGTTCGGATTCTTTTCCTTATTTCCTAGAATCCAGCTCTCGCGCTCCGTCACAACGTCGTCCCGGAACTCACGTTTCCCGAGGGCGTAGCCCCAGTCCTTAAATGCGCCCTCTGTGAACTTCATAATGTTGCCCTTATGGACAAAGTTCACGCTCTTGCGCTTGTTTGCAAGTGCCCAGCTAATTGCTGCGCGCACCAGGCGCTCGGTCCCTTCCACAGAGACAGGCTTCAGCCCAATGCCGGATGTATCAGGAAAGCGCATCTTGGCATATTCCTTGGGGAACGCTTCCTGGAAGACTTCCTTAAATTTCTTATTTTCCTCTGTATCGTTCTGGAACTCGATGCCGGCATAAATATCCTCCGTATTTTCACGAAAGACGACCATGTCTACATGCTCGGGATGTTTCACCGGGGAAGGCACGCCGCTGTAATATCGCACAGGGCGCTGGCAGACGTAGAGATCCAAAATCTTGCGCAGGGCCACGTTGAGAGAACGGATACCGCCTCCGACTGGCGTTGTGAGGGGACCCTTAATTCCCACCAGGAACTCCTTGAACGCCTCGGTTGTCTCATCCGGCAGCCAGCTCTGGAACATCTTGAACGATTTCTCGCCCGCGAACACTTCCATCCAATGGACTTTGCGTTTGCCGCCGTAAGCTTTCGCGACCGCTGCGTCGAACACGCGCACAGAAGCGCGCCAGATATCCCGCCCTGTGCCATCGCCTTCCACAAAAGGAATGATCGGATGATCGGGAACATCTAAAATTCCGTCTTTGGTGGAAATTCTCGCCCCACCTTCGGGAACCTTGACATTTGTATATGCCATGTAAGTCTCCTTACGAAGTGATGCGCGGGATTATAACATCCGCAACGAGAGGACCCTGTGACGGAGTTCGCCGCGCCCCCTTGACACCTTCTCAAATCGGCTTAAAATTTCGCCGATGCATAGACACCCCCGGCGCAATCAAATATTCGCTCCCCATCTCATCGAAATCGTTGCTTCTGCTTTCCGAAAGCCAAGAGTCGCTTTAGCGGCTCTTTTTTTATGTCTGTTCATGTGAAACCTGGAACCATGCCATGATTCGACTCCCCGGGTTGATTGACCCTCACGTCCACGTCCGCGAGCCTGGACAAACCCACAAGGAAGACTGGGACACCGCGACCCAGACGGCCCTCGCCGGCGGTGTAACTATGATTTTGGCGATGCCGAATACGCAACCGCCGATATTCAACGCTGCAACTTTCCAACTCGCCCTTGAAGCCGCAGGGCAAAAAGCACATTGTGATTACGCTCAATTCCTCGGCGCGGGGCCAGAGAATGCGAACCAGCTGACCGCGCTCGCCTCTCACGCTGCAGGCTTGAAGATGTACCTCGATTCGACCTTTGGCGAGCTCCGCCTTGACGACATGACCCTCTGGATGCCGCACTTTGCCAATTATCCAAAAGAATATCCAATGGTGTTGCATTCCGAATCGCGGACAATGGCAGCCGGAATTCTCTTCGCCGCAATCTATGATCGGCCTGTTCACATCGCGCATGTTTCCTTGCGTGAGGAAATCCTGCTCATCAAATCTGCCAAAGAACGCGGTATCCGCGTGACCTGTGAGGTCTGCCCGCACCATTTGTTCTTATCGAAAGAGGATATACCTTCTATTTCGCATGAACATCCTGGCCGCGGCGATGTGCGTCCGCGTTTGGCTACGAAAGAAGATGTGGAAGCACTCTGGCAGAATCTGGACGTTATCGATTGTTTCGCGACGGACCATGCGCCGCACACACTTGCGGAAAAAGACTCTGAAAATCCCCCACCAGGATTCCCGGGTTTGGAGACCCTCTTACCGTTGCTGCTCACAGCAGTGAATGATGGACGACTAACTGTTGACGATCTTATCGAGAAATCAGTAGCCAACCCGAGAAAAATATTCCACCTTCCTGAGCAGCACGAAACATGGGTCGAAGTCGATGAACGCGCGCAATATGAAATCCGCGCGCAAGATCAATTCACCCGCTGCGGCTGGACTCCCTTTGAAGGATGGAAGGTAAAAGGCAAGGTAAGAAAGGTGGTGTTGCGAGGTAAAACTGCCTTTAAAGAAGACAAAATTCTTGTCGAACCTGGTTACGGAAAGAACGTCAGAAAGTAGGAGAAATGGAACATTTTACCGATGTAAAACTTGAGATTTTTGTCCCGGAGGAGTATGCCTTCAAAATCCGTGATGAGCTGGCAAAGATCGGCGTTGGGCGTATCGGAGATTACGACCATTGCGTTGCCATGGTTTCCGTGCGCGGGTTCTTCCGGCCTTTGCCAGGTTCAAATCCCTTTGAAGGAGAAGAAGGCAAAATCAGCGAAGTTGCCGAGCTTAAAGTAGAAGTCAATTGCAGGCGTGAGCTCGTTAACGAAGCGTTACGCGTGATCAGAAGTGTCCATCCGTATGAGGAACCATTAGTCAACATCATGCCACTTGTAAATCATCTTTTTGATATGAAGAGTATGTCAGGACAATGATGTCATCATTCGCCTGCAACAATCTCTAGTCTCTTATCTCTAATAACCAATTCCTAAGGAGTAAACATGCCCAATAACCACACCAGTCCCTACCTGCCTTTTGGCGACCAGCGCACAGCACCCTGGTATGGCAAGGACATCATTTCCGTCAAGCAATTCAAGCGTGAGGATCTGGAGTATATCTTTGGTGTGGCGCACGAGATGCGCGGTATGGTCGAGCGTGTAGGAACGTTTGACTTGTTGAAAGGCAAGATCCTGGCGAACCTGTTTTACGAACCATCGACGCGCACATCCTCGTCTTTTACCGCTGCGATGGAGCGCCTAGGCGGCTCGGTCATTCCGATCAATGAAGTGAAGTATTCATCCGTGTCAAAAGGGGAGAGCCTGCCGGATACTATCCGCACACTCGAATGTTACACGGATGTGATCGTGCTTCGCCATCCCGAGACGGGCTCCGCCGCGATCGCCGCGAAAGCGGCACGCAAACCCGTCATCAACGCCGGCGATGGAATCGGCGAACATCCGACACAGGCGTTGCTTGATATGTTCACAATCTTCGAAGAACTAGGTGGGGGGCAAATCGATGGCATGACCGTGACGATGCTCGGTGATCTAAGATACGGGCGCACGGTCCACTCGCTGGCGCGGCTGCTGTCATTGTACAAAGTGAAAATCCATTACGTTTCGCCGGACATCTTGCGTATGCCAAGAGAAGTGATGAATGAAGTCAGTGAGAAAGGCATTCCGCAGGCGGAGTTTGACTCCCTCGAAAGCGCACTGCCCGAATCCGACGTCTTGTACGTGACGCGCGTCCAGAAGGAGCGCTTTGAAGATCCCGCAGAGTATGAAAAGGTCAAGGGCGCGTATGTGATCGACCCTCAGGTCATGAAAGCTGCCAAGCAGGAAATGATCGTCATGCACCCGCTGCCGCGCGTCGGCGAGATCAGCGTGGATTTCGACGACGATCCCCGCGCCGCCTACTTCCGGCAGATGGAATACGGTCTGTATGTACGAATGGCGTTGCTGGCGATGGTGTTAGGCAAAGCATAGATAGGGAGACAGATAAACAGGTACACGTGTTTACTGATCTACCTGTTTACCTGTATACTACACCCATGGAATCCTTTTTCACTTTTCTGGAAAAACGTGTCGATGACTGCTCCTCGTTGCTCTGCATCGGGCTGGATCCTCACATCGATGATTTACCTGCTCCTACCGCCGCAGCCGCGCGGGACTTCTGCCTGACTCTTGTCAAACAAACGTCCCGCTATGCAGCAGCGTTCAAACCCAACGCGGCGTTCTTTGAAGTCTTCGGCGCGGATGGGTGGAACGCCCTCAAAGATGTCGTCAATGCTATACAAGAGGAATCGAATCGGCTGGGTTCGCTAATCCCCGTCATCCTGGATGCGAAACGTGGCGATATTGCTTCTACCGCGGAAGCATACGCCAAATCTGCGTTTGAAAATCTCGGCGTACATTGCATCACGCTGAGCCCGTATCTCGGGAAGGACTCGATTGAGCCGTTTATTCAGGAGTCAGAAAAGGGTATTTTCCTGTTGTGCAAAACATCGAACCCGGGCGCAAGCGATTTGCAGGACTTAACCTTGGAGTCAGGTGACGCATTGCATATCCATGTGGCAAAACTTGCCCAAAACTGGAATACCAAAAATAACATCGGTCTGGTTGTCGGCGCAACCTACCCGGAAACGCTCTCTCGCGTCCGCGCAGTTGTGCCGACTATCTGGTTCCTCGCTCCCGGTATCGGTGCGCAGGGCGCAGAATTAGAGTCTGCCCTCAAAGCAGGGCTGCGCAAAGACGCGAAAGGGATGCTGCTCCCCGTCTCACGCGGGATTGCACGGGCAGAGAAGCCCGGGCTCGCCGCGGCGGAATTGCGAGATGAGATACTCGCCATTCGGTCCTCGATCATGGGGAAATAGTAAAACAGAGGAAATGAAACGCATGACAGGTGAATCTCGCATCTCGAATAGCCAATTACCGTCTCTCGCCAATGGCCTGTTGGAAGCGGGCTGTATCAAATTCGGAGAGTTCACTCTCAAATCCGGGCTCAAATCTCCCATCTATATCGACCTGCGTCTAATCATCTCCCATCCAAAACTCCTCGCCAAGGTTGCGCAAGCCTATCTTCCCCTAATTTCCAATCTCCAATTCTCACGCCTTGCCGGTTTGCCCTACGCCGCGATCCCGATTGCGACCGCCATCAGCCTAGCGGGGAATTACCCAATGATCTATTCGCGCAAGGAAGTCAAGGCGTATGGCACGAAAGCGGAGATCGAAGGCGAGTATCATGCAGGAGAAACGGTGCTGGTCATTGACGATCTCGCCACGACCGGCGGAAGCAAGTTCGAAGCGATCGAGAAACTGACAGGTGCGGGTTTGGTTGTGAAGGATATCGTTGTGCTCATAGACCGCCAATCCGGCGCGAAGGAGGCGTTGGAACAGGCAGGCTATTCCATGCACGCTGTGCTGACGATCCGTCAGCTGCTCGATTACTGGGAAGAGACAGGCAGGATCGAAATGGATAAAATCGAACAGACACGTTCGTTTCTGCTTAATTCAGGATCGTAACAATGGATGACCGTGAGGAGATTGATCAATACGATTTAGTAGAAATCATACAAGTCCCTCAAAAACTGGAGGGTGTGATTGATCTTGGTGACGTTGGAGTTGTTGTCGAAAAATATGATGAGGAAAACCTTCAGGTGGAGTGCCTCCAACCCGGCGGTGCTACCAAGTGGCTGGAACGGGTCCATGTTCGGTACCTCCGGCTGAGGAGCAAAGATCCATACAATCCCTGGATCGAGAAGTCATTAACGGGAGAGCCGATCATGCGTAGAAGCGTTCTCTTAGGCGTATGGGTCGGCGCTTTGTTTGGCGGATTGATCGGTGCTGCATTTGGCGCCATTACGAGGACATTCAACGGCATCCTTGTCGGTCTGGTCATTGGTCTGGGGTTGGGAATTGCCACGGGCGCGCTGACCGCCGCGTTGACGGTTAAAACAGCAGGCACGACGGGAGGGATTGGGGTCGGGTATTTCACGGGCTTAGTATTTGGGGGAATGTTGGGAATTCTTTTTGGCGCCCTGACTCCCACGTCCTTGCGGATGAGTGTTCGAGCAGAAGGCTCGCTCGTGCTGGATGCATTGATGTCCGGTCGTTTTGAGACAGCCATGTTTATTGGCTTCCTGCTTTCGGTTCTGGGTGCAATGGTTGGCACATGGGTCGCCGGGAAGAATCTCATTCCGAGAAACTTGAAGGAGCGATACCGGCCATAGCTGAATACCCATCTGTGCGGCGTGCAAATGAGTGTGTCGTATTCCGGGAAATAATCCCGTAAGCCTGGTAAAAAGAATAAAATAGAGTTCGCAACGGAGAGTCTTTGGTAGAGATCATTGCCTGCAGAGAGCGCTTTGAAGAACTCATTCAATTTGTCGCGCGCCTGAACAGCAACGGGACACATCACATCGGTTTCTTTGGGGAGGGTGAGGCAGACATACGCGCCTCTCTAGACGAATGTCTCATTCCGCCGGCGGAAGGGTTTCGCCTGGCATTCGACAGCAATCAGCTCGTGGGCGTCTTTGGTGTGGATGCCGATCCGGAGATCAACCGGGCATGGCTGTTCGGCCCCCTTGTGGAGCATGAAGACTGGCACACGGTTGCAGATCAGCTCTACGCAGAAGTTTTACCGCTCATCTCGGTAGATATCCGTGATTACGATTTATTCTGCGACGTGCAAAATGTGAATCTACAAGCCTTTGCGGTTCGGCATGGGTTTCCTCTCCACTCTGAAAACGCGGTGCTGACACTGGCGCGCGAGCAGTACAAACCGTCTGCAAAGCGGCAGACGCGCATCACGCCCTATCAAAAACGTTTCTTTAAGCAATTCGAGAAACTACACCTCGCCCTCTTCCCAAAAGCATATTTCACGGCGCGGCAGATCGTCGAAAAAATAGACGAACGCCATCAGCTCTTCCTCGCGGTGGAAAGGAATCACCTATTCGGCTATCACTTCTGCAAAATCGAGCCGGAGTCGGAATCCGGATACGTGGACTTCATCGGTATTGAGACATCCGCGCGCGGTCGCGGCATCGGCGCCGATCTACTCGCGGCTGGTGTGGATTGGATGCTCTCCGCGCCGACGACGCAGAAGATCAATCTCACCGTGAATGCAGATAACACGCCCGCCCGGCATCTCTACGAAACGTTTGGCTTTGTGACGGATCGGGTAATGCGCGGCTATCGAAAACAGGTTGTGTAATACTTTGAAAGTAGGAGGCACATTTGAGTAAAAAACAAACCTTTACAGCCGTTATCCAAAACGCAGGTGGAGGCGGCGCGTTCGTGGAAGTGCCGTTCGATGTGGAAAAGGAATTTGGCTCGAAACGTCCCAAAGTCAAGGCGATGATCGGAGGCGTTCCCTATCGCGGCATTCTCACACGGATGGGAACGGAACGTCACCTGCTGATTGTCTTGAAAGACATCCGCGAGCAGATTGGTAAGACGTTTGGCGACGAAGTGACCATTATCGTCGAGCCAGATACGGAGCCGCGCGTGATCGAAGTCCCTGCGGAATTGAAAAAGGCGTTCAGGAACGACAAAGAAGCGAAAGCCTTTTTTGAGAAGTTATCGTACACGCATCAACGAGAATATGTCATGTGGATCAACGAAGCCAAACGGGAAGAGACGCGCCAGAATCGAATTGCGAAAACTATCGAGATGTTGAAGAAAGGTGAAAAACGGGTTTAAGGTTGAAAGATTTAATGTTTGAATGCTCTAACCTTAAACTTTAAACCTTTAACCGAGGGAACTCTCATGGATTTGAAGAACTATCTCGAACACCTTTACGAGTACAACTACTGGGCGAATAAGCGTTATCTCACCGTGGCGGAAAGCCTCACCGAGGAACAACTCTTCCGCAAACAAGGGCACAGCTGGGACAGTGTCCATGCCGTGCTGGTGCACATGATGAGCTCGGAGCGGATGTGGCCCCAGCGCTGGCGCGGCGAGACCGGGACATTTCTCGATCCAAAGGATTTCCCGACGATTGCCTCCCTGCGGGAACACTGGGTAGAGATTGAGAAAAATATGCGGGCATTTATTGCACAACAAACAGAGGAAGCTTTGGTGCGCGAAATTACTTATACCAATCCAAAAGGACAGACCTTTACACTGCCATTATGGCAGATGGTCGTCCAGCCGCCCAACCACAACACCCATCACCGCGGCGAGCTGGCAGCCATGTTTGCGCTGATGGATGTGCCGCACCCGGAGGAGGAAATCGTGCAATACTTTTTAGTCCAGAGCGGACAGCGAAAAGAATAGACGCCATCATGAACTTAAAAACTCCAAAATGGCTGGAGTGGGCAAGGGAAATATTTTCGTTGAGCCAGTCAGGCATCACATATAGCGGGAATCCCTACGATATCGACCGGTACAAACGTTTGCAGGAAATCACAGCGGAGATGATTGCAAGCCAGTCAGAGATCTCGAAAGAATCGGCGCTGGATAGTTTCTCTATGCAGGCGGGTTATATCACGCCAAAAGTGGATGTGCGCGGCGCGGTCGTTCAGGATGGAAAAATTCTGCTTATTCAGGAACGAGCAGATGGCAACTGGGCAATGCCCGGCGGCTGGGCAGACCTCGGCGATTCGCCCCGCTTCGTAGCCGAGCGTGAGGTCTGGGAGGAAAGCGGCTTCCGCGTAAAGGCAGAAAAAGTGGTAGCTGTCATTGACGCCAACCGAATCGAGCCGATGGAGTTTTATCACGCCTACAAAATCATCTTTCTTTGCAGCCTCTTGGGTGGCGAACCGCGTATCAGTTATGAAACTTTGGCTGTGGATTTCTTTGACCCAGGCCATTTGCCTGCGTTATCTTCTTATCGCACCAATGAAGAGATGGTAAAAGAAGTCTTTGCTCATGTATCTGACCCCAGCCGCCCGACCGCGTTTGATTAATTTGTGCGCTCCAGTCGCCGTCCCGGCGAGCGTAATTGCCAGCCATCATGTATAAATACTTGCGTTCTCTTCTCTTTCGCCTAGATCCTGAAACGGCTCACCAACTCACGCTCTATGCGATTCGACTCGCTGGAAATTTTCCACTCTCCAGGTGGTTCCTCACGCAAGTATACAAAGCACCGGCAAAGCCCGTGCAGGCATTTGGATTAACATTCAAAAATCCTGTTGGTCTTGCAGCCGGATATGACAAGAACGCGCTGGCGATCCGTGGGCTTGCTACCCTGGGCTTTGGGTATCTTGAAGCAGGAACCGTCACGCCTAAGCCTCAGCACGGGAACCCGCGCCCGAGGGTGTTCCGTCTGGTGGAGGATGAGGCTGTGATTAATCGCATGGGTTTCCCGAGTCTCGGCTCGGAATACGTGCAAAAGCAGCTCAACCCCGAGCTGCAGAACAGTAAGTTTGAAAAAATCACCCCACGCACGCGAAAGAATACACAGAAAACAATCAAAAAAGGGGATGTGATCCTCGGAATCAACCTTGGCAGAAACAAAGACACGTCAAACGAGGAAGCCGTCCTGGACTATCTAGAATTACTACAATGTTTCGCGCCATATGCAGACTATCTGACAATTAACGTAAGCTCACCGAATACAACTGACTTACGGCAGTTGCAGGGCCGTGCTGCCCTCGCAGGATTGTTGACGCAGCTCCATGCGCAGCGAAAATTGGAAGAGAAGAACTTGAACAAACGTCTGCCTCTTCTTGTCAAGCTCGCACCGGATCTCTCTGAAACAGAATTGGCTGAGGCGGTAGATGTCATCCTCAGCGCTCATATGGATGGCATGATTGTAACGAACACTACGCGCGCGCGCGAGGGGCTCCGTTCAGCGCGTCGGGAAGAAGCGGGTGGGTTAAGTGGAAGCCCGCTGCGTCACAAAAGTGAATCAGTCTTATCCCAGGTGGTCAAACGTGTGAATGGAAAAATCCCAATCATAAGCGTGGGTGGGATCATGAATCCAGAAGATGCAGGGCGTCGTTTGGAGCTGGGCGCGACTCTCATCCAGCTCTACACGGGATTGCTGTATACAGGACCCAGTCTCGTAAAAAAAATTCTGAAGCAGTAACACCTCAGAATTTTTACTGTGCAGGTCGCAAAGCCGGTTGCGGCGCTTCCCTTGGATTTTTGAAGAAACCATCGGGCAACGAAATGGGTGTGAGATTTGCACCCGCTACGATATCCCCAAAAGGCACATAGTACAGGACCGTTTGTGCCGCATCGGCGAGTCCTTCATCCTGGAAGGCAAAGAGAAGATAAGAACCGTCAGGACTCCAGCGCGCGTCACGGTAACAGCATCGCTTTTCAATCGGGTTTACTGTAAGAGTGGGCCTATGGGTTTCCCAGTTATAAATATGGAGTTCTCCCCAACCGTTGTTTCGCCTCGCCGTGTGAAAAATGAAATTACTCGAGCCATCCCAATCGAAATCGAGCATTATGCCGCCCTGGAAGCCCGGCGCCTCGAAACGCGTCCCCGGGAAAGTGTCGAGGATGTTGATGGTGGCTGGTGTACAGTCCTGAATATCTAATACGCTGACGAGATCGGTGCCCGTGGGACCTTTAAACAACCATGCGACTAATGCATCGTCAATCGCCCAGCGCGCTTCCTTCACAATCAGAGCAGATTTGGTTTGCCCTTCGGGAATAATGCAATGATCCAGCGCGAGCAAGTCGCTCTTTTTGCTGACACCCTTCATGGTCTCCAAATCAAACGGCACAACGAAAATCTCATTGTTCACTGCAATCATCACTTGCTTGCCGTCATGGGAGACACGGAAGGCATTGAATGAAGAGGCAGAGGGAAAGTTAACTACATTGTCTACCACACCTGTTTCGACATTATAGGACTTAACCGTTAAGCCACTGATGTAAATGAGCAGGCCGCTATCCGGCAGCCACTGCAGGTCATTCTTGGCGCCGCCATCGTTGGTGAGCTGCGTAAGTTCGGAGCCGTCAACATTTGCTATCCAAATGTCGCTATTGGCGACAAAGGCGATCTTATCCGCCCCACCGCGGACCGGTATAGAGGGGGATGGCGTTTGTGTGGCGGTTTCGGTCGGGGGGATGGCTGTTTCTGTGCTGGTGGACTCCATCACGACAGGAATAGCTGCCGATTCATTCGTTGATGTCGATGTTTCTGTAATTTGAGGAGCAGAAGTAGATGTGCTGACAGGTGCTTGTGTCTCTGCCGGAGCTCTTGTCGTGTTAAATAGGAAGAACCCTCCTGCCAGCGCAGCCATCACAACGATTGGAACGATGATAAATAACGCGTTGAATGAACGTTTGGAAGGCAGCACCGCCGCATCTGCCTTAACTGTCGGTGCAGCCGGCGCAACACTACTTGCCGCGGCAGGCACACCCTGCAATCTGGTTGTGATGTTGCGGGCCACCTCACGCAAGGCATTTGTCATTTCGACGGCGCTGGAAAAACGATTCTCTCTATTTTTAGCCATTGCCTTCTGGATGATCGCTTCCATGCCTTCCGGAAGTTTGGGATTGCTCTGCCGGATCTGCGGCACTGGGTCAGTGATGTGTTTGATGGCAACAGCCATCGGCGTATCTGCTTCATACGGCTGCTTACCGGTCAACATCTCGAAGAGGATGATGCCAAGCGCATAGATATCAGCGCGCCCATCCACTTCAACGCCCTGTGCCTGCTCGGGAGCCATATAGGCTGGCGTGCCAATGATGGCGCTGCCAGTCACATTACCGGACTGTGCCTGCGAGAGTTTGGCAATGCCAAAGTCTGAGATATAGGGGTTTCCGCGTTTATCGAACAGAATATTGCTGGGTTTTATATCGCGATGGACGATTCCCTTGGCGTGGGCTTCATCCAGTGCCGGGGAGATCGCACCAAGGATTTGTATTGCCTCGTCCATGGTAAAAATGCCCGCCTTAATTCGATCGGAGAGAGAACCCCCGTTCATATAGCGCATAACAAAATAAGGCTGTCCCTCTGACTCCCCTACATCGTACACAGGGACGATCGCAGAATGCTCGAGCTGTGCAATGATCTTGGCTTCGCGCTCGAAACGCAGCCGAAATTGGGGGTCGGCATGGAGAAGTTCCTGTGGCAGGACCTTCACTGCCACTTCGCGTTCGAAACGGGAGTCATAGGCTCGGTAAACGGTCGCCATTCCCCCACGTCCCAATTCTGATTTGACTTCGTATATCCCAATCTTTTCTGGCTGCATAGTCATTCTAGTATACCTATGCCACAGAGGGAGTGCAAGACGAAGAGCGTGACAACTTTGTAATGATTCAGTACGAATTCATATGAAACAAAAGTAGGAGTCAATCCGTCTTGATAATGTACTAAACAATACAAATGTGCCAAATTCGCAGAATAGCGTGGTTTTCCCAAATCTAGTTTATTGGAGGACGTATGGATTCTGTGCAGAAACTAATAAGCAATCGTAAGGTTTCTCAAAATTCTTTTATGGTATATTGGCGGCACTATGGATGAAAAAATCACAATCATTGAAGGCCCGCCTCCTGTTTTTGAGGCAGTAAACGATGGCTGGGCACTCGGCCTGAATGAAGGCTCTCATTTGTCGGTCCCCGCTCTCACCCGTTTACGGACCTTTAACGGGCCCGCGCTGGTGGAACGCTGCTACCGTGCCTGGAACAGCAAGCTGCCCATACATTTACACTACCGTAATGATATGGGCGTCGAACAGAGCGCTCCCATTCTGGCTGCTCGAAATGTGGAAACATCCGAAGGGCATGTGTTACTTTTATGGGTGTATCTGGATCACGATAAAGTGGAATATGAGTTCGACAAAGGGGATGATGAATCGGACGAAGACAATTTCGAATAAACTAAAAAGACCGGACGCACGTCCGGTCTTTCGTTAGCGGGTCACGTAGGCACCCGAGCGGTGCCTGTTTTGGGGCAATTTTTTCTGAAAGCACCGATAACATTGACGGGTATTTGAGACTTATGATAATGTTAAGATAAAGTCGTTGCTTTACAGGATAGACAAAGTATGAACTGTGCTCGACATAAACCGTCTACCAAGCGGGCACCCGTTCCGGGATGCCCGCTTATACGTTCAGAACTTCACCCTTCCAGAGGAGAAAACCATGTCTGAGCAGATCAATGCCTTTCAAATTGCTCAAAAACAATTCGACCATGTCGCTCAAATGATGAATCTTGACGCTGGTGTTCGAGATGTGCTGCGTTGGCCCGCTCGTGAGTTTACGTTTCGCGTCCCCGTGCGCATGGAAAATGGCGACCTCCAAGTGTTCACTGGTTTTCGCGTCCAGCATAATGACGCGCGCGGCCCTAACAAGGGTGGCATTCGTTTTCATCCAGATGAGACGCTTGATACGGTGCGCGCCCTCGCCATGTGGATGACCTGGAAGTGCGCCGTTGTGGATATTCCTCTGGGCGGAGGAAAGGGCGGTATTATCGTAGACCCTTCCAAGCTCACATCCATTGAAAAGGAACATCTATGCCGCGGCTGGGTTCAACAAATGGTTAATAACCTCGGGCCGCGCCAGGATATTCCCGCGCCGGATGTCGGTACCACCCCCCAGATGATGGGCTGGATGATGGACGAGTATTCCAAGTTATCTGGATATTACACGCCCAGTGCATTTACCGGCAAACCGGTAGGTGGCGGCGGTTCCCTGGGCCGCACGGAGGCAACAGGCTTTGGAGTGGTTTACAACGTGCGCGAGGCTATGAAACATCTAGATATGGATCCAACAAAATCGGTTGCGGCAATTGAAGGGTTTGGAAATGTTGCACAGCATGCCTGCATCGGTTTCACGGAAATCCTGGGCGGCAAAGTGACGTGCGTCTCCTGCTGGGACCGCAACGATAAAAAATCTTACACATACAGTCACAAAGACGGCGTGGATGGTCGGTTTCTGCTTTCGATCACCGATCAGTATGGAACCATTAGTAAGCAAAAGGCGGAGGAAGCTGGATATATCGTCGAAGATGGCGAAGAGTGGATTACGAAGGAAGCCGATGTGCTCATCCCGGCGGCGATTGAAGGGCACGTCAACGAGGAAACGATCAAGAGAATGTCGAGCCGGATTCGGATTGTCGCCGAAGGTGCCAACGGTCCGACTACCCCTGGCGCTGATAAGTTCTTTAGGGAGAACAAGATTTTTATCATTCCCGATTTTCTTTGTAATGCGGGCGGGGTCACAACTTCCTACTTTGAGGGCGTGCAAAACGATATGAATTTTTACTGGACAAAGAAGGAAGTGCTAAAGCGGTTGGATGAAAGGATCACGGCAGCATTCAGCGATGTGCTCCAAACTGCAGAGAAGGAAAATATTTATATGCGCGATGCGGCATATATCGTGTCCATCCAACGCGTGGTCGATGCGATGATGATGCGCGGCTGGCTGCACGGCGATTGGTGACATAACAGGTTGATTTTAAGAAGAGATGCGTCCATTACGGACGCATTTCTTCTTACAGAGTTCGATTCTTTCTCAGGCGAGACTTGTTTCCGCCATATCAACCCTTGTGCGCTTCCAGGCAAACAACACCCTGCGCACCGACACGCGCGTCATGGACGACGCCCGCAGGCAAATCGAGCCGGTCACCTGCGTTCAAAGTCAACTGTTTTCCCAGCTCGGGTAAGCCAAAGGTGATGCTTCCCTGCACCGCATAAATAACCTTGTCGTAGGAATGGGAATGCGCCGAATAAACATCAAATGGACTGTTTGACCATGAATACGGACTGAGTCCTTCCTCTGCCAGGAGCTGCCGCAAAGCCGATTGAGTGGGTGCAGAGGAATCAGCCCAGGGCGTCACAAGAGCTGTGTTCATAGTTTTTCCATCAATTCAATACGGTTGCCGAACGGGTCAAAGACATGCACGCGCTTATACCCATCCAGGGGTGGTTGAGATGGATCGATTTCATATCCCGCGCGCTGTACACGCGTGATGAGTAAATCAACATTATCCACAACGAACGCCGGGTGCGCTTTGCGGGCGGGGCGGAACTCTGCTTCGACGCCAAGGTGAACCTGCACATTCCCTGTCTGGAACCAGGCGCCACCGCGCTTTGCAAGGTCCGGTGGTTTGGGGGTTTCGGTGAATCCCAGTTGTTCAACGTAAAAGGCGCGTGCCTTATCTTCTTCACCGGCGGGCATAGCAATCTGGACGTGATCGATGGAAAGTATTGTCATGATTAGGTAAAAAGGTAGACAGGTACACAAGTAGACAAGGAAAGCAACACGCACCGGTTTACTTGTGTAAGACTTTATGGCTCAATCGGCAATCCTGCATCCACCCAGGCGGCGAACCCGCCCAGTATTGCTTCAACGCGAACATAGCCATTATGCAAAAGAATGAACGCCGCACGGGCGCTCTGGTGTTCGTCCGGTCAGGTACAGTACGTGATGATCCATTGCTCTTTATTGAGAGGAACGCTCGCCAGCTCGCGTTCAATCGTACCCAATGGCACCGAGATTGCGCCCGCCACGTGGCTCTCCTCAAAGGCACTGGGACTGCGCACATCTACAATAATAGCCTCGCCGCTCTCCATAGCAGCTCGCGCGTCCTCGACAGTGATGCGTGGCACATCTGCATCGGTCTGCGGAAGTGCGCCAGCGGGTTGCGTAAACGCAGGGTCGATGATTGTCGTCGGCGCCGACGTGGGCAGAACTTGCGTTGGCTGCGCACTACAAGCGGACAGCACAAAAAGCATAACAAGGGTTAAGAAGAGAATCCGCTTTGTTTCATCCATAAAATACCTCGCCGTAGAATCTTTACAGCTCGCTATAGCGATCCACACGTTCACCGATGATCGCCAGGCTGTCGTCCCAAAACTTGCGCTTGGTGATATCGATGCCGAAGCGTTTGGCAAGTTTGGCGGCTGTATCTTCGCCGGTGGAGGCTAGCAGGTTTTTGTAATCTTCCACAAATTCCGCGCCGCGCTGTTTGTAGATCGCATACAGACCTGTAGCAAACAACAGACCAAATGCATAGGGGTAGTTATAGAAGGACAGGTCAGCAGAGTAATAGTGAGGTTTCCAGGTCCACATGAATTTTTGCAAATAGCGCTCATCCAGCCCATCGCCGTATGCTTCTTTTTGGGCGCGCTCCATGATGTCATTAAAATCTTCGGCAGAAAGTTCTGATTTTTCGCGGCGCTCGAAGACTTCCTTCTCAAATAGGTAGCGAGAATAAATATCCACGACAACCTGAGCCGCCCCTTGAATTTGTGCCTCGAGCACCGCCAGCTCTTCCTGCGGGTCCCGGGTAGAGGCGAGCACAGCCTCTGTGACAATGGTCTCGCACATCGTCGAGGCAGTTTCAGCGAGGGTCATCGGCGTGAGCTGCTGGAGGGGGGTCTTGCCTGCCTGATAGGCACATTCGTTGTGGTAGGCATGGCCCAGCTCATGCGCCAGCGTGCTGACCTGATCGAAGGAGCCATCGAAATTAGCCAGAATACGACTTTCCTTCACCCCTTGCACGTCCATGCAGAAGGCGCCGCCGCGTTTGCCTTCGCGCTGCTCGGCGTCGATCCAGTTATTATCGAAGGCGCGTTGGGTAAATGCCGCGAGATCAGGCGAGAACTTTGAGAAGTTCTCCACGATAAAATCCCGTGCTTCCTCAAAGGAATAAACCTTGTCTGTTTTTCCTACGGGGGCGAAAATATCCCACCAGGCGAGCTTTTCCTTACCGATTTTTTTCGCTTTGGCATTGAAATACCTGCGGAACATGGGGAAGGAGTCCCTCATGGCAGCCAGCATGGCATCAAGGGTTTTACGGTCCATGCGCGCTGCATCCAGCGAAGAATGGATCGCGTCTTTGCGGCCTCGTTTCTTGTTCAACGTGTTCGCCTCGCCCTTAACACCGTTCAAACACGCTGCCAGCGTCTCCTTGACTTCCTCCCAGGCTTTGTTTTCTGCTTCATACGCGCGCCGGCGCGTGTCTTCGTCAGGATGAGAACGCATATTGATCAGTGCCGGCATGGGCAGCTTTTGAGTTTTGCCGTCCAGCTCGAAATCCACCGAAAGCTGAGAGGTGACGATGCCCTGTAGTTTGCCAAAGGCGTTGCCGCCGCTCAGAGAAAGCTCGGCGGCAAGAGCTTCCTCAGCATCGCTCATCAGGTATTTGCTTTGTTCAGCCGCTTCCTCCAGCATGAACGCATGCGCCGCGGCAGAGGAATCCTTATCAATGATTTTGTCCAGCTTCGGCGCGATCTTGCCCAGCCAGGCAGTGAACTGAGTTAGCAACTGGTTCATCGGCAGGCTGGCTTGCTCGAACTCGGACAGCGTCTTCATGGCGACTTTATTGCGCGAATCCGTGGTGACATAGGAATAAATGAAGGGCGCGATCGTGGACGAAAGCGTCTGGATCTTGTTAATCTGATCGATGGCTTTGCCAACCAGCGGCGCGAGGTCCTTCGATTTTGTCTTAGCATCAGTTTTGCTAAGCTTTTTCTTGAAGAATTTTTGGAGTGCCTCGACCTGCGTCTTGTAATCTTCGATCGCAGCCTTAAATTCCTCGGATTCGAGGGATGGGTAAACGTTGGAAAGGTCCCAACGTGGGGCAGAGACGGTCATGTATTTCTCCTGAAAATGAGATGCGATAAGTATATCAAAATGAATATGAATTTAGATGGATGTCCCGTGTTCCCGTGCCACGGGTTCTTGCACTACCGTTTCGTCTTGCTTGCCATTTGTTCCGAAAGCTCATACAATGAAAACACGCAAATTTGTGGAGGTATTATGAGACAGGACCGTTTTCTCACAGGCATTCTGATTGGTATCGCAGTTTTGGTTGTGGTCGCATTGGCTGTGTTTTTTATGCGCCAGGGTTCACAATCCTACGTCTCAGAAGAAGTGCCTGAAGGCGTGGTCCACAATTATGTGCTGGCTGTGCTGAACGACGACTACGAGAAAGCCTATGGCTACCTCGCCGACCTTGATAACAAACCGACCTATGAGCAATTTCGTGATGCGTTCCTAACGGGGGTGGTCAACCCGGATAACTCTGCGGTGGACATTGGCGACTCTGAGATCACAGACGAGACTGCCTCTGTGGAAGTTGCCTTGGTCTACAATCCCAGCGACCCGTTCTCGACGGGCTATCGCGATGTACAGCGCGCGATCCTGGTGAGCCAGGGCGGCGCCTGGAAGTTAAGTTCCATGCCCTGCTATTATTTCTGGGATTGCAGCTGGTATCCGCAGGAACCAATTCCATAAGCCAGCAGAAGGAATGTCTTTGTGAAATCCATTCGTCGCTTATATTTTTATCTCGTTGCCTCTATTAGTATCGAGGTGATTTTGTGGGGGTTGGTTGGCTTGCTGCGCTCCGTTGCCAATGACGCAATCTCTGGCGGTGCCGACGCGCTCGCGCAAGCCCTGGCATTGATCCTGGTTGGCGTGCCGATTTTTCTGGTCCACTGGCTGTGGATTCAGCGCGCTGCCGCGCGTGGTGAAGAAGAAAAGACGGCTACTCTGCGTGCCGTCTTCTTTTATGCGATATTGCTTGCAACCCTGATCCCTGTTGTGCAAAACCTGCTTTCCTTCATCGACCGTGCCTTGATTCAAGGTGCGGGTCTGGAGGTGGGACGCTCCTTTAGCATCTTCCGTGAGCAGACCCTTGCCGATAATCTCATCGCTATCGTCATGAACGGGATCGTGGCTGCGTACTTTTGGAACATCCTTCGCCACGAATGGACGACGCTTCCAGACCGCGAGAACTTCACAGAAGTCCGCCGCCTGTATCGCTACATCTGGATGCTCTACGGTTTGCTGATGACGATCTTCGGCGCGCAGCAGATTTTGCGCTTCCTCTTATACATCCCTGGCGATCTCCTGGGAGAACTTGGACGCGAAGTAGTCATTAATGGTGTGGCGTTGCTCCTCGTAGGAACTCCGGTCTGGGTGTATTCCTGGAAGATCATTCAGGAGTCGCTGGTTGATCCTGCAGAGATGGGCTCCACTCTTCGGCTCACCATTCTGTATCTGCTCGCGCTAGGCGGAGTCATCACGGTTATCACAACAGCGGCGATCGCGGTGAATGCCATCATTACATGGTTGCTTGGCGTAGATTGGACGTTGCGCGATTTCGTTCAGCAACTTGGCGGACCGGTTTCCATCGGCGTGCCACTTGGCTTGGTGTGGGCGTATTATGGCTATTGGTTGAACCGTCATATCGAAGCCGTCGGCGATAATGTCCGCCAGGCTTCCATGAAGCGGCTCTATAACTACATCCTTGCCGGTATCGGGCTGGTTGTGGCGTTTATAGGCGTTGCGACCCTGTTCGGCTTTATTATCGATACGATCACGGGGACAGGCATTTTAATGAACGATTCCACACGCGGGACGCTCGCCACCTCCCTGTCCTCTCTTATTGTAGGGTTGCCTCTCTGGCTGATCATGTGGCGACCCATGCAGGCAGACGCTATGGCTGCGGGCGAACTTGGTGACCACGCGCGCCGATCTCTCATACGCAAAGCATATCTTTATCTTGTTATATTTATGGCGGTCATTGGTGGCATGGGGACCGCAGTCGGTCTGGTCAATTTGTTGATCCGCGCTGCGCTCGAAGGTGTGACAGGCAGCAATTTTGTGAATGAACTCCTGAATTTTCTTCAATTGCTCTTTCTGTTTGGTGTTGTGCTGATGTATCACCTGAACGTCCTGCGCATGGATGGAGCGTCTACCGCGGATGCGTTAGCCGATAAGCAGAGTGGTTATTCGGTACTGGTAGTCGATTCCGGGAAAGGTGTTGTGGAGTCTGTTCGGGTTGCCCTACTAAAACTCGGGTCAAACGTGCGGGTGACGGTTACAAATCCTGATGTCAAACCCAGTGGGGAGTTTAATGCGATCCTCCTCAACGGGGATTTAGCGGTGGACGCGCCAGAATGGATTCGCTCTTTCAACGGACAAAGAATTATCGTCGAG
Source organism: Anaerolineales bacterium (assembly GCA_035699125.1). Taxonomy (GTDB): domain Bacteria; phylum Chloroflexota; class Anaerolineae; order Anaerolineales; family Villigracilaceae; genus Defluviilinea. Next base: position 22,063 of record DASSBC010000035.1, read on the forward strand.
AATGACGCGAAAGACATCGTATGGACAGACGACGCGGCGCAGGCGGCGCAATCCATTCAGCAATTGGCAGAAGGTCAGGAAGTCCATAAAGGACGAAAGGGACGCTCTACGTGGACGATCCTTGTGTACGTCTTCGCGGCATTGTTCATGTTGCAGCTGTTGTTCATCTTACTGGCGCTCGGCATCTCGCTTGTTGTGAGATAGTTTAAGGTGACGCGCAGTGGCATTGATGTAAAATTGAATTACACTGACTTACATGACTGAGGAGACGTGACATGAAAGTAACTGTCCTTCAAGAAAACCTGGCTCGTGGTCTTGGCACTGTTTCAAAGGCGGTTTCCCCGCGCAGTACATTACCCGTGCTCGCGAATATATTGATCGCTTCTGACGAAGGTCGTTTGCGGCTTTCGGCAACCAACCTTGAGATGGGCATCACCTGCTGGGTTCCCGCGCGCATCGACGAGGAAGGCTCCACCACTGTGCCTGCCCGCACGTTCTCCGATTTGGTAGGCACGTTGCCAGGCGATCAGGTCTTGCTCAAGCTCGATCCGTCCACGCAGACGCTGAATGTGCGCGGCGGCACCTCGACGAACGATATCAAGTGCATCGACGCGCAGGAATTCCCGCCTCTGCCTGTGCCTGATTTCGACGGCGCGGTGCAGATCAATGTGGGTGATTTCCGCGAGATGATTCATCAGGTAGCGTTCGCCGCGTCTTCCGACGAGGCGCGACCGGTGCTGATGGGTGTACTTGTGCAAGTGGATGGCGACAAATTGACGATGGCAGCCGCCGACGGGTTTCGACTCTCTGTCCGCAAGGCGGTGCTTTCGACGCCTTCGCCGGCTCCCATTTCTGCGATTGTCCCCGCCCAAGCGTTGAAAGAGCTGGCGCGTGTCGCAACGGATAGCGAAGAGCCGATCTACATGGTCTTGCCCAAAGGGCGCGGGCAGGTGGTTTTCCGAGTGAAGGATGTGGAAGTGGTGTCGCAGTTAATCGATGGGACATTCCCTGATTTTCAGCAGATCATCCCGCGCTCTTACAAATCCCGTACGCTGGTTTCCACGTCCTCTTTGTTGAAAGCCTGCAAACAGGCAGAGATCTTCGCCCGCGAGGGTTCAAATGTGGCACGCTTGAACATCAAGAGCGCGCAGAGCGAGATGCAGCCGAGCGAAGTGGAAATTTCCGCAACATCAGAAGAGACTGGCAAGAACGAGACGATCGTCGAAGCGACGGTGGATGGGAGCGGCTTGCTGATCGCGTTCAACGTCAAATTCCTGCGTGAGGCTCTCGAGGTGATCCGCACTCCAAATGTGGCACTGGAAACCTCCGCGCCGAATGCGCCAGGAGTCGTCAAGCCTGTAGGCGATGACCAGTTCCTGCATGTGATTATGCCGATGCATTTGGGTTAGTCAAATAATTGTATAGACAAGTGGTTAGAAAAAGCGCCCTCATATTGATAGGCGCTTTTTTCATTAAGGAGTTTTATGAAAAGTCTATGCGCTTGGCAATAAAACTTTAAACGTTGAACCTGCGCCTTTTCTCCCAGATTCCGCCCACATCTTCCCGCCCTGCGCTTCGATTAATCCTTTAGCAATCGTAAGTCCGATCCCCAGCCCTCCATAATGACGTGTGTTCGGCGGCTCGATCTGATAAAACTCTTCAAAAATCTTTTGTAATTTATCGGGGGGAATCCCGATTCCCCGGTCCTGCACCCAGCAGAGCACCTGATTACCATCTTTTCTGACACCAATAGTAATGTCTGTACCCTCCGGGGAGAAGCGAAGGGCATTACTTAAAATGTTACAGAATGCCTGTGCTGTTTTATCAATATCGACATTGACCATTGGCGCCTCTTCGTCAAAGTCATACACCAGATTTTGTTTGCGCGTGGATGCGATCGCCTTGATCCCTTCACAGGCGTAGACGAGTACGTCCTCCATAGGGATCTTTTGCAGTTTGAGAATCATTCCCTCTGCTTTGAGCATTGCCAGGTTGTTCATCTCATCCAAAATCGAACGCATTTGTTGCGCCGCAGTAAAGACCTGGCTGGCATGATCGGAAAGCTCGCCCCGGGAATCTTCCTTTAGAACAGTAGAATACCCCATAATAATATTAAGTGGGGTGCGTAGCTCGTGGGAAGCGAGCGCGAGAAAATTGCTTTTGAGCTGATCCGATTCCTTTACTTTTTCAAGGGCTTTTTGCGTGGCGCGCAATAGGCGCGCGTTATTGATCGCAATGGCAGCGTGCGCAGCCGTGACTGCAAGCAGGGATGCATCGTGTTCATCAAACACACCTGTACGTTTGTTCACCGCTTCCAATACGCCGACCGTTCGGTCCTTGATCGGCATGGGCACGCCAACCAAAGTCCTTACTTTAAATTGGATATGATTTGAAACAAGGGGATAATGCCGTGGGTCGTTTTCGGCATTGCTCAAAAGGATATGTTGGTTCGTGCGGAAAATCGTCCCTGCCAGGCTGCTGTCAAGCGGCACCGGGATTTTCGCCAACTCTTCGGGGTCGGAGCCGGTGGCAGCTGCAAAAAAGAGGCGTTTATCCTTTTCGTCATACAGAAGGATGGACGCAGCTTCGCAGTCCAGTAGTTCGGTTGCGGTTGCGGTGATGAGCTGAAGCAAGTCATCGAGGTCCAGAGTCGAATTGAGAGTTACGCTCAACTCAACTAGGCGTTTGAGGTGGTGTGGGTGACTGGCGAGATCGCGGAGCTGTCCCGTTGTCATAGGTACAGTGTACAGAGTTTGACAGGGGGATACAAGCCCTATTTCTGGATTTGGTAGACAACAAATCTATTGTTTCTTAAGACTGGGTCCAAGGGCAGGTGACAGGTATTGATCTTTTCAGGCGGGATTTGTTGATTCTCTCCGACCTTACGGCTCAAAACGAGGTAGTCCCCTTTGTGCATGCGTTCGCATTCCATACTCATGATCGTGGGATGCCCTGTCATCATAACCATCACGCGCGGCTTGAAGAAGATCACAACACTTTCAGGTGGGGTCTGGTCTTTGATGTAGTCATACACTTCCATGCTGTATGGATCAAAGGGTCCATTGATCGTGCGATGATTCTGTAGATTGACGTAAGCATTCGTGCTGGACCTCAGAAGAAAAATCCCGGCGATCAACACCCAGAATCCACAAAATATCCATTGACCTGTAAGGCGATAGCTATCCGGCAGGCGCTCCATAACAAATTTCATACCCTGAAATACAAAGTAAATGAAAATTGGCAGCAACGGAAATATATAACGCGGTCCCTGCCAGTAAGGATATGTAATGTGTACCAGCATCCAGAGGGCAAAGAACAGGGTAAGCGTCAGGTCCTGTTTCCAGCGATACCAGATTCCCAGAAGAAGAAAAAGGAACAGAAAATAATATACATATTTCCAGCCCTGTGTATCCCCAAAGAAAAAACTGAATACGTTAAAGTATCCCGGTAGAAACCTTTTGGCGGTTTCGATCAGTTCTGCATACTGAGAAAAGTATGACTCTCCTCCACTAGGGAACAAGAGCAGGTTAATGAGCCATAATAGGCTAAAAATGAAACAGACAATTAGCGAACCCTTGATAATTTGGAACGCTGCTGTTCGGTCGGTGCGATGGTGTAGTAATCGAAAGAACTCAACGATCAAAAAGCTCCCCAGCAAGAGCACGCCTGTCACGCGCAAAAAGGTTGTGAAGAAAATAGCGACTCCGATGAGTACATGATCTATGAGATTCCGTTTGCCAGCCCGAGTCATCAATAGCAAAGACAAGGTCGAAAAGAAGAGGAACGGAATATCAGACAGGATCTGGTCCAGAAATTGGAGGAGAAGGGGATTGAACGCAAACAGCAAAACGACGAGCAGGCTCTCAGTCTCGGTAAGCCGGGATTTCATCAGGAGATATAGGCATACCAGGAAGCCTGCGTAAAACAATAACCCTGGCAATTTCATCGCCAGCGGACTGATGCCTTTGATTGCATAGACTGGGGCGAGGATGAGTGGATACCCCCATGGATAGGCGAGGGGACCAAGATGAGTGGTTGACTCGCCATTCGTGAAAGCACTCTGCTGCATAAATTCGTCGGTGCTGCCATCCAAAATACTTTTCGCTTGCACGATGTACCAGGCGAAATCATCTCCCCATTGGTGTCCGCGGGTTAAGGTGGATGCACCGATAATCAATGAAAGCATGATAATGATGAGGAGCAGCGCCCTGCGCATAAGATGAATTTTACCTTCTTTATATTATAGAACGTTTGTTCTATAAATCCTCGAATCAAATATCGGCCTGACGCGTCAGGCGGATATGATATACCCTTTTACAGGTAGGTCGGAAGAAAAGCCTTATGCTGTGGCGGGCTCCGGCGTCTGAGATTCACGTTCAAAAAAGCTCTGCCGCAGTCTGAAGGCGATCCATAAGCCAATTAGCGCAAAGACCGCCACGATACCTTCCACCGCCAGTATCCCAACTTCCTGCACGACGTACACAGCGACTGCATCCACAAAAGCATGCCATAGAAGAGCCAGCCAGAACCAGAGCGGTCTGCGATACACAACACTGTAGAGCACCATCACTGAGAAGCTAAGATGCAGACAGATCGCAAAGATACGTTCCACAAATCCCAGCAAAGCCATATACCAGGGCGATGACCAGTATGCATCCACTTGCTGGCGCGCCAGCTCTAGTTGATCGGCGGGGATACTGGGCACGGTTGCTAGATCAATGCTGCGATATCCGACCATGGACACGAACGTGACAGCCGATAGGATACCGAGCAGAAGCGCCTCTACACCACCATGACCCAACCCGACGAGGATGCCTTCTTTCCAGGTCTTGACGTTCTTCAGGATGTATCTGAACAGGATATAGCGGGCTGTCTCTTCGAAGATACCTGCCAGCAAACCCAGGATAATGGCGTTGACCACAAGAGACGAATTCTGTAGAAACGATCCGAGGGCTGACACCAATGGAATGTGAAGGACCTGTGCGGCAACAAACGTCAACGCGCCAGCCAGCACCAGTCTCCAGGAAAGTGCGAACTTGCGTATGAAATAGATCCATAACAGGATCGGCAATAAGATCATACCCGTGAAACTGACGATGTAGGCGGCTGTCAGCATTGGATCTCCTTACTGGTTGGGCCAGGAACGTAAACGACGCACACGGTCCGTGAGTGGACGTTTGGCAACCATAGTGATCTTACCACTGCCTTCCGGTGTGAATACGTTGATGGCTTCCCAACCCTCTGAACCCCATTCGTTGAGTGCTTCCTGAATGTGTTCATCTTTCGTCCCAAAGACACTACCAATCGTTTGCACACGGTATTCCCAGTGTTTGATTTCTTCTGCCATCTTACCTCCAAGTCTTAGTTTCCAGTTTGTGTTTCACGTGAAACACGAGGGTCACGTATTTGAACTCAGGCTCTTGTCTCGCGCTGATACAGAATATAGGAGTAGACCAGCAGAAACAAGGTAGAGCCTATGAGAGGGACAAACATCAGCCAGAAGGCTATCATGCCGCCAAAGAAGCCGCCGATGAATGCCAAGGCACCGGAGATCATGAACAATACCGCGCCGATACGATGAGTCTCATTCCAGACGGTATCACTGGAAAGTGTCCACGGAGTGCGAATACCAATAAAGAAATTGCGTTTGGCTTGCCTCATCATGAAGCCAATAAAGATGAAGAGCAACCCCACGGCAGGCAATAAGGCATTGCTCATTTTGAAGTTATCGTATCCGAGACTCCATGCAAGCGTCAAACCGTAGAGGTAGAGCAGGAATCCCACAATCAGGATGATGAAGAGATTAAATGCCTGACGGAATTGGGCGATGTTCGCTTTCAACGGATCAATCGAAGGAATCAACAGGAACAGCACGAATATACCCAACGCAATCAATGGCAGCATGAACACGCCCCAGAACTTGGGCATATAGCCGTCGACCTGGTCTTGAATATTCCAGTGGGATGCAATTTGATCCGGGAGCTGATTCCACAACAGTAATCCGGCCAGGATGGCGATGGCAATCATAGCCAAAACGACGATCATAGTAGAACGAGTAGACATTTTTTCCTTTCCATTGGCAGAGATGTCGATCTCTACGTCAATAAGTTATTTGTTTTCTGTAGGCAAATTATTTTGCGCGATGGCGGCGATGCCACTGACGGCACCCAAGTTCATCGTGTCCACGGCAGAGCTTGGGACAATGACGAGCGCGCCTTTCTGCTTAAGACCTTCGAAAAGCATGTTCATGGCACGCAGGTGCAACGCAGTGGGATTATCCTGGTAAGCCTGCGCGGCTTCGGCAAAGGAAGCGGCGATCTGCTTTTCTGATTCACCCAGGATGACGCGTGCCTGTCGCTCGCGCTCTGCCTGTGCCTGGCGGGACATCGCATCTTCCAGATCCTGCGGGATGACAATATCGCGGATTTCGACGGAGTTGACGGTCACACCCCAGGGTGTAGTGCGTTCGTCAATGATCTGCTGAAGCTCCTGGTCGATCACACTGCGTCCTACCAGGATATCTGCCAGCATCATGCGTCCGATGATGTCTCTAAGGGCAGTCTGAGCTGCCCAGTCCACGGCGCCCCGGTAGTTTTCGACTTCCAGCGCGGCTTTTTCAGCATCCCAAACGACCCAGAATAACACAGCATCCACGTCTACAGGAACTGTATCCTTTGTCAGCGTCTTCTGTGCGGCAAACGGCGTCACCATGACTCGATGGTCAATCCATGAGGCGATGGAATCAACAACCGGAATGACCCAGAACATACCGGGACCACGCAGCCCGTGAAATGTGCCCAGGCGCAGGACCACCGCCTTATTCCACTGCGAAGCGACCTTAAGGGCGAATAACAGGTAAGTTCCGATGAGCGTCATGACGCCAACGAACAATCCCATCCAAAGATCTGGGACACGATCATCCATCAGGACTGCAGCAAGCACTGCAATGCCTAAAAAGATGCCAAATAACATCCCTGCCAAACCAGAAATGTGCTGATCCTCTTTCTTTTGCTTCCTTTGGAAATTTCTCATGAGTTTAGATTCCATCTGTCACTCTCCTTGTTTTGCCTCAATCACCTGATCACTGATCTTGCCAGAGCTCCACATCTTGAGCTGTTCGCTAAACATTGCGCGGATCTCCTCTTTGGAAAACTCCAATCGTATGGCTTCATGGATATATCGTTCCGTTAGTGCCTGCAATGATTCTTTACGCAATCTTTCTGTGACCTTTGGCGGTGGGACTTCAGTGATAAATGTGCCGCGCCCTTGCTGCGTAGAAATAATTCGTGCTTCATCGAGGATTCGGTATGCTCGCGCTATCGTATTAAAGTTGACCCTCAAATCTTCCGCCAGCGCACGTACCGTCGGCAATTGGTCGCCAGGCTGCAGGGCTCCACTTGCAACCTGTGTTTGTACTTGATTGACGATCTGCGTGTAAATGGGCAACCCGGAGCGGAAGTCGATCTCAAGTATCAATTTCTTATTTGGCATAAATTGTATCTTTGTATCATTGAATCAATTGTATCTTTGTAACAATTGTATCGATTTCTTTGAATATGTCAAGTTCTGGCACGAAATCTTCTATACCCAGATGCTTCGCGTCAATCAAACCGCGAAGCATCCGGGTACAAAAGTGAGAGCTGGCTTTTTAGTGATAATTTATGGAGCTACGCGCAAACGTTTCATCGCTCTCCCTAACCTGCGGATCCCTTCCTCGATTTGATCGGATGCCTGAGCGACAAAGTTGAGCCGTAACCAGTTTTCCCCTTCCAAGCCGTTTGAAAAGAATCCACCTCCCGGGGAAAACTCCACTCCCTCCTCCCAAGCCAGAGGGAGCAACTTTTCTGAAGATATATCCTTAGGGAGCTGTAGCCAGATGAACAGCCCTCCCTGAGGCGGATCGAGGTTGGTTTCCTTCGGCAGATAACGCTCAATGGCTGATAACATGGTATCGCGGCGTTTCCGGAAAAGCTGGCAGGAACGTCGCAGATAGCTCTGATAACGCCCCACGGTCACATACACTTCCAGTGCGCGCTGTATCAGAGTGGAAGTAGCCAGATCATTGACGCGCTTGAAATCGACAAGACGTTGATAGATTGGACCTTCAACAACCAGAAAGCCCACTCGCAAACCCGGCATCAGAATCTTCGAAAATGTGCTCACATAAATGACTCGTCCGCCTGGATCCAAGGCTTTGAGGGCAGGTTGCGCGCGTCCTTCATACCTCAAGTCCCCTACGAAGTCGTCTTCCAGGATAGGGATGTTATAACGATCTGCCAAGACGATTAGCTGGATGCGACGCTGGCTACTGAGACAAGTGCCCGTTGGATTATGGAAGGTTGGGATGGTGTAAATAAGCTTGGGGTGATGCTGCTGAAGAAGTTTTTCCAAAACCTCAACTTGCATGCCATACCGGTCGACCGGAACGCCAACTACCTTGAAACCAAGCGCGCGGAACAACTCCAAAGCGCCTGAGTATGTGGGACTTTCCACCATAATTACGTCGCCCGGTTTGAGGAGAAGCTGGGATACCAGGGATAATGCCTGTTGCGAACCGGCTGTAATCAGAACATCTTCGGAGCGGGTTTGGAGTCCCTGGCTGGCTAATATATGTGTAATGGTCTCGCGCAGTGGCGCATGTCCGTTTGGCTCTCCGTAATCCAGCGCGGCAATTCCGTCACGCCGCATGACGGTCTGAAGGACTTTGCGAAAGTCTTCGGCAGGGAATAAATGAGCATCTCCAATTCCGCTAGCAAAGCTGATGAGCTGGGAACGCCGAGACGCCCTCCTTGATAGCTCATCCGATGATCTGACAGATGTCTCCCCCCCTGACTCTAGGCTTTGCTGCCAGAGCGGCCAGGCAGCGCCGGGCTTATCTTTAGTGAACGCTGTAAGCGGATTCGGAGGCAGAACGTATGTACCGCTGCCCATCTTGGAATAGATCAGTCCATCGGTTTCCAGCCCTGCATAGGCGCTTTCCACAGTAATCCGGTTAACGCCCAGGTCACGCGCGAGCTGGCGGCTGGCTGGTAGACGAGTCTCTGCGGCAAGGCTGCCTGAGAGAATCCCATGGCGCAAGTACGTCTCGATTTGCTGGTAAAGAGGGACTGCACTTTGACGGTCAAGCGGTATACGCATCCGGTATCTCCATGATAGTCGGTATAGTGGCTTGGTCTTTATAACATTTTCTAAGTCAATTCGATAGAGCCAATTTTGGATTAATTAAGTAAATCCATTGAATTGGACTATGTTTGTTTGGTAAACATTGGCTCTTAACTCATGCCAATTTTCCCCTAAAATAAAAAAATAGATAAATTGCGTACTCCCCATGCTGATTGGATGGATTCTTCTCGAAAATCAGCGTGGTAGAATTTTTATTCCATTCCAATCAGGAGAAATTTTATGGAACAACAGACTGGTACCTTCGCTGTAAAGAAGGGTTTGGCACAGATGCTCAAAGGTGGTGTCATCATGGACGTCGTCACACCGGAGCATGCCAAGATCGCTGAAGACGCCGGTGCATCGGCGGTCATGGCGCTCGAGCGCGTCCCGGCGGATATTCGCGCGAATGGCGGGGTAGCACGCATGTCTGATCCAGACTTGATTCTGAAGATCATAGACTCGGTTACCATTCCGGTGATGGCGAAGTGCCGAATTGGACACTTCGTCGAAGCACAGATCCTCGAAGCGATCGGTGTGGATTACATAGATGAGTCCGAGGTGCTGACGCCTGCCGATGAGTCGAACCACATTTTGAAGCATAACTTCAAAGTTCCGTTTGTCTGCGGCTGCCGCAATCTGGGTGAGGCGCTGCGCCGTGTTGGGGAAGGCGCGGCGATGATCCGCACAAAAGGCGAAGCCGGGACAGGGGATGTCGTTGAGGCGGTGCGACACGCGCGCACAGTACTTGGAGATATTCGACGGCTCACCACCATGGACGACGCCGAGCTGATGAGCTATGCCAAAGAGATCGGCGCGCCATATGAGCTTGTCAAAGAGACGAAGGAGCTCGGGCGCATGCCCGTCGTTAATTTTGCAGCGGGTGGTGTCGCGACCCCGGCAGACGCGGCGCTGATGATGCAACTCGGCGTGGACGGTGTGTTTGTCGGTTCGGGGATTTTCAAGAGCGGTGACCCGGCGCGGCGCGCGGCGGCAATCGTCAAAGCTGTGACGCATTACCAGGACGCGAGCATCCTTGCAGAGGTTAGCAAAGATCTCGGCGAGCCGATGGTGGGGCGTAACGTTTCCCAAATGCCGGAAGCAGAGCGCATCGCAGGGCGGGGTTGGTGAGGAAGTAGAGAAGTAAACAGGTACACATGTTTTCGTGGGTACCTGTTTACTTGTGTATCTGTTATCATATTATGAAAATCGGTGTACTCGCTCTGCAGGGCGATTTTGCGGAACATATTGCAATGCTGAAACGCCTCGGCGTGGAGACTGCAGAAGTCCGTTTGCCCGCGCATCTCCAAGATCTAGACGGGTTGATCATCCCGGGCGGGGAATCGACGACGATCGGCAAGCTAGCCGTAGCATACGGTTTGATGGAGCCATTAAGGGAATTCGGGCAGCGCCACGCGATTTGGGGGACGTGCGCGGGTGCGATCTTCCTTTCCAAGGATATCAGCCGCGACCAGCCTCTGCTGGGACTTATGGACATAAAAGTCGAGCGCAACGCGTTTGGTCGCCAGGTGGATTCGTTCGAAGCGGACCTGGATGTCCCCGAGCTAAAGCAGGCAACGAATACAGAAGAGGATTACCATGCGGTCTTCATCCGCGCGCCGATCATTGAATCGGTGCAGGGAGAGGCAAAGGTGCTTGCCTCTGTCCCTGATGGGAGAATTGTCGCTGCGCAGCAGGGACATCTCCTCGCTACCTCTTTCCACCCTGAATTAACGAACGATACACGTTTTCACGAGTATTTTCTCTCGCTGGTGGACTGATCTTCGTCATTTCTAGGGGATGGATGCTGCTCATTAGAGTTTGAGATTGTAATTTCTTTCCAGCTCGCGGCACCCGCACTTGTACGTGATTTGCTGGGCAAATCATGCAAGTGTGACATATAATCGAAACATGTCAATCCGTCCACTTGCTATTTTTGATCTGCCATACTTGCATAGCTTCCGTGAGCAAGCGATAGGGTTAGATGCCGCGCGTACGCTGACGCGCGGAAATCCGCTTGGCGCCGTGGGATTATTTGCCTACGTCAACCCGGTACGGCACATTTACTCTGCTATTGTGAATGGGGAGGGTGAGTCAGTTCTGGGAGGCGTGATCCATTCGCGCAACGATCCCTTTGCAAAGCTGCTCTTTATTGCCCCCTCATCCCAGCTGCATCATCCTGATTTGCCTGCTTTGATCGAAAGTCTAGCGGCTCAGGCAGGGTCGTGGGGTGCATTTCATGTTCTGGCGGAGGTGGATGAAACCAGCGAGGCGTTCATCGCACTGCGTAGAGCAGGGTTCTCCGTATATGCTTGGCAGAGGATGTGGGATGTTTCTGAGATCGCGCCAGCCAGCCGGTCTGTGGAGTGGACACGTGTCAAACCTGCTCATATGCCGGCTATCCAGAGTATCTATTATCAGATTGTCCCCCCTTTGTTGCAGCCCATCGAGCCGCAGCCAAAGATTGCGCTGGGCTGGTTGTGCACCGAAGGGGAAAAGTCTTACATCAGCGCAACGCAGGGTGTGTATGGAATTGTGCTCTCGCCGCTCATTCACCCGGAGGCGCTGGATGTAAGCGAAAAACTTGCCTCTTTGATCACCCATCTACCAGACCGGCGCGGTCGTCCGGTCTATATATGTGTACGCTCCTATCAGGCATGGCTTGAGCCGGTCCTGGCAGACCTGGGCGCGAAGGGCGCAGACCGGCAGGCGGTCATGGTAAAGCATCTCGCTCACATGGTAAAAGATGGACAGACGACGCCGGCTGTGCCTTCGGGTGTAAGCGTCCAACCGTCGCGAGTGAGCAGAGTGGAGACAAAGAAATAGTCAGACGATCTATTTTGGCTCTCAGCCTCTCGCCGCTGGCCTGTTTCCTTTTTTAACATCTTTCCAACATTTGATTTCCCTATTTCTCGTATAATTAGGACTGGTAATCACGCGACGGCCAGGAAACCCCTGGTGGGAACTCTTTCCACGTTCGTGACGTACTGAGAGTATACTGATGACAGGCAGGTATTCTGACATGGTCATTTTTTCTCTTTAGTTCTGTATGCCGCCGGCCTGGTCAGTCCGGGCGGCGCAAGTACCCGTGGGATTCATCCCTGTGCTTTCCCAACTTCTTTTATATCAACTGATTAACCTATGACTCAATTAAAAATAACAGACGATCTCGATGCCCTTCTCGATGTCCTTCCGCTCGACATCCGCCATGCGGTGGAGAAAGCCAATGACACGGAGAACCTGCTCGAGATCATCCTTGACCTGGGGCGCGTCCCTACTGCCCGGTTCGTAGACCACGAGATCAACCTGCGCGAAACGGAAGTCACGCGCGCCGAGATCGATTATGTGGACGAGCGCACGGGCGAGTTCGACGCGGACAATCGCGCGGGCATCGAGCGTACTCTTCATCGTATTTCTGGCATCCGTAACCGGCGGACGGCTGTTGTCGGCTTAACGCTACGTGTGGGGCGCGCCATCTATGGCACGGTTGACATCATTCAGGACATTGTCGAATCGGGCAAGTCGGTGCTGATTCTGGGCCGCCCGGGTGTGGGTAAGACGACTCTGCTGCGTGAAGCTGCCCGCATTATTGCCGAGACAAAGCGCGTGGTCATCGTGGATACCTCCAATGAAATTGGTGGCGATGGCGATGTGCCACATCCAGCGGTGGGGAAAGCGCGCCGAATGCAGGTGCGCGAGCCTATGCTGCAGCATGAGGTGATGATCGAGGCGGTGGAGAATCACAACCCGGAAGTCATCGTCATCGACGAGATCGGGCGCGAAGCCGAAGCTGCTGCCGCCCGCACGATCGCGGAACGCGGTGTGCAGTTGATCGGCACGGCACATGGACAGACGCTCGATAATCTGCTGCTCAACCCAACCCTGAGCGACCTGGTTGGCGGCATCGAAGCGGTGACACTATCCGATGAGGAAGCGCGGCGGCGTGGCACCCAGAAGACGGTCCTCGAGCGCCGCGCGCCGCCCACGTTCGATGTGCTGATCGAAATCCAGACCCGCGATCGTTTCGCGGTCCATCTGGATATCATGGCTTCCGTGGACGCGCTCCTGCGTGGCTTTCCGCTCGCGCCGGAGATCCGCACGCGCGACGAATCGGGCAAAATCCAGATCGAAAGAGCCGCTCCTATTTCCACATCGAGGATGGATGCGCGTGAAACGAAAACGCCCCGGCGCGGACGCCAGCCAGCTTCTGCCGTCGAAGAGCCGACTCCCATCGCTACACGTCTGGAACAATCCGGCGCGACGCGTACCGAAACGAATCGGGGTGCGTTACAGACCATAAAAGTGTATCCGCATGGTGTGGCGCGCAATCGCCTGCAACAGGCTGCCAAGCGACTTGGCGTGCCCGCTGTGATCGTGAAAGATGTAGATGATGCCAATGCGCTGGTGACGCTCAAGACGTATTATCGCGACCGCCAGCAGACAATCATCGAAGCAGAACATCGCGGTATGCCTATTTACGTCCTGCGCGCGAATACCGTCTCCCAAATGGAGCAGTTCCTTAGCGACTTGTTCAATTTATCCGCACAAGACCAGGGGCTGTCTTCTGATCTGAACGATGTAAAATCACAAACCCAGCAGGCAATTGCAGCCGTGTTGAACGGCGAACGCTGGGTGGATTTGCCGCCTGGACCTTCTCTGGTACGGCGCCTGCAACATGAGATGGCGCGCAATGCCGAGCTGGTCAGTCACTCCTATGGCAAAGAGCCGCGGCGGCACGTGAGAATATTCAGGGAATAAATAAAAAAGACAGGCTTTTGCCTGTCTTTTTTATTTCACTTGATGGGCTGCGTTTCTCCAAGCGTCATTTGGAGTTGCATCGTTTTGTTTCCGCGTACAATTTCCAAGGCAATCTTATCTCCCGGGTTAAAGGTAAATAAGGTATTGACATACGAATGAGTCCCATCAATTGCAATATCGCCGACCTTGGTGATAATGTCGCCTTCCTGTAAGCCTGCCTGGCTGGCTGGGCTATTTTCTGCCACTTTTGTGACGTAAACACCCCATTCAGCAGGCAAGTCATACCGGCTGGCGATGTCCGGATTAATGGGCTGGAAACTGATTCCCATATAGGGACGAGCGAAATAGCCTTTCTCAATGATTTGCTGGGCGACCGCCTGGGCGGTATTCACAGGGATGGCAAATCCTAACCCTTCGGCAACATCTCCACTGTTGGTGTTGCGAACCACCAATGTATTGATGCCAACCACTTCTCCCACGAGATTAACCAGCGGCCCCCCCGAGTTGCCATGATTGATCGCTGCATCGGTCTGGATCAAATCCTCGATCTGGTAGCCGTTCCCCGTATCGATGGACCGACCCGTAGCGCTGACTACACCCACGGTCACCGTATTCTTGAAGTTCCCAAGCGGTGAGCCAATAGCAATGACCGATTCGCCTGGCTGTAAGACATCCGAATTGCCCAGCTTTGCTACGGCAGGGACGTTTCCATCGGTCTTCAGCACCGCAATGTCCGAATAGGGATCTGTGCCAACAGTGCTGGCTTTCTGCTCCGTACCATCGGAAAGGATGATGGTTACTTCCTTTGTCCCTTCCACGACATGGTTGTTCGTGAGAATATATCCCTCATTGGTGATGAAAAAGCCTGTTCCGCTTACGGTCTGATCGCCCGTGGGACCAAAGAAGGTGTTCTGCCCTGGAATCGTTCCCACAACGGTGACGACGGCCGGACCTACTTTTTGAACCGACTTTGTAATCGACGTCTCAACGTCTGTGGTGTTGAGCGTTAGCGTTTGATTGGGGTTGGTGTGATTCGAGGGGAGATTTTCCGGGACCGAACTGGGCAGGTTTATGGAGCCCTTCTGCAGAGTGCGATACACGACGGCGCCTCCTGCTACGGCGCCCGTCAGAGCAGCGAAGGCAGCAACAGCCATTACAAGTAAAATATATAAGGTTTTTTTGAATGTCATTCATGCCTCCTAAAAGACAACTAGTAATTCTAGACCTCAATCATTACATGCCCATTAAATTTTTTGCCACGAAATCGACAATAGTTAAAACGCTGCTAAGAATTCGTATAAAATGAAATCAAAATGTTCTAACCAATTCTTAAGTCTGTACTGATCCTTGCCATCCATACATTTTGACGATATCAGGGAAATCCATGTTCATCACTCTTGAAGGTCCAGAAGGTTCCGGCAAGACATCGCATATTCCTCCGCTTGTGGAATACATACGTGAGAAAGGCTATGTCGTGTTTCCGACGCGCGAACCGGGCGGGACGTCCATCGGCGAGCAGATCCGGGAGGTGATCCACGACCTCAAGAACGTGGAAATGCATCCGCGCACCGAGACTCTGCTCTATCAAGCCGCGCGTGCCCAGATCGTAGAACAGGTCTTCAAGCCGCGCCTCAAGGCAGGCGAGATCGTCATCTCGGATCGATACTACGATTCGACGATTGCCTATCAAGGCTATGGCCACCAGCAGGATCTGGAGCAGGTTCGCGCCCTGGTGAAATATGCCACTGGCGGGCTTGTCCCGGACTTGACCGTTTTGCTCGATGTGGATGTGGAAGAGGGGTTGAGAAGAAAGAAGAAAGATAATGAGTGGAACCGGATGGATGCCTATACCGTTGAATTTCACAAGCGTGTTCACACGGGCTACAGGGAGATGGTGAAGGAGGAGCCGAATCGCTGGGTGGTAGTGGATGCGGGACAGAAGTGGGATCAAGTGCAGGAGGGATTGAGGAAGGTGATCGAAGAGAAATTAAGGTAATTTTTACAGGAATTACTCGCCGTAGAGAATACCGACAGTAAAATGTTTCCTCCTGTATTACAATCTTGGTATGACAGCCGATTCTCAAAAAGATATTGAGTCCTTAAAAGCCATTGGTCGCATCTGCGCCGAGACGTTGCGCAAGATGATGAATGTCACGCGCGCCGGAATGACAACGCGTGAGCTTGATGAGATCGGCCGGGCATTCCTTGAAGCGGAAGGCGCACGCTCTGCGCCGGAGGTCACATACAACTATCCCGCCGCGACGTGCATTAGCGTTTCACCGGTCATTGCGCATGGGATTCCGGATGGGCATGTCCTGCGTGAAGGTGAGCTGATCCACATCGATGTTTCCGCGGAGCTTGATGGCTATTACGCCGATACAGGTGCCTCGCTGGTTGTTTCCAAGCGGGATCGCAGCCTGGAGAAATTGCTTGACGCCACCAGAGCGACGCTCACAAAGGCGCTGCGCGCGGCGAAGGCAGGCAACTTGTTAAACGGGATCGGGCGAACGGTGGAGGCGGAAGCGAGGAAGCGCGGCTATAACGTCATTTATGACTTGACGGGTCATGGCATCGGGCGCAGGCTGCATGAGAATCCTAAGGAAATCCTGAACTTCTATAATCCTGGTGACCAGCGCGTTCTTAACGAAGGGCTGGTCCTCGCCGTCGAGCCATTTCTGACGACCGGCGTCGGGCGCACCGTGCAGGAAAGTGACGGTTGGTCGCTCCGAACGATGGATAGGGCGATTGCCGCGCAGTTCGAGCACACCATCGTCGTCACGAAGAACGAACCAATTATCCTCACTCTTTAGATGCAGCTTCATCTTTTTTCGACACCCGGCGAAAATGACATTCGCTATATCGTGGAAGCCAGCCGTCCCTACCTGGAAGACAAGGATGATCCTATCGTCGCATACGTGCCACTGGCGTCGCTTTATGCAGAGCGGTGGATGGAATCGAACGAGAAATCGTTCCAGAGGCTGGCGCGATTCGAAGTGGTCAACACTGAGTTAATGACGCAAAAGGAAATTGAGGATGTGCTACGCCGCGCGGCGCTTGTGTATGTGCCGGGTGGAAACACATTTCTTTTGAATCACAGGCTGCACATTAGCGGCGTTATGCCATACTTGCGGAAGAAGATCCAAGCGGGGTTGCCCTTCGTAGGCTTCAGCGCTGGGATGATCCTGTGCGGACCGAACATCCTCACGGCGAACGATATGAATACCGTGCGTACACCTCACTTCGACGGGCTGAACTTGACCCCATTCAACTTCTTTGCGCACTACGCGGGCGATGGGTATGGTCAGTCTGTTCACGACGACTGGCTCGCCGATTATCATTTCTTCCACGATAATCCAGTGGTGATGTTGAGCGATGGCGCCTACGTCAATGTGGATGGGAAGAAAATGACTCTTGTGCGCGGCGATGCATGGATTCTGCGCAAGGATGAGGAAAAAGAGAAACTGGAACCAGGAAAATTAATTTCCGTTTGATTCTGTTATCGCGAGGAGACACTTGCACCTGGTGCAGTGCAGGTGTTGCTTTGGGAAGAACACCCTCGTAATGCCAGGAAAAAGGAGTTGTTTTATGACGGATGAAGAATGGATTCCCGGCAACAAAGCCGAATTGATGTCAGCCATCCGCGGTGAGTGGAAGCAGTTGATGGACGTGGTGGATCGGCTCGATGAGCAGAAGATGAGCACGCCTGATGAGGGCGGCTGGTCTCCCAAGGACAACCTTGCCCATCTTACCGAATGGATGAACTCGCTCATGGGCTATCACATGGACAAGCGTCCGGCGCATGAGGTGATGCGCCTGACAGAAGACCAGACCCGGGGTTGGGATATGGAAGTGATTAACCCGGTGCTTTTCGAGCGCAATAAAGACCGTTCCATCGAAGATGTTTTGGATGAGCTGAAACAGACGTATGAGAAACTACTGGCAAAGCTGGATGCGACGTCTTTTGAAGATTTACTGAAAGCGCGTCACGCGAATGACCCGGAGAAACGTCCCCTTTTACTGTGGGTGCTGGGAGATACAAGCGAGCATTTCGCAGAGCACCGTGAGGTGATAGAAAGGATATTATAAACCACGCAGGGAACGGCGGCTAACGTTCCCTGCGTGGTTATTCATCATCCCCGCCCGCGTCTCCTCCCAAATCAGGGATTGCTTTTTCGATATCCTCCGGGCTCTGCCCCGACTCGAGCCGATCGACGACTTCGTCGAATTCGGGCGGCAGGTCCTCTCCCATTTCCTTTCCCATTTTGCGCATCATCTGCCCCATCGCTTTGGGATCATCCTCGAGTCCTTCGAAGCCGGAGAAATCATTCGTCATGGAGTCCATGCGGCTCTCCTCCGATTTCGCAATGCGGACCTTCGTCATCCGGCGGCGCACATCTTTGCTGCCGCAGTGAGCGCATTTGACGGCTTTCTTGCCATATTCGTTGTACGTGAGAAACACGTCGAAGCGCTGATTGCAGTTGTTGCAGATAAAGTCATAGGTGGGCATACCGTTATTTTACTGGAATCGGGCGGCAGCGTGGAGGTAGATAGAGCTATAGATATAAAGTGTTGCTTTCTAGGTGATAGAATATCCGTGTCCTGACCTTCTCAGCCGCAAAAGGAGAACCACCATGGCAAAAGACTATCTTGAGGAAATGCTCGGGGAAAACGAACACATTCTGTTAAGAGCGCGTAAGCACTGGTCTGTCCTCTTTGGCAATATTGTCCTCGAAATTTTCCTCATCATTGCCCTGATTGTGATCAGCTTCATCCTCCTTCCACTTGTAGCGTTCCCTGTGATGCCGCTTGGACTTCTTCTGGTGATCGTCCCCCTGATTGGGATGGTGCGCGATGTTCTTATCTGGTACAACCGTCAATATATTGTCACCAACCGGCGCGTGATCCAGACGGCAGGTGTGTTCAGCAAGGATGTTGTGGACTCCTCCCTGGAAAAAGTGAACGATGTCAAACTGAGCCAGTCCTTTTGGGGCAGGATGTTCGATTATGGCGATATCGAGATCCTGACCGCCAGTGAAGTGGGAGCAAACGTTTTTCGGAGTATCGGTGGACCGATCGAATTCAAGACGGCGATGCTGAATGCCAAAGAGAAACTGGGGTACGATGAGATGGGATTCAGACCGCAGATAGAAGAAGATGTCCCCACGCTCATCGCCAAACTCGATGGATTACGCAAACAAGGAATTATCTCCGAAGCGGAATTTCAGCAGAAGAAGACAGAATTAATGTCAAAGATATAAGTCCATATTTCTTAAAACGAACCACGAAGAGCGCGAAGATCGCGAAGAAAATCGAATCTTCGCGCTCTTCGCGTGCTTAGCGGTTTAAACCCTTTGTGTTAAAAACTCGGTTATACTTTCCCCGCTCCTATGACAGAACATATTCGAAATTTTTGTATTATTGCTCATGTCGACCATGGAAAATCGACCCTTGCCGACCGCCTGCTCCAGCTTACCGGCGCGATCTCCGAACGCAATATGACGGAACAGGTGCTCGACACTATGGACCTCGAACGCGAAAAGGGCGTGACGATTAAAGCCTCCGCGGTCCGCATGTATTACACAGCCAAGGACAACCAGAGATACGAGATCAACCTGATCGATACACCGGGTCACGTGGACTTTGGATACGAGGTCAGCCGGGCGCTCAAGGCGTGTGAAGGCGCCGTACTGGTGGTGGACGCGACCCAGGGCATCGAAGCGCAGACGCTCGCAAACCTCTATCAGGCGCTCGACGCGGACCTGACGATTATTCCTGTCATCAACAAGATTGACCTGCCCTCGGCGCGTCCCGATGAAGTGGCGGAGGATATTGGCGCACTGCTCGGTGTGGATCCGTTGGATGTGATCCAGGTCTCTGCGAAAGAAGGACTCAACGTCGACCAGATCCTCGAAGCGATCGTCACGCGCATCCCGCCGCCGAAGGATGCTGATGACGTTCCTTTGCGCGCCCTTATCTTCGACTCGCATTACGACCCGTACAAAGGTGTGATCGCCTACGTGCGCGTCGTGGAAGGTTCCCTCAAATCTACGGATATTCTGCGCATGTTTGCCACCAAAGTGGATATGCGTCCCGTGGAAATTGGTATCTTTGCGCCGGGCATGAAGCCTATGCAATCGCTGGGGTCAGGAGAGGTCGGTTACATTGCGACCGGATTCAAAACCGTCCATGAGTGCCGTGTAGGAGATACCATCACCAGCGCGGCGAATCCCGCTTCGGAGCCTCTCCCCGGGTACCGTACCCCCAAGCCAATGGTCTTCGCGGGGATCTATCCCGTGGAAGCCGATGATTACAGCGATCTGCGCGAGGCGCTGGACAAACTCCAGCTCAACGACGCCTCCCTGACCTTTCAACCGGAGACATCCCAGGCGTTAGGGTTTGGTTTCCGCGCCGGGTTTCTCGGTCTCTTCCACATGGAGATCATCCAAGAGCGTATTGAACGTGAGTATGACCTCGATGTGCTGTTCACAGCCCCCTCGGTAGAGTATGAAGTGGTGATGTATGACGGTGAAGTTATTCCTGTCGATTCACCTGCCGCTCTACCTGACGAAAGCAATATTGAGGAGATCCGCGAGCCATGGATGACCATCGAGATCATCACGCCAACCGATTATTACGGACCGATCATGGAACTGGTGACCAAGCGCCGCGGCATCTTCAAACAACAGGAGTATCCTGCACCGCACCGTGTGCAGCTTGATTATGAAATCCCGCTCTCGGAAATTATTGTGGATTTCTTCGACGATCTCAAGTCACGGACCAAAGGCTACGCGTCACTGGACTATCAGTTCCTTGAATATCGCCCGGATAAGCTGCAAAAACTGGAAATCCTGGTCAATGGAGAGCCAGTGGACGCGCTGGCAACCATTGTCCATGAGAAGAACGCCTTCCACAAAGGTCAGCGTCTGATCACCAAGTTAAAGGAGCTGATCCCGCGCCAACTGTTCGACGTCGCCATCCAGGCAGCGGCTGGCGGGCGTGTGATCTCGCGCGCCAACGTCAAAGCCACGCGTAAGGACGTGCTGGCGAAGTGCTATGGCGGTGATATCACCCGTAAGAAGAAGCTGCTTGAGAAACAAAAGAAGGGCAAGAAACGTTTGAAGATGGTTGGCAATGTGGAGATCCCGCAGGACGCATTCATGGCGGTCTTGAAATTGGATGAGGAGTAAGGGGCACAAGTACACAAGAAGATAGGTAAACAAGTATACATTTCACTGTTTCCTTGGATACCTGGTTATTTGTCTACCTGTGTATCCCAAAAAGGTCTTATTCATGAACGATGTAAAACGCTGGCTGCCGGGCGCGCTTATTAGTATCCTGTTGATCGCCGTCATCCTCTATTTTGTCGATTTGCGTGCGATGGTGGATGCCATGCGGACGGCCAATTACAGGTTGCTGCTGATTGCCTTTGCAATTGGCTTTATTTGGTTGACTGTTCGTGCGATTGTCTGGCGTACTCTCTTACGAGACCGCCCTACCTTTCGTGACGTTTTCTGGACCATCGGAGAGGGATATTTACTCAATAACTTCCTTCCATTTCGATTGGGAGAGCTCGGACGCGCCTTCCTGTTGAGCCGGAAGTCGGGCATGCCATTCATGGAAATTTTACCCACAATCGTCATCGAGCGCGTTGTGGACTTAGGCTTTTCCGCGGCAATCTTTTTGGCTGCACTCCCTTTTGTTGTAGGCAGCGAAGGCTCGGGAAGTATTGGGATCATTGTCGGGGTTATCGTCCTCTTGGGGATGGTGCTTCTGTATGTGCTGGCGCGCCATAACCGGTGGGCGTTAGATCTCTTCCAGAAATTGAGCGCGCGCTGGCCTGCCTTACAGCGGTTCGGGGGAAGCTTTCTTGAGCCGTTTTTAGCAGGCTTGGGCGTATTGACGGATGGCTGGTTGTTCCTGCGCTTCCTGTTTTGGATGGCGCTGAACTGGGGCATTGCCATCTTCTCCTATTATCTGATCATCCGTTCGTTCTTCCCGCAGGCCCAGCTGGTTTGGGGGATGTTCGGGTTGGGGGGCGCTGCGTTCGGTGGCGCGCTTCCTGCTCTACCGGGAGGAGTGGGCACATTCGAGGGAGGTTTCGGTGGCGCGGTTGCGCTGCTCACCGGCGATGAATCCCGGGCGCTCGCCGTAGCTCTGACCGGACGTCTGTATAACTACATTAACAGCCTTACTATTGGGGGTATCGGTCTGCTGCGGGAAGGTCAGACGTTATCCGGCGTTTATGCGGAACTAAAGGCATTACGGGCAAAGCCAGCCGACGAGATGATCGAGTAGTTCATGATTCCGCTGTACGATACAGTCCGCTCGCGTACGTTTCCTGTCATCAATTGGATGTTGGTAGGATTCAATGTACTGGCTTTCTTGCGCGAGATCGGCATGGAGCCTGCGGAGCTGCAGGCTTTTATCTTTTCGAACGGATTGATTCCTTCGCAACTAATCGCTAACCCAGAAGTTGAATGGATAAAAATCTTCTCGTCGATGTTCCTGCACGGCGGCTGGTTCCATATTATCAGCAATATGTGGGTGCTGCTGATCTTTGGTGATAATGTGGAAGGGGGAATGGGCAGTATTCGTTACCTGGTCTTTTACTTGATGAGTGGTGTCGCTGCGGGACTTCTCCAAACATACGTAATGCCCACCAGTACAGTTCCGATGATCGGCGCGAGCGGCGCGGTGGCGGGTGTGCTGGGCGCGTATTTAATTCTGTTTCCACATTCGCGTGTCGCCAGTCTGGTGCCGATCCTGTTTATATTTACGATTGTGGAAATCCCTGCGGTTCTCTTCCTGATCTTCTGGTTTTTTTCGCAGTTATATTCGGGACTCGGTGCCATTGGGGGTGGCGGCGAGAGCGGGGTCGCCTGGTGGGCACATGTCGGCGGGTTCGCTTTTGGTGTGATCATGGTAGTTCTTTTTCGAAGGCGGACACCCTATCGAATGGATTATAGGAGAAGTTATGGCCCGTAATTACTTAATTACCGGCGGCGCAGGATTTATCGGCTCAAACTACGTCCACCGGTTGGTGCAGCGCGGTGAGAATGTGACCATATACGATAACCTGTCTCGGGCAGGCGCGCCGAAGAATCTCGCCTGGCTGGAGGAAACTTTTGGCAGGGAGGCATTCAAGCTGATCGTCGGTGATCTTCGGGATGATAAGCTCCTAACAGAGTCCGCCAGGGAGGCGGATGTGATCGTCCATCTGGCGGGGCAGGTCGCTGTCACGACCTCGGTCACGAACCCGCGCGAGGATTTTGAAGCCAACGCCCTCGGCACCTTTAACGCCCTCGAAGCTGCGCGCCTCTCGGAGAGAAACCCCATCTTCCTGTATTCGTCCACGAACAAAGTCTACGGCGGCATGGAGGATGTAGAAGTGATCGAGGAAGCTACGCGCTGGCGTTACAAGGATTTGGTACAAGGTGCCCCCGAAACGCAGCCGCTGGATTTCCACTCGCCATACGGTGTCAGCAAAGGGACGGGGGATCAATATACGCGCGATTATTCGCGCATCTACGGCTTGCGGTCTGTTGTCTTCCGGCAGAGCTGCATCTATGGGCCCAGACAGTTCGGTGTGGAAGACCAGGGCTGGCTGGCATGGATGATGATCGCGGCAGTAACAGGAAAACAGATCACGATTTACGGTGATGGCAAACAGGTTCGCGATGTGCTGCATGTAAACGATTTGCTGAACGCTTACGATGCTGCCATCGAAAAAATTGATCACGCGCAAGGCGAGGTCTACAACATGGGCGGCGGACCGCGGAATATGCTGGCGGTCTGGGCGGAGTTCGGCCCGATCCTCGAACGATTACTAGGAAAGAAAATCGAGGTCGCGCGCGGAGATTGGCGTCCGGGCGATCAAAAAGTCTTTTACGTAGACTACAGCAAAGCCAAACGCGAGCTGGGCTGGGAACCGAAGATCGATCTTGAAGAGGGGCTGGAGATGCTGTTCGATTGGGTGAATGCCAACAAGGAACTCTTCCGCTAAATTCGATATAATCCCCCCGTTGAGCAACGAAAAACAACATGGTTAACTTCATGACCTCACGCTATTCCAGGCAGGGATTGTGGTCTCTTTTCCTCATCTGTGCCTTTCCACTTCATCTTTGGACTCTGATTCTTTCGTTTCGGGATGTATCATGGCTTATGGAACGCACAAATGTCTGGGATGCGATTGGGGTGATCTCATATGGTCTGGCCTTTGCCTTCATAGAAAGTGTTGTCATATTTCTTGTTCTTGTTTTGCTGGGATTGGTTACACCCCGGCA
Source organism: Anaerolineales bacterium (assembly GCA_035699125.1). Taxonomy (GTDB): domain Bacteria; phylum Chloroflexota; class Anaerolineae; order Anaerolineales; family Villigracilaceae; genus Defluviilinea. The sequence continues at coordinate 46,263 of DASSBC010000035.1, forward strand.
GTGGGAAACAGACCGCCGGATCAGCTTCTTAGCATTTCTGGTCTTGATCACTTCTGTCTGGGCAATGATGAGCCAGGCGCTGTTCGTATGGAATATCTCCCTCCCGGCGCCGGCGATCGAATATCTAAGGCGTTCCTCTCATCCGTTACGGATCCTATACGCCGTATGCTTGTTAGTGGTCACGCCCACCGTTTTATTACCTGCCTATTCCTTTTTGAGGACGAAAAAACCAGTAATGGTCATGCGGGATCTGATCGAGCGACTTTCTCTGCTAAGCATGTTCTACCTTGTGTTTGATGTGCTCGGCGTGATCATTATTATTGTTCGGAATTTCTAAGAAGGACCATGCAAATGAGTCGACTGAATCGTCGAGATTTTCTAAAACTTGCCAGTTCTTTGCCTCTTGGCTTGGTTATCCCGCCCCTTGCGAAAACGTTTCCTCTCCAGCCTTTCCAGGAGGGGAAAAAGAACGTGCTTATGATTGTTTTCGATGCATGGTCAGCCTACCACCTTCCTATTTATGGATATCCGCGTAACACAACCCCTAACATCTCCCGTCTTGCCGAGCGCGCAGTTGTCTATCACAACCATTACGCCGGGGGGAATTTCACCACACCTGGGACTGCCTCGCTTCTTACAGGGACCCTGCCGTGGACACACCGCGCGTTCCAGACTTATGATTCTGTGACAGAGGCGTTTGTCAATCAAAATATTTTTCAGGCTTTCAAAAACCATTATCGAGTTGCCTATTCTCACAATCCATTGGCAAATGTATTGCTGCGACAATTCTCCAGGCATATAAACGATTACGTGCCTATGAGCGAGCTCATGTTGACTACCGATGGCTTACTGGAAGGTCTGTTTGAAAACGATGAAGACATTGCTACGGTTGCATGGACGCGAACCGTTAAAAAACAGGAGGAAGGTCTTGAAGGACATTCCTATTCCTTATTCCTCTCAGAGCTTTATCAATGGTATCAGCAGAGAAAAGTTGCTGCGTTCAAGCCGTTTTTCCCACGCGGCGTTCCAAACATCGAAGCCGAGAACTTCTTCTTGTTGGAAAATGCAATCGATTGGTTACAGGATCGGATTAACCAGTTTCCGCGTCCTTTTATGGGATATTTTCATTTTATGCCGCCGCATTCTCCTTACAACACACATCGGGATTTTTACGGGGCATTCAATAAAGATGGCTTTAAGGCACCTCCCAAGCCGGAAGACATCTTCTCGGATCACAATCCCTATAAGCAACTTCTCAAGCGCCGCATATCCTATGATGAGTTTATTCTTTATCTGGACCGGGAGTTTGCGCGCCTTTTTGACTACTTAGACTCGTCTGGTGTGCTCGACGATACTTGGGTCGTGTTAACGGCAGATCATGGCGAGCTGTTCGAACGAGGCGTTCGGGGCCATACGCCTCCCCTTCTCTATCAGCCTGTTGTCCGCATCCCTCTGATGATCTTTGAACCGGGTCGCACCTCTCGTCGCGATGTGTACGCACCGACCAGCGCAGTCGATGTATTACCAACTCTGCTTCATGTGACGGGTGAAACGCCACCAGACTGGACCGAAGGTACACTGCTTCCGCCTTTCTCTGCGACCGAGCCCCAATCGGACCGTGTGATTTATAGCCTCAACGCGAAAGATAATGACCCCGCCGCGCCTCTGACCCGCGCTACCGCGATGATCGTCTCTGGAAGTTACAAGCTACAATATTTTTTCGGTTACAAAGAACTTGGGGAAGGTGTCGAGCGGATAGAGCTTTATGATATCGAATCAGATCCGGAGGAATTGAACGATCTTTACGCGAAGAAAAAGGACACAGGTGCCGATCTTCTCCATCAACTAAAAGAAAAACTGAAAGAAGTGAATCAGCCCTATAAGTAGGGCTGTTTTTCTAGTGTTTGAACACCTTAATCTTAAGGGGAAGGCAAGCGATGCCGATAAAAGATCGAGAGGACCAGTGCGCCCAATAGACCGACAAAGAAATCCACAGTGGTATCTGTCACGCCTCGAACCATCTTCGAATCGAGGAGAAAATCGGATGTGTATTCGTAGAATTCCCAGAAGATCATCGTCGTGCCGGCGCAGGTGAATGCAAACAGCACTTGGATTGGCAACGGAATGCTCCCAACCAGTTGTTGGGCGTTGCGGATGGCGACACGATAAAAGTACGTGATTGCAACCCCGCCCAGAAAATGAGTGGGAATATCCAATGGTGGGAATCGATTGTAGAGTTGAAGCGAACGGGCAACTAAATACAGTAAAAAAACGCCTAATGGCGCCCAGGCGGACTCACGAAGCGTGTGACTGATCCAGGCAGCGATTTGTCTGTTTCGCATAAACATCCTCGGTAAAATGATACTATTTCTCTGGGAAGTTCCTGATGAGATGTAAGTCCCATCCCCTTCCACGGCAAAGACTGGAAAACTGATTGTATCAACGTTAAAGAAAACCATCTCTGCGTTATAATTTCACGGCTCTTTGTAAAAACCCAAAATGAAAATTCTGACTGTCCTTACCTACTATCGCCCGCACACGTCGGGCCTCACAATTTACGCGGAACGTCTGGCGCAGGCGTTCGCCAAACGCGGGCATCAAGTTACCGTGATGACGACGCAATTTGACCCCTCTCTCCTGCTTGAGGAGACCCTGGATGGGGTGAAGATCGTTCGCGTGCCGGTAGCGGCGCGCATCAGCAAGGGCGTGATTGCCCCCACGTTTGGCCTTGTCGCCACAAAGCTGGTCGCGCAGCACGATGTCGTTCAGATGCACCTGCCACAATTCGACGCGCCCGGGGTGGCATTGCGCGGTCGCCTTTTCGGAAAGCCCGCGGTGCTCACCTATCATTGTGACCTGCTCCTGCCGCCCGGAGTTTTCAACCGTTTCGTCAACGCGGTCGTGGATTTTCAAAATCACATGGCAGGAATCTTATCGAACCATATTGTGACGTATACGCAGGACTATGCCGATCACTCGCCCTATCTCTCGCGCTACGCCTCAAAACTAACTCCGATCCTGCCTCCCGTCGAATTGCCGGACCCGCTTCCCGGCGCGGTGGAGGCGTTTGCCAGGAAGCACCACGCAAACGAGCGTCGCCCTGTCATTGGCATGGCAGCTCGCTTTGCCGCCGAAAAAGGCGTGGAAGTGCTGCTGGACGCGCTTCCCATCATCCTGCAGAAATATCCGAAGGCGCAGGTGTTATTCGCGGGTACCTATCAAAATGTGATGGGCGAGCAAGCCTACTCAGACCGCTTGATGCCGCGCATCCGTGAGTATGAAGTCAGAGGGCACTGGACGTTTTTAGGAAACCTCGACCCGGTTGAGATGGCGGCGTTTTATCCCAACCTGGACGTGTTGACCGTTCCCTCCCTGAACTCTACCGAAGCCTTCGGGCTGGTGCAAATCGAGGCAATGATGAACGGCGTCCCCTGTGTCCCATCTGCGCTGCCGGGAGTTCGCCAGCCTGTGACGATGCACGGCATGGGACGCGTCGCTAAAATTGGCGATCCAGCTGACTTAGCTGCCTGTATTCTCGAGGTGCTGGATCAACCGGACAAATATCGAGGCGACATCCAGACGATCAAGAAAGCGTATAACCCAGATTCTATTGCCGCGGTATATGAAAATTTATTTGAAAGGTTGATGAAGTAATGGAGAGTCGTCAACCGAAAACAGAAAACCAAAAATCGAAAGATTTTTTGTTCCTCCAGTTACGCGACCTTCCCTACTTCCGTGCTTTTCTGCGCGCGGTAGAAAGCTCCTATTACCAAGATCTCCCGTTACCCGCTCCGGTTTATGATGTGGGTTGTGGCGACGGTCATTTCGCCTCACTGACGTTCGACCAGAAGATCGACGTGGGACTCGACCCCTGGCACGGACCGATCCGCGAGGCGAAGAAGTACGGCGCGTACAAGTCTCTGGTGGAAGCCGATGGCGCGAAGGCACCATTCCCTTCGGAATATTTCGCCAGCGGGTTCAGTAACTCGGTGCTCGAGCACATCCCTCATCTCGACGCAGTCCTGGCAGAGACTTCCCGAGTCTTAAAGAAGGATGCACCCTTCTATTTCTGTGTCCCGAACACCCGCTATCTCAGCGAACTCTCGATCTCGCGCCTCCTGGGTGAGGGGTATACTGAATGGTTCCGACGGATCTCGCGTGTGCATCATGCCGACGAGCCAGACATTTGGAAGGAACGCCTGGAACGCGCCGGGTTTCACCTGGAGCGCTACTGGCACTACTTTTCTCCTGCCTCCATGCGCGTGTTAGAATGGGGGCACTATTTCGGCGTTCCATCCGTGTTTACCCGCTTGCTCACCGGCAAATGGATCGTTGCCCCCACAGAATGGAATCTGTGGCTCACCAAAAAGTATGTGAGCCGGTACGCTTCGCCAGACCCTGTGGAGAACGGGACATTTACGTTTTATATAGCAAGAAGAAAATAAACACATAAACAAGTACACGTGTTTTTACAAACTGTGTACTTGTTTATGTGTATGCCTGTATACTTACACACCCATGGCGTTCGACGAGAAATACTTCTCCACCCACACGTATGCGAATATCACGTTTGCCAAGTACAGTATGTACTGGTGGTCGAATCGCTTTCATGCAATACTTGCCCGCCGTTATGGAAAGCTTGGATCGCGGCTTTTGGAAGTGGGATCTGGCATGGGGCATCTCGTGGGGCAGCTTGAAGATACATTTCAAACCTCTGGCATCGACCTCAATCACTGGGCGGTAAGCAAATCGAAGGACGTGGCGCAGAGAACGCACCTGCAGACCGCCAGTGCCCAGGAACTGCCATTCAGCGATCACTCATTTAACGTGGTTATCATCAAGCACATTGTGGAACATCTGCCTGAGCCTCAAAAAGCGATTCGGGAAATTGGCCGGGTGACTGAATCAGGTGGCACGCTTATTCTCGCAACGCCGAACCTTGATTCCCTGCTCAAGCCCTGGAAAGGTGAAGCATGGATTGGTTACCAGGATCCAACCCATATATCCTTGAAACGCCCTATAGAATGGCTTTCTTTAATAGAAGGTGCAGGCTTTGAGGTCATCAAGGTATTTTCCGATGGTTTCTGGGATGTACCCTATGTTCGTTACATCCCCAGCCAAATCCAAAAACTGTTCTTTGGTTCCCTCGGCGGTTTGCAAGCCGTCACGGGATTTGTCTTTCTTCCCATGCGCTGGGGGGAGAGTATTATCGTGATCGCCAGAAAAAGATAATTCACAAACTGGTTTGAGAGAAGAAAGATGAGCGACGACCTAGAGAAGACCGGTGAGCTCGACGAGCCCAGCGTCCTGGATTATGTGAAGTCCCTCCTTCGGTTTGGGAACGGAAAGAGGATTCGGATTCCCGGGGACGAGAAGAATTTGCGCAACGAGCCCGTTAAGGCACGTCATGCTTTCGTTACGGAAACTCCCGTCCTGAAGCGCACAGAGAATCTCCAGCAGGAACTGTCATTTGTAGAGGCACCCGCTGCGGAAGTTGAACCTGTGGCTGGCAAGCTCCCTGAGGAACCTGCTCCTCCTTTTCCGTGGCGGTCCTTGCTGGCATTCCTACTCGCCTGGATCGCGCAGGCAGCCTTTGAGCCACCGCATACCGGCACCGCCATCGGATTGGCATTCTATGTGGCGGCATTGGCCGTCCTGGCTTTGGCGCTTCGGCATGGGGAATGGAGGCTTCCCTCCCTGGCGCCGGCTTCAGGTCGAACAGATCCATTGACCTATCGCGGACTGCCGCTCATCCTTGCTGGTGTGCTGGCGCTTGTCAGTTTCTCGATGTTTGGTGGTCATCTTTTTACAAGACTTAATGTGATCGTCTGGATTCTAGCGTTTGTATGTCTCTTATGGGCGTTTTGGCTGAATGAGAGGAGTTTGCGCTTCGCCATCCAAAGATGGACGGCTCTCCTCCAGCAGGAGGCCTGGACGTTCCGCTTCTCGCGCTGGGCACTGCTCCTCACCGCTGTAATGGCGCTCACGTTCTTCTTCCGTTTTTATCAGACAACCACGGTACCCCCGGAACCGTTCAGCGATCACGCCGAAAAGATCTTGGATGTGTACGACGTTACACAGGGACAGACGAAAGTCTTCTTCACCAGAAACACAGGTCGCGAGTCATTCCAGATGTACTGGACTGTCCTCATCGCCAAACTATTTGGCACAGGGCTTTCGTTCCTCAGCCTCAAGCTTGGCACCGCCATCCTGGGTTTTTTGACTCTGCCATTTATGTACCTGCTCGGGAAAGAGATCGGCGGGCGGCGCGTGGGGCTGTTTGCGCTCTTCTTTGCCGGGCTTGGATACTGGCCAAACGTCATCAGCCGCGTGGGGTTGCGCTTTCCCCTCTATCCGCTTTTCGCGGCACCGGTGTTATTCTTCCTCTTGCGCGGCTTAAGGACACACAACCGGAACGACTTCCTCCTGTCCGGCGTATTCCTGGGGATCGGTTTACACGGCTACAGCCCGATGCGGATCGTGCCCTTTATAGTGGTGGCAGCGTTTGTGCTGTACTGGCTGCACCAGCGGCAGTCGGAGAACGTGCGTCGACAGTTACCAATCTGGCTGGTGATGCTGGCACTGGTCGCTGCCTTTGTCTTCCTGCCGCTTCTGCGTTACTGGGCGGATGACCCTGCCGTCTTTGGCTTTCGCGCTTTTACCCGTCTCGGCAACGTCGAACAACCACTGCCCGGACCTGCTTACCAGATTTTCGCTTCGAATCTCTGGAATGCCCTACGCATGTTCAATTACGACGATGGCGAGATCTGGGTTCATTCTGTCACCCACCGACCTGCGTTAGACATTGTCACAGCAGCGTTATTCTTGATCGGGGTCGTCCTGGTGCTCGTGCGTTACCTCCGCCAGCGAAACTGGCTGGACTTATTCCTGCTTGTCTCGATTCCACTATTATCGATGCCCTCCATCCTTTCCCTGGCGTTCCCGGCAGAAAACCCGGCATTGAATCGCGCCGGGGCAGCTTTTATTCCTGCTTTCATTATCGCGGCGATGGCGCTCGATGGACTCCTTTCCAGCTTCGGTCGGGGTGGGATGCGGAGCCTGACGACCTGGTCTCTTGCGGGTCTTGTGTTCCTTGCTTATACGTTTCAAAACTACAACCTCGTCTTCAATCAGTATTACACTTCCTTCCGCAGCGGCTCCTGGAATAGCTCTGACATGGGCAAGGTCGTGCAGGAGTTTGAACAGATTTATGGCACGACAGATACAGTCTGGATTGTCCCGTTCGAACATTGGGTGGACACACGTCTGCCTGCGGTCTGGGCGGGAATCCCGAATCGGGATATGGCGATGTGGCGCGAAAATCTTTCTACAACAGTAGAAATTCCTGGCCCAAAGCTTTTTATGGTGAAGGCAGACCTGGAACGGCCTGAAGCGAACGATCAGGAAACGTTGAATGTTCTGGAGTCGCTCTACCCGAACGGGTATGTACGCTTGTTTGACTCGGATGTGCCGGGTCATGATTTTTGGATTTATTCTGTGCCGACGCAATAATCACGGTGCATATTTTTGGCGAGGCGTGTGCTCGCCCTGGATCGAAAGAGCAATTATCGAGCTATGAATCATCGCGAAAAACATCCCTGGATTTATGATCTTCTCTTCCTGCTGGTGTTCCTGCTCGCCGGTTATTTGCGCTTAACCGGTGTTAACTGGGGCGACAACGGCGGGCAGCACCCGGACGAAAACCATTTCAGCAGCGTGCTGGAGAGTCTGCGCACACACAAATGTGCCGACCCGGGCATCTCGGTCGATGCCTGCCCTGTCGAGCAGCAGCGCTGGATCAGTCTTGCAGATTATTTCAATTCTGCGACCTCCCCACTCAATCCCTACAATCGCGGTTTTAATTTCTATGTGTACGGCAACCTGCCGATGACCATCATCCGCATCGTGGCAGATGCTACTGACCAGACAAACTTAAGATTGTTTGGCCGCCAGTTCTCAGGTTTTGCGGATCTGTTCGCGATTTTCTTTTTGTACCTGCTCGTCTCACGCCTGTACGGACGCCGCGTGGGATTATTGGCTTCCCTCTTCTCTACGTTGACCGTGATGCAGATCCAGCAGGCGCATTTCTTTACCGTGGATTTGTTTGCCAACGCGTTCGCGTTTTTTGCCTTGTGGTTTGCCGTGTCAATCTTAGAACATAGAGACCCGAGGCTAGAGACTGACGAACAGACAACTGATGTGGAAGAGTTTTCCTCCGCACGGGAGGGCGAGCTAGCTTTTTCTCAAAAACCAAGTCTCCCGTCTCCAGTTACGAATCATCTTTTCCTCCTCAGCATCGGTTTTGGTTTTGCGCTTGGGATGGCGATGGCATCCAAGATCAACATCGCGCCGCTGGCAATGGTCCTTCCGGCTGCGTTGATCCTGCGTTATTTTGTACAGAATAAGCCAAGCAATCGATCGTTGGCTGACCACTGGAACCTGAACACGGGCTACTGGACTCTAGTCATCGTCTGTCTTATTGTTGGCGGGCTGGCAACTCTGATTTCCTTTCGCATCTTTCAGCCGTATGCCTTCGATGGGATTGGGCTTAACCCGCAATGGATGTCTAATATCCGGGAGCAGCGCGTCCAGGCGCAGGGCGATGCCGACCTCCCCTGGAACCTGCAATGGGCGCGGCGCTCGCACCTCTTCTCGTTTACGAACCTCACCGTTTGGGGATTAGGCTTACCCCTGGGGATCCTCGCCTGGGCAGGGTTCCTCTACATGGGCTGGCGCATCCTCAAGGGCGAGTGGCAGCACGCGCTCCTCTGGGGCTGGACCACTTTTTACTTCCTCTGGCAGTCCCTACAATTTAATCCGACGATGCGTTATCAGCTGCCAATTTACCCACTGCTGGCGATGATGGCGGCGTGGTTTGTATTCGAGCTGGCAGGAATGAGCATTCCTGCGCTGAAACGCTCGAATATGCGAACCATTGCTGCAAGTCTCATCGGAATCACTGTCCTCGTGCTGACGGCGCTCTGGGCGTTTGCCTTCCATAGCATTTACCTGCGCGATGAGCCGCGTATTGCTGCCTCGCGCTGGATCTTCCAAAATGTTCTGGGGCCAATCAACGCGCAGCTCGCTACGAACGACAATGGAATCTACAACCAACCCTTGCCCTTTCCAAGCGGCGTAAGTATTCAACCAGACAGACCGTACCAGGCATCCTTTGTTGCACAGCAGGATGGCCTTTTAAAGGATATTCAGCTTGCCCATGTGACAGCTTTCCCTCAACCGGAATCTGAGCAGCTATATGTGACGGTCTGGCAAAACCTGGCAGATCCAGAACCTTTAGCGTTTACATTTACAGGAGTGCCATCGGAGTACACACCCACCGGATTACGGCAGGTTGCAAATTTTGATCTGCCACCGACTCTCGTAGCCAATCAGGCATATTTCCTTCAGTTTGAGATCACGGCTGCGGAAGCCAGAGAGAATGTCTGCGGTGCTATACATATCTTTATCCAAGCTGCTGACCAGCGCCTTGAGCAGACAGTTGATGCCTCCGCGCCATGTGACGTAAGCGCTGATAGTCCATACTTTTTACAGTTTGTTCCACAGGTGGATGGAACATTGGACGAAGTGATCGTGGAACATGTTGCACGTCCGGAGGCAGGAGCTCCTGCGGAAGAACAAACGCTGCATCTATTTGTTTCAAAGGGCACGGAGCAAGTCGTTGCAAGTGCTTCTATCACAGGGACGTTTGTGTCCACGGACGACCCGCGCGGTGATTCGTACACGTTAACCCTCGATCGGCCTGTCGAAGTGGAAGCGGGTATTCCATACTATCTTCGCCTGGAAGTCGATACGGGAATGCTCTCTCTCGCCGGGGCAACTGTCGCCAACGAAACCGATTACGATTATCCGCTCCCCTTACGTGTCGATGGGTACGATGCGTTCGGCGGTATTTACCGCGGAGATTTGAACCTGCAAGTCTACTGGGACGATAACGAGGAGAAACTTAATCGATTCCTATCGGTCCTCTATGACACCGACTATATCCTCATCCCGACCAATCATCAGTACGGGCAGATCACCCGCCTGCCTGAGCGCTATCCGCTTACCACCTTGTATTACCGGGAGCTCCTCGGCTGCCCGGACGATAAGGAGATCATCTGGTGTTATCGTGTCGCGCAACCGGGCGATTTTGAAGGACGGCTCGGATTTGACCTGGTTGCCGCGTTCGAAACCTATCCCAGGCTTGGGTCGATTGTGATCAACGATCAGGCGGCGGAAGAAGCGTTCACGTTTTACGATCATCCGAAGGTGATGATCTTCAAAAAGAACGAAAACTTTGACATTGCCAAGGTGCAGTCGGTCCTCGGCAGTGTGGATCTGACAAAGGTCATTCATCTCACTCCACGCCAGTTCGATGAGTTTTCTACACTGCTTCTACCTGCCGATCGTTTGAGGCAGCAACGTGCGGGCGGCACATGGTCGGACTTGTTTGACTATGATTGGATTCAAAACCGTTATCCCTGGCTGGGACTGATCATTTGGTATCTTTTCATCTTTTTCCTTGGTCTGGCTATTTACCCTCTCACGCGTCTGGCGATGCCTGGGCTGGCAGATAAAGGATATCCGCTCAGTCGTGCGCTAGGTTTGGTCTTGTTCGGTTATCTCGCTTGGGCGGGCGGCTCGGTTGGCATTCCCTACACGCGCCCAACGATTGCCATCGTCTTTACCTTGATCGTCCTCGTTGGTGGGCTGCTGGCGTACTACCAGCGCGCCGAACTCCTCCAGGAATGGCGGACCCGCCGCCGATACTTCCTCATGATCGAGGGTCTTTTCCTTGCCTTCTTCGTCATGGATTTGATCATCCGCATCGGCAACCCGGAGTTGTGGCACCCCGCCAAAGGCGGCGAGCGCCCGATGGATTTCTCTTACTTCAACGCCGTCCTCAAGAGCACTGCCTTCCCACCCTATGATCCCTGGTTCGCGGGCGGTTACATCAATTATTACTATTATGGATTTGTACTCGTGGGCACCCCGGTCAAGCTTCTGGGGATTGTCCCGTCGATCGCGTATAACTTTCTCTTGCCGACCCTGTTTGCCATTGTCGGCATCTGCGCTTTTTCTGTCGGTTGGAATCTGGTCGAAAGTCTGAAGCCAAACGCTACGAATGAGCGGATTTCGGCATTTGACCTTGGTCCTATCGCAGGTTTTGCTGCATCCGCCCTTACCCTCTTACTCGGCAACCTGGGTACGATCCAGACGGTCTATCAGAAATTGCAGGAACTGGGCGCGCAGGGCGCCTTCAGTTGGGAGCCGGCGATTTCGATCTTCCAACGCTGGTCTTGGGCGTTGCAGGGCTTCCTGATGACTCTCAAAGGCGCCGCGCTCCCCATGGGACCCGGGGACTGGTACTGGAATCCGAGCCGCGTCGTTCCTCCATTGGGCGGCAATGAGATCACTGAATTTCCGTTGTTCACGTTTATCTACAGCGATTTGCATGCCCATATGATCGCCATCCCGCTGGCGCTGCTTGCTGTGAGCTGGGCGCTTGCCATGGTCCTGAATCGCGCCCACTGGCGAAACCCTCTTTCGGCTGTGCTGGGACTCATCGTGGGCGGACTCATCATGGGTGTGTTCTATCCTGCCAACCTCTCTGACACGTACACCTATTTACTGATCGGTATGATTGCGATTGGATATACAGTGTTTCGTTATGCACCGACGTCGTCCCTCGTGTACCGGGCTGCGTTAGCCATCGGCGCCGTTGTGCTGCTGTATCTCCTCTCTCATTATCTCTATCAGCCCTACCGCGCCTGGTATGCACAAGCTTACAGTGCTGTCGACCGATGGAATGGACCGTTCACCCCGGTCTGGTCCTATCTCACCCACTGGCTCGTATTCCTGTTCATTGTTGTTGCGTGGATGGCATGGGAGACTCGCGAGTGGATGGCGACCACCCCTGTTTCTGCACTGCGTAGACTCAAGCCCTACGCACTGTTAATTGAGGGTGCCTTTGTCCTGTTTGTGATGGCATTGCTGGCACTGAAGTATTTTGGAAAGACAGATGTGGGCTGGATTGCGCTACCCATTGCGGGTTGGGCAGGCGTTCTCCTGCTGCGTCCTAATCTGCCCGAGCCAAAGCGATTCGTTTTATTTTTGATCGGCACGGCGCTACTGATCACGATCGTCGTAGAAGTTGTGGTTGTCAGTGGCGACATTGGTCGTCAGAACACGATCTTCAAGTTCTATATGCAAGCCTGGATCCTGCTGGCTGTCAGCGCGGCGGCCGCGTTCGCATGGACTCTTCCCGCCCTCTTCCGCTGGCTTCCAGGCTGGCGGACCGTCTGGCAGGTGGCAATGGTATTCCTGATCGCAGGCGCCGCCTTGTTTACGATCACCGGCACCGTTGGGAAGATTCGCGACCGCTGGATTGTGGAGGCGCCGCGCGTCCTGGATTCGATGACCTTCATGGAGTATGCCCACTACGATGATTTCGGTCAACGCCTGGACCTGAGCGAAGATTACCGCGCCATTCGCTGGCTTCAGGACAATGTGAAAGGCTCGCCTGTCATTGTGGAAGCGAACTGTTCAGAGTATCGCTGGTGTACGCGAATGACCATCTATACTGGTCTGCCAGGTGTTGTCGGTTGGAACTGGCACCAACGCCAGCAGCGCGTGTTTACCTCCACCTGGGTGGAAGCGCGTGTGGCGGAAGTTGGGAATTTCTACAACGCTCTGGATGAAGAGCAGACCACTGAATTTCTAGACAAATACCATGTGCGTTATATCGTCGTGGGTCAGTTGGAGCATGCCGCCTACTCACCTGAAGGAATTGCCAAGTTCGAGCGTTTAAATGGTAGATACTGGAAGGAAGTCTATCGTGACGGAAATACAGCGATCTATGAGGTGATTGGCTAACCCATGATCTACCATCTCACCTCACGTCAAGACTGGAGCCAAGCCCAAAAGCGCGGTGAATATCTTGCCGAAAGCCTGGAGAATGAGGGGTTCATCCATTGCTCGACGGAAACACAGGTATTGCCGGTTGCCAACACATTCTACAAAGGGCAGCAGGACATCGTATTGCTTGCCATTAATCCATCCCTGCTTACTTCAGAACTGCGCTGGGAACCGCCATCCGGAGGTGCACCTCCAGCTGGTGTACCGGAAGGGGATGCATTCCCCCATGTCTATGGCCCAATGAATTTGGACGCGATTGTGAACGTATATCACCTTGAATCCAACCCGGATGGCAGCTACAAGCTGCCGCTCCTTGGTTAATTTGCATGACTGCATTCCTTTCCTGGTACATCCTTCTCACACTTCTTGGCTTATTCACCTTTCCCCTGGGGTTTTATCTTTTTTCGGGGCTTGCCGATCGTGGCTATACACTCACACGCGCCTTCGGCTTGTTGATCTGGGGTTATATCTTCTGGCTCTTAGCCTCCTTCCGCATCGCGCAAAACGACATTGGCGGGTTGCTATTAGGACTCCTAATTGTAGGAGGATTAAGCGCCTGGGCATTTATCAATTGTCGAAATGAAATTATCGAGTGGTTCCGCAACAACCGCCGCCTCGTCATTACGACGGAAATTCTTTTCCTGCTTGCGTTTGGATTCATGGCATTTGTACGCGCCTCGAACCCGGAGATCGTCGGCACCGAAAAGCCGATGGAATTGATGTTCATCAACGGCATCATGAACTCGCCGACCTTCCCTCCGCGCGACTTGTGGCTCTCGGGGTATTCCATCTCTTACTATTACTTTGGTTATGTGATGGCGTCCATGCTGGCGCTATTTACTGGTGTCCCTGCCACCATGGCGTTCAACCTGATGCTCTCCCTCATCTTCGCCTTGAGCGCCGTCAGTGCCTACGGGATTTTGTATAACCTTCTCGCCAACTATCACATATATCGAAGTCTTGCCGATGGTCCGATTATCAGGGATAAGCAACCAACCTCTAATCTCCAATCCCTTTTTTCTCCATTCCTAGCCCCTCTCTTCCTCCTCGTCGTTTCCAACGTGGAAGGCTTCCTCGATGTGTTACATACGCGCGGTTTCCTATGGAAAGAGGGCAGCAATTTCTGGACTTGGCTCGACATCCCGGAGCTCAGGGACGCGCCCACACAAACCTCCGCCTGGATACCTGACCGTTTCTGGTGGTGGTGGCGCGCCTCCCGCGTGATCCAGGATTATGAGCTGAACGGCACGTTCCGCGAAGTGATCGATGAGTTCCCGTTCTTCTCCTATCTGCTGGGTGACCTGCATCCGCATGTGCTGGCAATGCCGTTTAATTTGCTGGCGGTCGCGGTGGCGTTGAACATTTTCTTCGGCGGCTGGCGCGGCAGGATCGATCTCTTCTTCGGAGAGTTGCGGATCAATAAAGCGGGCTTCTTCACGATCGCGCTCGTGCTGGGCGGGCTGGCTTTCCTCAACACCTGGGATATCCTCATCGCGGGTGCATTGATCGTTTTCAGCTACGCGCTGGCGCAAGCCCGTGAATCGGGCTGGGGGTGGGAGCGACTGGAAGACGTGTTGCTGTTGGGAGTCCCGGCCGTGGTCACCGCTTATTTGATGTATCTACCCTTTTACATTGGCTTTGATTCCCAATTGGGAGGCGTAATCCCAAACTTTATGTTCGCTACGCGCGGCGCACACTTATGGGTAATGTGGGGTACGCTGTTTACTCCTCTCTTTGCGTTTCTGATGTATATATGGCGAAGTGGAGCGCCTGCGAATTGGCGAACAAGTCTATTTGCAACAGTAGGTATTGTGCTTATCCTGCTTCTTGCTATGTTCGTAGTTGGCTTTATGGGGTTGAGATTACGACCCGAGCTCATTCAGCCGATCATCCAATCACAGGGACGCGATCTTTCTACCTTCATCGCCGATAGCATGGTGCGCAAGTTCTCTCATATTGGCAGCTTGCTCACGTTACTATTGCTGTTCATCCCTGCGCTTGCCTTCCTCATGAGGTCTGAACGGAATTCCTCCTCATTTATATTGCTGCTGATTGCACTGGGTGTGCTATTGATTATCGGACCGGAATTTTTATATCTGCGCGACAACTTCGGCTACCGCATCAATACGATCTTCAAGTTTTATTACCAGGCATGGATTGTGCTAAGTCTCGCGGCTGCCTATGGAATTGCACTGCTCCTTCAAAATTTGCGCGGCGCGGCGAATGCTGTGTTCAGTGTCGTTGTTGCATTGGTGTTAATCGTTGGACTGACATATCCTATCCTGAGCCTTCCCAACAAGACAAACAACTTTAAGCCGCCGTTTGGTTATACCCTCGATGACTTTGATCGCGTCCAGCGTGAGAACCCAGATGAAGCCGCGGCGATCACCTGGCTCCGTTCCGCACCGGACGGCGTTGTTGCTGAAGCAGTTGGCGGCGCTTATTCCAATTACGCGCGGATTTCTATCTACACCGGCTTGCCCACCGTGCTAGGCTGGGGAAACCACGAGGGCCAATGGCGCGACCAGGCTCTGCAGGGCTCTCGGCAAGATGAGATCGCGACGTTATATTCAACCAACGATTGGGTCACCGCGCAGAGCATTATCGATCGCTACAATATCCGTTACATTTACATTGGCAATCTCGAGCGCTCCACGTACAACGTCAATGAAGAAAAGTTCAGTCGCCTTGTGAAACCAGTGTTTCAGCAGGGCAGTGTGACGGTGTACGAGGTGCCATAGGTCCTATCATTGCGAGTAAAATACCTTTATGAATTCTTCCCCGTTTAGACGTGAAGGCTGGCTGTATTGGCTAGCCTTTCTCATAGCGTTAGGCTTTCGGCTACTTCAACTCGGTGCTTCTCCCCTCACTGACTCGGAAGCAACTCTCGCCCTGCAAGCTTTGCAGATTGCCCAGGGGAAGGCGCCGCTGCTCAGTCCGCAGCCCGGTTATATTCTTTTTACCAGTATTTTGTTTGCACTCATCAATACCTCGAACTTCATGGCGCGCTTCCTGCCCGCCCTCACAGGAAGTGCGCTTGTGTTCGCTCCATATCTTTTCAGGGGAAAGATCAAGCCGCGCCCGGCACTGATCCTTGCGTTTCTCATTGCCATTGATCCCGGCCTTGTCGCGTTATCCCGTCAGGCGGGCGGAACGATGCTGGCAGTTGCCTTTCTGCTCTTTGCCTGGGGGATGTGGAGAAGTCAGCGTCTCACGCTGGCAGGATTCTTTGCGGGTATGGCCCTCCTTTGCGGGCCCTCCCTCTGGGCAGGCTTGCTTGTCCTCGGTCTCACCTGGCTTTTCATCCAGGGAATGGGATCAAAACCCGCATCAAGTGAAGCAACAGACCAATCGCTAATCTCTAATCCTCCAGTTGCCAATTACCAATTACCCATCTCTTTTTATCGCCCCGCCGTCACCTCCCTCCTTCTCACTCTCCTGTTCGGCGGTACCCTCTTCTTCCTTTCACCCAACGGATTGAGCGCCTGGCTCTCTGCATTACCGGAGTATCTCAGAGGTTGGACAGCTCCTTCGCCCATGAGTGCCGGACGTGTGCTCCTGGCATTCTTTGCATACGAACCTCTGGGTATTTTTCTTGCCATCCTTTCCCTAATTCGCGGTTATCGTACAAAAAGCCCGCGTATCCTTCGCGTAAGCCTGTGGCTGGGTGTTGCTCTCCTCCTCGCCGTTTTTTACCGGCAGACCAGTGAGTTGGTTTGGGTGATCCTTCCTCTCCTCATACTAGCCGCATGGGAACTCTCACGAGCCTTTCAGCTCTTCGCCGAGGAACGAGTTGAAGTTGGTGTGGTTGTTCTGGCGCTGATGATCCTCCTTGTCTATTTCTGGTTCGGCGTGTCAAAGATTGCGCTGGACCCGATCACCAGTCTGGCGACCAATTCATTTCCACTCCTGGGCAGAAACATTCAAATACCTGGTGCACCGTACATGGTTTTAGTAGGCGTAATTCTTGTTATCGTCCTATGTATTTCCTTTATCGCTTTTGGCTGGTCCGCACGCACGGCGTGGCTGGGGATGACCTGGGCGTTTGTGATCTTTTTGGGAGTTTACAGTCTGGGAACAGCCTGGGGCGCGAGTGGATTGCGCGCGCCCACTGGGGTTGAACTTTGGAAGGTCGATCAGGCGCCCGTCCAGCCGAACTTATTGCTCGCCAGCGTGAATGATGTCTCAGAATTCAGCCTCGGTCACGACCAATCCCAGCCTGTAACCATTGTGGGGATCGATTCACCTGCGCTGGAGTGGGTCCTGCGGGATCGCACTCTGGAGATGGTATCTACGCTCGATCCTCAGGTGGCGCCGCCCATCGTCATCACAACCGCCATGAGTGACTTGGGGCTCCCGTCAGCATATCGCGGACAGGATTTCCTCTGGAGACCAACCCCTCGCTGGCAAGAGATTCAAAACCCTGATTGGATTCGCTGGCTGGTATTCCGCCAGTTACCCCGGGAAGAGGAAACCATCATCCTCTGGGTGCGCGACGATCTATTTCCCGACGCACGTGAAACCTCGCAACAACCGTAGGTCGGCCAACCACAATCAATATGAACCAGGTGACCTCCCAGATTCCCTCGATCATCGCCATTGACGGGCCTGCCGCCTCCGGCAAATCGACAATCGGTTTACGGCTCGCCAAAGCGCTTGGTTATCTTTTCTTCGACACGGGGGTCATGTATCGTGCCATCACCTGGCTAGCCCTGCAGCGCGGGATCGACATCCAAGACGAAGAGGCGGTAAGCGTGCTGGCAGAGGAAACACAGATCGACGTTGCGCCCGCCTCCATGCCGGATGGACGCACGTGTGATGTCCTCGTGAATGGCGAAGATATCACCTGGGCAGTGCGCAATCACAGTGTGGATGCCAATGTTTCTATTGTGGCTGCGTATAGGGGGGTGCGGCGGGCACTAAGCCAGCAGCAAAGACGAGTAGGTCAGCGCGGAAACATCGTGATGGTCGGCCGCGATATTGGCACCGTGGTATTGCCGGAGGCGGATTTGAAAATCTATCTGGATGCCACTGCCGAAGAGCGTGCCCGGCGACGGTACGATGAGATCATCGCGCGCGGCGGCAAAACGGATTACGATGGGATTCTCAAACGCGTGATCGAGCGCGACCGCATCGACTCGACGCGCGATGTGGCTCCGTTGAAAGCTGCGGAGGATGCCATTGTGCTCGACTCCGATCAATTGAGCGAGGATCAGGTGTTCGAACGCGTGCTAGCATTGGTCAAATGAGCGGCGTTATCTATCGGGTTCCTCTTCGTGTCCGACTCATCCGACCTTTCCTCAAGACGTTGTTCCGCGGCATCTTTCGTGGGCTGGCGCGTGTAACCATCTCCGGAACGGAGAACATCCCGTATGGCAAACCCTATCTAGCTGCAATGAATCATGTCTCGATCTTTGATCCACCTTTTGCTGCCGCCTTCTGGCCCGAAGAATTGGAAATCATCGGTGCCAGCAATGTCTTTGAGAAGCCGGGTCAGGGACAATTGCTCCGGCTGTATGGGGTCATTCCGGTCTATCGCGGGGAGTATGACCGTTCACTTTTCACAAAACTGATCTCTATTCTTAAATCAGGGCGCCCACTGTTGATCGCGCCAGAGGGCGGGCGCTCGCATGACACCGCCATGCGGCGTGCCAGACCTGGAGTTGCGTACCTCGCGGAAAAAACAGGCGTGTCCGTTTTACCTGTTGCCTTGATCGGTACGACCGAGGATTTCTGGCAGCGCGCCAGACGCGGAGAAAAACCCCCGCTTGCAATGCGGATTGGCAAGCCCATCACCTTGCCTCCCATTCTAGAAAAGGGGTCAGGCAAACATGAGGCGCGGCAGCGAAATGCAGATCTGGTGATGTCGTATCTGGCTGGCTTGCTGCCTGAGGAATATCGAGGTGTGTATGCTGGATCAGCCCTCCTCCCCTCCTAAGCCGGTCACTGACATCTGGCGGCCGGACCTGGTCGCCTTGCCGAAGCTCACTTTTCGGAGGAGAGTGTTTCGAGTCTTTATGCGTGGAGTGACAAAGCTGCTTACCTTCCTTCTGCTGCGTGCTGAAGTCAGCGGATTGGAAAACTTCCCTGGGCATGGACCCGCGATCATCGTTTTCAATCATCTCGGCGATGCCGACGCTGTGCTGATGATGGCAGCGCTTCCGAATAAGTCTCCCGCAGAAGGCATGGGTAAGATCGAGCTGAACGAGCATTGGCTGGTCGGACCGGTCTTTCGCGCTCATGGCATCATCTGGGTGCACCGCGGCCAACCAGACAGGAGAGCCATACGCGCCGCACTGGATGGATTGGCAGAAGGACGCATGATCACGCTGGCACCGGAAGGCAGGCAATCGGTGATCGGCGGATTGGAGGAAGGCAATGCCGGTGCCGCGTTTCTGGCGTTGAAATCCGACGCGCCAATCGTTCCTGTCGCGATGACGGGGACCGAAAACAGCAATATCTACGGACACTTGAAACAGTGGAAGCGCGCGCCGGTTACACTGAAGGTGGGGAAACCATTTTTCCTTCCAGGGCAGCTGTCAGGGGATCGTCATAAAACGCTACAGGAGGGAACGCGGTTGATCATGGAGACACTGGCAAGTTTGCTGCCTGAGTCCTATCGGGGAAAGTTTAAGTCTCGTTCATGATGCACGCGCAACGGCACGCAGTGCAGGTGTGACGGATTGATAGGATTAACGCTATAATGAATCACCATGCAATTCCTGCGCACACTGCTGGATAACCTTGCATACCTAAATCCTATTCCGCTAGCGGGATGGCTGGTATGGCTGGGTCTGGCGGGGTTACTCGGGATTGCTCTTTTTAATTGGCGTAAATATCGCGTTGAATGGAGTGGGAGAGCGACCTTTATCTTGCTTGCTCTATCCCTTTCGACTCCGTTCGCCGCCCTATTTTTTGGCCTGGAATTTTCAACAGGGTCCACATTGCCGGTGCCGGGGCTCCCGGAAGAACCAGCTGGCTCTACCATGATGATCTTCTCTGCTATTCCGTGGATTCTGGCGGGCGGGTTGTTGGGTCCCCTCGCAGCCGCAGGTTTGGGACTCTTTAGCGGGCTGCTGCGCGGACTCTGGGATACGCATACCCTCTTCACGGCATTGGATTTCGGCCTCATGGCGGTCATGTTTGCCGTGGCAAGCCGGCAGCGCTATCGCACCTTTCTCTATCGTATATTGCGCCAACCTCTCTTAAGCGCGTTGAGTCTAACGCTGCCTCACGCGTTCCTCTTTGTGTTGGGGACGCTCTTTACCCTCTCCGCTTCTACCACCCTGACCGAACGACTTGATTATGCGTTCAGCAACCTGGGTGTGGTCAGCCTGGCGTTTGCGGGTGAGATGCTGGTCGCCGGGTTGGCTGCCCAGATCATTGCCGTGGTGTTCCGCAATCGCTGGGGCAGCTTGGGAATGCTCCAGCCTTCGCCTTCCGAACGAAGCATCGAGACACGCTTTATCCTGGGCGCTGGGACGATTATTTCGATCCTGCTTCTCACGCTATTAATCGGTGATTGGCTGGTAGCAGGAGCGGCTGCACGAAATTTACTAAGGGACCGCCTCAAAAGCTCTGCAGAGCTGGCAGCGCAAAATGTGCCGTTCTTTCTGGAGACCGGTCAAAACCTGGCGCTGCAGATCGCCAGCGATCCGCGCTTGCGGGATGCAAACCCTGACCTCAATGCGATTCTGAATGAGCAGAGCCGGGCTGTTCCTTATTTCAGCCAGCTGGTGCTTTACGATATGCAGGCGAATTCCCTGCTGGCGGTGTACCCCGAGGATTCTGAGTTCCAGATCACGCGCCCGGAAGAGGAAGGTCTGGTGCTGGCGCAAGAAGGGGTGCCAAACCAGGTGTATACGATCCCACCCCTTCTGGAAGGCGACGCGGCTGGGGTTTCCTTTGTGGCTGCCGTCCCACAGAGGGAAGGCGGGCAATATGTGTTGATCGGTCGCACCTATCTGGAAACAAACCCTTACACCAGGCCCTTGGTCAATAATCTCAACAGCCTGGCGGGGGTCCATGGTGCAGGGATGCTGATTGCTGATGGCGTGGTCGTCTATCATTCGGAAGGTGCCCAGAACTGGACAGCTTATGAAGGTCAGCAAAGTGACCAGCCCGCCTTTTTCGATGAGACGGCGTCGATGGGGACGCGTCAATTAGTCTATTACCAACCAGTCGCCAGCCATCCCTGGGCAATTGTGCTTGCCATCCCTGCCCAGGAAACGCAGCAGCTCGCCATCAATATTGCACTTCCAATCTCGCTTATGATCATGCTGCTGGGACTGGTTGCGCTGATCTCCCTGCGGGTAAACTTACGCTCAGTCACGGGGTCTCTGCAAAGCCTGGCGGCAGAAACGAAATATCTTGCCACCGGGCAATTGGACCGCCCTTTGCGTATCGAGGGGGAAGATGAAGTCAGCGAGCTGCGCCGCGCCTTCGAGCAGATGCGCGTTAGCTTGCAGGCACGCTTACTGGACCTGAACCGATTGCTGGTCGCCAGTCAGGGGGTTGCCTCGAGCCTCACCCTGGCGGAGGCACTGCAGCCCGTGCTCGAGGCGGTCGTGGCAAATGGCGCGAGCTCGGCGCGTATCATCCTCCTGCGCGAGATGCTGCCCACGCCCGTCGAAACGCCGGTCCGGTTTGCGGATGGGGACGAGCAGGATGTGTACATGCATCTCGATCAGCAAATCCTCGCCCTCGCCGAGGAACAGGAGCGGATCGTGATGGCGACGGTCTCGCGGAACCGCGGCCTGCTGCTGGACCCAAACCTGCCTTCCCCCGAATCTCTGATCGCGCTGGCATTGCGGCATGAGAATCGTTATTACGGTGTGCTCTGGGCGGCATATAACAAACCGCGCGCTTTCTCCGACGCCGACCTGCGTTTCATCAGCACGCTTGCCAGCCAGGCGTCGCTGGCTGTGGCGAACATCCGTCTGTTCCTGACCGTGGAATTGAGCCGCCGCCAGCTGGAAGCGATCCTCAACTCTACGCCAGATCCCGTCCTGGTGACGGATGCCTCGAACCGTCTGATTCTGGCAAACCCGGCGGCAGGCCAGGTGTTCGGTGTCACCATCCGGCGCGGGGAACGGCCCGATTTCGAAAAGACGATCCGCAATGACGGGTTGAGGGAGCTTCTCCAGGCATCTACTACAGAGCGTCATTCGGCAGAGATCACCATGCCAGATGGCAAGACCTACCTCGCCATGGCATCTCCCATGCTTACCGAAGGCAAGACGGTTGGACGTGTCTGTATTCTGCGCGATGTTACCCAGCTCAAAGAGATCGATACGTTGAAGTCTGACTTTGTCTCGACGGTGAGTCACGATCTGCGTTCGCCGCTGACCTTGATGCGCGGCTATGCCACCATGCTGGAGATGGCAGGCGACCTGAACGAGCAGCAAAAAAATTATGCCCGCATGATCGTGCAGGGCGTGGATAACATGGCGAAGCTTGTCAATAACCTCCTCGACCTCGGCCGTATCGAGTTTGGCGTCGGCTTACAGGTGGAAAATATCCCGGTGCTGGATATCCTCGAGCGCGTCACAGGCTCACTTCAAATGCAGGCAAAGGAAAAAGGAATTTCCATCGGTGTTGAAATCCCGAGAGATCTGCCTCACGCGGTTGAGGCGGACGCAGCACTTTTACATCAGGCGCTGTATAACCTTGTAGAGAACGCGCTCAAATATACACCGCAGAATGGCGAAGTGACGATCCATCTTCAGACCTCGCCCTCCGAGCTCACCTTTGCCGTGCAGGATAGCGGCATCGGTATTCCAAAAAATGATGTACCGCGTTTGTTCGAAAAGTTCTATCGCGGCACGAACCGCGAAGCCCTGTCGCAGCGTGGGACGGGACTGGGGCTGGCGATCGTGAAGTCTATTGCCGAGCGCCACGGCGGAAATGTATGGGTGGAGAGTGAATTGGGGAAAGGCAGCACGTTCTATTTGCAGATTCCTCTCATGCAGGCAAAGGTGGCGCAGCGGGTTCCGTAGTCCGGATGTGATACTCCCTATCACAAACAAATCAATATTCGTAACCCGTCAGAGGCGTCAATCTTCTTTATCTACATGATACGGCACACTGGTAATAATGATCCCTCGTTGGTTCATAAGTTGTGTTCGCAACAGGTCGGCTGTGTTGGTATGCAATACACTGCTCACGGGGTTATTGGAAACAAACTTGGGCACGACGATCGTAATGGTCTCACCAGGCTGGCGCTGCCCCGCGATCTCTGCAATGTAAACGAGCAAAGGTTCGATGAATAGACGGTAAGGGGAATCCAGCATCACGATCCGCACACCTTCCCCCCATTTTTTCCACTTTTGACGGACCTTTTCCGCCTCGGCTGGCTCAATTGTGACATGAACTGCTGTTACATCGTCCGACAATATGCGCGCGTAACGAAGTGCAGTTAACGTTCCTTGGTGCACGCCGCTCACCGGCAGGATCACCCGATGACGCGTCACCTGTGGGGGAATGACGCCAAAGTTTTTAAGGGAAAGTGTTTTGGCAAGGTTATGATAATGAAGGTATATAAACCAGAAGACCGCAACTAAAGCGGGAATCAGTATGAGCACCATCCATGCACCATCGAGAAACTTTGTCACAGCAAAAACCAGCATCACGACAGCTGTGCAGAGTGCTCCAAACCCATTGATGAACATTTTAAGGCGCCAGTCATTCGCAAAGTGTAGTGTTGAACCACGCTCCACCTTTTTTTCACCTGGCTGCAGGTTGCCAATCTTATGCCACCGGAGCGCCATACCGGCTTGCGAAAGCGTAAAGGAAAGAAATACACCAATTGCATATAAAGGGATCAGGCGGGTCACACTTGCCTGGAAAATGACAAGAATTAGAGAAGCGATCACTGCCAACGTTACAATTCCCCGCGAATAGACAAGGCGGCTGCCTCGAAAGGTAAGCTGGCGGGGTAAAAATCCATCTCTCGCAACGAGAGCGCCCAGGCGCGGGAAATCGGCAAACGCTGTATTCGCAGCCATAATGAGAATCGTCGTTGTTGCAACGATCAACATCAGATAGAGAGTGCCCCGCCCGGCAAAAACAGTTCGCGCCAGTTGCGAGATCACCGTTTCACTTTCAGATGGCACAGCGCCAATTTCTTTCGAAAGATAAGAAATCCCCAGGAAAAGTGAGCCGAGAATCAGGGACATCCAGACGAGGGTAATACCTGCGTTCCTGCTGCGTGGTTCGTGGAAAGCAGGGATCCCATTGGAGATTGCTTCCACACCCGTGAGTGCAGTCGTGCCGCTTGCAAACGCGTGCAGGATGAGGAAGGGTGTGATTGCAGAAATCCCTTCGAGCATCTTGATCTCAGGTGGCTCGACAACGACTCCAAGCGTGCCAGTTACAAGCAAACGAAACAGACCAGCTCCTACGGTGAGGAGCATTAATCCCACGAAGAAATAAGTAGGGAAGGCAAAAGCAGTGCCCGATTCTTTTACACCCCGCAGATTCATCAACATGATGAACAGGATAAAAATAACCGAGAGCACGACACGGTAATCAAACAAAAACGGAAAGGCGGAAGTGATCTGTGCGACTCCCGAGGCGATGGAAACCGACACGGTGAGAATATAATCGGTGAGAAGGGCCGCTCCCGCAATTAGAGCCGGAAATTTGCCAAGATTATCGCGAGCCACAATATAGGCACCGCCGCCATCCGGATAGGCATGGATAGTTTGCCGATATGAAATGGTAACGATCCCCAGCAGAATAACGATGGCTAGAGATATCGGGAATACCAGACCAAATGCCACAGTGCCAGCAGCCGCAAGGATGACCAATATCTCCTGTGTGGCATACGCAGTGGAAGAAAGCGCGTCTGAGGCAAAAACGGCAAGCCCCACCGTCTTCCCGATTGTTTGATGGGCGGCATCTGCAGTGGATAAAGGACGACCGATGAACCGAGACTGTAAGGTACGCGGTGGCTTGCAATCTGCGGCTCGTTCGATCACTGC
Organism: Anaerolineales bacterium; assembly: GCA_035699125.1. Lineage (GTDB taxonomy): Bacteria > Chloroflexota > Anaerolineae > Anaerolineales > Villigracilaceae > Defluviilinea. The sequence continues at coordinate 71,165 of DASSBC010000035.1, forward strand.
GGTTTGTGAGTGGTCCTCGTACTTAATCATAGTTTCCGAATAAACGAATTGGAGGATATTGGACTGCTGCGAATCAGATCAACTGAATAGATGATTCCAAGCCCAGAGCAGCCAAAACTCTCCAAAGACGGAAAGCAGCATCAGTGGCGTTTGTGACCAATCACGCGGCAAAGAGAGAATGCGAGTTTGAAGAAGGAATGCGCCTGCAATGACTCCGATCAAGCCAGCCCACGACGAAAGCAGGGAGAGTGTGCTCTGGCTGGATGCATGTTGCAGCTTAAGGTCAGAGAGGACAAAGATGGTCGCATCTACATGTTCTTCCAGGACCTGTTTCAATGGCTTATTCAGTTGTCCATAACCTTGTTCTGCCACGCAAACAACGATGTCACCCGTTTGATAATTTCTCCGCAGGGCGTTTGACCATCTTGTTCCAAATTCGATTTTCATTTCCGAAGATACGCCGCTGTCATTCAACAACGCGGACATGGCAATCATTTGCCTACGGAGACGGAGTTCCTGCATCTCATCCCTACACAGTCCCAGAAGATGAATGCCTCTACTGGTAGCCGTTGCCAACTGCCAGATTCGCTGTATAGCAGACCCATAATCTGAATCGGCAGGCACAAGGATCAGCAGCCGACCTGTAGATAAAGAGCTCGTCTGGGGAAGGGTGGAAGGATCAATTGGGGAAGTAGGGCTCATCCCCAAGGGCGACACCTGAAGAGTAGGGGTATTTCTATTCATGGCACATTCACCTGTAGATATCCTAACAACCCGGTATAAAACGGCGACAAAGGAATCCCCCAACTGTATAAAGAAAAAATAAAAATGCCCCGGAATTGGGGCATTTAAGAAGAACGTCACAGGCGATTTGGTGACGAAACACATCCACTCCTAGATGTCATTGCGAGCGTTTTTTGCGAAACAATCTCCTGTTATGAGATAAATCTCACTAAGTATTGCTCATCCATTAGCAGGGAGGTGCTTCGTCGGGGAGTGTACCCTCCTCGCAATGACATGAGCTACTCATCCGCGATAAAACGATAGCCAATTCCGGGCTCGGTGAGGATGTATTGCGGGCGTTCCGGATCAACCTCGAGTTTTTTGCGGAGCTGGCGAATGTACACACGCAGGTACTCCGTATGATCGGCATCGGCTTCTCCCCATACGCGCGTCAGAATGCTTTGATGCGTCAGCACGCGCCCGTGATGGGCAGCGAGATAGGCAAGCAGTTTGTATTCGGTGCCGGTGAGTTTCACTTCCTCCTCACCGCGTTTCACGCTATGCCAGGCGAGGTCGATCGTGAGCGACCCGGCTTTGACGGCTTTGTTTTGTGTGCCCTGTCCGCTTTGGGCGCGCGCCGAATGACGCAGCGCCACGCGCACACGCGCCAACAGCTCTTCGATTCCAAATGGTTTCGTGAGGTAATCATCGGCGCCCCGATCCAGCGCAGCGACTTTGTCACGTTCACTGTCGCGTACCGAAAGGACAATGATGGGAATCTGCGTCCACTCGCGCAGGCGCGTGCAAACTTCCACACCATCCATATCCGGCAGCCCTAAATCGAGAATGATGAGATCCGGTTCGCTCGCAGCTGCCAGCGCCAACCCATCCTCCCCTCGGTTGGCAATTGTGACCTGGAACTGTTTCTCCGTCAGGATGGTTCGCATAGCGCGCAGGATTTGCGGCTCATCATCGATCACGAGAATATGCGGCGCGTTGCTCATTCTGAGTCTGACTCGATGGGAAGTTGAGGAGGCGATGCGCCATCCCAAGTTAAGGGAATCGTGAAATTGAACGCCGTTCCATCCGGAACGTTTTCCGCCCAGATCCGTCCGCCGTGCGCTTCGATAATCCCTTTGCAAATCGAAAGTCCTAATCCGGTGCCGGTCACGCGATCTGCAGCCGTGACGCGATAGAACTTATCGAAGATACGCTCCAGATGCTCAAACGGGATTTGCGGACCTTGATTGCTCACCTGGACATGCACGGTTTCGCCTTCGCGCCGGGCGCGAATACAAACCACGGTATCGGCAGGAGCATACTTCAGGCTGTTGCTGATCAAATTCGTGAAAACTTGTTCCATCTGAACATAATCCACCGGAATCAGCGGCAAGCTTTCCGGTACATCAAATTTGAGCTGATGAGCTGTAGAAAGGTTTTTCATACGTGCCAGCACACTTCCGACGATCTCAGACAAAATATTCCACTCACGGTTTGGTTTCAGCGCGCCTGACTCGATTCGCGACATATCCAGTAAATTTCCAACCAGCATGTTCAGATGGTCGGCTTCATCGTCAATCGCTGCAATTAAATCGGTGCGCGCGGGGGAATCCCAGCTCACTTCTTTCTCGCGCAAACTCGATGCGGCAGCCTTAATCGTGGAAAGCGGTGTGCGCAATTCATGAGAGACCGAAGATAAAAGCGCGGACTTTAACTGGTCACTCTCCTCCAGGACTTTTGCACGGGATTCTGCCTGTGCAAGCCAGGCGCGTTCCAACGCCAGAGCACCCTGGCTGGCAAACGTTTGGAATAAACGCCGCTCACCATCCGATATGGCTGGCGCAGCCCTCCAAAGCCGAATCTCTCCAAGAATTCCGCGCGCTGCCTGGATCGGGACGATCAACTCCGGCGGGCGGTTTGGCGCGCTGATGTCAGGCAAATGATAGGCAAAGGAATGTGTACCTGTGCCAGTGAGTTCCACATATTCGCCTTCTGCCACAGCATGAACCTGTTTAGCAACGATTTGCGCGATCGCCCGGTCGTGATTTAAACCCGTCAGTGCAGTACTGAGTTCATACAATCGGGTTGCTTCCCGTTCCCGAGCTGTTGCGGCTGCCATCCCTGCCTGTGCCCGCCCCACCAGCTGACTGATCACAACAGCCACAATAAGAAATACCATCAGGATTACAATGTCTGTAGCTCGATGCACGACGAACGTGTAACGCGGTTCGATAAAAAAATAATTTAGGGTAAGAAAGGTAATCAATGCACCGGTAATGCCGGGTCCAAGTCCCCACAAGACAGTGATGATCCCAAGCGGAATCAAATACAGCAAGGCGATCAGCGTGGTATCTAAAATGTTTCGCAGCGTAACGAATATTGCCGTAACGAACGCAATCAGGAGCAAGGCGAGTAGATAGTGCCAGAAACGTGAAGGGGAAAAAGGACGCTGCATGTGTGCGAAGTTCATTATACCGTTTGGACGTTCACAGTTTTCGTCAGGATGTGCAGTCCACTGAAGGCACGGCTGTAAACTTCACTTAGGAACTCTAAAGTCGTATGCCTGAAACAGCAACGAGCTCGTGAAACCTTCGTTAAATAGCATATGGAAGATGGCAGTCGTAAGGAAAACCCCTGCTCCCGGTTCTTTCGGCGATTTGATGTTCTCAAAAGAGAATTATTTCGGCTTATAATACAGACTTGCAGTGATAAGGATTTATCTCAATTCCCATGATCGATTCTAAAGAAGACAATCAAGATACATCTCTGATTCACCGCACGACAGAGATTAAGCCCTCTCGAAATATCAGCCAATTTCTGATCGGTCGTCCTCTTCCGACGGCGGATGCCGCGCATGAGACCATCGGGAAAGCCGTGGGTCTGGCGGTTTTCGCCTCCGACGCGTTATCCTCCACTGCCTACGCCACCCAGGAAATGCTTGTTATCCTTGCTGCGGCGGGGACGATTGCTTTCGGTTATGTTTTCCCCATTTCCATTGTCATTGTAGCTTTGCTTTTCATCGTAGTTGTCTCTTACCAGCAGATCATCTATGCATATCCGGGTGGAGGCGGGGCCTATATTGTGGCGTACGATAATCTGGGCAGATTCCCCGCCCTGGCTGCCGCATCGGTCCTGTTGATGGATTATGTCCTGGGGGTCTCGGTGTCCACGTCGTCCGGAGTCGCGCAGATCGTGTCGGCTTTTCCCCATCTCTATGATTTTCGTGTTGCTCTTTGTATAGGATTCGTCTCTCTGATCACGATCATCAATTTGCGAGGGGTGCGCGAGTCTGGAATGGCATTCGCCATCCCCAGTTATTTCTTTATTGTCATTATGCTGATCACGATTCTTATCGGACTGTTCCGCATGGTCACTGGTTCTCTCGGAACTGTCATCAATCCGCCAGAGATCGAACATGTCGGTGAGCAAGTATCCGGGATTACCTTATTCCTGATTTTGCATGCTTTTTCCAGCGGTACGACAGCGCTCACAGGGGTGGAGGCGATTTCGAATGGGATTACTGCCTTCAAAGAACCGCGTAGCCGAAATGCGGCCGCCACCCTCACCTGGCTGGCTATTATCCTGAGTGTATTGTTTTTGGGGATTTCGTTCATCGCCCGTGAAATTCAGGCTGTGCCGTCGGAAAAAGAAACGGTCATCTCACAAATGGCGCGTACAGTCTACGAGGGACAAGGGTTGTTTTATCTGCTTGCGATTGCCGGGACAACGTTCATTTTGATTCTTGCCGCCAACACATCCTTTGCTGGTTTTCCGCGCTTGAGCGCCAAGCTTGCCAGCGATGGTTTCATGCCGCGCCAGTTAAACTATCGAGGCAGCCGGCTGGTATATTCGTACGGCATTATTGCCCTGGGCGTGGCATCGTCTATATTGATCGTTCTGTTTCAGGCAAGTGTCACACGCCTCATTCCCTTGTACGCGATTGGCGTGTTCCTGTGCTTCACGCTTGCCCAGATAGGGATGGCGCGCCGCTGGAGACGAATCGGTCGATTGAAAGACGAGAGCCCTTCTCTGGCATCTGAACAATCGTTGCACTACGACAACAAGTGGCTGCTGAAGATGATCGCAAACAGCATAGGCGCTGTCTGTACGGCTATTGTCATGGTCGTCTTTATCGTTACCAAGTTTGTGGACGGCGCCTGGATCATTCTGGTTGTTACGCCCATTTTTATCAGCGTTCTTCTATGGATTAATCGTCATTACTCCAATGTTTCCAGAAGGCTTTCGCTTGCAAACTACGGTGAACCACCGCCCTATAATGTACGTCACCGGGTTATTGTTCCCATCAGTAATGTAAATCAAGGTACGCTGGCTGCCCTGCGATATGCGCGTATTTTGTCGGAGGATATCACAGCTGTTCATATCTCTCTGGAGCCGGAGGATACGGAAAAGGTTCGTAAGAAATGGGAGCGGTGGGGGCGTGGAAACCGTCTTGTGATTGTAGATTCTCCCTATCGCCTCTTCCTGGAACCCCTGTTGGCTTATATCGAAGAAATTCTCACAAGCCGTCAATCGAATGAGACGATCACGATTGTTGTACCGCATTTCGTTCCTGAAAATAATCTCCACAACATGCTTCATATGCAAACTGCCGAAATGCTCCGGCGTGAATTGCTCTTAACGCCAGGTGTGGTGATTACTGAGGTCCCTTATCAGATCCCGTAGGCGTGCGCAAAGTTCCACAATGGGACTATAATCCTTGTTGCTGCTCCCTGCCTTTGGGTGAGGGGGTATTTTTGTGCAAGGGAATAAATGCTAATCCCGGAAAACCATCAAACTGAGATCATGCAGCGGCAGAGCGCTTACAAACCGCCCCGCTCGTTAAGTCATTGGCTGATTGGGCGGCCCTTACAAACAGCAGACGCGCCGGAACAAACAATTGGGAAGGTGATCGGCCTGGCTGTGTTCGCTTCGGATGCTTTATCGTCCACTGCCTATGCAACGCAAGAAATATTAGGGGTTCTTTCGGTGGCAGGCGCCGCTGCCTATGATTACGTGTTTCCCATTTCCCTTGCCATCATTGCTCTGCTGACGATTGTGACAATTTCTTACCAGCAGACCATTCATGCTTACCCCGGTGGGGGCGGCGCGTACATCGTTTCCCGGGATAACCTTGGTGAGATGCCTGCACAAGTCGCCGGCGCAGCGCTACTGACGGATTACATTCTAACTGTCGCCGTGTCCATTTCGGCGGGTGTCGCACAGATCGTTTCTGCATATCCATTTTTAGACCGATACCGCGTTCAAATCGCTGTCGTGGCAGTATTGCTGATCATGCTGCTTAATCTACGCGGCGTGAAAGAGGCGGGGACAGCTATCGCCTTGCCGACCTTTTTCTTTGTTGCCATGATGTTTATTACGGTGGGAATAGGAATATTCCGAAGCCTGACTGGCACATTGGGTGTCGTGGTGGATCCGCCCGAAATTCATCTTGCTGAAACTCTTGTAGCCCTCACGCCATTTCTTGTCCTGCATGCCTTTGCAAATGGAACCACGGCACTCACGGGTGTGGAAGCCATTTCGAACGGTATTACTGCTTTCAAAGAACCACGCAGCCGCAATGCAGCCATTACCTTGATCTGGATGTCTATCATCCTTGGCTCTCTCTTCCTTAGTATTTCGTATTTAACATCGCAGATTCAAGCCGTTTACTCGCATGACGAAACAGTAATTTCTCAACTGGCTCGCACTGTGTTCAACGGTCGCGGGTTACTCTATCTGGCGACCATTGGAGCGACGACAGTCATTCTGCTCATGGCGGCAAATACCGCGTTTGCAGGGTTCCCTCGTTTAGGCGCGCTCGCGGCGGAGGATCGTTTTCTGCCACGCCAGTTGACCTTTCGCGGCAGCCGTCTCGTATATTCAAATGGGATTATTACCTTATCGGTGATCGCTTCGCTCTTAATTATTGTCTTTCGAGCCCGTGTGGATCTGCTCATTCCGTTGTATGCGATCGGCGTATTTCTGTCGTTTACTCTCTCCCAAATTGGTATGGCTAGGCGCTGGTGGAAAATAGGACATCTCGAAGAAGGAAAAGAGATCGTCGAACAAGGGTCGATCCTCCGCTACGATAAAGGCTGGCGCACGAAAATGCTCATCAACGGCTTTGGGGCGTTGTGTACGGCTGTCGTCATGCTTATTTTTGCTGTAACGAAATTCCGTGAAGGCGCCTGGGTGGTGCTGATCATCATTCCCGTTCTCGTTAAGCTATTCTTCACCATTCACGGCCACTACAAAGACCTTGCTTCTCATCTGACATTGGATCAGTTCAGCGGATTACCTGCTCGACAGACACGTCATCGTGTGATCATGCCAGTGAGCGCCATTCATCAAGGAACGCTGGAAGCCCTGCGCTACGCAAAGCTTCTTTCGGATGACGTGACCGCCGTTCATGTTTCGACAGAACCAGAGGAAGCCGAGAAGGTCCAGAAAAAGTGGAGGACCTGGGGAGAAGGAACGCGCCTGGTGATCCTCGATTCGCCGTTCCGCCTCTTCCTTGAGCCTTTGCTTGAATACCTGGAGGAGATCATTGATCACCGCCAGCCGAACGAGACCATTACGATCATAGTGCCGCAATTCATTCCATCCAAACGCTGGCATAACACGCTGCACATGCGGACGGCGAATTATTTGCGTCAGGAATTGTTATCCAAGCCGGGGGTTGTCGTCACGGATGTTCCGTATCAGGTAAAACCAGAGGAAGAGAAGGAGTAAGACTTATGAACTTTATTGTTGTTGGATGTGGACGCGTCGGTGCCGAGCTGAGTTATCATCTATTCAGCCGCGGCCATCAAGTCGTTGTGGTGGATATCAATAAAGAAGCGTTCAACCGTCTGCACCCGGACTTCCGTGGACGCACATTGGAGGGGGAGGGGCTGGCGGAAGGCGTGTTGGAACGGGCAGGCATTCAAGAGGCAGATGGACTTGCAGCAGTTACCAATTCAGATACACTTAACGCTGTGGTTGCTCACGCCGTACGTACGATATATAACGTTACAAATGTAGTCGCACGAAATTATGACCCCAACCTGCGCAGTGTGATTGAGGCATTTGGCTTGCAGACAGTGGGCTCCACATATTGGGGGGCACAGCGTGTGGAGGAATTGCTCATGAACCCTTCGCAACGTATGGTCTACTCGGCGGGGAATGGGGAAGTGGAAGTGTACGAAGTGCAAATCCCAGAACCATGGGATGGTCGCACGCTGGGAGATCTACTGGGGCCGCTCGATCAGTGTTACCCTGTCGCTTTATCGCGTGCAGGACGTTCCTTCCTGCCAGAAGCCAATCTGAGCTTACAAACCGGCGACCTGCTGAGTGTCAGCTCAACATTTGAAGGCATCAGTATCTTGATAGCGCGACTTTCTAAAAAGGCGGAGGCATAAATGAACGTATTAATTGCAGGCGGGGGCCGCACGGGCGCTCGCCTTGCGAATTTATTGATCAATCACAACTATAAGGTACGCCTGATTGAGACCCGTCGTGAACTCTTGGGTTATTTACACCAGGAACTGCCGACGGAAGTCATCTATGAGGGCAACCCGGTTGACCCGAGTGTACTCGAGGCAGCAGGCATTCGCGAAGCCCACGTGGTGGCTGCAGTCAACGGTAATGACTCGAGCAATCTGGCGATCTGCTTCCTCGCCAAGACCATGTTCGATGTGCCACGTACAATCTCGCGCATTAACAATCCAAACAACGCCTGGCTCTTCAATGAAAACTTTCATGTGGACGTAGCTCTCAATGCAGCGGATGTGTTTGCACACTTGATTCAGGAGGAGATGTCACTGGGCGATATGATGACCCTGTTCAAGATCCGCCGCGGACAATACTCAGTGGTAGAAGAGAAAGTTCCCGCAGGTGCAAAGGGTATTGGGGTTCCGTTAAAGGACATGGACCTGGCAGCCCACTGCGTGATCGCAGCTATTATTCGAGATGGTGTGATGACACTGCCACGCGGCGACAGCACGTTGCAGGCAGAGGATGAGATCATTGCGGTGGCTAGCCCCCAGGGCGTGCAAAAGCTTGCTGAACTGCTTGCTTTTCCCATCTACCCGATCCGAAATGGGAAAAAGCAGGAGTAACCGCTGAATTGACCGAATCGGAATCATTACGGTATAATGTCCTGCCGGTCTTGAAAAGTGGGGCGGGTTGCGCAAAGCAACCCGCTAAATAAAGAATTGGCGGGTTACCCACCCGCTCTACCAACTGAGCATTTATTTTCAAAGTGAGGAACGAAGAATGACCAAACGTACGTACCAACCGAAGATTCGCCGCCGCGTGCGCGTCCATGGGTTTCGCAAGCGCATGGCAACAGCAGATGGGCGCGCCGTGCTTAAGCGCCGTCGGCTGCGCGGGCGCCATCAATTAACGGTGACTGCCAATAAGCACGTAAAGAAAGTCCGCTGGTAAGCGGAAACCAAGTCGAGCAGGTTCGAGGCAACGGGTGCAGCGAAAGTTCCGTCTGACCCGCTCCGAAGACTTCAAGCGGGTGCGGCGTTCCGGCAAGTCCTATGCCCACCCGCTTGTTGTGTTGATAGTGCAAGCGCATGACAGGCGTGGCACGTCGCACAGTGGCAGTGTGGATAAGCGAGGTAATCCTGTGAACCCCTCGCGTGTGAAGGTAGGCGTCGCGGCAGGCAGGACAGTGGGAACTGCTGTATATCGGAATCGCGCCAAACGTCTCCTGCGCGAGGCAATGCGGACCCTCCTCCCGCAGATTACACCCGGGGTTGACTTGATCCTGATTGCCCGCCCCGGATTGATCTCCGCCTCTCTCGATGAAGCCCGCCAGGCACTGCTTACTCTCCTACAACGTGCTCAAATTTTGATCCCTCTGCATGAATCCTGAATTTCATTTGCACGATTATTCCAATGAACCGCGTTTGCGCGATTTGCCGCGCACGCCCGGCAATTGGCCGCGCATGTTGATCCTGGCACTGATCCGTTTGTACCAGGCAACCATTTCGCGCGGCTTGCCCGAAAATACCTGTCGTTTCTATCCATCCTGTTCTCATTATGGCTATCAAGCAGTTTATAAATATGGCGCTATCAAAGGCTCGCTGATGGCTGGCTGGCGCGTGCTGCGTTGCAACCCATTCCATCCCGGGGGCTACGATCCCGTCCAATAGGAGTACTGTTCTTTCAATGAAAAAGAAGTTGATCATCATAACTACAATACTGCTTGGTGCCGTTCTATTAAGTGCATGTGCGGGCGGAGCGACACGCGGTATGAGCTGGCCTGGCTTAACCACAGACGGAAGCCTGGCATACCTTGCCGATGGCCCGTTTGTGTACGCGGTCAACCTGGAGGATGGCAGGGAGGTCTGGCGCTATCCCGCGGAACGAGATAGCAAACTGGCTTTCTATTCCACACCCGCTGTGACGCCAGATGGGCTTGTCATCGTGGGTAGCGCCGGCACGAATCATAGTCTCGTGGGTCTGAGTCCAGACAATATCAATCCGGATACGAATTCCCCTTTTGAGCAATGGAAATTCACGGGCGCCAAGGATCGCTGGGTCGCGGCGCCGCTTGTCCTCGAAAATAAGCTTTTCGCCGTAAACTCGGACGGGAATCTTTATGTGATCGATCTCCAGGATGGGCAATCGGTCAAAGAGGCAACGGTGGTTGATTTAGGTGGACGGCTCTGGTCTCAGCCTACCACCGACGGCGAGCGCGTGTATATTACTTCGCTGGATCATAGTGTTATCGCGGTGGATGCAAATACCTATGACATCCTCTGGCACGAGGACCTTGGTGGCGCTGTACCCGGGTCTGCAGTGCTTAGCGAGGATGGGTCTCTCTATGTAGGTTCGCTCGCCTCCCAGCTCGAAAAGTTCGATCCTGCTACCGGAGATCATCAGGCTGTGGTGGATGCCGCGAACTGGGTCTGGAGCACGCCAAGCCTGGACGGTGATACACTTTATTTTGGTGATGTGGACGGCAATCTCTACTCTTTCAATACTTCCACCGGTGACCAAAATTGGAAACCAATTAAACCAGATAGCTCCACGACTGCCAGTATCACAGCAAGTCCATTAATTCGGGACGATCATGTTCTGGTTGCTACGGAATCTGGTTCAGTATTCGCTGTAGATCAGAATGGAAAAGTGCTTTGGGATGAAGAGATCGGAGGTAAGATTTATACGACACCCGTTGCCGCCGGCGATTTGACCATTGTCGCTCCGCTGGAAACAGACTTTTACCTGTCGGCTTTGGATCTGAACGGTCGCCAGGTCTGGACCTTCACCCCGGAGAGTTAGAGGAGCCATGTGGGATTTCTTTATTTCAATTTTTGTCAACGTATTAATCTGGATCTACGATGTCGTCGGTCATAACTTTGGGCTGGCGATCATCCTGTTCACCATCCTGATTCGTATTGTGACCTGGCCGCTGAATGCCCAACAGATGAAGGGTGCCGCAGCCATGCAGGATCTGCAGAACGATAAGGAGTGGCAGGCGATTCAGAAGAAATACGCCAAGGATCGCGAAAAACTTGCCCAGGAGCAAATGCGCATTTACCGCGAACGAGGCATTAACCCCTTCAGTTCCTGTTTGCCAACTTTAATTCAGTTTCCAATCATTATCGGGTTATATCAGAGTATTATCCGTGCCTTGGCTTCTACTCCCTTGGATTTGCTGAAGCTCTCGCGGAGTATTTCGCTTCCTAACGTTTCGGATCTTATTCCGCTTAACAGCAAATTTCTGTGGATGGACTTGGGGCGGCCGGAAGCGGTGACCATCTTTGGCCTGGCTATCCCCACTCTGGCATTAGTGGTGGCGATTACCACATATATTCAAGCTAAATTAACCATGCCTGTCGCTGCCAGCCCAGGTGATCAAAGTGCAGCGATGAGCGGGATGATGAGTATTTATATGCCTTTATTCCTCGGTTACTTAGCTATTACGTTTGCAGCCGGACTTTCTGTATACTTTATCACCAGTAATGTTCTGGGTATTGTTCAATACGCCATGCAGGGAAAAGCCAATTGGCATAATCTTATTCCGAAGTTCTTACAAAAGAAGTAAGGAGATGGGGACATGAATCAACGAACGACATTGGAGATTATTGCACCAACCGTTGAGGAAGCCATTGCGCAGGGATTGGCGGAGCTGGGACTCACAGCGGACGCGGTCAGCGTGGAAGTGCTGGATGCAGGCACAAAAGGCTTCTTTGGGCTGGGAAAGACCCAGGTCCGTGTCCGGCTGACGGTGAATCCCCCGCCGGGGACGGCTGATATCGACCCCGGAACAAAAACAACGCCGGTATCCCCTCCAGAAGAGCAAAATGTAGTCAGAAAAACGGAGCCATCCCCGATTCCATCCTCTCCCTTGAGTCGAGATGAGGAAACCCAGCCCGAACACGATGTCCTTCTGGACCGGACAGAATCGATTGTTTCGAAACTTCTGCATCTCTTAACCCTTCAGGCGCAGGTGTCCGCCCATTACGGCGCTGCCGAGCGAGATGGACGCCATAACATCCATGTGGATATTCGCGGCAATGACCTGAGTATATTGATCGGCCGGCGCTCTGAAACACTGAGCGCTTTTCAATATATTGCTTCGCTGATCGTAGGCAAGGAAACACAGCAATTCGTCCAGCTTACTGTAGATGTGGAAGGTTACCGTGACCGCCGCGAGAAACAATTGATTCAGATGGCACAGCGTATGGCAGAACAGGTTGCCAAGAGTGGGCGCCGCCAGACTCTTGAGCCTATGCCCTCTGCGGAACGCCGTATCATTCATATCGCTCTACGCGATCATCCTGATGTAAAGACAGAAAGCTCTGGGGAAGAACCGTACCGAAAGGTGATGATCCTTCCGAAGGAGAATTGAACCCATGTCGGGCGACCAATTGGTCGCCCGACGGTTTTATCACGGTATAATGCATATATGTCCAATCTTGCCGTATTGGAGCCAGTGGATTATCTCGTGATCGGTCATGTGGCACATGACCTGACTCCGGACGGTTGGCGATTAGGTGGGACAGCCGCCTACTCCGCGCTGACGGCGCAGGCTTTGGGTTTACGTGTGGGCATCGTCACATCATTGGGCCCCGAGACCTCCCTGGCGCAGCTGGGACAGATTCCTGTTGTCGCCATCGAATCTCCAAACAGTACTATCTTCGAAAATATCTATACAAAACAAGGACGAGTTCAATATCTGCGTGCGCAGGCTACTCGTCTCGATTTCAGTTATGTCCCGGAAATATGGCGGCATGCCTCGATCATCCATCTTGGCCCTATCGCGAACGAGGTAGATGCGACCCTGCCAGAGGATTTCTCACCTGCCCTGCTCGGGATGACTCCGCAAGGCTGGATGCGTCAATGGGACTCGGAATGCCGTGTGTCACGCGGAGAATGGCATGACGCAGATACGGCGCTAGCCCGAGCCGGCGCCGTTGTGATCAGCCGCGAGGATGTAAACGGGGACGATGAGCTGATTGAACACATGGCACAGCACACGCGCGTCCTGGTGGTGACCGAAAGCGCCGCCGGCTCTGTGCTGTATTGGAATGGAGACCGCCGTCGTTTCCGAGCTCCCAAAGTAACAGAAGTGGATGCCACCGGCGCGGGAGATGTCTTTGCTGCGGCGTTTTTCTATCGCCTGCTGAATACACACGATCCCTGGGAAGCGACGCGGTTCGCGACCATGCTTGCCTCCTGCTCTGTGACACGCCCTGGATTGGAAGGCATTGCCACAGATGGCGAAGTGGCAGTATGCATGATAGAAATATTGCCCTGAAGAGAGACCGGTCGTTGGTATGAGAGTCTGGTCCGCCAGGGATACTCCGCGAAGACTTTGATTCCAAATATAAACTCCATGACTCGCACCTACACTCTCGTCAATCAAAAGGGCGGCGTTGGGAAAACAACCACCGCCATTAACCTTGGTGCCTATCTCGCGCAAATGGGACAGCAGGTGCTCGTAGTAGACCTCGACCCGCAGGCGAATGCTACCTCCTGCCTGGGAGTGGACAAGTACAGCGTGCAGGGCAGCACGTATGACGCGTTACTCTACACAGATATTCCGGTCTCCTCGATTCTTTATAATGAACGTCTCAAGCTCTCGCTGCTTCCATCGTCGCCATCGCTGGCGGGCGCGGAGATCGAGCTCGTCGAAGAGGAGGGACGCGAATTCCGTCTCAAGAATGCGCTTGGGGCGCTCGATGGAAAATACGACTATATCCTCATCGATTGCCCACCCTCGCTTGGCATCCTCACAGTCAATGGGCTTGTAGCGGCAAAGGATGGCGTGCTGGTCCCGGTGCAATGTGAATATCTCGCCCTGGAAGGGCTGGGCCAGCTAACGCGAACGATCGAGCGCGTCCAGTCTTCTCTCTTCCCGGGCTTGCGCGTGCGCGGCGTTATACTGACAATGTTCGACCCGCGCACGAATCTCTCAACCGATGTGGTGCAAGAGGTCAAGAATCACTTCCCCGGGTTGGTCTTTCAAAGCATTGTGCCGCGCAGCATTCGTCTTGCGGAAGCGCCCTCGTACGGATTGCCCATTTCTGCATATGCTCCGACATCCGTTGGCGCGCATGCCTATGAGTCTTTAGCGAAGGAATTGCTGCAAGGCGATGGAGTTATGGTCAACTAAGCACAAACCGCACTAAGGATTAAAGACTTGGTGACCTTAGTGGTTTCACGGTGCCAGTGCCCTGTTGTGTCTGAAAAGGAGATTCGTTCATGCCCCCACGTTCCGGACTTGGCAAGGGACTCGATGCCCTCATCCCCACCGGTCAAAAAGCGACCGGCGCGGAAGGCGGCGTCACGCAAATCCCGGTCGAGTTGATCCAGCGCAACCCGCGTCAGCCGCGTGAGCATTTTGATTTTGAAGAGTTGGAAAGCCTCGCTTCCTCGATTCGTGAGCATGGCGTGATCCAGCCTTTGATTGTTTCTCCGGGCAAAAACGGGGTTTACACTCTTATCGCCGGTGAGCGCCGCCTGCAGGCGGCACGCAAGGCAGGCTTAAAAACAGTCCCTGTTGTGATTCGCCACGCGACGGACCAGCAATTGCTGGAACTGGCGCTAATCGAAAACGTCCAGCGCGCGGATTTGAATGCCATTGAAGAAGCCGAAGCTTACCAGCATCTTGCCAAGGAATTCAGGCTCTCTCATGAGACTATTGCTGCACGCGTGGGAAAGAGCCGTGTGGCAGTGACCAATACAATGCGCCTGCTCGACGCGTCCGCTGCCGTGAAACAAGCCCTCGTAGATAAAAAAATAACCGAAGGTCATGCGCGCGCCTTGCTGGCTTTGAGCACGGCAAAAGCCCAGGAAACATTGTTGAACCAGATTATCAACCTCGATCTGAGCGTCCGCCAGACCGAGGCGCTTGCCAGAAAATATACCGGACAGGTACCCACTCATAGGCGAAGATCTGGTATCAGTGCCGATGTGAATGACATTGAACGTCGACTTCGTTCCAGTCTCGGGACAAAAGTTTCTCTGAGGCATGGCAAAAAAGGTGGCACTGTCACCATCTATTACTATTCGGATGAAGAATTGGATTCACTTCTGGGAAAATTGACATAGCCCGTGGAATTTGTGCCGCGCGGAGACGTGTTCGTCGCACCGCAGACGAAACGCCGCTCCTGTGCTAAATCATGATGAAACTTCTTTACAATGCCTACATCCATACCCAGGATCTGTCGAATCCTGTTGGCTCGGCAATCGTCATCGACCGCGCGCGGATCGTTGCCGTGGGGGAGGCAAATGTCCTCTTGCTGCAATATCCGAATGCGGAAAAACAAAACATGGATGGGCGCATCATCCTGCCTGGTCTAACGGATGCCCATCTACATCTGAAAAACTATGCATTGAGTTTACAAAAGATCGACTGCGAAACAGAGACCAAAGAAGAATGTCTGCGCCGGGTGGAAGAACGCGTACAGCAAGCCAAATCAAATGAATGGATTTTGGGTCACGGCTGGAATCAAAACGTCTGGGGCGTGTGGCCGACTGCTGCGGAACTGGATGCCATCGCGCCGAACAATCCAGTCTATCTCACTGCCAAATCGTTGCATGCTGCCTGGGCAAATACTACCGCGTTGAAGCTAGCGAAGGTCACATCGCAAACGCCGCACCCTCAAAATGGACAGATCCAGCGCGACGACAATGGCAATGCCACCGGCATCCTGTTGGAAACCGCGATGGAGCTGGTTGGCGATGTGATTCCCGAGCCGACCAGCGCTGAGATTGCCGATGCCATGGAAAAGGCGCAATCCATCCTCTGGAAGATGGGGTTAACCGGCGTCCACGATTTCGACCGACGCGATTCCTTTATGGCGCTGCAGCAGCTTCACGCACAGGGAAAACTCAAGCTGCGTGTGCTCAAAAATATCCCGGTGGAGTTGCTGGATCAAGCGCACGACCTTGGTCTGCGTGGGGGCTTCGGTGATGACTGGTTACGCATCGGCTCCATTAAAGTTTTCATGGATGGCGCTCTCGGTCCGCATACCGCGGCAATGTTCCAGCCGTATATCGGCGAAGATGACAATCGTGGCATCCTCAACATGGATGGCGAGGAGCTGTTCGAGCACGGACGAAAAGCCGCGCAGGTCGGTCTGGGGCTGACGGTCCATGCGATTGGCGATCGCGCCAACCACGAAGTGCTCAACGCCTATGAGCAATTGCGTAAATACGAAAGAGACAATCACCTGCCCGCGCTTCGTCATCGCATCGAGCACGTGCAAGTCATTCATCCCGACGATGCTGCACGCCTCGGTAAGATGAATGTGATTGCCTCGATGCAGCCCATCCATGCCACCTCCGATATGCTGATGGCAGACGCGTTCTGGGGCGAGCGTTCCCGCCTTGCCTATGCATTAAGAACGCAGTTGAACTATGGAGCGCGTCTCGCTCTGGGTTCAGATGCGCCAGTCGAATCGCCCAATCCTTTTCTCGGGTTGTATGCCGCAGTCACTCGCCGCCGCGCCGACGGTACACCTTCTGCTGAAGGCTGGTATCCGGAACAGAAACTCACGATGGCAGAAGCCTGGGAGGGATTCACCCTGGGTCCCGCGTATGCCGCCTACATGGAAAACCGTCTGGGTCGCCTCGCTCCAAATTATCTCGCTGATTTGATCGTCTTAGATAAAGATCCCTTCACCTGTGCCCCCGAGGATTTGCTTACCATGCAGTCCTCCGCTACAATGGTAGGAGGAGAATGGGTACTCCTGTTTAACTGAGAAGCGTATGGCAGTGCAACAGCGACTTACACCAGAAATGCTTGTGCCCCGCATGGGGGAATATCTCATCCAAAAAGGACTGATTTCGTCTGAAAATTTGCAGAAGGCGCTCACGTATCAACAGGAAGCGACTGCGAAGGGGGACTCGATTTTGCTTGGGCAGGCGCTCATCGATCTGAAACTGCTGGAACGCGCCGATCTCGATCAGGCAGTCACTGAACAGATTATTCAGTTACGCTCCGCCTTGCAGGCTGCAAATCGAACGCTGGAGCGGCGCGTGGAAGAGCGCACCGCAGAGCTTCAAAAGGCGCTCGAGCGTGTCTCGGAACTCAGCCAGTTGAAAGCAAACTTTGTCTCGAACATTTCGCATGAATTGCGTACGCCCCTGACCCACATCAAGGGCTATATTGAATTGCTTGTTACGGAATCGCTCGGCTCGATCACCGATGAGCAGCGTCACGCCTTGCAGGTCAGCCAGCAGTCCACAGGCAGGCTGGAGGCGCTGATCGAGGACCTGATCCTGTTCTCACTGGCTTCGCGCGGGGAGCTCAGCATCATGCATGAAAACGTGGATCTGCGCAGGCTGGTGAATCTTTCTATCAAAGCCTACGCCTCCAAGGCAGAAGAACGCGGCGTGAGCCTGAACGTCATTATCGACGAGAATGTGCCACCTGTGCAGGCAGATCCGCAGAAAATCGCCTGGGTGCTGAACCAGCTCCTGGATAATGGGATCAAATTCACACCGTCGGGTGGACGGGTGGTCATAAACGTGAAACGTGAGGGAGAGAATCTCGTGCTCGTCTCGGTGACAGATACGGGGATTGGAATCCCAGCAAACCGCTTCGAGGATATCTTCGAGCCGTTCCACCAGTTGGATGGGTCCTCCACTCGCCGCTATGGCGGCACAGGCTTGGGGCTATCTCTGGTGCGCCAGATCATCGAAGCGCATGGCTCGATGATCGAAGTCCAGTCTATTGAAGGACGCGGCACGACATTCAAATTCCCTCTGCTGGTTGCCATGGATTCAAACTAGGAGCGATGGACAGCCAGACCCTTTCCTACCTGCAGGAACTTATGCAGATCGCCTCCCGTTCCAGCGATTCGCGGAATAGCATCGAAACCTTTATCATCGCCCTGCGGAAAGAGCTTGTATTCGATAATGTGGCCGTCTATTTACAAGACAAGACGACCCAGAATCTGGAAATTGTATATGCACGTGCCGTAGGACGTTCGAAAGCTGCGGAAGCGGATGCTGCCTGGGGAGAAGACTTTGCCGGGCAGGTGGTGAAGAAGGGACATATTCTATTACTCGACCCAAAGCCAGATATTTCGCCAGATGACCGTCTGCACCAGGCGTATTTGTTGGGTCTGCCTATTCGTGAGGGGACTTTGATAAGAGGCGCAATGGTGTTTGTGCGTTTTGGCGGACCGCTTTATGAGGATCAACATATTGCCATCGCTTCTCTGGCGGGAGAAATGCTCTCGATGCTGTTCCAGCGCGCAGCCTGGGCAGAGTTGCAGCTAGAGCTTGAAGACCTCAAACGCCAGATGCAATTGCAGGAGGATTTTGTCAGCACGATCTCGCATGAACTGCGTACCCCATTGGGGTTCATCAAGGGGTACAGCACCAGCCTGCTGCGGCCGGATACAAACTGGGATGAGGCAACCCAGAAGGAATTCCTGACAATCATCGACGAGGAAACAGACCGGCTTTCCCTCCTGATCGAGAACGTGCTCGAATCGGCGCGGCTGCAAAGCAAGACTCTGCCGCTGCGCTTTCAGCCTCTCAGGCTGGACGGTGTCTTGCGGGATGTGACCCTGAGAATGCGTGCTCGCCACAAAGACCTGGATGTGAACACACAGCTTGAATCTGTCCCTCCTATTATTGGAGATAGTGTGCGTCTGGCACAAGTTGTTGAAAACCTGTTTACGAATGCGCTTAAGTATGCACCTGGTTCGCCGATTGATATTTTATTGAATCAGGTGAGCGATAAGATTGTCATTTCGTTCATGGATCATGGCCCCGGAATTCCGAAAGAATCCCTGCCCCTGATTTTCGAACGCTTTTACAGGGTACGTGGTGAAAAGACGATCACCGGAACTGGACTTGGACTCTATATTTGTAAACAGATAATTCAGGCGCATCGTGGTAAGATTTGGGCAGAATCCACGCCCGGTCAGGGAACCACATTCCTGATCGAACTGCCCATTAATTCGTCCAGATAATATCCCCTGTATTTGGGGAACCTTCAATCGAATGTTTATGGAGAAGTCTAAGGAGGCATTATGGCAAAACGCATTTTGATCGTGGATGATGAACCTCGTTATCTGCGCTTGCTCGAGGCGAACCTGCGGACAGAGGGATATGAAGTCGTTACTGCTCAGGATGGACTGCAAGCCGTCAGTGTTTTTTCCGATCAGCCAATCGACCTCGTCCTCATGGATGTGATGATGCCGAAACTGGACGGGTTTGGCGCCACCCAGCGCATCCGGGAATTTTCCAGTACACCGATCATTATTCTGACCGCCAAAGGAGACGAGCAAGATCGCGTGCGCGGTCTGGACCTGGGCGCGGATGACTATTTAGTCAAGCCATTTTCTGCCACAGAGCTCCTGGCGCGCGTACGAGCAGTTTTGCGCCGGGCTCAGCCTCCTACTGAAGTGGGGCAGACGAGATTTTTCACGCATGACAATCTTAAGATCGACTTTGCTCGGGCAGAGGTCTGGCGTGGTGAGCAGGCGGTCTCGCTGTCTGCAACCGAATATCGCCTCTTGTTACAGTTTGCCCACCATGTGGGCAAGATCATGACGTCGGAAGAATTGCTCAGTAGTGTCTGGGGTCCCGAGTATCGCAGTGATAAAGAGATTCTATGGGTGAGCATTGCCCGGCTGCGCCAGAAACTGGAGGAAGACGCGCACACACCCAAGCACATCGTTACCCGGTCCGGGTTAGGGTACCTGATGCCACCGATAGAGGATTGAGCAAGCCAGGATGAGGAGCCCGCATTGGTTGGTAAAACGATCCTTATTGTCGATGAGAACCCAGCCGTACATTTCTTGCGAAGTATTCGAGAGTAAAACAATTTGTGGCTTTAGAAGCGCCAACCGGCAAGGAGGCGCTGATCCTGGCTTGGAGCCGCGAGCCTGACCTCGTGCTGTTTGATCCCACTCTGACGTATATCCCCTAAAGGATTCATTCAAAAATTGCATAACGATGCCCGCACCGAGAAGGTGCGACTCATCGCGCTTTCAAGCGATCCGAACTCTGTCCGTCGAGAAAACAGTCTGTGGGCGGAAGTCGATGAATATCTGATGAAATTGTCAATCTGTCATGCCGGATGTGGCAAGCCACATAGCCGCTTAAAGAAAGTGAAAGGTAATTTCCAGATAATATAGGCTAAACTACCAGGTGGGTGACTCACAAATGGTGCAACCATCATTTATAGTTTTATTTTCATCCGTGTGCCAAGGGAATGACGATCAAGAGATCCCTGGAGCATATCTACTTTAGAAGAGGAAGCTATGACTTTCGAGTACGACGAAAAAGGCAAAATTTTTACCGATGTTGTAACGAAGGTTGCCATCCCGGCAACCATCCAGACGACCACACATTTGATGCATGCCCACATCCATGTCCGCCGGGACCAACGCATTAAGGATGAGCTGGATCTGAATGAGAGTTTTTTAGCGCTAACAGATGTTCGTGTCATGGGACCGGATGGACAGATTCTCTACCAGGCGCCATTTCTAGCTGTGCAGCGTTCGCAAATCATTTGGGTATTGCCTGAGCAGGATCAAAGCAATACGAGGTCATCATGACAACACCCATTACCTCTAACTTTACAAGATTAACTTCCGCCGATCTGCTGAAGTTGAAGCGTTATCTAATCGATCAGGTCAGCCGTTCTATGGAAGGGGAACCATTGCAGTTTGGCGATCAGAGTGAGTTCATCAAACAGCGTTTGAACGAAGTTTACGTACAGACAAAAATATCTCTGCCCGAGGATCTGCGGAAACAGATCTTTCACGAGATTTTGGATGAAGTGACCGGTTTCGGCCCCATCCAGCCCCTCCTTAACGACCCGGATATCAGTGAAGTGATGGTCAACGGACCAAAAAAAGTTTTTATTGAAAAAAATGGCAGGTTGACAAAAAGCCCGGTCACGTTTGACGATGACGACCACGTTCTGCGCGTGATCGACCGCATCATTCTTCCCCTCGGTCGCCGCGTGGACGCCGATACTCCCACGGTAGATGCGCGTCTGCCAGACGGATCACGCGTGAATGCCGTGATCCGCCCCGTATCCATCGACGGACCTTCCATTACGATCCGTAAGTTCAAGAAGGACAAGCTTTCCATTCAGCAGTTGATTGATTTTGGCTCGCTCAACGCGCAGATGGCGGAGTTCATTCGCGCCTGTGTGCTGGCGCATTTGAACATCGTCATCTCCGGCGGGACCGGTTCGGGCAAGACCACTCTTCTTAACGTTCTGTCCAGCTATATCCCCGAAGAGGAACGAATTATTACGATCGAAGACGCTGCGGAGTTACAACTCCAGCAGGACCATGTTCTACGTATGGAGACTAAAGTCGCGAACACAGATGGGAGAGGCGCAGTAACAATCCGTGACCTTGTCCGGAACTCATTGCGTATGCGCCCCGATCGTATCGTCGTCGGCGAGTGTCGTGGTGGCGAGGCTCTGGATATGCTCCAGGCAATGAATACGGGTCACGATGGCTCACTGACTACCTTACACGCAAATTCTCCGCGTGATGCAATCTCACGTATGGAAACAATGGTTTTAATGGCTGGCATGGATCTTCCACTCAAGGTAGTACGCCAGCAAATTTCCTCTGCGGTCGATCTCATTATCCAGCAGACGCGCCTCAAAGACGGCTCTCGCAAGGTAACCGCCATCACCGAAGTGGTAGGGATGGAAGGGGATATTGTAGTCCTGACCGATATCTTCAAGTTTGAGCAAACGGGTCTGGGACAGGATGGGAGGATCCTGGGTGACCTGCGCGCAACTGGCATCCGCCCGATCTTTACCCCGCGATTGGAAGCAGCTGGCTTCAAACTTGGTGCCGAAGTTTTCATGCCTCCTGGCGGAATTAACCTGCATTCCAGGCGATAGTATTCCATCCCCTCTGCTATAATCAGAGAAACGCCGCTGGTTTACTTAGGCGTCTCAGAGGATGTATGGATACAAAGTCGCAGATCACAATTCGCACAAAGAAACTTGGGGTGTTGATCCGTGACGCGCGTCTGGCCGCGCGTAGGACTGTGCATGAATGCGCCGAAGCGATTGGCGTTCGCAAGAGCGTCTTCCGTGAGTATGAAGAAGGGCTAAGATCTCCTTCGTTGCCAGAGTTGGAAGCCTTGGTCTATTATCTCGATTTGCCGATCGATCACTTCTGGGGCAGTCAAAGCAGATCAGAGAGTGCCTCACGCAATGAGAAGTTTGATTTGCAAAAATTACTGGCAGTTCGCCAGCGTAAGATTGGTGCTTTGTTACGCCAGGAGCGTATGAAGTCCAGCATCTCGATCCGCAATCTCTCTCATGAAACAGGAATCGCTGTTTCGCGTATCAAAGCCTTCGAGCTGGGGGAACGTGCGATCCCCTTGCCTGAATTGGAAATCCTGGTCAGAACGCTAGGTGGGCGGATTGAATCGTTTTTCGATCGCCATGGACCTGTCGGGCAGTGGATGATCAGCGAAGAGGCGGTGCAGCAATTTCTGGAAATGCCGGTGGAAATGCGTCAATTCATTGCGATGCCGGTGAACCGTCCCTATTTGCAACTGGCGATGAAACTGAGCAATATGTCCAGGGACAAGCTGCGTTCTGTGGCAGAAGATTTGCTCGATATCACTCTGTAGGACCCCGCATGGATACCGTGAAGCCGACGGTGCTTGCCGAGCAAGGCAAGCAGGAATATGAACAGGAAAACTATCTCGCCGCGGCAGAGCGGTTTTCACAGGCTGCCCAGGCGTACGCGTTGATGAACGATGAGCGCAACGCGGCGGAGATGAAGAACAACCAGAGCGTTGCGCTGCTCCAGGCGGGGAAAGCAAAGGAAGCGCTGCAAGCCACCGAGGGAACGGAAGAGATTTTTCAAAAAGCGGGCGATGTAAAACGGCAGGGGATTGCCGTTAGTAATCGCGCCGCGGCGCTGGAGGGCATGAAGAAGTGGCAGGAAGCCCTCGCGGAATACGATCGTGCGGCTTCATTATTTGAGCAGATTGGTGAAGGGGACATGCACTCCATTGTGCGCAAGGCGGCAGCAAACCTCAATCTGAAACGCGGACGGCTAAGTGACTCTCAAATGGATGTGTTTGACTCATTACGATTGGTGGAAAAACCAACACTTCTTCAACGCATTATGAAATTCCTGGTGCGTATGGGGTTTCGCTAAACGTTTCCTCAACCGGAAGACTCCTCAGGCACCTGGAATGACAGCAGGTAAATCGTGATCAATACTCTTGTTCGCCCTGCCGATCCAAAAGACCATCAACAGTTATCAAACTTGATCTTTTTCGAGTCGCGCCTTCATCGCCACCTCGACTGGCGTTCACCGCTGGAGTGGCTGGGTGCTCCGTTTTACTGGGCGCTCGAGGAGGATGGGCAGATCACGGCAGCCCTGGCTTGCCCCATAGAACGAGAGCGGATCGCCTGGGTACGGCTGTTTGTATACACGGGGCGTTGGTCCGCGGAGAACGCGTGGAACATCATTTGGGCGGCTGCCCGGCAGGAGATTGCGCAGGCAGGCGGCGCCACGGTCGCGGCGATCGCTGTGCAGCCTTGGTTCCAGGATGTGTTGGCGGGAAGTGGTTTCGAAACTCGTCAGCAGATTGTGATGCTTGAGTGGCGCTATCAGCCACTATTTACCTCCATCACCGCGCGCGAACCAGCTGGGTTCCGCATCCGCCGCATGACAGAAGTTGACCTGCCTGAGGTGGAACGAACAGACACTGCCTCTTTCGATCCGCTTTGGCAAAACGCACTGGAAACGATTCACAAAGCATTTGACCAGGCGCTATATGCAACGGTCATCGAGAACGAGCGGGGAATTCTTGGCTATCAATTAAGTACCGGCGGCGGACAGCGTGCCCACCTGGCACGCTTGGCTGTGCATCCTGCCGCACAAGGAAGGGGTGCCGGGCGAGCGTTGTTGAGAGACTTGTTCCGTTATATTACCTATGCTGGGATTTCAAGACTTTCTGTAAATACGCAAAGTGATAATCAGGCATCCTTAAGCCTGTACCAGAGCACGGGATTCGTTCGTACCGGCGAGGCATATCCTGTGTATACATTCGATGTGTCTCCTTATTCGTAACAAACACGACAATTCCGCCTAATCCATCGCAAAGTTCGCACCTAGAATCGGAGGATGTAAGATGAATGCCCGGGAAGATGCACTCGTCATTAATTCGCTTGTCCGTCAGGCGTTGACTTCCGCACAGGAGGTGATGGGCGATAACGGTCTGCATGCCGTGCTGCGAACCAGTGGATTGGAACGGTTTGTCGACAACTTTCCACCGAATAACCTGGAGCCTTCCATTCAGGCGTCACAATATGCAAGATTGAATCAAGCGATCGAGGATTTTTATGGACGCGCTGGGAAAGGCATGCTGCGCCGTATCGGAAAAGCCTCCTTCCAGTATGGGGTACGAGAGCAAGCTGCACTGCTCGGGGTGGCGGGAGTAGCAATCAAGTTATTACCGGAACGGCAGCGCATCAAATTCATCCTGAACGGGGTGGGCGACGCGCTGAAGAAGAGTAACCCACAGGTAAACGCCTGGGTGGACGATAGCGGAACACGCATGGCTTACCTCGATGCCACGTGTGCTATCTGTCACAGCCGCCACGCAGAAACGCCAATCTGTTATCTCTATGTAGGTTCTATCGGCGAAGCCGTAAAATGGGCAACCGGGAAGGAACACGACGTCGTGGAAACACACTGTCTTGCAAAGGGCGATCCGTATTGCAGGTTTGAGGTAGGAGAAGCCCGCGAGTGACCGAGCCAAAATTTTCCAATCGCATTCTTCGCCGCTTTGTGGAAGCCGTCGCCGTGGAACTGGGTGCTGATCAATTCCATGCCATGCTTGCCCTTTCGGAACTGCCCTCCGAGTGGGCAAAACCGCAAACATTCCAAAGGATGAGTACGTCAAAATCCGCAGAGACCTATGCCGCGCTCCAGGCTGCCATGCGCGCCTATTTCGGGCGCGGCGCCCGCGGTGTTCTCATGCGCGTGGGACAGCGCATGTGGCATTTCCTCCTGGAGGATGCTGCCCTCGGGGGCAAAGCCCAGGCTGCGCTGGTCAAGCGGCTGCCCCTCACTACGCGTCGCCGCAAGGCCACGCTGGAATTGTTAGCGCGCCTGATTTGCATAAAGCCGGATGACATTACGGTTCACTCCCTGGACCTGGATTTGATGGTGGTCGACCATGCCTCTCCTGCCGCCCAAAGCCAAAGCGCCTCGCGTCCCATCTGCTTCGTGACGCAGGGATTGATCCGCGAAAGCCTCTTCTGGGCAACCGGTCAAACCTTCGATGTGGAGGAAAGCTCTTGCAAGGCGATCGGGCATGAAACCTGTGAATTCAAGGTCATCACAGGGCGAGCCTCGTGAAACAGGTTGACGGTACGTGGAAAGCACTCTATCGTAGAGCTTACGACGAACCCGAAAAACAAAAGGCCTTTCGGTTCGTAATCGAATAGCTGGAAAATACGTATGCCCTCTCTGGAATGAGGGGAGGGGAACTGGCAGCATTTCTTAAGAATCCCTAACCTTATCCTAGACAAATGTTTTTGCACATGGGAGAATTCAGGGTCAAAATCATCTACATCAAGGAGATTTCATGAGTTCCGAGAAGAAGAGTAGACGCCAGGAACGACGTGAGCAAATGTTGAAGCGGGAGAGACGCAGCCGTTTGTTGACGATAGGTTTGATCACGCTTGGCGCCGCGTTTATCGTTTTTACTGTGGTCTGGCCTTTTCTCAGGCCCGTTGCCGAAGTTGTGGCGGCAGACCCGGGAACGCTTTTTAAGCCAGAGGATAATACGTTAGGCGACTCAAACGCGCCGGTTAAGATCGAGGAGTTTGCTGATTTTCAATGTCCCTTCTGTGAACGATTCCACTTAGAAACCGAGCCGTTGCTCAAACAGTATTATATTGACACGGGCAAGGTACATTTCGTCTATCGTTCGATGGGAAATTTTGTCAGTGACAATGTTGCACGAGCGAAGGGGACGTCTGCAACAACCGAGTCTAGAGACGCCGCCCTAGCAGCCTATTGTGCTGGAGACCAGGATAAGTTCTGGGAGATGCATGCCCATCTCTTTGCAAATGTCCTGGGGGAAGATGCGGGTTCGTTCTCTGACAGACGCCTAAAATCCATCGCGGAGACGGCGGGGCTGGATATGGCGGCTTTCAACAACTGTTATGACAGCGGCAAGTATCTTGACCGCATCCAGCAAGATGCAGAAGACGGCCAGGCGGCCAATGTCACCGGCACGCCGGGCTTCATCATTACGTACACAGTCAATGGCGAAACCAAGACCGAACGAATCGATGGCGCCCAGCCCTTTAGCGCCTTCCAGCAAAAGCTCGAGGCGATTCTGACCGAGGTTGGGGTCGCATCAGAGTAAACAATTAAGGACGCGCTATGATTCGCGTCCTTTTTGAATCTATAGGATAAGGAATCATTATGAGTCGGGAAAAGGTAAGTAAACGTCAGGAACGCCGCGAGCGTATGCAGCGCCAGCAGCGGCGCCAGCGCTTGATCATCCTTGGGGCGATCACGCTTGTTGCCGCCCTTGTGGTGTTTGCCTTGGTCTGGCAGCAGTTAAGACCAGTTGGTGAGATCATCGCGGTGACTCCCGCTGCACTGCCCAATGCGGATGGATTAAGCCTCGGTGACCCCGATGCACCAGTAGCGATCCAGATCTTCGAGGATTTTCAATGCCCGGCTTGCCAGAGGTTCACCGAGAGCACAGAACCTCTCATTATTGAAAATCTGGTTGCCACCGGAAAAGCGCGCTATGAATTCCATCATTATCCCTTCCTGGACGGAAATGGTGTGGGAGCTATTGGCGAATCGGATCAGGCAGCGAATGCAGCGATGTGCGCCAATGAGCAGGAAAAATTCTGGGAGATGCACAGTACCCTCTTTGCCAACTGGAACGGTGAAAATCAGGGTGCATTCAGCAACCGGCGCCTGCAGGCAATGGCAGAGAGTCTGGGGCTCGATATGGACGCCTTCAACAGCTGTTTTAGCGCAAACCAATATGAAGAAGAAATCCAGGCAGATTTCGATCTGGGTCAGCAAATGGGTGTGAGCGGTACACCTTCGGTGTTTGTCAACGGACAGCGAGTGGGGCAGCCCAGACAGGTCCCTTCGTACGAAGAGATCGCCGATGCAGTGAACGCGCTGGTTCCCGCTGAATAATCTGAGAGAAGCAGTAAAAGGACACGGCGTCTGCCGTGTCCTTTTACTGGTTATAGACAAGTTCTTAAGGGTTAATTGAAAAATTGGGCAAGATTGGGTGATTCGCTCGCGTGTATAATGAATTCACAGCTCCATTCATAACAGCAAACGATTTCATTTCCACTGAGGAAGTATGACGAAACGCCGCGTCGCTCTCACCCTGCATAGCCTTCTGCTGATTGCTGCTATTCTCACGTCCTGCGCCGGAACACCGGTAGTCAATATCAGCAGCACGTCCACACCTGTCATCCCAACGCCCACAGCCTTTACACAAGCCCTGCCGCCGGCGTTGGTCGAGACGGACCCGCCACTCGGAAGTGTGATCGGTCATCAATCCCCCATCACATTTTTTTTCAACCAGCCTGTCAACAAGGCTTCCGCCGAAACAGCATTGACGGGCTTGCCCGCCGGAACCTTTACCTGGAACGATGATGCGACACTGAAGTTCACCCCCACCCAACCGTATCCGGCAAACACACCCCTAGCCTTCAGCATCGCAAACTCTCTTCAATCGGAGAACGGATTTGGGCTGACGGAGCCAATCGGTCTGTCCTTCACGGTGGCAGACTACCTGCGCGCCACAAATCTCTTGCCGCAGCCCGGAGCTGAGAATGTAGATGTCGATGCCGCGATTGTGGCTTCGTTCAATCAACCGGTCGTGGTGTTAGGAGGTGATGCCGCCTCGCAGCCAGCAGCATTTGAGATCCAACCACCCATCCAGGGACGTGGAGAATGGATCAACACCAGTACCTATATTTTTTATCCTGAGCCTGCGATGGCGGGCGGGACTGAATACACTGTCAGCCTGGATATGAATCTGAAGACGGCTTCCGGGGTCGGCTGGTCGGGCGCCGAACGCATCGTGTGGACGTTCACCACCTCCCGGCCGAATGTCGTCAGCCTCGAGCCATCCATCATGGAACTGCTCCCGCTCGATCCCGAGATCACTCTGACGTTCAATCAGCCCATGAATACTGAAAGTGTGGAGACAAATTTCTCTTTCCGTGGGACAGAAGGAGCACTGGCGGGAGAGTTCTCGTGGAACGAAGACGAAACGGAGATGACATTCATTCCAGAGGATTTACTAGAGCGCAATGTTGGGTACACCGTCCACCTCGGTGCAGCGGCAAGCTCTACGGGTGGAATGGTCCTCGGTGCAGATTATGGAGCCGTGTATACCACCTACGACAACTTTGTTGTAAGCAACACTAAGACGGATTTTGGCACGACAACGTTTACGTTTAGCTCGCCACTCGCCAGCGCGAAGTACGATAACCTGATCAGCGTCTTCCCGGATGTGGATAATTTACAAACGCAAGTATCTGAAAATGGGTTGGAACTTTATGTCTACGGGGACTTTGCCCCAGACACCACCTATACGTTTGACTTATCGGCGCTCATCCGGGATCGCTGGGGGCAGTCTTTAGGTGACGCGTTCATCGTGGAGAGTCACACACCACCCCTGCCGCCGATGTTGAACGTACCGTTGTTCGGCTGGCCGATGGCATTTGTTCGCCCGGATGAACCCGTGCTTTATGCAAATGCGGTCAACCTCCAGAGTGTGAACACGACTGTTGCCCCTCTAACGCTGCAGGAGTTCTTTTCCTTGCAGAATTCCTACGATAACCAGCAGGCATACATCCCCAACAATCCCAGCGCGCTTTTCCAGACCTTCGAACTGGCGCCTGGGCGTTCCAATGATGTACAGATCGGTCTTGTGCAGCCAAATACGCAATTGCTGCCAGGGTTGTATTATGCTCAACTATCATCGCCGCAGATCGAATCGAGGAATATATATCTGATTGCCTCGAGCCAGGTAAACCTGACCTTCAAACATGGCGCGACGGAAGCGCTCGTCTGGGCGGTGGATCTGCCCTCGCAAACGCCGGTGGCGAACGCGCCCGTCACCATCTACGATGATGCAGGCAATACCATCGGCTCCGGCACAACCGATGAAGATGGCTTATGGAAAGGCGCGATCTCGGAATACGAAGGGCTGGCATATGCCATGCTGGGTGCACCGGGCGATGAGAATTTCGCTCTGTCCGTCAGCGGTTGGAGTTGGGGTCTCAGCGCCTGGAACTTCGGTTATTCACAACGCGTGCAGAAGCCGCATACTAAAGTTTACATGTACACAGATCGCCCAATCTACCGCCCCGGGCAAAAGGTCTATTTCCGTGGAGTGGTGCGCCAGGCATTCAATGGACGCTACGAGTTGCCGCAGGTCAGTACGATTCCCTTTACCTTGCGGGACGCAAACGGAGTCCAGCTTGCCAGTTATGATATACCGTTGTCTCCGTATGGAACGTTCAGTGGGGAGTTTACTCTATCGGAGGAGGCCGTGCCGGGATATTATGTCTTCGATAATGCTTCCCTGGAGTTTTACCTTGCGTTCCAGGTGGCGGAGTATCGCAAGCCCGAAATCAACCTGAACGCAGGTTTCACAAAGGAAGAAATCAAACTTGGGGATTCCCCGGAAGCAAGTATCAATGCCCAGTACTTCTTTGACGCGCCAGCCGGCAATGTGAGCGTTAACTGGGCCTTATATACAAAACCAGACTTTTTCCAATTGCCGGGATATGAAACCGGTCTGCTGAATACTTCCTGGATGAATGTTTCTGGCTTTGGGGAATTTGGCCCCGATTATTTGGGGGAGCTGATCGAGAGCGGAACGAGTCAAACGACCTCGCAGGGGACGCTGTCTCTGGGGCTGCCAGCTATTCCGGAGCGTGAGTCCGGGCAGATCGTCACGCTGGAGGTGAGCGCCCAGGATGAGTCGGGGCTGCCTGTCAGCGCACGGACGGAAATGCACGTCCATCCCGCAGACTTTTATATTGGTTTGAAGCCCGATCAATGGGTCGGCCGCGCCGATGCCCCTATCGGATTTGAGGTCTACACCGTCGATTGGGATCAGAATCCGGTTGGAAATAAAGAGTTGAACGCCGTGTTCCAAAACGTGCGCTGGGAACGAGAAACGGACCAGCACGGTTTCCCAACATACACACCCGTATATACGCCTGTCAGCAGCACTGACTTTGTTACCGGCGTCGACGGCAAGGCACGGCTTTCGTACGTCCCGCCTACCGCCGGAACGTACATGCTGGATGTCTCTGGTGATGGCGCACATACGCAGACGCTGGTCTGGGTTGGCGGGGCAGGAAGCGCTGCCTGGCCTGAACTGCCTGACCAAAGACTGGAACTGACCGCAGACCGCAATGCATACAAAGTGGGCGAGACTGCAAATGTCTTTATTCCCAATCCCTTTGCCACCAACGCACTGGCACTAGTCACGGTCGAACGCGGATTGGTTTCCAAAGCCGAAGTCCTAACTCTGACCGGCAGCGGGAACGAATACTCTCTGGAACTCACCGAAGCCGATGCGCCGAACATATACATGAGCGTGACGGTCCTCGGGCAGGGCAATGACTTCCGGTACGGACTCGTCAACCTGCCGGTGGCACCGGATGAGAAGGCATTGAATGTCGATGTGGTTTCGGACTCTTCCGAAGCCGGCCCGCGTGAAGAAGTCACGCTGAACGTGCAGGTGACAGATAATCAGGGGCAGCCCGTGCAAGGCGAATTCTCGTTGTCCGTAGTGGATCTGGCAACGCTTGCCCTGGCGGACCCGAACTCGGAAGAGATTCTGCCTTTCTTTTACAAAGAACAACCGCTTGGCATCGAGACTGGGCTTTCAGTTGCTGCGTATACCGGGCGTAATGCCACCGAAGCAGGCGGCGGAGGGGGAGGAGGTGGCGAAGCCCCAGTATTTGTCCGCGAAGAATTCCCCGATACCGCTTATTGGAATCCCTCACTGATCACAAATGCCGAAGGGCTTGGTCAGGCAACTTTCACACTGCCAGACTCTCTCACCACCTGGCAGGTGGATGTCCGCGGTTTGACGACAGATACAAAAGTTGGCGAAGCGGAAACGCAAATCGTAACGACAAAGTCGTTGCTCATCCGTCCGGTGACACCACGCTTTTTAGTGAGCGGTGACCATGTGCTGATGGCGGCAATCGTCAACAACAATACAGCCAATGAACTGGCAGCCCATGTCTCTCTTGAGAGTGAAGGCTTTGTGCTGGATGAGGCAGATCACGCGACACAGCAGGTGAGTGTTCCTGCCAACGGGCGCGCCCGGGTCGAATGGTGGGGCACAGCAGGTGTCGCAGAAGCAGCAGACCTTGTCTTTTCTGTGAAGACGACCGGTTCTATTTCGCTAGAAGATTCTGCACGCCCCATTTGGGGAGCTCTGCCGGTGATGCAATATACGGCGCCGCAGGCATTTGTCACAGGCGGTGTGCTGCGCGATGGCGTATCGCGGCAGGAAATCATTTCCTTGCCTCGCACCTTCACCCCTAGTGGCGGCGGGCTCGAGGTTGAGCTCAGTCCCTCGCTGGCTGGCAGCTTGCTATCCGCGTTGGAAGCGACAGACCCGCCGGATTATGCTATGAGCGCGGAGGCGACTCTCTCGTATCTCCTGCCAAACCTTGAGGTCTATCGCGCCCTCAATAGCGCGGGGTTAAGTGACCAGGAACTAACTGAACGCGTAACTGCCAATGTCGCCACAAGTATCAGCAGGCTGTTGAGCTTGCAAAATGAAGATGGCGGCTGGGACTGGTGGGGCAGATCGTTCTTTCTGGATGATGGCACGCAATCAAATGCCTCCGACCCATACATCTCTGCCTATATTTTTTTCGGCTTGGTACGCGCCCGTGAAATTGGCATGAGAGTAGATGACAACGCGCTCCAACGTGCTGGCACCTACTTAAGTAGCTTGAAACCAGAAATTACAAATGATACGGCGGGCACCAACCTGGACGAAATGGCGTTTGTTCAGTTTGCGTTGTCGCAGGCAAATTCATTCGATGAAGCGATCGTTGGCAATTTGTATAACGTGCGCGACCGGCTGAGCCCTTCTAGCCAGGCATTGCTTGCCTATGTGATTCACAAGATCAATCCGGCGGATGAACGTGTGCGTGATTTAATCTCGAATCTTGAATCTTCTGCAGTTCTTACTGCTTCCGGCGCGCACTGGGAAACCCCTAAGGAAAACATCTTTACCACTGGCTCACCTCTATATACAACATCCGTGGTGACGTATGTGCTTGCCCAGCTTGATCCTGCGAACACGGTTGTGTTCAACGCGGTGCGGTATCTTGCCGCGCATCGTAATACACGCGGTGTCTGGAGCATTGGGCATGAGAACGCCTGGGCAATGATGGCGCTCAACGAAGCAATGCTTGGCTTTGGCGATCTCAACGCAGACTTTGCGTTCCATGCCACGCTCAACGGCGGTCCGTTGGCGAGTGGAGATGTCTCGGGCAACCAGGTCCTTGCCCCTGTCCAGGCGGAAGTGCCGCTCGAATTTCTTTCGCCCACCTCGCCCAACCTGCTCACCGTTCAGCGCGAAGAAGGATTGGGGCGTCTGTACTATCGCGCTGTATTAAATGTCCATCGCCCTGTCGAAGATGTAAAGCCGATTGACGCCGGGATGCAAGTCGAGCGTATTTATTGCGAATCTACGTTGAATAGCGAATCAACCAAGTCATGCCAGCCCATTTCTACTGTAGAACTTGGCAGCGACAAACCCGTCACCGCGCGGCTGACGCTCGTCCTGCCCCATGACTCCTATTATGTGATGGTCGAAGACTTCATCCCCGCGGGAGCAGAAATTTTGAATCGCAGCCTGAAAACCAGCCAGCAGGGAATTGAGTCTACTGATGTGGAAGTGCAATTCGATGACAGCGATCCCTTTGCTCAGGGCTGGGGTTGGTGGCTGTTCCACGAGCCGCAAATCCGCGATGACGGGATTCTGTTCAGCGCGGACTTCCTCCCGGCGGGTACCTATGTGCTCACTTATACCCTCATCCCGCTGCAAACCGGTGAATATCGAGTCCTGCCCGCCCACGCCTGGGAATCCTTCTTCCCCGAAGTCCAGGGCACCAGCGCGGGCACAGTGTTCGAGATCAAGCCCTAGTCCAGGTAAAACATTAAACACAAAGTCTACGAGGCTGGTAAAGAATCATATTTGCCAGCCTCGTAGACTTTGTCGTCAAATTACCAATTACTGTTCTAGTTGACTAATCTCTAGTCCCCAATAATCTCACAATCCCACTGAAGATTACCTCGGCCCATACAGCTCTTCCAAAATTCGCCCGCCCACTTCGTCGAACCTCATAGGGGCAAGGATATCGAACATTCCCAGGGCAAGCAGAACCAAGCCAAAGACAAGCCAGATGAGTCCCGGGAACAGGCGGCTAACAACCAACGCAAATAGCCTGAGACCCTGTGACTCATCTCTAGGTTTCCCTGATCCCCCGAGCACGATCAGCATCTGAAGGAGGCACAGCCCTCCCAACAAAACCAAGAGCAAGCCCGGGCGCCGGATCACCTCTTGGAAGATTTCCCGCCCATTGTTGAATTGCATCATGATCGCGGCGCCAATGAGAAACAGACCGATGAGGTTGAATTGGATACCCTGGAAAATCGCTGGAATTCCCCTATAAGTTTCCCGAGGCCTGCCACGTTTCCACCGAATTAGGCGTCGTTGGACAATGGCTTCCAGTCCCATAACGATCATAGCCAGGCCCAGGCAGATGATCCCTGCATGTATGAGAATTGGCCGCGCAAGCTGATTGCCTCCATAAACCAGCAGCAGACCAAGTGACATTAATACAATTTGAAAGGTAGTCCACACAGTCCACATTGAAATCTCCTTGAGGTGTGCGATTTCGTATTGCTTATCTACATTGCCTATTCCTACCTAACAAATCCCCACAACGCCAACGCGCCAAAAATCATTGTCACCACTACTGCACCAATTAAGATAGCTTGCAGCGAACGTTTATCGACCAGGTGGTAAGCGGGATACACACCTTCAATTTCCCACAACGGACCAGCAAAGGATGTAAACATCAATCCACCAACCAAGCCACCGATATGCCCCCAGTTGTCGATACCCGGGAGAGCACCGATAATAAACAGATTAATCACTGCGATAAAGATGATATTCCCGATCGCGCTCCGGAATTGCCCCGGAAACGATTTGCGGTTCTGAATCAGAAACACCGCCTCGGCGCCAAGCAGACCAAAAACCGCAGTCGATGCCCCTATCGAGTAGGATCCGCCGGTAAACAGAAAAGAGGCGACGTTCCCTGCAAACGCGCCCAGTAAATACAACAAAAAGAATCGCAGATGCCCGAAGTGACGTTCGAGCCCTGTTCCGAAGGAGAGCAAGGCATACATGTTGAACGCAATATGCGGGAGTGACCCGTGCAGCAGCGCAGGTGTCACGAACCGCCAAAGTTCCCCGGCAAGGATGGCTTCGTTGATCCGTGCGCCGTAGTATTCCAGCCAATCCATGCCTAAACCAGGAACAGCATATCCAAATGCCCAGACGCTGGCAAGCTGCAGAACATAAAACAAGACCGTGATCCCTATAATTGTATAGGTTACATACGGCGACGAGCGAGGCATCGGCACGCGAACCTGTTGCGAGCGAGGAGGCGGAGGAGAGTCGACGGCAGGAGGAGTCTCGTTCACAGCGCCACCTTGCGTGGGCTCACGCGATGATGTTCCGCCTCTATAATGGCGCGAATTGTATCCACAGTTTCGTCAAGATGAAATTCACGATTGACGATCAAATAATCGAAGGCTTCCACGCGTTTGAGCTCCTTGCGGGCAGTGGCAATCCGCAGCGCGAGGGCATCCGGGGTTTCGGTCTTGCGTGCTTCCAGGCGTCGCACCAGGTCTGCTTCATTCTCGGTTGTGATGAAGATCATCAGCGCATCGTGCGCCATCTTGCGGACGGTTTCTGCCCCTTGCACGTCGATGCGCATCACCACGTCCATGCCACTGGAAAGCGCTTCGCGCACTTGCTGCTTGGGAATCCCTTTATAGTCACCATACACGATGGCATGCTCAATCAATTCATCCTCGTCGATCATGCGAGCAAACTCTTCCTTCGACACAAACAAATAATCCTTGCCATGAATTTCATTGGCGCGCTGGGGACGTGTCGTAGCAGTGACAACAAAATGGAACGGCAAGCCGCGCTCTTTCATGCGCTGCATCACCGTGTCTTTCCCGACGCCCGAGGGGCCCGAGATCACGATGAGCAATGGTTGGGGGTGATGGAGATTGAAATCAGACTCGGATGAGGGGGGCATGGACGAATTTTACCAGAGCGCTCCGGCTGCGTTGGGGATGGCTTCCTTATACCGTTTGCGCAACCAAATGCTGGATCGATTCGCTCTGCCTGTCTGGTTCTGCTACGTTCAACCAGACGAGGAACTCCGCGTTCCCTTTGGGACCCAGCAAGGGACTCTTGATCAATCCACGCGTCTGAAGTCCCTCTGCTTGTGCAAAACTCAATATATCCAGCAATACCTGCTTATGGATCTCCGGGTCGCGGATCACCCCATCGCCACGCGCAACATCCTTTTTACCCGCTTCGAATTGAGGTTTGATCAATGCGACAATCTCACCGCCTTCTTCTCTCCACTTCCTTATTACCGGCAGCAAAATCTTCAACGAAATAAACGACGCATCCACCGTCACGAGCGACACCGGTTCCGGCAGCGACTCCACGTAACGTGCGTTCGTCTCTTCCATTACTACAACCCTGGGGTCGTTGCGCAGCTTCCAGTGCAGAACACCTTTCCCCACGTCGATCGCATAGACTTTCGCTGCGCCGCGTTGTAATAAGCAATCCGTGAAACCGCCTGTGGAGGCGCCCACATCGACGCAGACCCGGTCCGTCACGTCGATGTGAAACGATTCGAGCGCCGCCTCCAGCTTTTCACCGCCGCGCGAGACAAAGCGTGGACCGGTGTCGACCGTCACGATCGAATCGGTGGAAACAGAAGTCGCAGGCTTCAGCGTGACCTGATCTGCCACGCGCACCTGTCCTGCCATAATCATTGCCTGTGCCTTGGCGCGTGACTCTGCCAGGCCACGTTCCAAAAGCAGCACATCCAGCCGAACTTTCGCCATACTCATATTGTAACCAATTACAATTCCTTATCACTCATTACCAAATACGCATTCCCTCTGTTATCATTAACCTATGTTCAAAGCCCTCCTCAAAACGATGCGCCCTCGCCAGTGGACAAAAAACGGCTTCATTTTTTTTGGTCTGATCTTTGATAAACAGTTATTTATAACCGAATCTTTTGTACGAACTCTTGCCGGGTTCTTTTTATTTTGCCTGATCTCCAGCGCCGTGTATCTGTTCAATGATATTGCGGATGTAGAAGCGGATCGGAATCATCCCGAGAAAAAGTTCCGTCCGATTGCCTCGGGGGAGCTACCAGTGCGTGTGGCATCTATCAGTGCGATGCTGTTGGTAATCCTGACGATACCCCTGGGGTATTTACTTTCTCCTTCGTTTGCCATAATCCTTGCGGCATACCTGATCATCAATTTGTTCTACTCACGCTGGTTGAAGCATGAAGCAATCCTGGATGTACTCATTATTTCTTCTGGATTTGTGCTGCGTGTAGCGGCGGGCGTTATCCTAATTTCTCCCGTCGAGCGCTTCTCGCCCTGGCTATACATGCTTACGATTCTGTTCTCGCTTTACATCGGGTTGGGAAAACGCCGCGCAGAAATGAACCTGCTTGCCCAGGGAGCCAGCGCACACCGTAAGGTATTCGATGGATACACCATCCCATTGCTCGATCAGTATATTACGATCGTCTCCGGGATGACGATTGTTGCCTATTCGCTCTACACGTTCTCTGCACCCAACCTGCCGGAAAATCACTCGATGATGCTCACCATCCCGTTTGTCGTTTATGGTATCTTCCGTTATCTACAACTGATTCAGATTGGTCATGCAGCGGGTGCGCCCGACGAAGTGGCATTGAAGGATCGCCCTCTGCAAATCACCATGCTTTTGTGGGGGCTGACTGTGCTTGCAATCTTCTATTTCTCGTAAGGCTTAATCTATTCATGACCAAAGCTTCCGCACCCGGCAAGATTATCTTATTCGGTGAGCATGCGGTCGTGTACGGTCAGCCGGCTTTAGCAGTCCCGGTGACTCAAGTCGGCGTGGAGGTCAATATCGTAGAGTCCGCGCGTTCGGGCATCTGGATTGACGCGCCGGATGTTGACTTACAGGCGGAACTGAACATGCTCCCCTCCGATCATCCAATCGCTTCCGTTATCCATAATTTTTTGTTTCTCTCTCGCGTGACCCCATTCCCACATCTTCATATAAAAATCACGTCCAGCATACCGGTAGCATCCGGGCTTGGTTCCGGCGCGGCGGTGACGGTTGCTCTGACCCGCGCCCTGGCTTCTCACCTTCATTATCCGATGGCAGAGGAAGAAGTCAATGCGTTTGCCTATGAGATCGAGAAGCTGCATCACGGCACGCCCTCAGGAATCGATAACACGGTAATCACCTACGCCCTGCCGGTGTATTTTGTTAGAGGGGAACCCATAGAAACATTCCAGGTCGGCCAACCCTTTCTCATATTGATCGCCAATACGGGCATCCCCGCACCGACAAAAGAGTCAGTTGGCGATGTAGGCCGCTTATGGATGGAGGACAAGCCCCGTTGGGAAACTGTCTTCGCCAGGATCGGCGAAATCTCATTCGCTGCACGTCGTGCGATCGAAGCCGGAATCCCTGGGCTGCTTGGCGAACTGATGAATGAAAACCATGCTCTATTGCAAACATTAACCGTCTCTTCGCCAGAACTGGATCGACTCGTCGAAACCGCACTTCACGCAGGAGCCCTGGGCGCAAAAATGAGCGGCGGTGGGCGTGGCGGCAACATGATCACATTGGTGGAAGCTGAAACAGCAGATTCGGTTTCCGTGGCATTGGAGAAAGCTGGTGCGCAGGGCACGATCCTTACACGTGTCTCATGAAATGGCTTAAGTTGTTAGGGATCACCCAGCAGCGGGCTACCTGCGATTTTCTATTAAAGCTTCAGCAGTTTATCGCCAATTAACCGCCGATGCGTGACCCGCATGCAGGCATCCATCACTACCTGCAAGCCTGCCTGGCGCGCCTTTTGCGCGGCTTCTTCATTGACAATCCCTTCCTGCATCCAAACGACCTTCGCGCCGGCTTTGATCGCGCTATCGACCACTGGCGGCACGTCCTCTGGCTTGCGGAAAACTTGTACGACGTCGATCGGCTCCGGGACTGACTCCAGGTCAGGATATGCTTTTTCGCCCAAGATCTCCTCTGCTGTGGGGTTGACAGGAATGATGCGATAGCCCTGGTCTTTTAGATACTTTACAATCCAAAAGCTCTCTTTTCCAGGGTTGGAGGATAGCCCCACGCTGGCGATGGTTTTAGCAGATACCAGGATATCCCTCATCATTTGATCGTCACTCATGTTTTCTCCTTTGTGTGTCAGATGCAGGTGTTGTGAGAAGCCGCTGCGGCGAAGCAATCTTCTCGCAACAACAGGATATTACTTACTAAAGTTTACCGGCAACATGACCTTAAACATCGTCTCGCCAGGTTTCGATTCAACGGTCAGCTGTCCGTGGTGGCGATTGGCAATAATATCATGGGAGATATGCAACCCCAATCCTGTGCCGTGCCCGGGTGCTTTGGTCGTGAAGAACGGCTCGAAGATACGCGTTTGAATATCTTGTGGAATGCCCGGCCCATTATCTACGATTTCGACTATGACACTTCGATCCTGCTCGTAGGTTTTAATTTTGAGCTCACCTTTGCCGTTCATCGCATCCACCGCATTGTCGATGATGTTCGTCCAGACCTGGTTAAGCTCGCTGGCATAGGCTTCGATGCGCGGCAGGTCTGACGAGTATTCCCGCTTCACAGTCACACCCTTTTTGAGTTTATGCTGCATAATCAACAGGGTATTCTCCAGGCCTTCATGGACATCTACTTCGAGCAGTGGCGCCTGGTCAAGATACGTATACGACTTCACCGCCTGGACAATCTTCGAGATTCGTTCTGTCGTTTGTAACACTTCCGAGAGCAGTCCCATCATCAAACAACACATGCCCAGCCATTGCACGGTAAGGTCGAATAATGATGGAGAAAGAGTATCCTTGAGGTCCTCGAGCGACTCGGCATCCCATCCGAAGTTGACCATCGCCGGTGCCAGCTCCCAAGCGGACTCCACTCCGTTTGTTTCCAGCCAGGTCTGAAGCCCGTCCACCCGGTCGATTCGCTCCAGAGCATCCAGCTTGGCTGGCAAGCCAAAACGACGCGTGGCTTCCTGAATGAAATCATTCAGCCAGTCCGTCTGACCCTGCTGAATAGCGGCGCTTTCGATTTGATGGATCAGTGTGAGCCAGCGGGATTGGCTGTCCTTTAGCTGTGAGGCGCTCCTCTGGGCAGCCGCCGCAGGATTGTTCAGCTCGTGTGCCAGCCCCGCGCTCATCGTGCCGAGGGCAGCCATCTTTTCCTGCTGGTGTAACAGCGATTCATTTTGCGTGAGGCGCGACATCACCCAGTGCAGCACCGCTCTCGCCGCGGTGGAACTGGACCGTAGCAAGGTTTCGAATGCCTCCTGGGGGATTCGCAACACTTCACCGTCCGTTTTGGCGATCAGCGTCGCATTACGAGGGGCGCGTGAGAGCAGAGCCATCTCACCGACCACATCACCGGGGTTGCGCACGTCGATCTTGATCAATGATTGCCCTGTCTGCTTTTGTACCTCGAATTCACCCCGCATGATCACATAGGCGGAGTCGCCCGGCTCGCCTTGCCGGATCAGAACGTCTCCTGCGCGCAAGGAAAAAGGCTCAGCCATGTCCATCAGCTTCTGCAGCTCATCGTCAGACAAGCCCTGAAAGAGAGGAGATTTGCGCAGGTCGTGGAGGTTCATTAATCGTTTACCGTTGGTCGAGTAGCCCATACTCATCGAGTGGTCTCGACACCTGAACTAGTGTACGGGCGAGAAAAGCACTCACCCTACTCGACCACCCGATGATTACAGTGTTTTCAAATATTCCTTCATC
Organism: Anaerolineales bacterium; assembly: GCA_035699125.1. Lineage (GTDB taxonomy): Bacteria > Chloroflexota > Anaerolineae > Anaerolineales > Villigracilaceae > Defluviilinea. Next base: position 111,547 of record DASSBC010000035.1, read on the forward strand.
AACGCGAACGCGATCGCGCCTTCGCCGACGGCTGAAGACACGCGATGATTGGTCCCATAGCGCACATCGCCGGCGGCGAAAATGCCGGGGACGCTGGTTTCCAGCAGAAACGGGTCGCGCTCCAGGGTCCAGCCCTGCGGCAGCTTTCTATCCACGATGAGATCGGCGCCGGTATAGATATAGCCTCTATCGCTGCGCTTTACCAGATCTGCCACCAGCCGGCTCTGCGGACGCACGCCGATGAACACAAACATCGCCGCCGCGTCGAAGGTCTGGGTTTTATCCAGAGCGGTATTCCTGACCGTAACTTGTTCGAGCGTGTTCTTGCCTCGCACCTCGATCAGGTCGGTATTCAGCATCAATTCGATTCTTGGATTTTGCTCCAGCGCATCGACCAGATACTTCGAAGCAGTCGGCTTGGGGCCACGAATCAATACGCGCACTCTGCTGGCAAACTGACTCAAATAGATGGCTCCCTGTGCCGCCGAGTTCGCCCCGCCGACGACGAATACATCCTGATCTTTGTAGTTCATCGCTTCGGTATAAGCAGCGCCGTAATAAATGCCCGCGCCGGTCAGTTCTGCCGCCCCGGGCATCTTGAGTGTGTGGAAGGAAGCGCCTGTGGCGATCAACAGTGCGTGACAGGAGATCTCAGCGCCGTCCGACAGCTTGATCAGGCGATATGTGTCGTTGACGGAAACCTGCTTCGCCTCCTGCGCGGAGAGAATTTCCACACCGAAGCGTTTCGCCTGTGAGACAGCGCGGCGGGTGAGATCGTCGCCTGAGATCCCTGTGGGAAAGCCGAGGTAATTTTCGATCTTCGGGCTGCTGCCCGCTTGCCCACCCGGCGCGGCGCGCTCGATTACGAGACAGCGATAGCCCTCCGAGCCGGCATAGACCGCAGATGCCAACCCCGCGGGACCACTCCCGATGACAGCAATGTCGTAGAAGGGCAGAGCAGCGCGCGTTTGCAGCCCGACCTTTTCCGCGAGTTCCTTAAGCTCGGGCTGGACTAACGTTTTTCCATCTGGAAAGCAAACGATCGGAAGTCTTGTAATTTCTGAAGAACTTCCCTCCACAAGCTGACGTGCGTTCGAATCCTTCTCGATATCCAGCCATTGATATGGAATCTGGTGCCGTGTCAAAAAATCCTTCACCTGATGGCTCGACAGAGACCACAACGCCCCCGCCACCCGAATCCCCTCATATGGCAAGCGGACGTGCGCCTTCCAATCCTCTAATAGCTCATCCAGAATTGGATACAGCCGCTCCTCCGGCGGATGCCAGGGCTTCATCAGATAATAATCCAGCCCCACTTCGTTGATCGATTCGATTGCTGCCTGCGTGTCGGCGTACGCTGTGAGCAGCACACGCTTGGCTTGTGGGAATGCCCGGATGGCTTCTCTCAGAAATCCCACGCCGTCCATCTCGGGCATGCGCTGATCGACCAGAAACAGCGCGACGGTCTCGTTGCGCTGTTGAATCTTCTCTAAATAGTGGAGGGCAGCTTTGGCAGAATCAATAGGCAGAATGCGATACTCCTGCCCGTAGTGGGCGCGCAGGTCGCGCTCCACCGAGTTCAATACAGAGACATCATCGTCAATGGTGAAGATGACTGGTTTTGGCATAAATCTAGGATTCTTTAATCTCTACAGCATGCGTTGTGGGAGAAGCGGTAACTGTTTTTTCTTCCTGCACACCTGCAGGCTCTTTCGTGGCAAACACGTCAGCTTTTCTGCCGAACCACCAGGACGCAACCGGGTTGAAGTGAATGAAAATTTCGTAGATCAGAACGGGACCGATCACACCCATAATGAATCCAACCACGATCCCTAACGGGAAGTTACCGGTCACGTTTTCCACTTTTTGCGCCCAGAACGCCTGGATCGGGACGTGGAACAACAGGATGATCAAGGAGATACTTCCAAGATATTTCAATACGGAGGCAAGCCGACTCGTGCGCCGCTCAATCTGGCGCGACAGCGCCAGGACAAAAAGGATACCGAGGATTGCTTCTGTGGTGTTCACCAGGAACGACTCATACAGCCGGATATTGAAGTCGATCTCGTAGGGGAACAGGAGGTTGAGCAGGAGAAGGAGCGCGCCTGTCGTGACGAGGACCAGACCGCTGTCAAAGGTTTTCTCGGTTGTGGCTTGCCGCATTTCATATCCCAGGATGAAGAAAAAGCCGGTTACGAGAACGAGGTCGAGGCTGAACGGCAGACCGTACAATTCATAGTCTTTCTCCATCACCGAAAACGGGAAGGGGTAAAACGCACGCAGGAACGGAAGCGCTATTGCCAGGGTAGCAAGCAGGATGCCCCAGATGACCCAGCGGTTGCGCAATTTCCCAACGAATGTAATAAACAGGAACGCATACAGACTCACCACGAACAGCTGTGGCAGGAACCACAACTGTACCCAATCCAGGTAGTAGCCACTTCCATAGAGAGATTTGACTGTGCGCTGGATGGCGGTGTTAAAGCCCATCTTTTCGAAGGAAACGGAGGTGAAATAGATCAGGAAAATGGTGAAGAGATAAGGCTTGAGAAGGGCGTTAAATCGCTTCTTGAAAAAGTCGAAAAAAGGGATCGATATATTGAGGAAGTATCCGGAAAGGAAGAAGAACAACGGCATGTGGAAGGAATAGATCAGTCGTTGGACAAACAGCGAAATGACTTCAAAATCATTGTGTCCCAGAACGACCAGCAAAATGCCGATGCCTTTTGCAATGTCAAGATATTCAATTCGCTTGGACATGGTGAGGATTCCTCGCCCTGATTGTACCTCGTGAGCAAGAAGTGGGGCGGGGTGCCAACCCGCCTAACTTAGAACCAATCCCGCTTGTAAAAAATGAATGTCGCGATCGCCGTCAGAGCCAGGGAAATGCCGATTACCGTTAGGAAGGCAAACGGGTGCCCTGCCCCAGGCAGGGCAACGTTCATGCCATAAAATGCAGCAACAATGCCAGGCAGGTTAAAGATGATCGTTAGCGCCGCCAGTATTTTCATCACACTATTCACATTATTCGAGATGATCGAAGCAAAAGCATCCATCATGCTCGAAAGGATCTCGGTGTTGATGCTGGTCATCTGGATCGCTTGCTGGTTTTCGGTCAGCACATCCTCGAGCAGATCCTGATCGTCTTCGTAATAGTTGAAAATCTGTGTACGCTGGACGCGTTCCATCATCACTTCGTTTGCACGGAGTGCCGTGGCGAAGTAGGTGAGACTCTTTTGGTATTTGAGCAGGTCCAGCAGTTCTCGATTGCGGGTGGACTTCTGCAGCTGATCCTCAATCGCTTCGGTCATGCGGTTGATCTCACGCAGGTGCGTCAGGTAACGCGTGGCGGTTTCCAGAAAGATGTAGAGGGCGAAGCGATAGCGCTTGCCAGTCTTGAGAAGGCGATATTTCCCATTCGCCAGCACCTTGAACATTTCCTTGTCGTAGCGGCAGACGGTGAAAATCGCATTCCCTTTAATCATGATCCCCAGCGGGATGGTGGTATATGGGATGTCGCTTTCGGGCTGGCGGTGGGGTATCCGGACTAGGATGAAGGTGTAATCCTCATCCCGTTCTATACGCGGCATTTCATCTAAATCGAGTGAATAATTAATGTAATCTGCATCTATCCCCCAGGTGACAAGCTGCCGAATCTCTTCTGGTGTGGGATCCACGGCTTTGACCCATGAGCCGTTGACCATGGTGTCGAATTGTTCGAGTCCGTGCTCGGTCGTTTTATAGATGGTGAGCATCGCTGCCTCCTCACGTGAAATCATCACGGAGGGTACAAGCTCAGCTCCTTCGTGATGTCATGTAATTAATCTTGCAACGCGTATGGCGCCAAGTAGATGAGTACTTGGCGGTTGACTCTCGGTAGAACCTAAATCACCTTCATCCGTTAGTAACATGATGTGTCCTCGCTGTCTCGCTGGTGCGAACAGCCCGTGTATTGTACGCCCGTTGTGCCGATTACACAACGATTCTTGAGAGGCAAAACATATTGTTTTCATTTCTAAAACACTCCAGGTGACCTGATCGACTTTGTGTTAATATTGATACCAGCCGCATGAACCCCTCGATCACAAATCGTGGTTGGAAAACATTTTTATCCTGGGATAAAGCCACCGCGGCATTGCTGATCCTGCTCGGTGCAGTTTTGCGTGTACGCCAGTACCTGACGGGTCGCTCGCTGTGGGCGGATGAGGCAATGCTGGCGCTGAACATCGTGAACCGAGGCTTCGCCGGAATGTTCCAACCACTCGATTACGACCAGGGGGCGCCGATTGGTTTTTTACTGGTTGAGAAACTCTTCAACATAGTTTTGGGGAAACACGAGCTTGCCTTGCGATTATTTCCCTTATTGGTTGGATTGCTTTCACTGGGTCTGTTCTATCTCCTGCTCAGGCGGATCACAAGTGGGGCGGGGTTACTTGTTGCATTCGCATGGTTCGCCTTCAACCCGCGGCTGATCTACTACAGCTCTGAAGTCAAACAATATATCGTCGATGTGGCAGTGACGATCCTGCTACTGTTGGTTGCTGCCCCTTTATTCAACAGCTCTCCGCAAAGGAAAGCCTATGCCTGGCTAACGATCGCGGGACTGGTTGCGTTGTGGTTCTCGCACCCCGCGCTATTTGTACTGACAGGAATCGGACTTGCCTTGATGATCGCCCAGCTTAGACAAAGAGAATACGCCAGCTTGCGACTTGTCTTTGGAATGGGAGTGGTCTGGATGCTGGAAATTGCCTTCCTGTATTTCTTAATCCTGCAAGACCTGAGCCAGAACACCTACATGAAGGAATATTGGCAGGGAGCCTTCCTGCCGATACCACTCTGGAGTGACCCGGGCTGGTTCACAAAAGCTCTCAATGAAAATATCGGCATTCAGTTCGGAATTCCGTACGCGGTCTTTCTTGTTTTTTTTCTGATGCTGGTTGGTTGGGTGATGTTGTGGTTTCAACAGCGGGGCTATGCAGTTTCATTCGCCGGTATCGTCATAGTCACACTGATCGCCTCTGCGTTCCAGGTTTATCCCGTTTTCGAGCGGATGATCCTCTTCCTTGTCCCCATCGGATTGCTTCTAATCGGCAAAGCAGTTGAAGTGATTTATTGGCAGCTACAGCGATATGGGTTTCCCAGTGCGCTAGTCGTCGCCCTTCTGGCTGGCTATCTTCTTTACGGACCCTTTGTTGCTTCCCTTCAAAATTTCCTTGCGCCAAAATACTTCGAGCATATCCGTCCTACTATGGAGTTCATTCGGGATTCCTGGAAAGAGGGCGATACGATGTACGTCTCGTACGGAGCATTGCCTGCCTTTCGATTCTATGTTCCCTTCTATGGACTGGAAAACATTTCATATGAGTTTGGAAAACGTGAAGACTACAAGGCTGTCCAGCCTCTCGCGAACCAACTTGCTTCCTTCGATGGAGAGCCACGTGTATGGATTTTGCTATCACATGTGTATGAAAGAGGGGATTTCAATGAAAGGGATTTTATTTTGAGTTCTCTAAATGAGATTGGGGAAGAGAAACGTGAGTTCCGCGTGCCGGGAACGTCGATATTTTTGTATTTGTATGATCTAGAGAATTAGTTATGAACGTTCAGCGTTAAGCGCCGATGGACGAGATGGCGGTTTGTATGGGTTCTTGGACTTTACCGAACCACGGTACTTTGTTATTTGAGAAGTAGATTAGCAAGTATCTGCGATATTAGAATGATTACTAGCACGTTTAGCGATATGATCCCTACCCTGAAAACTGGAGGTATAGTCCGTCGCCTTCGCTTTAGACTGTCAACGTTTGATTCCTTTACAATTTGCCCAACAGTAAAATCGATGCCTTCCTGTGTTTTATGGTGATTTGTGTGTGTCGCTATTGACCAGCGGACGTATTCTGGCTCAGGTGGCAGCAAACAGTACCCGCAGTGTTTACAGAACAGGTTCTCATAAACGTTTTCCTCAGCACATTTCGGGCATTTTCTCATGGGGGATACCTTTGCTTATAAATTTAATTTCTTACATGACCACCACTAATACAAAAGGGTACAAAAAAAACGCCTGGCTGATGACGATTCAATCTTTGGTAATGCATTTGCAATGTTCCCGCTGCAGGCTGGTGATTTTATTTTGAGCTATTCGAATTTCAATACTTTTCCCCATATCATCAACTGGGGATCGCCCTAGTTCCCCGGATTCAAACTTACCTGGGGCGTTCCCTTTTTAGTAAAACGATACATTGCGGCTTTTGTTTGCTCATAAATTCAGCAGCGAGTATAGCTTACCAGTAATGATGCACTTGCGGGCGTACCAACCGCTCATAGATCTCGCGTACCTTGTCCATCGTTTCATCTGACAGGGCCAGCAGGTCGGCGGCGCTGACGTTTTCCTCCACCTGTGATGGACGCTTCGCGCCAGGGATGGCACAGGTCACCGCAGGGAACATTAGAATCCAGCGCAGGGCGAGTTGTGCCAGGGTCATGCCTTCTGGGAGGAGCATGCGCAGCTCGTCCACAGCTTGCAGTCCAATCTCATAGTCCAGCCCGGAAAAGGTTTCACCGCGGTTGAACCATTCGCCGTTTCGATTCCCCTGGCGGTGATCCCCACTCTCAAATGTGCTTGTGCGCGTCATCTTACCAGTTAACATTCCAGAGGAAAGTGGCAGGCGCGCTAGGATACCAACCTTCCGGCGTTCCGCTTCGCCAAAGAACAGATCCATCGGCCGCTGGCGGAACATGTTGAAGATAATCTGCACTGTCTGCACGTTGGGATATTCCATTGCTTTGAGCGCCTCTTCCACCTTTTCCACGCTCACGCCGTAATAACGCAGCTTGCCCGCTTTCATCAGATCGTCGAGAGCGTCGAAAGTTTCCGGCATGTAATAGACTTCGGTTGGCGGGCAGTGTAATTGCAGGAGGTCAAGCGCTTCCACATTCAGGTTTTTGAGGCTGCGCTCCACGAAAGCCATTAGATTCCCCCTGGTGTAGCCTGAAGCGATGTGCGGATCAAGCCTGCGCCCGGCTTTGGTCGCGACATAAAACGACTCGTTGCGTTCTTTGCGGAGCTTGGCAAGCAGCTGCTCACTGCGCCCGTCGCCATAGACATCGGCAGTGTCGAAGAAATTCACGCCTAGATCAAGGGCGCGGTGCAACGCGGCAAGCGATTCTTCATCGCGCACATCGCCCCATGTGCCGCCGATTGCCCAGGCACCAAAACTGATCGTGGAAACCTTCCAGCCTGTACGACCAAGTTCGCGATATTGCATGATGTCTCCTTGGATTTGCTCCCGCCGCGGGACGGCGCAGAGCGCTTGTCTTAGTGATGATCGACGCGCGGCTTGATGAGAATCGTACGGAACTCGCGTACCATCTCGATAAAACGCGTCACGGTTGTTTCGAACATGAGTCGACCAAACTCTGGCGTGGCGGCGGTGGCGTCGCCGCAAATCCCCTCTTTGGAGAAGCGGCTCCACCAATCCTGCCAGCTATAAGCGCTGGGCTCAGGGTGGTCCCAGTTGAAGTATTTCAGTTTGAGTTGCCCAATATCCCGCGTTGCTTTCTCCATTTGGACCAGCTCAGGATAGCTGTGCAGCATCATGGCGGTTTCATATTCACAGGCATGGGCGACACTGCCCCATTCACCCTTGCGATTTGCATCCAATATATCCGCCACAAGAGCTGGGCTCACCGCAGCGTTTATGGTGGTGTTCGCACAAACGACTCCGGTTTCGAGCACGCATTTGCGTGCTGCCAATTCACAGATGGATTGGTTCGAACCATGTCCATTGACAATAAAGATATGCGTGAACCCATGCCGCGCGACAGAGATCGCTATTTGTGATACGTAGGCAAGACAGGTCTCCATATCCACCGAGAGAGTACCAGGGAAGTCCATGTGATGCTCGTCCAAGCCGACGGGAATCGTGGGCGTCACTAACAGGTCGCCTTCGGCGCGGCGTCCACATTCGGACAAGACTGCTTCGAGGATATCGTTGTCCGTGGAGAGGGGAAGATGGGGACCGTGATCCTCCACCGTCCCGAACGGGATGGCAACCACAGGTTGAGGCTTGCGCGCGATCTGCTCTTTCATCTCTACCCACGTCAGACGGTCATAGCGCCATTGCGTTTCAGATGTCATGTTCGCCTCCAGGGAAATTTTATTAAGAATAATAACCCCGGAAGTAACGCTATTGGTACTGCTTATGGCATAGAGATACTTATTCTTCCCCTTCATCGCTGATCGCGCCGGGCTGTTCGACTTTCACGACTTCTCCATGCATATTGATGATGATTTTGAATCCCATCATACCTAGATAATTACGCATGTCTTCCGGCCATCCCACCTGCAGGAGGTGATCGAATTGCTTGTCGATATTTTTCAACTGCTGCTGGATGGCAGCTTTGGTGAAGACGTCCTCCTGCCCCAGCATCTTAGCAGTTTGATCCGAGAGGAAATCTTCACTGCCTTTCATCATCTCTGCCAGATGATTAAGGACTTGCCGATCTACTTGCTCGGATGGGATATGACGGCGGAAGCCCGCGTCGTCCACCACATAGCAAGGCTCATCGCCCACCAGGGTCGACCCGGCAGGGTTGCCAAACTCATCGAAGACAAGACCGGTGAAAAGAGGTTGTCGAGGCATAATTTACCCTGTTCTCGTACTGAGCAAAGTGCGCTTCGCCTACGGGACAGAAGGACACCGTCCCGCTCCGCGCGAAGAGACTAACTGTCCTGTTTCCCTTCCACAGCCGCGAGCAGGATCCCGGCAGCAATACCAACGCGGCGGTCGAGTCGGTTGATCGTGTCCATGCTGAAGTCCAGGTTTAGCTCGTAGCGGAAGATGTTGAAGTTTTGTCGGAGATCGGCGACGCGCGTCTCGCCAACAGTCAAATCGTAATTTTGCGGCAGCCAGGAGCCAAGCACCAATCGCCGCAGGAGCGCCAAAGGTATGCTGTCTTCGAACAACTGACCAATCACGCGGTCATTCGCATCCAACACTTCCCATTCATCTCGTAAGATCGAGCGCAGACCCTTGCGCCGAAGCACACCGACCTTTTGATTCATCTCTGTGTCCACCACGTCATAGGCGGCAGAGAAATCCATGATCTGGCGCGCTTTGATGCTCAAGACTTCTCGCGACTTATCCTCGCTGTCATACACACGGATGTCCTCGCGCAGGCGGAACATCTTCTGTTCGCTGAACAGGACCAGCCTGCCAGCCGGGTCATACACACGGAACTTACCCGTCAGTGCGATGGCTTGACGCTTGAGCAAATAGGTTGGGGATTGAAAGATGGGATTCATTGCATTCTCCTATGGGACGAGACGCTCGCGCATCCCGCCTTACAAATCAAAAGATCTCTACGAGCGTCCCCTCCCCGGGCATATGGATGTAATCCATATCCGCCGGAACGGTGGGCTTGGACCAGCGGTATAGGAACTTTGCTGCCTCGGAGGGCAGGTTCACACAACCATGGCTGCGCGGCTGACCGTAGTCATTGTGCCAGTAGGCGCCATGGAAGGCGTTGCCCGCGCCGGTAAAAAAGGAACACCACGGCACGCCCGGCAGGCTGTAGATATGATCTTCCTCCACCGCGTCGCCTTCATTGGTCATATGAATCGACGGACCCTTATGATAGGTACGAAACTCCCCTTTGGGAGTGTCGGTCCCCCGCACGCCGCTTGCACAGCGCTGCGAAAAAACGAGAGTTTCGCCTTCAAAGGCGGTGACCAGCTGCGTGGTCAGATCCACAACGATGCGTTTCTGATCGTCGGGTACTTCGGGGGAGAGCGTGGTCAACTCGTCGTTCGGTACCAGCCGCATATCGTGTGATGGAACATAGTACGACCGCTTGAGATGAGAGTCATAGATCTCGTACCAGATGCTTTTTTCGTCGCGCTGGACGATCACCCGTTTCACCCAGTGTGTGCTCCCATAATAGATTCGATAGCCGCGCTCGGCGTAAGTATAAGGTTCCTTCTTCGTATCGCAATAGGGGACGGTGATCTCTCCCAACTGTCCTTTTTCAGGCAGGGTGAAAATGGGTTTTTGATAGTTGGTTTGCACGGGTTGAATTCCACCGGAAAATGCATAACCATCGTTGATCTTGTACCAGAGGGTATTGTATGGGTTTCCGAAGCCGGGCTCCCCATTTTCTTCCATACCGGCAATTTCTACTACTTTATCCGCGCCAAAGAGATGAACCTGATTGGCATTAAAAGCGGGAGCATCATAGAGAGGCACGCCGCTCCAGGTGATGCGTCCCTGCGTGGGCGGCGTGACTTCCAGGAAGCGGTCGATGCGCAGGTCGCGCAGAGCGAACACCAGAGAGCCGGTACTGACGAGCTTGAGAAACTCACGACGAGAGATCTGGGGATTGAGCATAAGATAAGTTTACCCGCAAAAGAGACGGGTGAGCTAGGGCTGTTATTTGATTCTTATACTTTGTTTATTGTGAAATTGTTCCAGAATAAGTAGGGCGGGTTGTCAACCCGCCATGATCCGCCGCCCTCATCAGGGTGCTTCGCTAGGGACGGCGGCTGGAGCAGGTCACACTTTGATCTCCACCTTCGTACCCACATACCCATAAACTAATAATTTTTCCGGTGGTACGGTTGGCATCGTCCAGCGGTACAGCCATTTGGCAGCTTGCGGTGTCATGTTGATGCAGCCGTGGCTGTGCGGAATGCCATAGTCATTGTGCCAGTATGTTCCATGGAAGGAGATTCCGCTTTCGGTGATGTAAAGCACCCAGGGCACGCCGGGAAAGTCAAAGCCGTTGGAGGCAATGTCTCCGTTTGCCATATGCCGTGTGGGGCGCTTATGATACGTGATGAAATTTCCAACGGGTGTCGTATAGGTCCCGCTTAAGCGTTTGCCGCCTGTGGAAACGCGCGTCGCGAAGACGGCTCGTCCGTTTTCATAGGCGAGCAGCAACTGCTCATCCAGGCGGACTTCGATCGATTTGTCCTCGATGGGAATATGTGAAGATATGGGGGCTAGCTCCTCGGCCGGGATGAGACGGATGTGTTTGGCAGGGACGTAATAGTGCTTTTCAAACTTATCATCTAACAGGCGATACCAGATGCTCCCATCTGATGAATTGACGGCGCTCATCACCCAATGGACGGTTTCATAATATAGGCGATACATAAATTCGGCATTTGCATCCGGATCGAGATATGCGTCTGTGTAAGGAACACTGACCTCGCCTAACGCACCCCGGGGTGGAATAGATTGTGGCTGGTTGAGAATTGTCCGCACCGGTTGGATGCCCCCCGAATAGGCATAGCCGCCCTCCTCTAATTGATACCAGACGCGGTTATACGCCTCTTCCTCCTCGCTGACGGTTGTGTTCGTGATGGGCACGACCAGGTCATGCCAGTAGAGCTTAAGGCGTTTGGAATTTGCATTGGGTTCCTCATATGCCCAGACCGTGCGGTTGATGATGCGAGCTTGTAAATTGGTGAATTCATCCTGCTGCGAAAGGTATGAGGAAAACTCAGGCAGAAATATCCCCATCAAGCTATAACTACTTAATTTCAGAAAATCACGTCGTGAAAGAACAGACTTGCTCATGACCGTTTTAGGTGACAGTCACTCTTAGAGGAGTGACTGTCACCTTTTTCAATATCTAATAATGCACGTTCACTACAGTGCCCACCGATGCCCAGTCGAAAAGCCAGGCGGCTTCATCGGTCCGCAAGTTGACACAGCCGTGGCTCATGGGTGTGCCAAAGTTATTATGCCAGTACGTGCCATGTAGCCCATAGCTTTTATAGAAGTACATGATATAGGGTACATCGGTAAGATAGTAGCCAGGACCCGACATACTTGCCGAACGATACTTGACGTAAATTTTGTATTCCCCGGTAACCGTTGGGGTCAACCACGTGCCAGTGGAAACAAGAAATGAATTGACGACGGTCTCTCCTTCGTAGGCATATACCATTTGATTAGTGAGGTCCACGTCGATCCAGCGTTCGCCGTCGCCGACGCTGATCCCGGGTGTGGGCGCGACGCTAGTGGGCGTGTCAGCGAGCACTTCCATCGCTACCACGCCTGGTGTATCTGTCGCGGCGGGGAGGACAGTGGCTTCTTCCGTTGGGACAGTCGTAGATGTCGCTTCACTTGTTGGTGTGGCAGTTGCGCGTGCGGGGAGGAGCGTTGGGATCAACGTATCCGCCGCTTGCACCGCTAACGAGTTGCCATCGAGCGGTGTGGTCTCTGGTTTAGGAATATTGGCTTCTGCCCAAAGCTTCTCCTGGGCGCGGAAAGGCATGCCAATGCCCTTGACCATTGAACTCAGCATAGGGCTTGCAACAAGCACAAATAAGATAAAGCCAATAAACAAAACACCAGCGCCGATCAATAAGGCTGGCAGCCAGTTCCTTCCCTGTACCTTCAACGCCGGCATAGCTACCGCCGTTTGGTAAGCGTGCTTGTTTGGAAGACTGGCAGCCGTCGGAACGGGCTGAGGAATGGAGGCAACAGGACCGGTGGTTACCTGAGTTGGGTTCAACCGCCCCGCAGCCCATTCCACAGCACGTTGTGCCCGTGTGCTGTTCGGGTTGATCTGTAACGCTTTCCGCGCGTATGCCAGTGCGTCTTGGGGGTTGTGGTCTGAGGCGGCAAGGACGAGCCATACATCTTCCATTTCCGGGGCAAGGTACGCGGCTCGCTCTCCCATCTGTCGTGCGGAAATTTTGTCGCCGTGGCGCAAGGCCTCACGCGCTCTTACGATAAGTTCCCGGGCTTCGATGAATTGGTTGTTCATAAGGTCACCTTCAATAAAAAATAATTTTGACGAACGAGACCGCGATCAATGTCGAACAAACCTACCACTGGATTTCTACCGGCGTACCGATCTCTGCCCACTCATATAACAATTGAGACTCATACGTGCCAAGCACTACACATCCGTAGGAAACGGGTCGGCCTAGAAAACCTTCCCAGAGGATAGCGCCGTTTGGCAGAATCGGGAGTGCATGAATGCCATTCTCCAGGCCGCCGGCCCAGTAGATGCCCAGCCAGTTCGGCATCCAGATATCCCAGGTAGAGCCGTAGGCGTTGGGGATTTTGCTCTGCACTGCAAACGTGCCAACGCGGGTAGCGTTATTGATCCCCGTCGAGGCGACAAAGCTATACACGAGCGCATCCCCTTCATACACGTACATGTGCTGTTCTGAGATATCCACAAGGATATATTTTCCCCCGCCCGTGGAAGGCACTGCCAGCGGCGCCGTCTCTGGATTCTGTATTCGGGAGGCATTGTCATCGACAAGTTCCATCGCCACCACTGAGGGAGGTTCTGTGCCGGTAGGAAGGGGAGTGTTGGCGGGGAGCACTGTAGGCGGAGAGGTACGCGTCGGCTTGGGAACGTCTGCATACGCCCACAGATTTTCCTGCGTGGGTGTCAGCGTGGGACTAAATATATAGGATGCGCTAGCGGGGGATGTTACGAAAAAGAAAAGAACAAGTCCAATGCCGATCAGTACAGGAGTCAGCAGAAGAAAGGGCAGGATGCGAAACCGTCGAGGACTCATGGGGTCAGGTTCGAAATGGGGGTGGGCACGATGTTCTCGTTCCGTGCAAAGCACAGGACGCCCTCCACAACTCCCTCAGCAACACGATCTGTCTGCTTGGTGAGAAACTCCCGGTCGAGGTTGAGAAACCCGGTTTCGATGATCGCAGCAACTGTGCTCGGATCGACCTCACGGAAGGAATGATATTCACGCATATCCGCGGTGATACTTCCGGCATGAAAGCTCATTTGCGTGATACTCTGATAACGGTCCACCAGACAGGCAGTGAGACGGTTGGCGCGGTTGACATCGTGGGTGTTGAGCGCTGCCGCTACTTTGAAACCGGTGGCTTCATCGTTAACATATTCACAGGAGTCATTGTGGATGGAGACAACTGCCAGGGCGCGATACCCATTCAGGCGCGAATCGTATTCGCGCAGCAGGTCCACCTGATATCCCTCCTGAATGAGCTGCTCCTGCACCATCGCCGCGATCTTCAGATTCACATCAGCTTCCGTGAGCGTGACATTGCCGTTGCCGTCCATGCAGACGGCGCCGGAGTCATTACCGGAATGCCCGGCAACAATGCCGATGCGTATTTGCGCTGTCTGTGCCTGTGGCACAGACGCTGGCGGCACTTCTTCATTTGTACGAGGGGTGAGAATGACACTTAATCGATCGTAGAAATTGCCTCCCACCAATCCACGCGAAGGCAGCGCCGTAAAAAGTGTTGCCAGCAGGATGGCAACGCCAAGAACAGTTTGCACTGCCCGGAACGAATGCGTACGACGACGAGGCGGACGCTGAGAAGCGGTTTCCATATCGTATATCCGAATAGTACCTTTTAAGGCATGAACTTGCAAGGGAGGAAACGACAGGCTTCCTGTTACAAATTCGTAACCGCAGAGGATCTTGTATATGGCAGAGGGCGATCACGAATCCGCGGGACGGCTGGTAGAACAGAACTTTTGTTTTTTGACTTGACGCACCTATCTCTCCTCGTTATGATGAATTTCTCTGGAGATTATTTTTATGACTCTTGATCCTGAAAAACTTCGGCGCGCAATGCGTGCCTGGACGACCGGTGTGGCGATCATTACTTCGATTTACGAAGATCAACAATACGGCATGACTGTGAATTCATTTACGTCCATTTCGCTGGATCCGCCTTTGGTCTCTGTGGCGTTGAGACAATTTACCCACACCCATGAGTTGGTCGCAAAATCTGGAATGTTTTCTGTGACCATCCTCACTTCTGCACAGAAAGAACTTTCCGATCGATTTGCGGGTAAGCTGGAGGGTATCACCAATCGTTTCGACGGCGTGCAAACCGAGACGATCTCCCTTGATTCTCCTGTCTTTAAAGACGGAATGGCATATTTCGACTGCCGCGTGATCAGCTCGATGCCTGTGGGCGAGAACACACTCTTTGTAGCGGAAGTGCTGGATGCGCGCGGCGCAGGCGAAGGGGAACCGCTGGTCTATCACAACCGCCAGTACTGGAAGCTGACGAGCCCGCTACCCTGACCCTTCCTGTGAGGGAAGGAGGTAGTTACGAAAAGGTCTGAGCCATGCAGGAGAAATTAACTCTCGAGGAACAAAAAACTCTGCTCCGCCTGGCGCGTGAGGCGATGGAGCGCGCCGTGAGAGACGAGGAGCTGCTTCCTCTAGACCTGACTTCTCTGCCTCTGGCGCTGTGTGGAGAAGGCTCATCGTTCGTCACATTGACCTCTGGCGGGCTGTTGCGCGGCTGTATCGGCGCGCTGGAGGCCTGCCAGCCCTTGGCAGAAGATGTGCGCGTCCATGCCATTGCGGCGGCACGCAAAGATCCACGCTTTCCTTCCGTGCACGAGGAGGAATTGAGTACGATCCAGATCGAGGTCTCGCGCTTAACCCGCCCGACTCCCCTCGTATACAAGGATGCCGAGGACCTGCTCTCCAAATTACGCCCACAGGTGGATGGCGTCATCCTGTGTGACAATTCGCGACGTCGTGTGACCTTCCTTCCGCAGGTCTGGGCAAAGATTCCGGACCCTGCGCAGTTCTTGAACAATCTTTGTTACAAAATGGGCTTGGAACCAGACGCGTGGTGTCGCATGCATTTCGAGGTGCTTACGTATCAAGCAGAAGAGTTTCACGAATGACCCGTCTCGCTCGTGAAGCATTATGAGTAGGGTAAAATCGGCGTATGGCTGACAACGATGCAGTGTTTCAGGAAGCAGTAGAAGCCCTACGAACGGGGAATAAGAACCGTGCCCGCGAACTATTGACGGGGCTGCTCAAAACGGATCAGAACAATGCGACCTACTGGGTATGGATGAGCGCCACCGTCGATACCCCAAAAGAGCGCATTTACTGCCTGCAAACCGCATTTAAACTGGACCCTCAAAATATAGTTGCCAAACGCGGCTTGATCCTGCATGGCGCTCTGCCAGCCGATGAAACGGTACAGCCATTCCCGGTCAACCGGCCGAAAGCCTGGGAAGAGAAGCTGCTGCTTGCCCATGAGAAACCCAAGCCAAAGGGGTGGGAGGCTGTAAAAGCCAGTCCGGTGGCGCGGCTGGGCGGGTTTGTAGCACTGGGTGCGGTCATTATCGGTGCCCTTGTAGTTGGCTTCCTCCAGGCGCGCGCCGTTCGCAATGCCAGACCTCCCACCTCCACACCGGGACCCTCTCCCACGTTTACGCTGACCCCTACTTTTGTTAACGTAACAGCGCGACCCGCCACCACGGGCACATCGGCGCTGCTTTCAGACTTGCTCCCCGTGCCTTACACACCGACGTCTCTCTATGTCGATACCCCGCGCCCGCCGGAAACGCGAGATATGTATCGCGTTGTAGAGGCTGCCTACAAACAGGGGGACTGGCAGGAAGTCATTCGCGTAATGCAGGAGATCGTCAAGCTGGAGCCTCAGGCTGCAGACGCGTACTATTACATCGGGGAAGCCTATCGCTTCCAGAGAAATTCAAGTGCGGCGCTCTCGGCGTATCAGATGGCGATCCAATTGGATCCCAACTTCGGTGCGCCCCATGTGGGCATCGCGCGTGCCCGGCTGATCGAGAATCCGAATGCGGATGTCATTTCCGATCTGGATGAAGCGATCCGGCTCGACCCGAACTTTGGCGAGGCATATCTGGAACGTGCTATCGCCAAACTCCGGGTGAACAATAATCCGGGCGCTCTCTCAGACCTCGAGCAGGCAAATCGTTACCTACCCGGTTCGCCCCTAGTCTTTTACTATCTTGGGCAGGCACGGCTGCGGGAGGGAGAGCTCAATCTTGCCCTGGGCGCTGCCCAGCGGGCAAATGAATTGGATGTCACGTATCTGCCAACCTATCTTTTACTCGGTCAGATTCATGCCGAAGCCGGAGATGAAGAGGAAGCTGTTGAGGCGTTGAATGTTTATCTGAACTATAGCCAGGACGATTCGGCGGCTTATGTGTTGCTTGGCAGGATGTATTTCGAAGACCGGGACTATGAAGAGACCGTCGAAAATATGACCAACGCCCTGGCTCTCAATCGAAATCAGCGCGAGCCATACCTCTATCGGTTCCTTGCGAACGTGGAGCTGGAGAACGTGGAACAGGCAGAGGAAGATCTGGACACTGTGATGGAGTTCTATCCGAATTCATTCGATGTCCAGGTTGCACGCGTCCGCCTGGACTTGATGCAGGAACGCCTGGGAAACGCGCTTTTGATGCTTAACAGGCTCCAATCTCTCGCCGAAACGGATGAGCAAAGGGCTTTCGCCCACTACTGGAGCGCCAGGGTGTATGAAGCGCGTACAGAATTTGCTGACGCCGCCGAACAGTGGCAATTGTTGTTGGACTTGCCTGAAGAAGCAATGACGGAGGATATGCGCCTCGAAGCCGAAGAGCGTCTGGCGGACCTCGCTACGCCCACCGTGACCCCATCGCGGACGTCCACAGCCAGACCTCGTACCCCGACTCCTTCCCGAACCCCAACGCGCACACCTACTAGAACACCCACCCGTACCCCCACGCGAACGCCAACTCCGTAAAACAAAAAGCGACTGATTTCGTCAGTCGCTTTTTGTTATTTCTTCCCATACCGTGCCCTGTCTTCCGGACACGGACACAACGCCCGCAGGTAATGCCAGTTGTAGATGCCATAATCGTGCCCATCTTCCCAGACAATCGTAAGCGCGTAGGAGCCGACGGCAACGACATTGCTGATTCGCGTGGCGGGCGTGTCGCCCAGCCTGTTATCGAACACTTCCGCATCCGGCTCGGCTCTCATGTTCTCGTGTCCGCCGCGGCAGGAAGCGCACGGACAGGCAGCGCGCAGCAACGCAAACGGATAGACGCTTGTGTGACTATCCTTCCACGTGATCGTGAATTCTTTGGTCTTCTTATTGGCAGTAATGCCTGTTGGTTTTTCGTCCATGAGTGATTCTTTCTTCTCTATTATTTTCCAGAATTATTCCGGTTCTGGAACATACGACAAAAAGTCTGCAGCTGCCCAGCCGACGCGCGTCTCATCGTACGGCGCGACGAGATACCACCAGACGTATCCGTCCACTTCACGCGGACCATCCTGGACGACAAACACTTCCGAGTCATAGGCGAGGAATTGAAATTCTCCACCCAGCCCGGGCTCGGCGCGGATGCGCAGCCCCTGTCCCTCTGTGCCGCTGATCTGTACATAATTGCCGATCGCGACCCCGGCTGGCGATGTGGGGGTAGCGAAAGGGTCGATCGTCGGCGTGGGCGGTGCCCCCGATGTCCCGGTGGGCGCAGGGATCACAGTTACATCCGCCGGGACAAACCCTATATTGGAGGTCTGGCGTGCAGATGTCAACCCGATCGCAATCGCGGTGATGAGAAGCAAAAGACCGGCGAGTCCGAGCGCTCCCAGGATGACCCATTTATTGACGAGTTCGCGAACGTTCATTTCATTCTCTTAATGGGATGTGTTCTTTAGTAAATCCATGCCAGCAGGCGGTACGAGTAGTTTCAGCGCGTGGGTTTGGACGCTGATCTCAGCAACTTGCGTGGAGCCGCGTGCTTCTCCATCCGTCTGAATCCAATGCGGAGAGTCGGCTTCGGCGCGCAGGTTGCGGAAGGGGATGCGGTGCGCCGCATCGGAGTTGACATGTGTGCCGCGCCAGAGATCATAAGCATGACGTAACGCGTCACCGAGATTGTTCCCGCGAAACAGCCATAAGTCAAGCAGTCCATCATCGATATAGGCATCAGGCGAAAGGTTCGAGAGACCGCCCATATAGTGACGGATGTTCGTCGCCACCGCCAGAATGAAGTGACCCTCTACTTCATGTTCGTCTGTCCACAAGCGCAGCTTTAAGCCGCTCCATTGTGCGGCTTGTACGATCGCCGACATGGTGTACTCTGGCATGGCAAAGAATTTATCCAGCCGAATGCGCGGCTCAAGCGACTGGATCGCCATGGCATCCAGCCCCATGCCTGCCCACATCATGAAATAGAACTGGTTACATAAGCCCACATCGACTCGATGAGAGGGAGCGTTTGCGATGATAGACACATTTTTTCGCAAGACCCACGGGTTAGTCCATGTAAACGGACGCAATCCCAGTTCGATGCTCCAGACATTTGCCGTACCGGCGGGCAACACACCCAGTGCGGTCTCGGATCCGACTAGCCCGTTGACTACATTACCAATTGTCCCATCGCCGCCGACGGCGAACACGGCATCTTTTTGCTCCGCAGCGGCCTGCTTTGCTAGCTCAATACTATGTTCGCCACTTTTCGTTTCAGCTGCATCTACTTTCCATCCCGCAGACTCTAACTCTTTAACAGCAGCCTTAATAAACGGCTTGACAGAAAAGCGTCCTGCTGCAGGGTTATAGATGATTACGGCAGTTCGCATGCGAGGATTATACCTTGCCCCCCTTCCACCCTTCAGGCACTTCCCCAAGAACGCCACAGCAACTGTTCCTGACAACAAAATTATTGTCGTATTTGGCTGGCACTTACGGTGAGCTACGCAAAGTCTGGGTCGGCGGTGGGGTATAATCTTTTAACAATGAACGAAGGGACATTGCTTAACAATCGCTACCAACTGCTTGAGCGACTCGGCTCCGGCGGTATGTCCGATGTGTTCCGGGCGCGGGATCTGATGCTGGAGCGTTCAGTGGCGATCAAGGTGTTGCACGAGAATTATTCCAACGATAACGCCTTCCAACAGCGCTTTCGTCAGGAGGCGCGCGCCGCGGCAAACCTTTCGCATCCCAACATTGTCACGGTGCATGACTTTGGCCTCGATCACGGTCAGCTCTTTATTGTGATGGAGCATATCCCCGGCAAGGATCTGAAGACTCTTCTCCGGCAACGTGGGCGGTATTCTGTAGAGGAGGCGATTCCCTTGATGGTGCAGGCTTGCGCGGGAATCGGCTATGCTCACCGTGCCGGGCTCGTCCATTGCGATATCAAGCCGCATAATATGATCGTCACACCGGATGGCCGCCTCAAGGTCACGGACTTTGGCATCGCGCGCGCGCTTTCCACCATCCTGCCCGACGAACGCGCGGATGTGGTCTGGGGGTCGCCGCAATACTTCTCTCCAGAGCAAGCAACGGGGGAAGCGCCTTCGCCTGCATCAGATGTGTATTCGCTAGGCGTTGTCCTCTACGAAGTGCTGACGGGCGCGCTGCCTTTTACAGCGCCGACGAGCGAAGAACTCGCTCGCATGCATCTGGAAGCGGCACCGATTCCGCCAAGCGAATATGTGCCCGATTTGCCCTCTGCCCTGGAGCAGATCGTTTTGAAGGTGTTGTCTAAAGAGCCTGCCGCACGCTATCGCACGGCAGACCAGTTGGGGCGCGTCCTTCTGCGCTTTGGGACGCAGCGCGACGTGCCGCCGCCATCCCTGGGCCTGGCTCCGGAAGCCGCTACTACCTATCAGCGACCGGAAACGCAACCCAGCGCCGTACAGACACCAGACCATGTGCAACCTCTGCCAGTAACCTATACACCGGAGACCGCTTTTCCAGTCACAGAGTACTACCCCACGTCTGATATCGATTGGACGGCTGTTGCACTGGGACTACTGGCGTTGATTGCTGTGGGCGGTCTCGTCCCCTTCTGGATCTATATCTTTTTTCTCTATAACCCCAGATAAATTTCGTGACGGTCACTTGCAACGTTCTGTCCACTTTATAGAGTATGACCAAAAAATACATTCTTTCCCCATCTATCCTTTCCGCTGATTTTGCGCGCCTCGCGGAAGAGATTGCCACCGTGGAAGCAGCAGGCGCGGATTGGATTCATGTGGATGTGATGGATGGTCATTTCGTACCTAACATTACGATGGGGCCATTCATTGTCGCAACGTGCAGGCGTGTTACAAAACTTCCCCTGGACGTCCACTTGATGATTGAAAACCCGGAGCGCTACATCGAAGCCTTTGCAAAAGCAGGCGCGAGCGGGCTCACGGTTCATGTGGAGACGTGCCCGGATATCGTCGGGACATTGAGACAGATCAAGTCGTTGGGATGCACAGCCGGTGCGGTGCTGAACCCGGAAACGCCCGTTGGCAGAATCCAGCCGGCTTTAGCGGAAGCAGATCTGATCCTTGTAATGAGCGTTCATCCGGGCTATTCGGGACAGCGCTTCATACCGGAAACGATTGCAAAAGTATCCGAAATCCGCAAGAAACTTGACGCGTTGAGATCCTCCGCGTGGCTGGAAGTGGATGGTGGCATCGATACGAAAACCTTGCCGGAAATGAAAGAAGCCGGTGCCACGGCATTCGTGGCGGCAACAGCTATTTTCAAGCATCCGGACGGGCCGGCAACAGGGGTCACGACCTTGCGCTCCCTGCTTTAAAACAAAAATCACGACCGTTTTACGGTCGTGACCTTTGTTGCGTGATCGAAAAACCTTACGCCGGGGTTTTGCTGAGGGTCTTGATACACTTGGCGCACAACAGTTTGTGCACGGCGCGACCCTTCTCCATCACGAGCGTCTTTTGCAGGTTCGGTTTGAACGTGCGGTTGGTGGCGCGTTGGGAGAATGAACGATTGTGACCGAAGGTGGTTGCTTTACCGCAGTTTGCGCACTTAGCCATTTTCTTGCAGCATCCTTTCTTGCTATAATTCCACTACGAAGTACAATTGCCCTTTTTGAGGGCAGGGCATTTTACCATACATCGGAACCTTCCTCAAGGCATGATGTTACTGCGCAGCGTACCGCCTGAGCATGTAAGCAAGAGTTCCAGGATTAAGTGAGGAAAATGCTAGACCCAGAAAGCCTGTCAAACAAACGGTAAAATCAATGCGAGAGGAACGCTTCCATACTTGTAGCGTGCCCGCCGGCTTGAGCATAACCGAAAGGAAAACAATGGGCGAAGAAATAACATCTTTAGGTGGGATTCACGTTTCTCCAAACGCGATCGCAACGATTGCCTACCACGCCACGGTGGAATCCTATGGCGTGGTGGGGTTGGCGCCAATGAACCTTGCTGATGGCATCGTCAAGTCGATTACGCGCGTGCCCTCGCGCGGGGTAGCCGTTCGCTACAACGGCGAGGACATTGACATCGAGATCCATATCATAGTGGAATATGGGACACGGATCAACTCGGTGGCGGAGAGCGTTGCCAATACGGTTCGTTTTCATGTGGAAAAGGCACTAGGGTTGAAGGTCAATACAGTGAACGTGCACGTAGCGGGGCTACGGGTAAGCAATCCGGACTAGGAGCAGAAGAGTCATGGCAGTCGATACCGCACGTGTGGAAAAACTCCGTAAGCAGCAAATTAACGGTCAGGCGATGAAGCGGCTGGTGGAAGCAGGTCTGACCTGGCTCCGTACAAATCAGCAGACCGTCAACGCGCTAAACGTCTTCCCGGTGCCCGATGGGGATACGGGCACGAACATGGTACTGACCATGCAGTCTGCCTGGAACGAGATCAAGGACCTGGGTCATCGCAGCATCAGCGATATGGCGGGGGCAGTGTCACAGGGTGCCTTAATGGGCGCGCGTGGCAACTCGGGCGTGATCCTGTCACAACTGTGGCGCGGATTTGCGCGCGGCGTCCATGGCAAGGATATTCTGGATGCCCCTACATTCGTGAAGGGGTTTGCCGAGGCGCGTGATACTGCGTATAAAGGAGTTGTCCGTCCGGTGGAAGGGACAATCCTGACGGTTGCCAAGGAAGTAGCCATTGCAACGGAAGCAGCTCTGAAGTCCACGGAAGATCCGATTCAAATCCTTGAGGTCGCTGTGAAAGCCGCCGACGCTGCGGTCCAAAAGACCCCCGAGCTGCTGCCCGTCCTCAAACAGGCGGGCGTGGTCGATTCCGGCGGGAAGGGTTTGTTCTTCATCCTCGAAGGGATGCTGCGGCACGTGTACGGCGAATCGCTGGAGACACCCATAATGAACGTCCAGCCGATTTCGGCGATGAATTTACAGGACGCGATGGAACAGGTGGAAGAGGGACAGGACTATGAAGTGGTCGTGGACTTTTTACCCGCGAGTGACTTTGACCTGCAAAAGTTTTATGGGCGGCTCGAACAGATGGGCACTTCCATCCAGGTAGGTGAAGGCGAAGGAATGTATCGCATGCACATCCATGTGCCGCTGGACAAGCGCTATGAACCGATCGATTACATCATGGGGATTGGCACGATCACGAAAGTGGCGATGGAAAACCTGCTGGCACAGATGGATGACATCCAGAAGAGCAAAGCCAGCCGTATTGCCTTTACCAGTGTCGAGCCCGGGCAGATCGCCGTGGTGACAGTTTCACCCGGCGCGGGCCTGAGCCGCATCTTTGCCAGCCTCGGTGTCGCGGCAGTGGTAGAGGGCGGGCAGACCATGAACCCATCCACGCAGGATATTCTGAACTCCTTTGAGCACCTTCCTACCGATAAGATCATTATTCTACCGAACAATAAGAACATCGTAATGGCAGCGAACCAGGCGAAGGAAGTGACCGTCAAGCAGGTGGCAGTCGTGCCAAGTCGGACGGTGCCCCAGGGACTTTCGGCAATGCTTTCGCTGGACCCTAATGCGGACCTCCAGTCCGTCGCAGAAAAGATGATCAAAGCCTTGGAAAACGTGCGGACGGGTGAGATCACAATCGCCACCCGCTCCGTAGAGATCGACGGCGTAAAAGTGGAAAGCGGTCAGGTCATTGCCCTGCTTGATGGCAAACTGGTGGCTGCCGCTGGCTCGGTAGAAGAGGGCTGCCTGGCCTTCCTGGAAAAGGCCAGCGCCGCGGAGCATGAACTGATCACTCTATTCTATGGGCAGGATACCACCCACGCCGAAGCCAACCGGATTGCCGATACCATCCGCAACAAGTATTCGGGGCAGGAAGTGGAAGTGCAGGCGGGAGGACAGCCGCACTATCAATTTATCATTTCGGTGGAATGACCGAACCACAATTTTACAAGTACTGCGTTGCGGCAGTGATTCCCTGTTATCGTGTTGAGAGGGAAATTCAATCCGTTTTACAAACGATTCCATCTTATATAAAACACATCATCGTAGTCGATGACGCTTCGTCTGATTCCACGGCAGACCTTGTGTCTGCTTCCTCGAAGGAGGATCCACGTATTCTTCTGATTCGCCATCCGTCTAACCAAGGTGTGGGAGGCGCGATGGTCACGGGGTATCGAAAGGCGCTTGCGCTGGGGGCGCAGATCGTGGTCAAGATCGACGGCGATGGGCAGATGGACATGGAGTATTTACCTGCCTTGTTAATCCCTCTGATCGAAGGCAAAGCAGATTACACTAAAGGGAATCGCTTCCGCGATTTTGTATCCCTGCAGCAAATGCCGCTCATTCGGCGTGTGGGCAACATGGGATTGGCGTTCCTCGCCAAAGCCGCAACGGGCTACTGGAATATGTTTGATCCCACAAACGGGTTTAACGCGATCCGGTCAGACGTCCTTTCTCGAATCCCATTAGATAGCATTGACCGGACTTACTATTTCGAGACCTCGATGCTCGCCAACCTGTACTTGATCGGCGCGGTGGTGAAAGATGTACCGATGCCGGCGCGCTACCAGGGAGAAATCTCCAGTTTGTTGATCCACAGGATCCTCTTTGAGTTTCCACCCAGGTTGTTGGGGACCTTTCTTCGGCGGCTGGTGTTGAAAAATTTCATCTATGATTTTTCGATAGGAAGCATTTATCTTCTGACGGGTTTGCCTCTCCTGCTGTTCGGTTTGATATTTGGAATCTATAAATGGATCCAATATGCAAGCATTGGCGTTCCCGCGCCGACCGGCACTGTGATGCTGCCAACGCTTTCAGTGCTGCTTGGAATTCAGTTATTGCTTTCCGTCATTGAGATTGATCTGCGTGCTGTCCCCACAGAACCGATTTCTAATCCTTTAAGGTAGGGCGGGATGGCATCCCGCCTTACTCTCCATCCTCAATAATTCTTGCCGGCCCCCCTGCTTGGGCAACTAAAACATTACTAACTCCCTTGATGTCGCGCAGTCGTTTCTCAATAACTTTAGCTTCTACCTCCGGGCAGAGGACATGCACGTTGGGTCCTGCATCGACGGTGTAACAGACCGGGATCCCCTCCGCCCGCCACTGGCGGACACAGCTCATCACTTCCAGGGAAGCTGGCTTCCAATAATGCAGCGCGGGCGTAGACGTCATTATGACGGCATGCATCATGTCCGAGTCAAGCTCGACGATGGAGGCGAACGCCTCGAAGTCGCGTTCGAGAATGGCCGTGCGGCAGATATCTAACCGACGGGGGGTATCCTCTACGCGCGCCCTTTGCAAGGGACTTGTGGGTGCCAGCGAATGTCCTTCGGTCGAGCCGGTTTTTTTATGCGCGGCACTGACGATCGCCACGCAATCCACCAGATCCCAATGACCGGGTTCCGCAATCGAAAACGCAAATGAGTCTTCGTCGCTTGTGCCCGCCTGCCACTCCACGAACCCGCCGGGGATGGAACGCGCCGCCGATCCCGACCCACGCCGTGCCAGGCGCGAGAGCTCGCGTTCGCTTAAATGTAGCCCCGCGGCTTTACTCCCTGCGAGTGCCAGCGCCGCAAACGCCGATGCAGAAGAGGCGATCCCCGCGCCCGAGGGGAAGTTATTTTCACTGACAACCTCGGCGCGATCCCGAATATTTGCCAAGCCACGGAGGATATCGAGAATATACGAGATGCGGTCCAGCCCTTTGCCGGTTACTTCGTACCCGTTGATGCTCAGTTGATCGGATGTTAGCCCTGCTTGAAAACGAACCATTGTGCGCGTATACAGTCCATCCAGGTTCATCGAGATCGAGCTGTTCATAGGGATGCGCAAAGTGTTGTCGCGATTCCCCCAGTACTTGATGAACGCGAGGTTAGGATTTGCCTGGGCGGTGGCTGTGCCACTAGGGGATGATCTGGTCATGGGATGATGATACCACTTCAACTTATGGATTAATCCGGAAGATCTCCACATTGCCTGCGGTGAGCTGGATATTTTTTAGGATTGTGCCGTCAAACGCCGGAAAGGGGGTTGCCTCGCCTGCAAGGGAATAATGCTCTGCGCTGCTGCCGGGAGTCTTCAACTTAATAGTTACCGTTGAGTTGTTAATTCGGTCCCACACGAAAAGTATCTGAGCACCATCCGGACGCTTGAACAGGTGATAGTATAAATACTTATCGCTCTGTTCACCAAGAATCACTTCCACCTCCGCGTCTGCGAGCGTCAGCGTGTCGGCATCCAGCAAGTCGGTGAGCAGGTCCACGGTATGGAAGGCGAGCTTCTTGCTACGGTCTCTGTACGTGAGGCCCAAATAGTAGTTCTTGTCATCGCCGATCGCCTCGATGCCGGGGTCCAAGTCCTTGATCTCATATATGCCAATGTGCTCGATCTCCGGTTCCGCCAGGAAGGTACTGACCGCCCGTGCCCACCAATTGGCTTGTTCTTCTTCCGTGTGTCCGGGAGTCGTTGCGTATCCCATCTCATTGATCCAGACGGGCTCTCCTTCGCCATGCTCTTTGTGTTCCTTGATTAAGGAGCGATACTCGAATCCTAGGAACTTCTCAGCTACCTCATCACTCCATGTTTCCGGGTAGGCATGGAACGGCAGGATGTCGTAATAACGGGCGGAACCATCTTCTAGTACCCTGCGGAACCAGTCGTAGTCGGGGTCTGCCAGCCCACCCAGGAGTATTTGCGCATCCGGGTCTGCGGCGTGCACCGCCTCGGCGGCCTGCTTCAGCGTTTCCTGGTACTGCTCCACGGAGCCGTCCCACCACAGGCTGGTGTTCATTTCGTTGTAGATCTCGTAAGAGAGAACGTTGGGGTGATCGCTCAACGCCAGCACCAACTGGTAGACGAAGTTATACCAATCCTGATCATTGCCGGGAGGGTTATTCCAGGCAATCCCATCACTGTCAGCAGCACCTGCCCAGTCGGGCGTGTACCCAATGTACGGCCGGATCTTGATGCCATATTCATCCGCCAGAGAGACAAACTCCTCCAGCCAGGCAAAATCATACTGTCCGCGGAGCGGCTCGAAATTGTCCCAGCCGAAACTGGTGCGCATCGTGTCGATCTCCAGCTCATTCATCAGGGCAAAGTCCAGCGCGATATCGTCCAGGTCATCACCTTTCTCATAGTCTTCCAGCACGGCGAATGACACCCGTTTGGTACCCGCCGGAAGCTCAGGTTGAGGTGTACGCGTGGCTGCGGGCACAGCTGTTGGAGTTGATGTGACAGTCGGTGTAACCGTTGGGATGGCCGGTACTCGTGCACACGCAGCTAAAAAAATACACAAGCAGAACGTTATTAACATTTGCTTCATAAAAGCTCCATTTTGGTTAATTCTAAAGTGGCCACCGCCAATGTCCGCTTACTGATTATCTGAAGCATGGTTGGTGTAAGAAGAGTTTCTCGAATGTATCGATGATATTGCAGCATGTTATCATCTATACCAACCAGACCCCAGCCGCTACGCAGACTCCTACCCACACGCCTACCATCAAAACGTACATAAACGCCTCAACTGGCTTTTGTTTGGATAGCAACGGTACAGATGTATATACACTCAACTGTAATGGCGGTAATTACCAAAACTGGAGATAATAGGTGCAACTCAGCCTATGTTAGAAATCTCTAGTGCAGGCTTATCCTCTACAAATTAACATTCTCAAAGTTACAACCGGCTACCTGACAAATTTGGCACGTCGCATTCCATACCGTTACTTCTATCGTGTGTTCCGTCTGAATGTTCGATGAATGCAATGTTCGCGAATGCCATGACAAAGCCGTAAGAGGGGAACTAGCATCAAGCAACAAGCCTGGTTTGTCATTCCCAAAACGCCCTTGACAAATTGCTGCGAGGAGTTAAAATTATAAATGACTGACTAGTCAGTTATAAGGAAGCCGATGTCTCCCCGACCCAACGTGAGCCGCGAACGCAAAAAACAGATCATCGATGCCGCCGAAGAGGTCTTTACACAAAAAGGCTTTGACCAGGCGCGCATGGATGACATTGCCGAAGAAACAGGCTTAAGTAAAGGTACACTCTACCTTTACTTCAAAAGCAAGGAAGACCTGATCGCAGCCATCCTGGACCGCGTGTTCCAGCATGAGTTCAGGCAGTTTGAAGCCTTGAATCTTACCGAAATGGGCGCAGTGGATGTGATCTGGAAAATCACAGATCTGATCACGAAGGATATCCTTGGCTTGCAGCGCCTGATGCCGATTATCTATCAATTCCTGGCATTAGCGTTCCGGAATAAGCATGTCCAACGGGCGCTGGCGAAATACATAAACCAGTATGTGGATCTTCTGATTCCGATCATTCAGCGGGGAGTCGACTCGGGTGAATTTCGCCAGGTGGATGCTCAGGAAACTGCGATCGCTATGGGAGCCATCCTCGAAGGCACGCTCCTTCTCTGGGTGTATGATAAATCCCTGGTGAAGCCGGACTATCATATCCGTTCGGGGATGAAGCTGCTACTGGAAGGCGTGCAGGCACGCCCATAAAAAGTGTCTCTTTTTTTAAGTCAATAACTGACCGGCTGGTCAGTATTTCTCAGAAAGGTTTTTGAAATGACAAATTCAATCGTTTCACGGCAACCGGGCAAAATGCTTCGGTTTGCCTTGCATTTGCCCACATGGCTGTACCGCTTGCATCTAGGCTGGCTATTCGGTAACCGTTTCTTAATGTTGACCCATAGGGGAAGAAAAAGCGGACTCCCCTATCAGACCGTGATTGAAGTTGTACAGTATGACAATCGTACAAATACCTGTTACGTTGTTTCTGGCTGGGGCGAGAAATCAGACTGGTATCAAAATATCCGCCAGTCGCCGCATGTCACAATCTACGTGGGTGGGCGCAAATTACTTGCCACTGCAGAATTCATTCCGCTTGAGAAAGCCGCGGAGATTCTGGAAACCTACGTACATGACCATCCGGTGGCATTCCGCGAGTTGAGCGGACTCTTTCTCGGGGAACGCGTGAAGCCGGACAAAGATGCCGCGCGCCGCCTCACCGCGAAAATGCCGATGGTGGCATTCCATCCCATGCAAGCCGCTTAAAGTGAGTATTCCCTGTGAGATTGGAGATGATGATATGAACAGCAACAAGAATGTCCTGATCAGCGGTGCAGGTATTTCAGGTCTGACGCTCGCGTATTGGCTGCAGCACTCGGGCTTTTCCCCGACCATGATCGAAAAACGTCCGAACCTTGACCAACGCGGGTATATGATTGACTTCTATAGTTCCGGATTTGACGTAGCCGAAAAAATGAATCTGCTCCCTGTGCTTCAGGAGAAATCGCGTCAATACCCTGTTACAAAATTGACCTTTGTTGACGGGCAGGGCAAACCGCGCGCGACGCTGGATGTCGACAAGTTCCGCCGCATGTTACAGTACCGCTATCTCCCCCTGATGCGCGGCGACCTGGAAACAGCCATCTACGAATCGGTCAAAGATCATGTGCCCGTCCGTTTTGGCACAAGTATTGACAGGTTGGAAAATCTGCCTGACGGTGTAGCCGTTACATTCTCGGACGGGAGGTGTGATACATACGATCTGGTGATCGGCGCGGATGGAATCCATTCCAACGTCCGCCGCTTAGCCTGGGGTGCTGAAAGCCAGTTCGACCGCTTTCTGGGGTTTTATGTGGTGTGGGGCGTGATCGAAGATTTCCTCGGCACATCGAACGCGTTTATCGGTCATTTCGAACCGAACGTGCAGGCGACTGTTTATTCCATTGGCAGGAAGCAACTGGCGGTCTTCTTTGCCTTTCGGTCCGAGAAATTGAACGTTCATGGTCGCGCGGCACAAATGCAGGCGCTGGAGAACATTCTCGGGAACACTGGCTGGGTGGTCCCGCAGCTGCTCGAGCGCATGAAGCAGGGAGAGGATTTCTTCTTCGACGCGGCCGCGCAGATCCAGATGGAACAATGGCACAGCGGTCGTGTCGCGCTTGTGGGTGACGCCTGTCAATGCCTGACCTTGCTGGCGGGCCAGGGCGCGTCGATGGCGATGACAGGCGCGTACCTGCTTGCGGATGAATTGTATAAAGCGGGCGGCGATTACAAAACTGCGTTTCCAGCCTACCAGCGATCGCTTCGACCCGAAATCGAGCGCCGTCAAAAAGACGCCCGCGGCCTGGCTGGTTCGTTCGTCCCCAGAAATCATTTCGAGATCGCCCTGTCTCACTTCCTCCTGAACGCCGCTTTTTGGCCCGTTTTCCGTTCCCTGTTCGCCAGGCAAATCGGAGCGAAGAGCATTATCAAATAACAATTTAGGAAATCTTCCCCTTCCGTTAACACTTCTCTCGATTGTGTCTCACAGGATTTGACTTGCTAGATCGCGTTTGCTTCAAAGGGCAGTTCGTCTATGGAAATTCAAACACCAGCACTGGTCGGCCGCTAGGCACAGTGTGGGGAACGAGGCGTTGCAAACGGTCTGGGGTCGCGCGCGGGTCGAGCAGGCCATCCCGGACAAAGGCGAGGAGTTGCTCAAATTGTGATTCGGTGAGGACAATGCGAGTCGATAGAACAGGGTCGAGGCGGGCCAATACAGGAGCCATTGGCCCCAGTGGACCGCTGAGGTCGGCGGGCAGATGTTGACTGGCAGGGGTGTAGCGCCATGCCGAATCCATTACATTCAGGTGATGGCGAATCGCATCGTCTAAGTGCGTGAAGGCTCCGTTGTGCATAAAGGTCGGTTGGACAGCCACATTGCGAAGCGGCGAGGTGCGAAATTTGTAACGATCTGCTGGATTACCGGTGATTTGCTCCAAACCGAAGTCTTCATTGAGTCCCGGCCCATCAAACGTGGCGTTGGTCAGGGCGGGTGCAATCTGCGGAACTCCGATCACATGCTCTTGAAAGTCACTGAACATCTCATTGGACTGGCCCCCTACGCTGTGACAGACCAAACACCGGGCCGCGCCGAAGAACAATAGAGCCCCTTTCTTTTCGGCTACGGTCATCGCATTCGTTTCGCCGCGCGCAAAACGGTCAATCGGCGCGTTTGCAAACGTCAGCGTGAATTCAAATTCGGCGATCGCCTGTGCAAACATCCCATAGGTAATGGATGCTCCTGCTTTAACCTCAGGAAAACGTTTTGCGAACAATTTGCGGTAAGCGGGGGTGACGTTTAAGCGATTGATGACTTCGGCTCGAATAGCGTCGTTATCGCCGACGAAATCGAACCCGGCTACTTCGTTCCGCTCGGTCGGGGGGATGAAGGCCTGGGCGGTGAGCAGGTGCGGCTGACCGGAAAGGCTGAGTCCCTCGGGGAGCGGAAACTGAAAACCTGCACGATTGTCGAACGGGTCGCTGGAGAGGGCGGCGAAGCGCGAGTTCCACATCAGCCGAGGAAAGAAGACAGTATTGATGACCATGGGCGCACGGCGCATGTTGCGGGGTCCGGCCCGATGCGGACCCACCACCTTGTTGCTGTCAATGCCAATGGAGATGGACTGTGTATCGCCAAAACCGGCGGTGGGCGAGTGACAGCCCGCGCAGGCATTGTCGTTGTTTAGGCCAGTGAGGGTATCGAACCATAGATTCCGCCCCAGGTCGGCGAGCTGCGCATCCAGGCGGCGGCCCAGCCGTTGCTCCAGTGTGGACTCCATCCGGCCAGTGAACCCGGCCTGACGCAGCACCGCCTGCAATTCTTCGTCCAGCGAAGCGGCCCGAGCCGAGGCACGCTGATGGGGCATAGCCACAATGGAAAGGCCCAAAAGGTATAGGCCAAGGAACATCCAGAAGCGGGTTGTGAATGACTTTGACATGGCACACTTCCTGGGTAGAAGCGCTGCACGCGCCAGGCGTGACTATAACGTCGAATGGGGTTTCGACCCGATCCAGCTTGATAAGAAGGTACGCGGATGAGTACGGACGAAGACGAAGTGTTTTTGCTCCGCCTTCGTCCGTTTGGTGTGCTGCCGCTCAACTCGCGATTACAGCGGGTCGCACGCTAAAACGGTATCAAGGTCGCCGTGGAGTGGCTCAAAATCATGGGCAGGTGGTGGAAAGAACGCTTCGGGCGGGGTAAACGTCCAGCGCCAATTGAAGCCGACGCTGTAATGCGGGCCGGGACCGCTCAGGGTAAAAATATCGTTCATGCTGATTATGTGAAGGCCGCTCGGCAGGATCGTCTCGGTGCTGGAGTTGTGATACACGAATTTGTGTGCATCACCATTGCTATCGATGGCATCGCCCTTGATCAGGTTGTTGATGCGAATCACCATGCTTCCATCCGCCAGTGTACGGGTGTTGGTAACGGCCACGCTCTCGCCGGAGCCTTCGACCCCAACTCCGGCAGGGAGAAGGGGGCATTGGTCAGCGGGGATAAAGAAGCTCGCGGTGCT
The DNA here is from genome assembly GCA_035699125.1 of Anaerolineales bacterium. Classification (GTDB taxonomy): domain Bacteria; phylum Chloroflexota; class Anaerolineae; order Anaerolineales; family Villigracilaceae; genus Defluviilinea. The sequence goes on from DASSBC010000035.1 coordinate 143,875, forward strand.
GGTGACCACTTCATGGCCGGCGGCGGGGGCCGCCGCGGCCGGTGAGACCCCAACGAACAACAGCAGGGCGAACAGAACATGAATAGTAAGCTTTCGAGAAAGGGACATGGTTTCCTCCTGGTGGATATTGAATGAACGGGTCAACCGCGCCGGGCGCGGTTATGGGTCTAAACGAACATTGTATTGATCGAGTAGGGGTAGTTTTACTACGGTATCCTCCTTATTCTCCAGCATTGCCGGATACTAAACGTCGACCGAAACATTGTGTTTTTTCTCTAAGAGAGTGTTTCTTAAGTCGTTATTGCCGTCTTTTTTGTACACGGAAACCACGGAAAGAGCCTTTTTGATCACGGTTTTTCCGCGAAACTCCGTGAAATCCGTGCCGTCCGTGTCCAAAAGGGTCTTTAAGAAACAGTCTCTAAGGGAAATAGGACAGGATACTGACTGCCAGCCCTGCAAAAGCTCGTTTTTTCCTCGGGTTCATCTCTACAGCCTCCTTATCGATCGCTCGTGTTGGCTCATCAAGTACCCCATGTTCGAGATAGGAACACGACCTGCGAATGACCTCTTGACTCGTTTCCCCAATTGGACAATATTGATCTCTTTTAGATTCCCTTAAATCTTAGCACAATTCACGCCTTAATGTGGTCACAAAATGGTCGCAGCTTGTCGCAATAGGTTACAAGCAGATTAACGACAACCAAATTTATCCCATGAATCCTGCCCGCTATATTTCAATCGATCTATTTTACGTTGCTAGCCTGGTGGAAAATAACAGCAAGCAAGGATTAGATTCGCCGCCAAAACCAGCCTTGGTGTTGCTCCGGGTGATTAAGTCTTGAGTGTGCTCATCAGCAGGTCTTTCATATAGACATTTTGTTCCCAGACGTCACCGACGGGCTGGTTCGTAAATGGTGCTGTGTGCATATAGGCGGGTGGACCAAATTCAGGGGTAATGTACAGACTTTCTCTGCCGTTCCGCGTATGTTGATTGATAATCTGTTGCCAGAGCTGCAGGTGTCTTTCGACGGCATGCTTCCATTCGGGCGCGCGCGGGTCGGGAATCTGCGGTCCCTCGGCATAGCCCACGCGCGCGTGGATATAGTCGGCGCGGCGGATGGCAAGGTCGATATTCTCGCGCTGGTCGTCGAGTCCCGATTCATGGACCACCATCCAGTGGGAGAAGTCCGCGGTCAGGCGCAGCTCGGGAACAGCCTCCAGATATTTACGGGTCTCGATCGCGGAGTAGGTTGGGCGACCGCGATGAGTTTCAACGAGAAAGGGAATGCCACTGCTCTGGCTCAACTGGATTGCGCGCCGGAAGATTTGAACGTTTTCGGCGAAGGCAAAAATATCGCGACCGGCATGGCTGTTGATAAACAGGACCTGACATTGCGCAGCGAACTCGAACTGGGATTCCAAGCTCTTAATGTGATCCTGATATGTTTGCCCCTGGGTCAGGATCTGACCGATGAGGCGGAGCCCGTAGACTGTGTGGAGCCGCGCGATCTCTGCGGGCGACTCATGCAGGGACCCCAGAAAAATCTCTGTGGCATCGAATCCGCTCGCTCGGACACGCTGCAGAAAGACCTCCAGCGGATCATCCCACATTTCCCATTTCGATTTGCCAAGAATCAGTTTCAAGAGGAAACTCCTGTTCTTGATGTGTGAAGGCGATGATACCATTACGATACGGTAGACAGGAATATAATCGGAAAAGATCTGCAGGAATCTTATGACACTGAATGAGCTTCAGCCACATCTATTCACGGGACGCTGGATCGGGGAGACGCAGGGGGCTCCGATGCCGGCGCATATCTGGGAGATCACACAGCAGGGGTTTGGCTTGATGATCTCCACCCGTTGGGAAGGATCGACACAGGTCGCGAGCTTCTCCGGGCGGTTGGTTCCGAACGAACAGGCGTTTCTCATTCCGGGAGGGAATCCTTCAAAGGCGCTCCTCGTGGACAAGCAGCACTTTGTGATTGCCGGTTGGTGTACGAATGATGCGCGCGGGGGAGTTGGACCCGCTTACGATGTGGTGTTTTCGCGTCCGGGGATTGCCGAGCTGACGGCTCGCCAGGCGTATGCCCTGTATCTCGAGCGGATCGCCCGCACCGGAAGTTAACGTTCCCCCACCAGGCGTATTGTTTCTCCAAAAGGAAAGAGGGCGGAATCTCGCCCGCCCGGAGTGACCACCCATAAGACCGGGAACGATGGCGGCTGGGACGGGAAATACCCATATCCGTCTGTGAGGTACACGGCAACAGTTGTCGTCCAGGGCGAATGGTCCTGCGTGAGTTTTGTGAAGAAGGGACGGAAGTCTGTTCCGCCGCCGCCGATAGGGCTGGGAATGCTACCATACGGGGTCAGTGTGTAAGGACCGTGCAGAGCGGCGTCCGCGTAATAGAGCTGGCAGTTTAACTGCGGATAGGACAGGAGGATGCTCTGGACCTCACTTAGGAACACCTGAATCTGTTGATTGTTGATCGAGCCGCTGGTGTCCACCGCGACGGCAACAAAGACCGTCTCATCTTCCAGCGTTTCCAGATACATTCGTTTGCCGATGAAACGACGATCAAACTCGCGGAAGTCGATCGGCGTGCGCACGAGATAGCGCCAGAGATAGTGCCGCCAGTTGAGCTGCCCTCCTTTGAGGGTTTGAAGCTCACGCTGAAGGGAGGCGGGCAGCGAGCCCTGCAATAAGGTTTCCGCCATCACGCTCGCCTGTTCCAGCGCATTACGCCAGTGCGCTTCCGTCGCTTGCAGTTGTTCCTGACTCAAACTGCCAGCCATGGGCATTTGTTCGCCGTCCATTCCCTCCTGCGGCAACAGATCTGGGGTTCCCAAGGGAAAGTTCTTTTTATCCCAGGGAGATTGTCCCAACAGATCGTACACTTCTTCCACGCTGAAGTGTTCCAGCCTCTGCACCCGGACGCTGTCCTTGGGTAGCGAGAATCCTTCCCGAAGTAAGATGCCATTGACCACGGTATCCGCTGCAACGTTCCAGCGTTTCGCATCGCGCCCCTTGCCGCGCGGGACGTGCAATAGAGCTGCGTGCAGGACTTCATGTAACAGGACGGCTTCCTGCTGTTCGAAAGTAAGGCGCTCAAAGAACTGAGGGTTGATGAGGATCTGCCGCCCGTTCGTTGCGGCGGTAGGGATTGTATCGGTTGCGATCGTCTCAGCGAACAAGATCAGCGATCCCAGAAACGGTGTGCGCGTACACAACCGGGTGCGAAGGAGACTTAGGACGCCGTCCAAATCAAAGGAATCGGGCATGCTCCACCTTATAATGCCATCGCATCCTGATAGGTTTCCAGAAATCCCTGCACCTGCGCATCGCCCTGGATAAAGTCATTGAGCTCCTGCATTCTCCCTTTGAGGCGCATCATGCGGAAGAGATCGATCGCACATAGCTGCACCCATTCCGGTTTAGCGGCGCCGACCAGCCAGCGAAAGGCATGGTAAGCTGCCTGTGCATCTTTGGCACGCGTCGTCAGCCCGATAATGGTCGCGTAGCTCAGGGAGGGTTCACCGGGGAACGGGATGCCATCCCCATCTCCCTGCAGGATCGCTTCGAGGTCCGGGATGCTGCCATATAACGCGACAAAGGCTTTGAACTCCTGGGCGGTTGCTGTTCCAATAGCGCTCTCGATTCCCAGATGGGCGCGGTGTAGGTGATTTGCCATGATCCACGAACGAGGCGAGGGCCAGGCAGTTTGCTGTGGAATCAATTTGTGCAAGAGATCGGGGCGAAACGCCAGAAACGCAAGAATGTGTTCATGCACGCCGTGTGTGAGGGCATAACGCTTGAAACTTTCGAATTCAGGCTCCACCTCTAAATGTAGAAAACGATTCGCCAGCGGCGAAGGCATATCATAGACCGCTGCCATATCCTCTTTGCGATTCCCGGCTGCCCAGATAAACCAGCCTTCCGGCACATGATAACTTCCTACCTGGCGGTCCAGAATCAACTGCTGCGCCATGCCCTGCATGGCAGGCGGCGCCAGATTCAATTCGTCCAGGAAGAGGACGCCTTTGCCTTCGCGTGGTAAAAACTCCGGGGGATACCAGCGCGAGAGTCCATTCTCTGCAACCGGTAAGCCGCGTAGATCGGTGGGTGCCAGCTGCGAAAGGCGCAGATCGATAAAAGCAAGTTCGTTTGCCTCGGCGGTTTGTGCGACGATGCTCGACTTGCCAATACCAGGAGGCCCCCAGACCATCGTGCTCAATTTAATATCGTGGCGAATCAAGCCAGCCAGATAATCTGCTAATTCTGCGGGTGTCATCTTCTCCTCTTCTGAGGAGAAGTTTAGCATAAAAATTTAGTTTCTCTGAAAGCAGGCTGTCTTTCGATCTATGGGACCGTGATGACAACTTTTCCTTTGGCGCGTCCCTCCGCCACATAACGGAGCGCTTCCGGCGCCTCATTGAATGTAAACCGTCGATCGATTACAGGGATAATTTTGCCAGCTACACAAAGCTCGGTAATCACCAGCAAATCTTTATGATTCTGTGGAACCATCAGGATCCGAACATTTTTTCCCGCTGTTCGTTTGATCCATGGCCCCAGCAATAAGACCTGGAACAGGGTACCGACAGACCCTCCAACGAAAAAGGCTGTTCCATTCGGCTTGAGTGCCCGCTGATACGCGAAGACCGAGCGATGGGCGATCAAATCCAGAATCAGATCGTACTGTTTCCCCGTTTTGGTAAAGTCTTGCCGCGTGTAATCAATCACATGGTCCGCGCCCAGGGAAGTCAGGAAAGCCAGCTTACCTGTGTGGTCCACGCCGGTCACTTCTGCGCCGTGCAGTTTGGCAAGTTGCACGGCAAACGTACCGGCACTTCCACCAGCGCCATTGATCAAAACCTGCTGCCCAGACTGGACCTGTCCCTTCTCGCGAATCCCGTACAGTGCGAGCATCCCCCCTTGTGGAATGGCTGCTGCTTCCTCGAACGTTAAGGACTCTGGCTTCTTTATCAGAGTCTTTTCGGGAGCGCAGGCATATTCCGCAAATCCGCCGTGATAGCCCGGAATTTCCCCAAGAACTTCATCTCCCGGTCGAAACTGCGTAATGGTCTTCCCAGTTCGCTCCACGTGCCCGGCGATATCCGAGCCGAGGATCGGGTAGCCGGGTTTTCGAAAGCCACCTATACGGGCATACAATGGTTTCCCAATGAGTCCTTCCCGGTCTGAGCCATTGATGGACACGGCATGTATTTTGATCAGAACTTCATCGCCGGATGGCGTTGGTTTTTCCACCTCTGCAAGCTTCAGAACATCTGGTGAGCCATACTGATAACGCACAACTGCTTTCATCAGGACCCCACCATCGTGATGACGACATTTCCTTTTTTACGCCCGGAGTCTACATAGCGATGTGCCTCGGCGGTCTGCTCCAATGGATAGATTCGATCGATGACAGGTCTAATGATTCCGGACTCAACAAGCTCTTTGACGGCAAGTAAATTCTTGACCGTATAGCCGGCTGTCCAGGTAATGACGTGTTTGCCGATATTCTTCGAAAACCATCGCATCCAAATCCCACCGAATAGTCCCGGGTTCGCGTTCAGATAGATTCCATGTTCCTTTAGGGATCGTAAACTACGTGAAAACGGGCTTTTGCCGATGGTATCCAAGATGACGTCATAGGTCTGACCGTTTTTGGTGAAGTCTTCCCTGGTGTAATCCATGACATGATCGGCGCCAATGGAGCGCAGCATGTCCAGTTTCACTGTATGGTCCACGCCTGTCACTTCCGCTCCATAGTGCTTTGCAAGCTGGACTGAAAACGTCCCGATACTCCCGCCTGCACCGACAATCAGCATTTTTTGCCCGCGCTGGATATGGGCTTGCCGCAGAGAGTGCAGGGCTTCGATGCCACCGAAAGGTACGGCGGCAGCTTCCGTGTACGTTACATTGGCTGGTCTGATCGCCATGACGCTAGCCAGCGCAGAAGGCTGCTCAGACAAACACAGGTATTCTGCATAGGTTCCCATCCCAAGACCGGTATATCCATACACCTGGTCACCCAGCCTATATCTCGTTACGTTTTTGCCCACAGATACGATCTCTCCGGCGAACTCCGTTCCAAGGATCGTCTTTCGGGTTGGCTTTAGGAAGCCGATGTAAAGCCGCAGGGGGAGCGCAAACAGCAGGGGCAGTTTGAGCCTTCGGAACTCTGTATCTGCCTGGGAGACGGCTGCGGCATGGACTTTGATCAGGACTTCATTTTCGTTGGGAGTTGGCGTTTCTACCTCCCTAAGTTGCAGCGCATCCGGTGGTCCGTATTTCGTCCAAACGATTGCTTTCATGAGCATTCCTTCAAAAACATTCTCGCGCTATTCCACTGTGATGATGACTTTGCCGCGGGCATGTAACGTTTCTAGATAGCGGAGGGCTTGCGCTGTTTCATTCAGCGCGTAGCATCGGTCGATAAAGGGGACCACCTTGCCTGTTTCAAGAAGTTCTTTGATGGAAAGCAAATCTTCTTTATTTGCATTCGACATTCCCATCCCGCCGACTGTCTTATCCCCGCGTTTCGAGACCAGGGGGCCCAAGATCATATTACCAAATAAAAGAGGCAACGAGGTAAACCCGGCAATGACGCAGATTCCGTGTGGCTTTAATGCGCGCCGATAATCAAATGCCGTCCGATTTCCGATGGCGCAATAGATTCGATCATATTGCTTCCCGGTTCGCGTGAAATCTTCTCGTGTGTAATCAAGGACATGGTCTGCGCCGATCGAGCGTACCAGCTCCAGATTCCTGGTGCTGCATACGCCAGTGACTTCTGCCCCACATGATTTAGCATACTGCACAGCAAATGTACCGATTCCTCCTGCTGCGCCATTGACCAGAACCTTTTGCCCTGGGCGTATGCCGCCTGTATGGCGAAAGCCTTGTATGGCAGTATATCCCACAACCGGCGCCGCGGCAGCTGTCGCAAACGATATATTGTCCGGCTTCAATGCCAGATTTTTTTCACGAGTACACACGTACTCGGCAAACCCGCCTGCGCCCACAGCGCCGAACACTTTATCGCCGGGCTTGAACTCGGTGACATTCGCACCAACAGCCTCGACTCGCCCCGCGATGTCCGCGCCCAGCCTGGGGTCTTTGGGTTGGAGAAGTCCCTCTCCCAGACGTGCAATGAATGGTTCGCCTCGCATGCGATGCCAGTCCAACGGGTTTGCCGCCGCCGCGACTACCTTTACCAGTACCTGATTTTCATTAGGTTCCGGTTTTGCTACTTCTGCAAGGCGCAATACATCCGGCGAGCCATATTTGGGGAACAGAATTGCTTTCATGAGTTTCCTTTAGAATCGTTTACGAAGCTTTATCTCATCAGGTTGCATCATAGAGCGCGAACGTCTATCTTTCATATCTTATCTCTGCGCTTACATAGACTCAAGTGCGCGCGCCTGCCAGCGCTCCGTGTTTACACCTTTGATCAAGAGCCACAAGAGGAACAATACTTCTGCCAAGCCTGTAAGCAAAACAAGATCCAGATTGTAGTCGGCTGAAAGAAGCGACCCAAACGCGTATGCGAAATAACCCAAACCGGCAAGGACCAACAAGACACCCAGAATTCGAGGGAGGAATCGGGATTGGAAAACCAAATATCCGAGGGGAAGTAACCAAAGACCGGCGAAAATGAAAGCGATGTTCGTCCCCCCGTCGTGCAAGCGAATAAAAACGGATGCCAGTGCCTCCAACTGCCCTGTTGTGAATACATTCAGGTACTCCGCTCCGCCTAAGAATTGCAGGACGCTCAGGTGAGTCAGCTCGTTGAGCATCGTGAGTGGCGGGACCATGAGAGCAAATACAAGCATCAGCGTGGCAACGCTATTATTGACGGGTTTGAGTAGCTTGTACAACAGTAGAACGTACACTATGCCAACGATCTGTCCGACCAAAATACCGACAATCCCGAGACGGAATAGAGATTCAGAACTCCTGAGAACGCTGATCGTTGCTGACGGATCTTCTGGCAGAATCAAGCTGTAGGAAATGAATACCAGGACCTGTAACAGATAAAAGAATCCTGCGAGTCTTGCGGTAACAAGGGGTGAGGTGAAGACGGTACGGGTTGTCATTTGTATATCTCCTAATTTTTCTGTACTCATTTTTTCCTGCCTGTCTGAAGCTGATTCGCATGGAAGTCGATTGGATTGACGGAGACCAATAAAACCCCCAAATCTCGCACTTTTTTCAGCAACCCATATAAAGCAGCCTGATCAAGCACAGGGCCGGTGAGCAGGGTACTCCCATCCTCTTCCAGGGTGATGGTCAATCCCTCGAACCAATCTGTCCACTCAGGACCTAAATGGCTCTTGACTCTGATCTGATAGATCGGTGGTTGGCTGAAATCAATCACTTCCGCCATAAGGCCTCCGGCACCGCGAAGCCCAGGTCTCCCTCCCAGCTATTGCGCGCCGCGACTTCGTGGACCGGTTTGCGAGCCCCGACTCCCCAGCGGCCGCTCGGGTAGCCCATGACCACAACCCCATGCAAGTACCAGCCAGCATCTTTTGGAACCTGAAGGATCTCCATCACTTCACTTGCAAAGTAAGACTGCAAGAAGCCGGTGAGCGTGGAGCCGATCCCCTCGGCGCGAGCTGCCAGCATCGCACTCCATAGCGCCGGATAGACTCCGGCGCCGTCGCGAGTGCGACCGAATCCCATCAGAAGCAACGGGACGTCGGCAAAATGGTTCACCAGGTGGAGACCCGACCGGACGGTCTTGCCCATCTGTGTATCTGTCTGTATCACCTCGGCAAATAATTCTTCGGGTCGCCCACCAATCATGCGCTCAAATCCCTGCCGATAGAGCGGCGCGAGCTGTGACTTGATTTCCGGGTCGTCGACCAGGATAAATCGCCACCCCTCGCCGATATGGGGCGCGCGAATGGCAGCATCCAGGATGCGAGCTTGCGCCTCATAGGGAATCGGGTCCGGCTTTAGCCGCCGCATGGCGCGGGTCGTGTATAGCACCTCGTAGATATCCATCAATCGTTCCTCTTTCTGTTCTGGGTAGAGGCAGTATATCTATGGATTGAAGTGTGGTTTAGACACGAAAGTGTTATTCGAGGTGTTGTTTCACTGTTGTAGAAATTGAACGCAGTTTTCCGTCCCCCATCCTTCATTCTTTATATCAAGTTTGTCAAGAATTCAGCTTCACTCTATAACAAACCCAACTCGCGGGCACGTGCTACTGCCTCTGTGCGCCTTTGAACCTGTAGTTTGTCAAAAATTCTGCGATTGTGCCCTTTCACGGTATCCAGCGCTAAGAAGAGCCGTTTGCTGATCTCATCATTGGAGAGTCCCTGCGCAATGAGTTGCAGGACCTCGAATTCGCGCGGGCTCAGTGGCTCGACCAATAACTGCCTGTTGGGTATAGAAGATTTGTCTTCACGCGTTTGCGCTTCAGATTCAAACGCAGCCAATAGCTTAGAAACATAGTCTGGCAGAATTCCCTGGCGAGCAGCTTCAGATAACAACTGTGTCATCGGTCTTCCTTCGTCGATGAAGATTCGAATGAAACCCTCTGGTTCTCCCAGGTCGAGTGCCTCGCAGAGCAGGTGCAACGCATCCTCCCGGCTGTCTTGCATCGAGTGAGCCATAGCTTGCAGGACTATTGTCTTAAGTCGTTCATCCTGCCAATTCCTTGACTCTACCTGCTGGCGGTATGTGGTTAATATCCCCAGCGCTGTGGAGGGGTCGTCTTGTGCCAGCAGGACCCGCGCCTGACTGAGAGGCAGAGCGTACGTCTCCGCAAGGTGAGCAGCCTCTGCCATGTTGCCCTGTCGAAGGAACGTCAGCACCCGGGCGGCAGTAATTTCGGGCATCCTGTATATGAAGTTGTGCTGACGAGCAGACTCGTCGGTCTTCGTCAGGATCGCGGCTGCGGCGTCTACCTCTCCCTGCGCCAGTTTCAGGCGAGAGAGAAAGACCTCCGCGATCATGGATCGGTCGATGATACTTTCATATTGCTGCGCCAGTTGCAGGCTCTGGTAAGCATGATGCTCGGCAGCCTCCAGATCATTCCATTCATACAATACACGCGCCAGACCCAGATGCGCTTCGTTGATGATCTGCTGTGGGTGATCGCCCGCCCATTCCAGAACGCGCCGATACGTCTCGGCGGCTTGATGGAGCTGGTTGTCCATCTCCTGGATCAAACCCAAGCCGATCGTTGCCAGGATCAGGCTGAACATCGCACTGGATCTCTGGCTTAAGGAAATGGACTCCGTGAATGCTCGTCGGGCGGCGGCGCGGTCTCCCAGTAGGGTGTGGGCGTATCCCAGAGTCCAGTTGGCGGTTGCACGGGTAAAGGAATTTTCCGAAGATAAGTATTCCAGAGCACGGTGGGACTGGGCAAGCATGGTCTCCACATCATAGCGGGTGAGTGCCAGCGTTGCGGTTGCAGTCGCAATTTGCCCGATCAGGTTTCGAGTCTTGTTGTCTGGCTCAGCCCCTTGCAGAATATTCGCGACAGAAGCTTCCGCGGCTTGTAGATTCTCTTCCACGCCGAGAGTTTGACCGTTAATCAGCAACATCGCCGCATGCCTCCACCACAAAGCAGGCCGAGCATCTTTTACTTGTTTTGGCAGCGACTCCAGCCAATTCAGGATTGGAATCACACCACCGCTGAAATGCAGTGGAATTCCCCTTCCGTCTATCAGCTCCTCGGCACGCTCGATGTCATGGGCGGCAGCTGCATGCTGGAACGCCTCCATCTGCAGCCCATGTTCTTCAAACCATTTGCTGGCACGGATATGCAATTCATTCAACAGGTTATCTGCACCACCCCATGCTGCAGAGGAATGGGCGATATGGTGCAGTCGCTGCCGCAGCAGCTCAGCAAAGAGATGATGATAGCGGTACCAGCGCCGCTCATTGTCCAGAGAAACAATAAACAGGTTCGCGCGCTCAAGATACTCCAGGGTTTTCTGCCCGGAACCCGGCGGTGCAGATAGGACCGTATCGCATAAGGAACCGCACATGCGATTCAGAATCGATGTGTGCAGTAAAAATTCCTGGATCTGCTCAGGCTGCTGCGCGAGGACTTCCTCGACCAGATAATCCAGAACGAAACGATGGCTGCCCGTGAAGGATTGAATGAAACCCGCGGCATCCCTCTGCCCTTGCATGGAAATCGCCGCTAATTGCAATCCGGCAACCCAGCCTTCGGTGCGGCTTTCGAGCGCGGCGATATCGTCGGCCGGGAGTGTCAATCCCATGACCTGGTTCAGAAACTCGGCAGCTTCGGAGAACGTAAAACGCAAGTCAGCCGCGCGCAGTTCGGTCAGGTAACCCCGGGCGCGTAGCCTTGCAAGGGGCAGGTCCGGGTCCTCACGCGTGGCGATGACCAGATGCATCTGAGGGGGTAGATGCTCAATCAGGAAGATAAGAGCATGGTCCACCAGCTTGGAATCGATCGTGTGATAATCGTCCAGGACGAGGACGAAACGATTCGGGATGGTCGTGATTTCGTTCAGCAGGGTCGTAAGGACCATCTCGGTCGGCGGTGGCTGCGTAGATTGAAGGATTCCCGACAGGTCCGTCCCGAGATCCGGTGCGATCCCTTGCAGCGCCGCAATGAGATAGGAGAGAAAGCGCGCCGGATCGTTGTCTCCTTCGTCGAGGGATAACCAAGCCACTTGACGTTGGATTTTAGATCTTTGAATTTCGATCGTGGTTTTTTGTGCTGTGCCCCAGCGCACATTGCTCAGCCAATTGCTGACCAGCGTGGTTTTCCCAAAGCCTGCAGGTGCAGAGATCAGAGTCATGCCTGGCGTGGGCTGCAAGCCTTCGTTCAATTTCTCGATCAGTCGTGGGCGCGGCACAAGTTGTGTTCGAGTCGGAGGGATGTAAAGCTTGGTCGCTAAAACCGGAGTGGGCACAAATCAATTATAAGATACACTTTTTGTACACGGAACCGTCGCCGTCCCTTTTGTGTACGAAAATCATCCTAACATCACCCGTTACAAGGCTTGCCGAAAATCACAGAGTACTAGATAATTTACCGGATTTGACCGTCGCTGGAACAGCGGCGAAGCTGTAAAAGGAAAATAACCTTCAAGTGCTATACGTAGACGACCTCGACACAATCGTCGAGCGCAAAGGATGTAATGTATGATCCTCACTGCAACCGAAGCAGACGGTCCACAAATTCAGGATATTGCCGCACGAGCGGGTGTTTTTAGCCAGGAGGAGGTTGAATGTGTGGCAGATTTGTGGGAAGAGTACCTAGTCACCGGGCCGGTGGTAGGCGGATATAACTTTATCGTCGATCGCGAGGAAGGGCGCGTGCTGGGGTTTGCCTGTTACGGTCCGCGTGACCTCGCTGACGGCGTGTTCGATTTGTACTGGATCGCCGTCGACTCAAGGACGCACCGCAACGGAGTCGGACGCGGGTTGCTGACAGCCTGCGAAGAAGAAGTGCGCAAAGCAGGCGGGCGCATGCTGATTGCAGAAACCTCCGGGACGCCTCACTACGAGTCCACCCGAAAGTTCTATTCTGGCATGGGGTATGCCCTGGAGGCGACCATCAAGGATTTCTACACAGAGGGCGATGATCTGGCGATTTTTGTCAAACGATTTTAGCGAAAGGCTTATGATGAATCCTCACTTCCGCCTCATAACAGCGAGTGATTTTTTATTTATAGCGGGAGCCTGATTTGAAAAGTAAATCTTAATGATATTTTAACGTTCTAAACATACGATATTTGTAAGGATAATAAGCTGCCTTCTTTTATGGGGGATGCGGTTTTCATCCAAAGCGTAAAGGGAAGTAACTCTGTCTATATCGAATGCATTGCTGCTGACGGGAGTCCCTCCAGTGTGTGATTAAAACCAAGGAGAATTATGGGTACAAAAATCGGCACGAAAATACTGATGAATAGAGCAGTTGCCCTTTTTACGATAGTGATGATGCTGTTTGCGGCGCTGCCTGCCTTCCTGGCAAATGCCGCCAGCCTGGATATCACTAGCGTAGCGTCCGGCACCTGGGAGGCGACGGCCTGGCCTAAGACACAGCGCTCGGGCACGATCAGCGTCCCGCTGGGGAGCACAACGGTGACAGGTACGGGGACCGCTTTCCTAACGGAACTGAGCGTCGGCAACATCCTTTGGACGACAACTGATATACAGATCGGAACCGTCGCTTCCATCACAAGCGACACCGAGTTGACATTGGTGAGCTCGGCAGTTGCGGCTCATACAGACATTTCTTATCTTGCGCAGGGCGTGGGCCCCGCAGACCATGCCATCATCGCAGATACTCACACTGTGACGATCGATGCCAATCCTGTGAACCAAGCAGCGACCGTAACGGTCAACGCGGGCGGCACACTCGTAGTTTCCAGCGCTGGGACTTCTTTCGATACGCTCACTGTCGATGGGACGGTTACGGCGGATGAGGGCGCGGCGTTCGGGATCATAACAGTCAACAGCGGTGGGACCCTAAATGCGGGCGGGGAGGGAACCTATACGGCTTCCTCCTTGACTGTCAACAGTGGAGGGACAGCGAACATCCTGCAAGATCTCACCGTGGACAGTGAGACCTTGATCGCCGGCACGATCAACTTCGGCTCTACCGATAGCACATCGCGTGCGATGAAATTCCTGGGTGCTGTGACTCTCCAGAGCGGCGCCGTCTGGAATGAGGCAACTGCTGGTAACGGTGTGAACAACACCTACGGCTTCTTCGATGACTTCACGAATGATGCCAGCCTGTTCACCACGTCTGCCACAGCTATCCATGCCTTTGGCGGTGCGGGCAAGGTGATCGAGGGAACGACGAGCACTTCGATCGCTCTGGTTACGGTCACGGGAACCTATACCAATAACGGCACGCTGACCGTCGGAACGACTCTCCTCGGGACAGGCAAGTTGACCAATAGCGCTTCCGGTACACTTAACCTGGCTGGCAATGCTTCCATTAATGCACTTGACAACGCGGGAACGTTGAACAAAACCGGCGCAGGTCCAATTTCCACCCCCCTGGCGAATTTCACCAACACGGGCACCATCCATCTCAACGGTACGGGAACTCTCACCGGGATCACCAATAACGCCGGTGGTGTCGTAAACCTTGTAAGTTCAGGCACCATTACAGCGTTCAATAATGCCACCGCGACCAGCGTACTTAACATCAGCGCTCTTGGCACGCCACCTAACATTTCGACGCTAACGGTGACCGCTCCCGGAAACACAGTCAATTACAACGGCGCTGGAGATCAGACAGTCATTCCTACGACTTACTCCAATCTGATCTTAAGTGGCTCCGGTGATAAATCTGTCACCATGCCGGACGATTCAACCTTAACGACCAACAACCTGACTATTGCTCCTACCGGGACGGCAAGGGCCGCGATCACCGGTTCTAACCTTGGCGTGAATAGCCTCACGCTTGGGAATCTCGGCACGATCAACGGGACCTGGGGTTCCTCCGCCTCCGCAGCTACCTTCACCAACGACACCTTCTTCGCCCTGACAGCCGGCTATCTAAATGTCGCAACCGATACGCGCTCAACACAGACGATCAGTTTCACCTCGACGGCGCCAACCAATGCCGAAGTCGGCGGAGCAACTTATTCGCCAGCCGCGACCGCCACATCCGGCTTGCCGGTAGATTTTACGATCGACGCGAGCGCCGCCTCGGTCTGCACAATCAATGCCGGCGAAGTCTCCTTGATTGGGGCGGGCACTTGTGTAATCAACGCCAACCAGGCAGGTAATGAAAGCTACCTGCCAGCCACGCAGGTACAACAATCCTTCACCGTCAGCGCTGCGCCGTCCACCGCGAGCGTATTCATCGCCGATCAGGAAATGCAGGATAGTCCTTTCGGGCTGGCGCCAGGCGAAATTAGGCGCCAGAGCTTTGCAGGGGTTAGTGACGGACCCGTTCAAATAGAAGGCAATGTGGACATTGTGGCATCCGAACGCGCGATCTACAAAGTCCGGGGAGTGTACACCAGCTTCTCGGAGCTGATGGGCTTGCCGAATGCGCAGCTGGACAATACTTATTGGCTGCCCTGGTATAACAATACCGGGCTGGACACCCAGCTTCGGTTTGCGAACGTCACGGATTCCACGGCGACGGTGCACATCTTCATTGGAGAAAATGAAGTGACTCCTGCCGAAGGTATCACTCTGCTAGCCGGGGAGAGTACGCGGGTGAGTTACCCCGTGAACGACGGCCCGGTGCAGATCGTCAGCGATCAAGATATCGTCGCTGCCGAGCGCGTGATCTACACCGTCCAGGGCGTTCAGACGAGCTTCTCAGAGATGATGGCATTACCCGCGAGCCAGCTGGACAAGATTTACTGGCTACCCTGGTACAACAATGTCGGGCTGGATACCCAGTTGCGGATTGCGAACGTCACGACGACTACAGCCAGCGTGCAGGTCCTGATCGCCGGGGAGGAGATGGAAGGCAGTCCCTTCACACTGGAAGGAGGCGATAGCACTCGACTCAGCTTTGATGGCATCAATAATGGCCCGGTGCAGATTATTAGCGATCAGGACATTGTTGCCGCAGAGCGAGTGATTTACAAAGTCCAGGGCAACTACACCAGCTTCTCGGAAATGATGGCGCTGCCGAACAGCCAGTTAGACACAACCTACTGGCTGCCCTGGTATAACAATGCGGGCTTGTTAGATACACAGCTGCGCATTGGGAACGTCAGCGGCAGCACAGCCACCGTGCATGTCTTCATCGCAGGGAACGAGGTAACGCCGGCCGAGGGGATCGTCTTGGGAGTCGGTGCGAGCACTCGCTTGAGCTACCTAGTTAACGACGGTCCGGTGCAGATCGTCAGCGACCAGAACATCGTCGCCGCGCAGCGCGTGATCTACAGTGTGCAGGGAGTCCAGACCAGCTTCTCGGAAATGATGGCGTTGCCAAACAGTCAGGTAGATACCACTTATTGGTTCCCGTGGTACAACAATTTGGGCTTGGATACCCAGCTACGATTTGGCATGCCCTCCCCCTGACACTTTGAATTAGAAACTACCTAACCTCCCCCCTCCCGCCCTTTCCTTAGGGAACCCGGCGGGAGGGTTTATCGTTAATACAAGAAGCGCTTTTCAAGAGACAAGCGGTAAAATACCCCAATGCCCCACTTTCCACGCAAGACCCTCATTCAAATTATTACTTGCTATATACCCCTCGCCTTCCTCATTGCCTGCTCCTCCCAGCTTCCTACCCCCGCGGTTTTTACGGCAACGCCTCTGCCTCCTCCCACCGACGTCCCGCCGACGGACCCATCGCTGCCCACAGAAACGCCGACGCCAGTGCCAACTCTGCCACCTGCGCTGGGCCGCCCGCAGTACCAGCTTGATATGCAATTGAATTACACGGCAAAGGTTGCCGACGTGACTGAAAGAATTCTCTATCCCAATTGGACGGGCGAAACACTCACTAATCTGGTGCTTGCCGTTGAGCCAAACCTGTGGAGTGGCGGGTTCAGCCTCAAATCCATCACAATCGACGATCAACCGGTTACCAATTACGCCCTTGAGAATCTCAACCAACGACTCGAGATCCAATTACCCCAGCCTCTGCTTCCCAGCGGCATACTCACAATCGATATCGCCTATGGCCTGATTCTACCGGCAATGCAAGCCTATATTAATGCCTCCAATGACATCCGCCCGCAGATTTTCGGCTATTCCGAGAAACAGGTCAACTTCGTGGATTGGTATCCGTTTGTCGTGCCGTACATCCCGGGGCAGGGCTGGATTTTGCATAACCCCTGGTTTTATGGCGAGCATCTGATGTATGATCTCGCGGATTTCGACGTCACAGTCACATTTACGGATGGAGCGAATCCCAAGGTGGCATCCTCGGGAGCAGACGTTGGAACAGTAACGGAATCAACTCCTGAGCCCGATGCAGTCGTCAGTCGGCACTTCGTTCTGCAAGCCGGGCGGACGTTTGCCCTCTCCATGAGCGATCACTTCAAAGTCGCACAGCAAACAATTGGTGATGTTACGGTCTATAGTTATTATTTCGGCTTGTATGACGCGCCTGGTCAGGCAATGCTGCGCACAACAGTCGAAGCGATGCAGACCTTCAGCGAGCGCTTTGGTCCCTACCGGCATAAAACCCTCTCGGCCGTGCAGGGTGACTTCAACGACGGCATGGAATTCTCAGGATTGTATTTCATCAGCCGCGATTACTTCAACCTGTATGATGGCACACCCAAGAATTATCTTGTAACGATCGCCGCCCACGAGACCGCGCATCAATGGTGGTTCGACGCGGTCGCCAATGACCAGGCGCTTGAGCCGTGGCTGGATGAAGCGCTTTCCACATACAGTGAGCGCATTTATTACGAAACGGTCTACCCCGAGTTTGTAGATTGGTGGTGGGGGTATCGCTACTTCGAGTTCCAGCAGGCAGGCTATGTGGACACAACGATTTACGATGGTGGTGGTCAGCGCCCATACTGGGACAAGGTCTATCTCACGGGCGCGCGCTTCTTTGAGGACCTGCGCGAGCAGGTGGGCGATGAGATCTTCTTCACCTTTCTCAAGAATTACTACAACCAATCGGTGGGCAAACAAGTGACCAGCGCGGACTTTTTCCGTGTATTCCGCGAAACCACCGCGGCAGATATTACCGCATTACTGATCGAATATTTTAAGAATACCTATTAGTTATTTGGCTCGGCGTGCTTTGCAATCGAAGCGCACGAGTAAGGTCTTTTCAACAACGCTATGAAACTCACTCTTCGATTGGCGCTCCTGCTCTGGTTGACTACCGCTTGCTCTCTTCCGACAGCGCTTGGAATCTCGCCGGGACTTGTGCTTGTCACCCCGAACCCGGACGCCTCGCTTACCCCCACACCGTTCCAGCCCGCCGAGATAACGCCGGAGTCGCCGACTCTCGTTTCCACCTTTACGCATCTCCCACCAACCGACACGCCACTTCCCACCCTGGAATTCACTGCTACCACTCTCGCCTCGCCCACGGCGCCGGCGGCTTCCGCCCGAACGCAATATACCCTGTATGCACTGCTGGATTACTCGGGTCATGAGCTGGGTGTGGACGAAACAATCCGCTATACCAATCAGACTGGTGTCGCGCTCGGCGAGCTGGTGCTGGCAGTCCAGCCTAATCTTCGAGACGGCTTTACGCTGGAGAACCTCATGCGTGATGGCAGCCCGTTGAACTATGACCTCAGCGGTCAACAGCTCACTGTCTATCTATCGCAGGGGCTCGCGCCCGGCGCACAAATCACACTGACCATGCGGTTCCGTATTTCCATCCCTGCGAAGATCAAAGAGCACCCTTATGGGTTCGATGTGGACCAGGTCAATCTGACGGACTGGTATCCGTTTGTGGTGCCTTATGTGATGGGGCAGGGCTGGGTGCTGCACGAGCCCGGCGGGATGGGCGAGCATCTCGCGTATGACGCCGCGGATTTCGAAGTGAATATACGGATCACACAGCCGGATGTCGTCCTGGCAACAAGCGGAGTCTCTGACCCTGAGCCCAACGGAGAATGGAATCGTTACCGCCTTTCCGGGGCGCGTACGTTTGCCGTGTCAGCCAGCGACCAGTTCCTCGTGTACGATGCTGCTGCGGGTGCCGCGCAGATCCGGGCATATTATTATCCCGGGTATGAAACGCAGGGCGCGGCGATTCTCAACGCCGCGGTACGCGCAGTGGGAATCTTCGAAGCAAAGTTTGGTCCATTTCCGTATGGCAGTCTGAGTATCATCCAGGCAGATCTCAATGACGGAGAGGAATACGACGGGCTCGTGTTCCTGGCAACCAAGTTCTATAACGAATACGATGGCTCGGCGCGCAGCAACTTGGTGGCGATCGGTGTGCATGAGATCGCGCACCAGTGGTGGTTTGGGCTGGTAGGCAGCGACCAGGCAATGGAACCCTGGCTAGATGAATCCATGTCAGTCTATAGCGAGGCGATCTTTTACAAGTTCATCTATCCCAATTCTGCCGATTGGTGGTGGAACTTCCGTGTCAACTGGTTTGGTCCCTCAGGATATGTGGATACAAACATCTATGAGCCCCAGACCTTCCGTGCCTACGTCAATGCATCCTATCTTAACGGCGCAAACTTTCTCGAAGCCCTGAATTATCGCATGGGCGACGATGCGTTCTTTGGCTTCCTACAAGACTATACGTCTCGTTATGGACGCGGGCGCGCCACTGCTTACGACTTCTTCTCCATCGCGCGCCAACACACTACGGAAGATATCTCCGATCTGATCCATGCCTATTTTAAAGGGAGTTATTAACCCTGCTTATTCCTTCTTTAAAGTACTTGCGCCGCGCAGGGTATGTGCGGCGCAGATAGTATCAGGCGGTAATGCGGATCAACTCGAATTTGCGATTGCCGTCTCGTTTCGATCAAACCTCACCATTGCCGTAAAGGCGATCCTCTCCGCATTGATCGGACGCAGGATCTCCCATTCGATGTCGAGCATGGGCATCATGGCATCATTCAATACCCCCAGCCACAACACAGGAAAATCGTCGCTTTTATTTGTGGGTCGCAGGTTGATCTCGATCTTTTCCGGTTCATTGCCTCTCTCGGAGACCGACACCTCCGCATACGCAGGCTGGTTGAACGCATCGACAAACTCGGAACCCTCCAGACCGGTACGGGCGTGATGCGCGGCGTGAATAGGCGCCCGGCGAAAGTCCCGGATCAGGAGCTTGGACTTCTTTGAGCCGATAAACCAGGCGATCTGGTCGCCACGCGGTTTGGAGGCAGCGGGCGTGAGAGCATTTTCACCCTGCAAATAGATTTGGACATTGCCTCTGTATAAGTAGTTTTCCTTCGTCATGTGTTTTCTCCAGAATAAGGGGCAAGATTTTGGTAGATGCAATGTAGAACACTTGTTCTACTCTGTCAAGGGGAAGATTAAAATTTACTTAGAATTCTTTGTCTGTTACAATCACAGGCGATTGGAAGATCATTTCCCCATGGATTTGGAACATAGTAAGATACGAACAAACGGCATCCACCTGCACGTGGTGCAAGCCGGACCGAAAAGCGGCGTGCCTGTTCTCCTGCTGCATGGATTCCCTGAAAATTGGCGGTGCTGGATTCGACAGATCCCTGCTCTCAGCGCGGCAGATTGCCGCGTCATCGCCCCCGACCAGCGCGGCTATAACTTGAGCGACAAACCCAAAGGCATAAAAGCATATTGTCTTGATACGTTAGTGGAAGATATTGCAGGGTTGATCAAAGCGCTGGATTATGAAAAGGTCAATCTGGTCGGGCATGACTTTGGTGCACTGGTTGCCTGGATGCTGGCCATCAAATATCCGGAAAAGCTTCATCGGCTTGGGATTATTAATGTCCCGCATCCTGCTGTTATGTGGCGGTTTCTACGACGTGATTTTGAACAAATGCGTCGCTCCCTGTATGCCTTATTCTTTCAGCTGCCTTGGTTACCGGAGACGATCCTGCGCGCAGGCAACTGGGCTGTTATCGCCAACGGTATGCTGAGGAATGGCAGGGACAACGCGTTCACAGATGAAGACATTGCCATGTACAAGGAAGCCTGGTCACAGCCCGGAGCGATGACGGCCATGCTCAACTGGTACCGCGCTGCGGCGCGCTACCAACCAGAGATATCGAATGACATGCAGGTGCACATCCGCACGTTGATCTTATGGGGTGTGCAGGACTTTGCGCTCTCACGCCGTATGGCGCGCCCAAGCCTGGATTACTGTGAAGATGGGAACCTCGTGTTCTACCCGGGCGCAACACACTGGGTGCAGCGGGAAGAAGCTGATGAAGTGAACAGACAGTTGTTGAGTTTTATATTGAGGTAATTGGCTCACGCGCAGAAGAAAAAGCCCACCATGAAAATGGCGGGCTAATCCTTTTAACAGGAGTGAATCTACGGGACGCCGAAGCGGAGCTGGGTGTCGAGGCCGAGGTTGTTGTACCAGGGGAACCAGTAGGTGGTGTCCAGTTGGCTGTTGGGCAACGCCATCATCTCACTGAAGCTGGTGAAGACGTTGTTCACTTTGTAGATGACA